>JAQIJP010000001.1:0-80701 GCA_036946185.1 Aeromicrobium erythreum
CTCATGAGGATCTCCTCGGGCGAGAGCGACGGGTCGCGCAGCGGCACGGTGTCGAGCTCGACCCGCATGCCGCCGTCGCCGGCGCTCGCGAGCTCGCTCGTCGCGCAGGACAGACCGGCGCCGCCGAGGTCCTGGATGCCGTTGACGACCTTGGCCGCGAACAGCTCGAGCGTGCACTCGATCAGCAGCTTCTCCATGAACGGGTCGCCGACCTGGACGCTGGGCCGCTTGGCCGGGCCGTCGGCGTCGAACGTCTCGGAGGCGAGCACCGACACGCCGCCGATGCCGTCGCCGCCCGTGCGCGCGCCGTACAGGACGACCTTGTTGCCGACGCCCGACGCGAACGCCAGGTGCAGGTCCTCGTGCCGCAGCACGCCGACGCACAGGGCGTTGACGAGCGGGTTGCCGAGGTAAGTCTCGTCGAACACGACCTCGCCGCCGATGTTCGGCAGGCCGAGGCAGTTGCCGTAGCCGCCGACGCCGGCCACGATGCCGGGCAGCACGCGCGACGTGTCGTCGGCCGTGAGCGGGCCGAAGCGCAGCGGGTCCATGACGGCGACCGGGCGGGCGCCCATCGCGAGGATGTCGCGGACGATGCCGCCGACGCCCGTCGCGGCGCCCTGGTAGGGCTCGACGTAGCTCGGGTGGTTGTGCGACTCCACCTTGAACGTGACGGCGTAGCCCTGGCCGATGTCGATGACGCCGGCGTTCTCGCCGATGCCGGCGAGGGTCTTGCCGAGCGGCGTCTCCTGCGGCAGCTCGCCGAACTTCTTGAGGTGCACCTTGGAGGACTTGTAGGAGCAGTGCTCGCTCCACATGACGGAGTACATCGCGAGCTCGGCGCCGGTCGGGCGGCGGCCGAGGATGTCGCGGATGCGCTGGTACTCGTCGGGCTTGAGCCCGAGCTCGGCCCACGGCTGCTCACGCTCCGGGGTGGAGGCGGCGTGCTCGACCGTGTCGAGCGTCGAGGGCGTGGGGGTCGGCTGGCTCGCGGCGTCCGTCACGGGTCGATCCTACCGAGCGCGGCGGGGGCCCCGGCACCGCGCCGGGTCAGGGGTCACGGAGGATTCTGCATTCCGCACCGCGGCCCGGGTCGGGGCGGCGAGGACGAAGGATTCTGCGTCCGACACGGACGGTCGTGCGGGATGCAGAATCCTTCGTCCCCCGTGCGGAAAGCAGAATCCTTCATCACCCACGGGGCGCGGCTGGTCCTTCGCGCGGGTCAGAGGTCCTGGGCGTCGATGCTGGCGCGGATGTCGACGAGTCGGGAGTCGGCATCCTTGGCGACCTCGTCCTGGATGTACTTCGCGACGAACTTCTTGACCTCGACGTCGATGTTCGCGACCTTCTTGAGCACCGACGCGCGCAGCCCGGAGGCCTTGAGGTCGAGCTCGACGTCGCGCGAGCGCGGCGGCTCGACCACGATCTCGACCTGCAGGTCGGTGGTCGCGCGGGCCAGGATCTCCAGCGGGACGCGCAGGTCGCCGTGGAACTCGTGCTTGTCGAGCTGCAGGTCGACCGTGAAGTCGAGCGACACCGGCAGCACGACCCGGTACCGGATCAGCTCGCCGGGCAGGCGCGTCGCCTCGGGCTCGCCGACCGAGCCGGTGGCCCGCACCTGGGCCGCACCGCCGGGGCCGACCCCGACCGGACCCATGTCGATCGGCTCGGCCGCCATCTCGCGGACCGACGCGAGGACCTTCTCCTCGCTCACGGCGTACTCGAAGAACGCGACGCCGAACTCCTCGTACGAGCAGTGCTCCATGCGGCGACGCTACCGCCCCACGGCGCGTCCGTCGCCCTCAGCGCCAGGCGCCCCGCTCGTACTGCGGCGGGTACGGCGACTCGTCGGCCGTCAGGCCGAGCTCGTGGGCCGCGCGCTGCGGCCAGCCGGGCTCGCGCAGGCCGGCCCGCGCGAGCAGCACGAGGTCGGCGTCACCGGAGGTCAGGACGTCCTCGGCCTGCTGCGGGTCGGTGATGAGCCCGACGGCGCCCGTGACGACGCCGGACGTCGCGCGCACCTCGCGGGCGAACGGCACCTGGTAGCCCGGGCCGACCTCGATCGGCGCCGGCAGCAGGCCGCCGCTGGACACGTCGACCACGTCGACCCCGTGCTCGCGCAGCAGCGCGGACAGCCGCGCGGTCTCCTCGACGGTCCAGCCGTCGTCGAGCCAGTCGGTCGCGGAGAAGCGGACGGCGACCGGCTTGTCCTGCGGCCAGACGGCCCGGATCGCGTCGACGACCTCGACGACGAGGCGGGTGCGGTCCTCGAACGAGCCGCCGTAGCGGTCGTCGCGCCGGTTCGACAGCGGCGACAGGAACTCGTGCAGGAGGTAGCCGTGGGCGGCGTGCACCTCGACCAGGTCGAAGCCGGCCGCGTCCGCCCGGCGGGCCGCGTCGGCGAAGGCCTGCGGGATCGCGGCGACCTCGTCGGTCGTCAGCTCGCGCGGGGTCGCGTACCCGGGGAACGCGATCGCGGACGGCGCGACCGTCTCCCAGCCCCCCTCCGCGACCGGGACGCTGCCCTCGCCGTCGGCGAACGGCGCGTACGTCGACGCCTTGCGGCCGGCGTGGGCGAGCTGGACGCCGACGAGCGATCCCTGGGCGTGCAGGAAGTCCACGACGCGGCGCCAGGCCGCGGCCTGCTCGTCGTTCCACAGGCCCGCGTCCTCCGGGCTGATCCGGCCCTCGGGCACCACGGCGGACGCCTCGGTCACGATCAGCCCGAACCCACCCGTCGCGCGCGCCCCGAGGTGGACGAGGTGCCAGTCCGTGGGGACGCCGTCCCGGGCTTCACACGAGTACTGGCACATCGGCGCGAGCCAGATGCGGTTGGGCGCGGTCACGCCACGCAGGGTCAGGGGCTCGAAGAGGGCGCTCACGTCCACGGTCCAACAGCCGTCGCCGCGCGGATGTTCCGCCGGCGGGACGGTCAGTCGCCGTACGGCTCGTCGGGCGCCGAGGCGCTCGTGATCGCACCCCGCGACCGTCGCCCGCCCGGCAGCCGCTGGGCGAGGTGCCCGAGCGGCTCGACCGCTCCGCTGAGGATCGCGACGGCGCTGTTCAGGTTCGGGATCGCGCTGCTGAGCGCCTCGAGCCGCGGCGCGAGGGCGTCGAAGGTCTGGCCGAGCGCGACGAGCTGGTCGAGGGTGCCGCCGGGCTGCAGCAGCTTCTCGAGCATCCCCTCCTCCTCGACGAGCTGCTCGAGCAGGCCGCCAGGCTCCAGGACGCGGTCGACGACCCCTCCGTCGGCGAGCAGGTGCTCGAGCGTCCCGCCGGGGGCGAGCATCCGGTCGAGCGGGCCGTCCTCCTGCAGCAGCCGCTCGAGCGGTCCGTCCTCCTGAAGCAACCGGTCCAGGGCGCCGCCGGGGGCGAGGAAGCGGTACAGGGGACCGTTCTCGGCGAGCGCCCGGTCCAGCGCGCCACCCTCCTCGAGCAGCCGGACGAACGGACCGTCCTCGGAGGCCATCCGGTCGACCACGCCGTCACGGGCCAGCGCCTTGCCGAGCGGCCGGTCGTCGGCCGTCAGGTCGGCCAGCAGGTTGCCGAGCGCGAGCACGCCGCGCTCGTCGGCCAGCAGCTTCGCGAGCTGCTCCAGCAGGCCGCCCTCCCCGATGAGCTCGCCGATCCGGCTGCCGTAGCCGCCCTCGCGCAGGATCGGGCCGTCCGGCGCGGCGAGCTGGCCGAGGGCCAGCGTCGTCCGCGTCGCCGAGATCGTGACACGCAGGGGCAGGGTGGCCAGTCCGACGAGGTCCATGGCGGTCAGCGTAGGCCCAGGTCAGCGGGGTGTCACGGGAGTCGCCCGACCCGGCCGACCGCTCAGAAGGCGTGGGCGACGGCGCCGACGAACGACAGGAAGCACACGACGATCGAGATCGGGACGAGCCACAGTGACGCCACCGTGACCATGACGGTGGTGCCGATCTTGGGCGGGAAGAAGTACCGCGCGCGCGGCAGGTCGCCGATGCCGTCGATCCACCGACCGGTCATCGTGACGCCGCTCCACAGGCCCTTCATCCGGGACAGCACCCGCCAGCCGCCACCGCCCGCGACCGCCTCGAGCACGCCGCGACTCTCGGTGACCCGGCCGGACAGGTTGACCGCGATGCCGAGCTCGGTGGCCAGCGCGTCCGGGACCTCGACCGCCTGCAGGATCCGGCGACGACGGCCCGCGAACGCCGCGGAGATCGCGGCGCCCACGAGGGACAGCACGACGACGAGCACCCGCCACCAGCCGTCCATCGTCAGGCCGAGGACGAACGTCGCGAGGACGAACGGGATCGGCAGCACGAGCAGGACCAGGGTGGGCCAGCGCAGGACCTTGACGGCGAGGACCAGCACCGGGGCGGCGCGACGGGCGGCGTCCTCGGTGCGACCGTCGACGCGCGAAGCCATGCCGTCGACCGCCCGGTTGGTGCGTCGACCCCAGCCCTCACGCCTCGCCATGCCCCCACTCTAGGAGGCCCCTCCCACCCTGACCCGCGGTGCGCGCCGGTGCCCTAGAGTCGGGCGGTGGCCGTCGTCCTCTCGCTGCTCTCCGCCCTCGCCTACGGCGTCTCGGACTTCCTCGGCGGACTGTTCTCGAAGCGTTCCGGCCCGTTCCAGGTCGCGGTCGTCGGCCAGTCGTCCTCGACGGTCACCAACCTCGTCGTCGGCCTCCTGGTGGGCGGCGTCGTCACCGGGGCGGACTGGGCCTGGGCCGCCGCGGCCGGCGTCGGCGGCGGCATCGGCACCGCCTTCCTGTACCGCGGGCTGGCCGGCGCCCGGATGGGCGTGGTCGCCCCGCTGTCGGCGGTCGGCACGGCGCTGCTCCCGGTCGCCGTGGGGCTCGCGCTCGGCGAGCGCCCCTCGCTGCTCGCGGTCCTCGGGGTCGCGACGGCCGTCCCGGCGATCTGGCTGATCTCCCTCGTCGTCGACGAGGACCCGTCCCACCGCGGCGGCGTGGTCGACGGGGCGCTGGCCGGGCTGGGCTTCGGTGCCCTGTTCGTGTTCCTGGGCCGGATCGACGAGGAGGCGGGCATCCTGCCGCTCGCCCTGACCCAGCTCGTGTCCGTCGTCGCCGTCGTCGCCACGGCCGTCGGCCTGCGGCAGGCCTGGGTGCCCACCGACCGCGCCGCCTGGCGGGCGCTCGTGATGGGCCCGCTCGGCGCGACGGCGACCGGAGCCTTCGTCTACGCGACGCACCACGGCCTGCTGTCGATCGTGTCGGTGATCTCGTCGCTCTACCCGGCCTCGACGGTCGTGCTCGCAGCCCTGGTGCTCAAGGAGCGGATCCACGCCTGGCAGGGCGTCGGCCTGGGCCTGGCGGCCACGGCGGTCACGCTCGTCGCCCTGGGCTGACGACTACTTGAGGAACTTGCTCGTCGAGCGGTCCTTGAGCGGCTTGCCGCCGGTCTGGCACGTCGGGCAGTACTGGAGCGACGAGTCGCTGAACCGCACCTCGGCGACGGTGTCGCCGCACACGGGGCACGCCTCGCCCGTGCGACCGTGGACCCGCATGCGGGTGCGCTTGGCGTCCTTGAGCTCCGACGCCGGCTTGCCCCGCGCCCCGGCGAGCGCCTCGGTCAGGACGTCGTGGATCGCGGTGTCCAGCCGGGCGACCTCGTCGGCGTCGAGGTCGGCGGCGATCGCGAACGGCGACAACCGGGCGGCGTGCAGGATCTCGTCGCTGTAGGCGTTGCCGATGCCCGCGACCGTGTGCTGGTCGCGCAGCAGCCGCTTGACCTGCATGCGCCGGCCCTCGAGCAGCGGCGCGACCGAGAAGCCGTCGCCGAGGGGGTCCGGGCCGAGGTCGGCGATGCCCTGCACCTCGGACGGGTCACGGACGACGTACACGGCCAGGCCCTTGCGGGTGCCGGCCTCGGTGAGGTCGAACCCGACGTGTGGGCCGTCGCCGCGGTCGAGCCGCACCCGCGCCGCGATCGGGCCGTTGCCGACCTTGAGCCGCTTGTCGGCCAGCTTGTCGGACCAGCGCAGCCAGCCGGCCTTCGCGAGGTGGACGACGAGGTGCAGGCCGTCGACGTCGAGGTCGATGAACTTGCCGTGCCGGCGCACGTCGGTGACCTGCAGGCCGGCGAGGCCCTGGACCGGCGGGTCGAACGTCTTGAGCACCGCGAACGAGGCGAGCTCGACCTCGGCCACGACGGCGCCCACGGTCTGCTCGCGCAACCAGCCGACGAGTGCGTCGACCTCCGGCATCTCCGGCATGCCGCCAGCGTAGTGCGCGCTCCCGACAACGCTTCTCGACTTGCGTCCGGCCGGGCACGGCGGAGCATCGGGAGGCGGGCCCACCGGCCCCGATCCCACTCCCCGATCCCCCGGAAGGTGATCCCTCCGTGACCACGACCGCCGCTGCCCTGTCCGTCCCCGAGGCGAGCGCGTCCTTCGAGACCGTCGACCTCGAGCGTCGCGACCTGCGCCCGCACGACGTCCGCATCGACATCGAGTACGCCGGCATCTGCCACTCCGACATCCACCAGGCGCGCGACGAGTGGGGCGGCGGGATCTTCCCGATGACGCCCGGCCACGAGATCCTCGGCACCGTCGCCGAGGTCGGGCCCGAGGTCACGACCCACGCGGTCGGCGACGTCGTCGGGGTCGGCTGCTTCGTCGACTCCTGCCTCGAGTGCGCCGCGTGCAAGGACGGCGAGGAGCAGTTCTGCGAGAAGGGCGTCGTGCAGACGTACTCGGCGAAGGACTACGAGGGCGAGACGACCTACGGCGGCTACAGCACGCAGGTCGTCGTGCGCGACCACTTCGTCGTGAAGATCCCCGACGGCGTCGACCGCGCCGGCACGACGCCGCTGCTGTGCGCCGGCATCACGACCTACGCGCCGCTCGTGCGCCACGGCGTCACGCAGGGCACGCGTGTCGGCGTCATCGGCATGGGTGGACTCGGCCACGTCGCGGTCAAGATCGCCGCGGCGCTGGGCGCCGAGGTGACGGTCCTGAGCCGCACCGACGCCAAGCAGGACGACGGCCTCGAGTTCGGCGCCGCCCACTACCGGGCCACCGAGGACGGGTCGGCGTTCAAGGAGCTGCGCGGGAGCTTCGACCTGCTGCTCAACACCGTCGGCGCGGCCGTGCCGATGGACAAGTTCCTGGGCCTGCTCGACCGCGGTGGCGCGATGGTCAACCTCGGCGCCCCGACCGAGTCGCTCGAGATCGGCGCGTTCTCGCTGCTGTCGTTCCGCCGGGCCGTCGAGGGCTCGATGGTCGGTGGCCTGCCGCAGACGCAGGAGATGCTCGACTTCTGCGCCGAGCACGGCATCACCGCGACGGTCGAGGTCATCTCGGCCGACCAGGTCGACGAGTACTACGACAAGGTCGTCGCCGGCGACGTCCGCTACCGCGCCGTCATCGACACCTCGACGCTCACCGCCTGACCCCGGTCACCGAGATGTGCTGCTCCATCCACCGTTCTGCTGACTGAAACGGTGGATGAGTCAGCAAATCTCGGGACCCGAGGTCAGGTGTCGTGGCGGGTGAGGAAGTCCTGCAGACCCGGCCAGGTGGTGCGGCGGGCGGCGCGGCCGGTCAGGACGCCGAGGTGGCCGCCCGGCGCCTGCAGCAGCTCCGTCTCCGGCGCACCCGTCACGAGGTCGAGCAGGTGCTCGACGGCGGGCTGCGGCGCGAGCGTGTCGTTCGTGCCGGCCACGACGAGCACGGGCACGCGGACGTCGGCGAGCCGGACCGTCCGTCCACCGAGCTCCATCGTGCCGCCCGCGAACTCGTTCGTGCGCATCACCACGTGGTACAGCTGCCCGAACGTCCGGCCGGGGTAGGCGTACATGCTGCCCATGAACCGGTCGACGGCCTCGAGCTGCGCGAGGAAGTCGCGATCGTCGGCGTGCATGAGCATCGAGACCGGCTTCGTCAGGTACTTGTCGGCCGACGACAGCTGGAAGCCGAGCCGCGTCAGCGGCGCGGGCACCCCGCCCAGGGCGCGATAGGCCGGCCCGACGAGGGGGCTCATCACCCGGTCGAGAGGACGCGCCAGGGCGAGCAGCGGGACGGCCTTGAGGTCGAACGGGCTCGCGACGGCAGTGGCCGACGCGAGCGGCAGGTCCGGGAGCGCCGCCGCCGTGAGCATCGTGAAGATGCCGCCGAGGCTCCAGCCGGCCAGGTGCACGCGGTCGGCGCCGTGGTGCTCGACGACCGACCCGACGGCGTGCGGCACGACCGTGTCGACCCAGTGCTCGATGCCCTGCTCGCGGTGCCTGAACTGCACGGGCCCGTAGTCGACGAGGTAGACCGGCCGGCCCTGCTGGACGAAGTACTCGACGACGCTGCAGCCGCGGCGCAGGTCGAACGCGAGGGCGGGCGCCGCGAGCGGCGGGACGAGCAGGATCGGCAGACCACGCTCCGCGACGCCCGGGTACGGGTCGTAGCGGTACAGCGTCGCGTGCTCCGTGCGCTCGACCCGCGTGCGCGGCGTCGGGCGCAGGTCCGCGATCGGGCGACGGCGCAGCTTGTCGCGCGCGTTGCTGCTCGCCGCGGCGAGGTCGCGCGGGATCCGCGGCATGAGGTCCACGGGCGGCATCCTGCCAGAACGGGCGACGGCCGGCTCAGGCGAAGGTCAGGTACAGCAGCGCGAGGTTGAGCACGATCACGACGCCGGCCACCGCGGCGGCGGCGAACGTCGTGGCCGGGCGGTTGACCTGGTCGCCCATGACCCGTCGGCGGGCGGTGAGCACGACGAGCGGCACGAGCGCGAACGGGATGCCGAGCGACAGCACCACCTGCGAGACGACGAGTGCCCGGCTGGGCTCGACCCCGGCGACCACCACCACGAGCGCCGGGATCACCGTCACGACCCGCCGCACGACCAGCGGAACGCGCAGCCCGAGGAGCCCGTCCATGACCTCGGCGCCCGCGGCCGCGCCCACCGACGTCGACGCGAGCCCCGACCCGAGCAGCGACACCGCGAACAGCAGCGCGACGCCGGCACCCAGCTCGGAGGTCACGACCCGGTGCACGCCGGTCAGGGTGTCGGTGCCGGGCAGGCCCTGCAGCGACGCCGCCGCGACGACGAGCAGCGAGAGGTTGAGCAGACCGGCGACGGCGAGGGCCAGCCCGACGTCGACACGGGTCGCCCGCAGCAGCTGGCCGAGGTCGAAGCCGTCGCCGCGGTGGTCGAGGCGCGTGGTCGTGAGACTGGAGTGCAGGTAGATGACGTGCGGCATGACGGTCGCACCGATGATGCCCGAGGCGAGCAGCACGCTCCCGGTGCCGTCGAAGCGCGGCACGAGGCCGCCCGCGAGGTCCGCGCCGCCGGGCGGGTTCACGAGCAGCCCCGCCAGGAAGCCGACGGCGATGAGCGCGAGGAAGCCGATGATCGTGCGCTCCAGCACCCGCTGCCCCCGGGCGTCGCCGACGAGCAGGATGACGAGCGACACGGATGCGGTGACGAGCGCCCCGAGCACGAGCGGCAGGTCGAACAGCAGGTACAACGCGATCGCGCCGCCCACGACCTCGGCCAGGTCGGTCGCGATCGCGATGGCCTCGGCCTGGAGCCAGTAGGCGATCCGTGCGGGCCGGGGCAGCTCGCGTCCCACGTGCGACGCGAGCGAGCGGCCCGTCACGAGGCCGAGCTTGGCCGACAGGTACTGCACGAGCACGGCCATGACGTTGGCGAGCACGACGACCCACACGAGCGTGTAGCCGAACTGCGAGCCGGCCGTGACGTTCGTGGCGACGTTGCCGGGGTCGACGTACGCGACCGCCGCCACGAACGCCGGACCCACGAGGGCCAGGCGGCGACGGATCGGCGGACGGACGAGCACGACGGTCAACCTAGTGGGCGCCCCGAGGCCTCGCGACCACGGTCCGCGCCGTGGCAGCATCGGGCCGTGCGCCTCATGGACCTGACCGACGACAGCGCGTGGCGCCACCCGCGTCCGCCGCGCGTCCCCCGCCTGACCCTGCCCTGGACGTCGACACCGGACGCGCCGGTCGGCACGGGCCCGGTCGACACCTTCGGCCTCGACCACGACGCGACGGCCCGCCTGCACGCGACCAACCGGGGCTTCACCCGCGCCTACACGGGGCCCGACCCGGACCTGTCGACGCTCATGCAGCACGTCCCGATGGGCTACACGAACCTCGACCACCTCGAGAAGGTCGCCGTCGTCCTCGACGGCGAGCTGCTGCGGTTCTGGCCGGCCCGCACCCGCACGCAGGCCTTCGACGTCGTCGTGCCGCCGCAGGGCGAGCTGCGGTTCATGCGGCTCGGCGTCTCCCACCCCGTGCGCTACGCGGTCGACCAGGGCGTGAACCTCAGCGCGCGGCTGCGCGGCCTGCCGCTGCTCGTCGTGCGCCGGTTGTCCTCGACGAGCTGGCACTAGGCCGACGCGGGACCGTCTGCATCGCGGACCGCGGCTGCGACGGCGGGGCGCAGGCCCTACCGTCGAGGGGCCCGACCCGACCCGGAGGACCGATGCCCCGCCCGATCCGCGCACTGCTCGCGCTCGCCGCCCTGCTGGGCTCGCTCGTCGTGGTCGGCGCGCTCGCCGCCGGGCCGGCCGCTGCCGCCGACGACCGACCGGTCGTCACGGTCGGCAGCGAGGGCATCTATCCCCCGTTCACGTTCCGCGACCCGGACACCGGCGACCTGACCGGCTACGACATCGACGTCGTCAAGGCGGTCGCCAAGAAGGCCGGCTGGCGGCTGAAGTTCGTCGAGGCGCCGTTCGACTCGCTGTTCGCCGCCCTGGACTCGGGCCGCATCGACGTCATCGCGAACCAGATCTCGATCAATCCCGAGCGCGAGGCCAAGTACGGCCTGAGCGACCCGTACACGTACTCGCGCGGCGTCATCGTCACGGCGAAGGACACGAAGGACATCACGACGCTCGCGGACCTCAAGGGCCGCACGGCCGCCCAGTCCACGACCAGCAACTTCGCGGTCACCGCGAAGAAGGCCGGGGCCAGGATCGAGCCGGTCGACGGCTTCGCGCAGGCCGCCAAGCTGCTGGAGCAGGGCCGTGTCGACGCCGCCGTCAACGACAACATCGCCGTGCTCGACTACCTCGCGACCAGCGGCTCGACGAAGATCAAGATCGCCGGCGAGGCCGGGGAGCAGACGCAGCAGGCGCTCACCTTCCGCAAGACCGACCGGGACCGGCTGGCCGAGGCGAACCGGGCGATCGAGGAGCTGAAGGCCGACGGCACGCTGAAGCGCATCTCGGAGTCCTACTTCAAGGCCGACGTCTCGGTCGAGGACGGCGGCGACGCGCAGGCCGCGGGGCGCGGCGGGCGCAGCGGGCTCGACGTCGCGAAGGACGAGGCCTGGCCGATGGCCGTGGCCCTCGTGCAGAAGACGATCCCGCTCACCGCGATCAGCTTCGTGCTCGGCCTCGCGCTCGCCCTGCTCGTCGCCCTCGCCAGGATCTCCGCGAACCGCCTGCTCTCGGCGGCCGCCGGGGTCTACATCTCGATCATCCGCGGCACGCCGCTGCTGCTGCAGCTGTTCATCGTGTTCTTCGGCCTGCCGGAGCTGGGGATCACGCTCGACCGGTACGTCGCCGCGATCATCGCGTTCACGCTCAACGTCGGCGGGTACGCCGCGGAGATCATCCGCTCGGCGATCCTCGCCGTCCCGCGCGGCCAGACCGAGGCGGCCCGCACGATCGGCCTGGACTACCGCCAGACCCTGCGCCGCGTGGTCCTGCCGCAGGCGCTGCGCACGGCCGTCCCGCCGCTGTCGAACACGCTGCTGTCCCTCGTGAAGGACACGTCGCTCGCCTCCACGATCCTCGTCGTCGAGGTGCTGCGGGTGGCCAAGACCGCCGCCGACGAGAGCACCGAGTACCTCGCGCTCTACCTGCTCGCCGGCTTCTACTTCTGGATCGTCTGCTGGCTGCTCTCGATCGGCCAGAAACGGCTCGAGACCCGACTGGACAGGTACGTGCGATGACTCCTCTACTCAGCGTCCGCGGACTCACGAAGTCCTTCGGTGACCACCACGTCCTGCGCGGCATCGACCTCGACGCCGACCAGGGCACCTCGACGGTCCTGCTCGGCCCGTCCGGGTCGGGCAAGACCACCCTGCTGCGCAGTCTCGACACCCTGGAGGTGCCCGAGGCCGGCACGGTGCGGATCGGCGACGTCGAGGTCGACTTCGGCGCGCTGCCGGCGAAGGGCCGGGCCCGCGAGCAGCAGCTGCGGGCGCTGCGCGCACAGTCCGGCATCGTCTTCCAGCAGCACCACCTGTTCCCGCACATGACGGCGCTCGAGAACGTCGTCGAGGGACCGGTCACGGCACAGGGCCGGCCGCGCGAGGAGGCGCTCGCCGACGGCCGTCGGCTGCTCGAGCAGGTCGGACTGTCGGACAAGGCGTCGCAGTACCCGTCGGAGCTCTCCGGCGGTCAGCAGCAGCGCGTCGGCATCGCCCGCGCGCTCGCGATCAGGCCGCGGGTCGTGCTGTTCGACGAGCCCACGTCGGCCCTCGACCCGGAGCTCGTCGGCGAGGTGCTCGCGGTCATCAAGGACCTCGCCTCCCAGGGGTGGACGATGGTCGTCGTCACCCACGAGGTGCGGTTCGCCGAGCAGGTCGCCGACCAGGTGCTGTTCCTGGACGGCGGCGTGGTGGTCGAGCAGGGTCCGCCCGACCAGGTCATCGGCGACCCGCAGCAGGAGCGCACCCAGCGCTTCCTGCGCCGGGTGCTGCACCCGGGCGGCTGAGGCGGGTCGAGGGACCGGAGCCTGCGTCAGCGCGCGGCGGGACGGCGCTGGCCGCCCCCCTGACGACGCTGGCCGCCGCCCTGGCCGCGACCCTGACCCTGGTGCGCGGGGCGCCCCTGGCTCGAGCCGCCCTGGCCGCCGCCTCCGCCACGACGACGGTTGCGGTTCCGGTTGCGTCCGTTGCCGCCACCGGTGCCCTGGCCGTTGCCCGAACCACCGGACCGGGCCGCGGCCGCGCCCCGCTCGGGGGCCGCCGGGGCCTCGGTGCCCGAGGTCGAGAGAGCCGCGACCGTCATCGGCTGCGGGGCGGTGCCGGCCTGGTGGTGCCGCGCCGTGACGCCGGCCTTGCGCTGCAGGGCGACGACGTCGCGCAGCGCCTCGGGGGTCGTCATCGTGACGACGGAGCCCGACTCGCCCGCGCGGGCGGTGCGGCCGGAGCGGTGCAGGTACGCCTTGTGCTCGGCCGGGGCGTCGTAGTGCACGACGAGGCCGATGCCGTCGACGTGGATGCCCCGGGCGGCGACGTCGGTCGCGACGACGACGTCGGCCTGGCCCGAGCTGAACCGCTCCAGGTTGCGCTCGCGGTGCCTCTGGGACAGGTCGCCGTGCAGGTCGACCGCGGTCAGACCACCGTTCGACAGCTGGCGGGCCAGCCGCATCGCGCCGCGCTTGGTCCGCGTGAACACGATCGTGCGGGGGTTGGCCTCGAGCAGGCGGCGCACGGTCTGCGTCTTCTCGGTCGCCGGGGTGACGAGCACGTGGTGCTCCATCGTGACGGGCTGACCCTCGACGTCGTCGACGTCGTGCCGGGCGTGGTGCGGCAGGTGCCGGCGCACGATCTTGTCGACGTCGCCGTCGAGCGTGGCCGACAGCAGCAGCCGCTGCGCGTCCTGCGGGGTGCGCGAGAGCAGGTTGTCGATCGGCTTGTAGAAGCCGAGGTCGCACAGGTGGTCGGCCTCGTCGAGCACCGTGATCTCGATGTCGTCGAGCACGATGCTGCGGCGCTCGAGCAGGTCGGTCAGGCGGCCCGGCGTCGCGATGACGACGTCGACGCCGTTCTTGAGCGCATTGACCTGCTTGTTGATGGGGGTGCCGCCGTAGACGGTGGTCAGGCGCAGGCCGAGCGTCTGGGCGAGCGGCCGCAGGGCGGTCTCGACCTGGCCGGCGAGCTCGCGGGTCGGCAGCAGGATGAGGCCCCGCGGGGCGCGCGGACGGCTGCGGCCCCCGGCGAGACGGGCCAGGACGGGCAGGCCGAAGGACAGCGTCTTGCCGGAGCCGGTGCGGGCCCGGCCCAGCACGTCGAGGCCGGCGAGGGCGTCGGGGACGACGGCCGCCTGCACGGGGCTGGGGGTCGTGATGTCCTGGCGGGCCAGCGCGGCCACGAGGGGCCGGGGCAGGCCGAGCTCGGCGAAGGTGGGCACGGCAGAGGTGGCAGCAGCGCTGCCGGAAGGGGAGGTCACAGGGTCTCTCAGACGTTCGGGAGGAGGCGCCCGAGGTCGAGGGTGTCGGACGACACCGAGGAGACGGGCCGGAACTGCGCACGGAGCGGCGCGTTCACGATGTCTCCACGGTAGCGTGCCGGACCACGTCGCGACGAATCCCGCCGCGGTGACCCCCGTCTCAGCCGAATCAGGCGACGAGGTCGGCGTACTCGGGGTGCTTCTCGACGAAGCGCGCGACGTACGGGCACTGCGGGTCGATCGTGCGGCCCTTCGCGCGGACGTCGTTCAGCGCCTCGGTGACGAGCCGCGACGCGAGGCCCTGGCCCTCGAAGGCGTCGAGGACGACGGTGTGCGGGAACACGAGGACGCCGTCCTCGCGCTCCTTCGCCTGGGTGAAGCCGGCGAGCTCGCCGTCGACGTGGATCTCGTAGCGCTCCCGCTCGGCGGAGAAGCTGACCTCGGTGCTCATGCCGGGGTCAACCACGGGGCAGGCCGTCCGATTCCTCAGACGAGGGCGAGGACGCCCACCAGTCCGGTCAGCAGCGCCAGCAGCAGCGAGACGCCGATGAGCACGGCGTGCACGGTGAGAAACCGGGTGGGCCGGCCGTCGGCGTCGCGGGCGCGCTCGTCCTTCGTGACCCGGCGCCAGAACTGCGGCCAGATCAGCAGGTTCCAGGCCGCGGTCACCAGCAGGACGACCGACCAGCCGACGGGCAGGCTCATGCGGCGAGCAGGTTCTTCAGCGCGGAGGTGAACAGGCCGAGCCCGTCGGTGCCGGGACCGCACAGGTCCTCGACGGCGTGCTCGGGGTGCGGCATGAGCCCGACGACGTTGCCGCGCTCGTTGGTGATGCCGGCGATGTCGGCCACGGACCCGTTCGGGTTGACGCCGACGTAGCGGAACACGACGCGGCCCTCGCCCTCGAGCCGCTCGATCGTCGCGGCGTCGGCGACGAAGCCGCCCTCGCCGTTCTTGAGCGGGATCGTGATCTCCTGGCCGGCCGAGTAGTCACGGGTCCAGGCGGTGTCGGCGTTCTCGACGCGCAGCACCTGGTCACGGCAGATGAACGTGCGGTGGTCGTTGCGGATGAGCGCCCCCGGCAGCAGGTGCGACTCGCAGAGGACCTGGAAGCCGTTGCAGATGCCTAGCACCGGGACGCCGCGCTCGGCGGCGGCCACGACCTCGGTCATGACCGGCGCGAACCGGGCGATGGCCCCGGCCCGCAGGTAGTCGCCGTAGGAGAAGCCCCCGGGCAGGACGACCGCGTCGACGTCCTGCAGGTCGTGGTCGCCGTGCCACAGCGCGACGGGCTCGCCACCCGCGAGGCGGACGGCTCGCTGCGCGTCGACGTCGTCGAGCGAGCCGGGGAACGTGACGACCCCGACGCGCGCGCTCACGCGGGCTCCCCGGACTCCACGCGCACCGCGTAGTCCTCGATGACCGGGTTGGACAGCAGCGTCGCGGCGATCCGGTCGACCTCCGCGAGCGTCGTCTCGTCGGCCGACTCGACCTCGAGCTCGAAGCGCTTCCCCTGCCGGACGTCGCTCACGCCCGTGAAGCCGAGGCGCGGCAGCGCCCCGTGGACGGCCTTGCCCTGCGGGTCGAGGATCTCGGGCTTGGGCATGACGTCGACGATGATGCGGGCCATGCGGCTGATCCTATCGGCGTCCGTCGCCCGCTCGTCCACACGGCACCGCCGGGCCGTCCGTCGTACGGTCGAGGCATGCGAGTGACTGTGATCGGGCTCGGCGCCATGGGCGCCGGGATGGCCGCGTCGACCCTGCGGGCCGGCATCGCGACGACCGTCTGGAACCGGAGTCCGGAGAAGGCCGAACCGCTGCGGGAGCAGGGCGCCGACGAGGCCGGAACCGCCGGCGAGGCGGTCGCCGACGCCGACGTGGTCCTGGTCTGCCTGTTCGACGAGGCGTCCGTGCGCGAGGTGCTGGAGTCGGCCCTGCTCTCCTCCCCCGCCGCCGCCGTGTGGCTGCAGACCGCCACCGTCGGCCCGGACGGGTCGCGTCGGCTGCACGAGCTCGCCGAGCGCCACGACCGGGTGCTCGTCGACGCACCGGTCCTGGGGACGAAGAAGCCTGCCGCCGACGGCGCGCTCACCGTGCTCGCCTCCGGGCCCGAGGAGGCGCTGGCGACGGCGCGCCCCGTGCTCGAGGCCATCGGGTCGCGGACGCTCGTCGTCGGGGACTCCGCCGGACCGGCGAGCGCGCTCAAGCTGGCGTGCAACTCGTGGGTCGCGTCGCTCACCGCCGCGGCGGCCCAGGCGCTGACGCTGGCGCGGGTGCAGGGCGTCGACCCGGCGCTCTTCCTGGAGGCGATCGAGGGCTCGGCCGTCGACACGCCCTACGCCCACCTCAAGGGCCGGGCGATCCTCGCCGACGACCTCACCCCGTCCTTCGGGGTCGACGGCGTGCTCAAGGACCTCGCGCTCATGCTCGACGCCGGCGAGGACGTCATGGACACGTCGCTCCTGGCGTCCGTGCGCGACCGCTTCGCCGCCGCCTCCGCCGCCGGGCACGGCGCGGACGACATGGCCGCGGTCGTCGTCGGCTTCGAGCCGCCCGCCTGAGCCGGCCGTGGCACGCTCCTACCCGGGCCGACGCTGGCTCGACCGCTCCCTGCGGGACGTCGTGGCCCGCGACCACCGCATGTCCCCCGCGGCGTTCCGTCGTCGCCAGGTCGTCACGGCCGGGTTCGTCGTGCTGGGCGCGGTCGTGCTGGGCGTCTCGTTGCGCGTGGAGCCCGGCAGCCCGTGGTTCTACCCGCTCACCTTCGGGCTCGCGGCGGTCTGGACCGTCGGCGCGTTCGCGTCCGGCCGCCTCTACCTCGGGCACATCGTCACCGACGACCCCGACGACGAGGACGGTCTCGTGCGACCCGTCGTGCAGCCGATCGCCATCGGGCTCGCGCTCGCGGGCGTGTTCGTCGTGGGTGCGCTCGTCGTGCGCGAGATCCCCGTCCTGTCCGACCAGGTCGAGAAGGTGCTGGGCTTCGCGACCGAGGGCGCGCTGCCGCTGCTCGTGGTCGTGACCGCCGTCAACGGCGTCGCCGAGGAGCTGTTCTTCCGCGGCGCGGCGTACGCCGCCATCCCGCGCCACCCCGTCGCCTGGACGACCGTGGCCTACACCGTCGCGACGCTCGCCACGGGCAACGTGATGCTCGCGTTCGCCGCGATCCTGCTCGGCGTCGTCGTCGGGCTGCAGCGCCGTGCCTCGGGCGGGATCCTGGCGCCAATCCTCACCCACTGCACGTGGTCGCTCACCATGCTGCTCGCGCTCCCCCCGGTCTTCGGGCTGCGCTGACGGAGACGATCGCGACGCGCCGACGCCCGGCACGAGGACTCGTGCCGGGCGTCGGTCGGGGGCTGCGGGACGGACTACGCGTGCGGGGTCGGCGGCGGCTCCTCCGACGGCTGCACGATGACGAACCCGTGGCCGTGGAACGCGACCTGGAAGGCCTCGCCCGAGCCGCGGCCGATGAGCGAGCCGGCGGTGAAGGTCGAGCGGATCGACGTCTGCAGGCCGATCGACCAGGCGACCAGCGCCTGCGCGTCGGCGAACGTCGGGGCCTCGGCGGCGTTGAGCACGACGGGCGAGCCGTCGGTCGTGATCGCGACCCAGCCCGTGCCACGCAGGGTCGTGTTGAACAGGCCACCGGCGGCGATGCTGCCGCCCTTGACCCGCTCGACGTCCCACTGCAGCGACGACGAGAACGCGAGCACGCTGTGGCCGCTGACCGAGATGCCGCTGTTCTCGAGGTTCAGGATGTGCACGTGCTTGCCGGCGTCGGCGAGGAACACGTCGCCCTGGCCGCTGACCTGCATGATCGACAGGCCCTCGCCCGTGACGGCCTTCTTGAGGAACTTGGCCGCGCCGCCGCCCTGGTAGGCGAAGTCGACGTTGCCCTGGTAGGCGACCATCGCGCCCTGCTTGGCCAGGAACGGCTGGGCGATGCGCACGCGCAGCAGCCGGTCGTTCTGCTTCTGCGGTCCCGTGCCCTCGACCTCCGAGAACGTGCCGTCGACGAGGTCGCCGGACAGGCCCGCGAACGGGTCACCGGTCTGGACCGGCGCCTGCTGCGCGTACGGCTGGTCCTGCTGGGCGGCCGAGGTCGCCGCGCCCGCCGAGGAGTCCGCCGGGGCCGAGCCGAGCGGCGACTGAGACTGCACGCCGCCGGTGCTCACGTGCTCGGTCCAGGACGAGCCGTCCCAGTAGCGGTACTCGTACCGCCCCTCGGGGTCGGCGTGCCAGCCTGCGTCGGTCATGTCAGAGCTCCCTCTTGAGGATCTTGCCGGTGGACGTCATGGGCAGCTCGTCGCGGAACTCCACGACGCGCGGGTACTTGTAGGCGGCGAACTGCTCCTTGCCCCAGGCGACCAGGTCGGCCTCGGTGACGTCGTCGTGGTCCTTCTCCTTCACGACGACGGCCTTGATCTCCTCGCCGTGGGACTCGTGCGGGATGCCGATGACTGCGACGAGCGAGACCGCCGGGTGCGTCATCAGCACCTCCTCGAGCTCGCGCGGGTACACGTTGAAGCCGCCGCGGATGATCATGTCCTTGCTGCGGTCGACGATGTAGTAGAAGCCGTCGGCGTCCTTGCGACCCAGGTCGCCGGAGCGGAACCAGCCGTCGCGGATCGCCTCGGCCGTCGCCTCGGGCCGGTCGTAGTAGCCCTTCATGACGTTGTGGCCCTTGATCGCGATCTCACCGACGGCGGTCTTGCCGTCCTCCTGGACCTCGTCGGGCACGTCGTTCCACTCGCTGTCGATGAGCTTCATCTCGACGCCGGGGATCGGGCGGCCGATCGAGCCGACCCGCGGCTCCTCGCCGTACGGCGAGAACGACGCGACCGGCGACGTCTCGGACAGGCCGTAGCCCTCCAGGATCGTCACGCCGAAGCGCTCCTTGAACTTGCGGTGGACCTCGACCGGCAGCGCCGAGCCGCCGGCGGCAGCGACCCGCAGGTTCGCGGCCAGGGTCTCGACGTCGACGTCGTCGGTGAGCGCGTTGAGCAGGCCCCAGTACATCGTCGGGACGCCGGCGAAGTACGTGACCTTCTCGCGCAGCATGAGGCCGAGCGCCGCCTCGGCCTCGAACCGCGGCAGCATGACGATCGTGCCGCCGAACGCGATCGCGCCGTTCTGGATGCAGGTCTGGCCGAAGGAGTGGAACAGCGGGAGGACGCACAGGTAGGTGTCGGGGTTCTGGGCGTCGGCCCCGAACAGGGACTCGCCGGCGAGGGCGTTGTCGCGCATGTTGCGGTGGCGCAGCTCGGCGCCCTTGGGCTGGCCCGTCGTGCCCGAGGTGTAGAGGATGACGGCGGTCTCGTCGTCGTCGACGTCGACGGTGTCGAACGTCGGGGGCTGCTCCGCGACGAGCGGCGCGTAGTGCTCGGGGCCCTCGAGCGGTGCGGGGGCGGCCGAGTCGAGCTTGATCAGGAAGAACTCGTCGCAGGACTCCGTGGCCTGGAAGCCCTCCCACGCGGCCTCGCCGATCGGCAGGTCCGCCGTGCCCTCGAAGGCGAAGTAGGCCTTCGCGTCGGAGTCGGCCAGGTGGTAGGCGACCTCACGACCGCGCAGCAGCACGTTGAGCGGCACGACCGTCGCGCCGGCCTTGAGGATGCCGTAGTAGATGATCGTGAAGTACGGCAGGTTCGGGCACGACAGCGCGACCTTGTCACCGGGCTGGATGCCGCGCGAGACCAGCAGGTTCGCGACCTGGTTCGCCGCGCCGTTCACCTGCGGGTAGAAGAGCCGGGTGTCGCCGAAGACGATCGCGGTGCGGTCGGGGAACTGCTCGGTGGTCTGCTCCAGCAGCTGGGCGAGGTTGGCCACGACGATCTCCTTGCAAGGGCGGGGTGTGTTCGCCCTCACCCTAGCCCGGGTGCGGCAGGGGTTCAGAAGGGCTGACCGGTGAGCAGCTCGTAGGCACGGACGTACCGCTCGCGGGTGCTCTCGACGACCTCGGCGGGCAGCGCCGGCGGGGGCGTGTCGCCCGTGCGGTCCCACCCGCTGGCCGGCGACGCGAGCCAGTCGCGCACCGGCTGCTTGTCGAAGCTCTGCTGCCGCGCGCCGGGCCGCCAGGTGTCGGCCGGCCAGAACCGCGACGAGTCGGGCGTGAGGACCTCGTCGGCCAGCACGATGGTGCCGTCAGGGCGCGCGCCGAACTCGAGCTTGGTGTCGGCGAGGACGATGCCGCGCTCCCGGGCGATGCTCTCCGCACGGGAGTAGACGGCGAGCGTCAGGTCGCGCAGGCGCTCGGCGACGTCGCGCCCGACCTCGCGGACGACGTGCTCGAAGTCGACGTTCTCGTCATGGTCGCCGACGGCGGCCTTCGTGGCGGGGGTGAAGATCGGCTCGGGCAGACGGGAGCCGTCCTCGAGGCCGGCCGGGAGCGCGACGCCGCACACCTCGCCGGTGTTGCGGTAGTCCTCGAGCCCGGACCCGGTCAGGTAGCCGCGCACGACGCACTCGACGGGGAACATCTCGAGCTTCTCGCACACGAGCGCCCGGCCACGGACCCGCTCGGGGACCGCCGTGGACAGCACGTGGTTCGGGACGATGTCGTCGAGCTGGTCGAACCACCACAGCGACATCCTGGTGAGCAGCTCGCCCTTGTCGGGGATGCCGGGGCTCAGGACGAAGTCGTAGGCCGAGATCCGGTCGGAGGCGACCATGAGCAGGTCGCCGGACTCGAGCTCGTACAGGTCGCGGACCTTGCCGGAGTGCAGGTGGCGGGCGCCGGGGACGTCGAGGGGCACGGCCTCAGCCTAGGGCCCGTCAGCTGAAGACGTTCCACCACTCCGGCTCGTAGAGCAGGGCCGCGACGATCACGACGACGGCGATGATGAGCCCCAGCCAGCGGTAGGACTGGTCGGGCGGCGGCACGGCGGAACAGGCGCGACTCAGAGGATCGCGCCGGGGGCGTAGGCGGCCGCGTCGGGGTTGAGGCGGGCCAGCCGCTCGACGCGCTGGACGATGGCGCCGACCTGGCTCGTGGCGGCACCGGTGAACTCGATCGGGTCGGCCACGAGCGACGCGAGGTCGGCCTCGGTGAGGCCGAGCCGCTCGTCGGCGGCGAGCCGGGCGAACAGGTCGTTCTCGGCCGTGCCCTGCTCACGCATCTCGAGCGCGACGGCGACGGCGTGCTCCTTGATCGCCTCGTGCGCGGCCTCGCGCCCGACGCCGGCGCGGACGGCGGCCATGAGCACCTTGGTCGTGGCGAGGAACGGCAGGTAGCGGTCGAGCTCGCGCTGGACGACGGCCGGGAACACCCCGAACTCGTCGAGGACGGTCAGGAAGGTCTCGAACAGGCCGTCGGCGGCGTAGAAGGCGTCCGGCAGCGCGACCCGGCGCACGACCGAGCACGACACGTCGCCCTCGTTCCACTGGTCGCCGGCGAGCTCGCCGACCATGGAGGCGTAGCCGCGCAGCACGACGGCGAGGCCGTTGACGCGCTCGCACGAGCGGGTGTTCATCTTGTGCGGCATCGCGCTGGAGCCGACCTGGCCGGGCTTGAAGCCCTCGGTGACGAGCTCGTTGCCCGCCATCAGCCGGATCGTGGTCGCGAGGTTGGACGGCCCGGCGACGAGCTGGACGAGCGCGGTGACGACGTCGTAGTCGAGCGAGCGCGGGTAGACCTGCCCGACGCTCGTGAGGACCGTGCCGAAGCCGAGGTGCTCGGCCACCCGACCCTCGAGCTCGCGCAGCTTCGTCTCGTCACCGCCCAGCAGGTCGAGCTGGTCCTGCGCCGTGCCGACCGGGCCCTTGATGCCGCGCAGCGGGTAGCGCGCGATGAGCTGCTCGAGCCGCTCCAGTCCGACGAGCAGCTCGTCGGCGACGGTCGCGAAGCGCTTGCCCATCGTGGTCGCCTGCGCCGCGACGTTGTGCGAGCGCCCGGCCATGACGAGCTCGGCGTTCTCGCCGGCCAGCCGCGCGAGCCGGGTCAGGGTCGCGATGGTGCGCTCGCGCAGGACCTCGAGCGACGCCTTGACCTGCAGCTGCTCGACGTTCTCGGTCAGGTCGCGCGACGTCATGCCCTTGTGGATGTGCTCGGTGCCCGCGAGCGCCGCGAACTCCTCGATGCGCGCCTTGACGTCGTGCCGCGTGACCCGCTCGCGCTCCGCGATGGACGCGAGGTCGACCTGGTCGACGACGGCCTCGTAGGCCTCGATCGTGCCGTCGGGCGTCTCGATGCCGAGGTCGCGCTGCGCGCGCAGCACCGCGATCCAGAGCCGGCGCTCCAGCACGATCTTGTGCTCGGGCGACCAGATCCGGGCGATCTCGGCCGAGGCGTAGCGGGAGGCCAGGACGTTCGGGGTGCTCACGGCGGTCATTCTCGCAGCCTGCCCGCGGGCTCAGGCCCGCGCGTCCTCGGCGGCCCGTCGGGCGATGTCGCGACGGTGGTGGGCACCGGCGATGTGGATCAGGTCGACCCCGGCGTAGGCCCGCTCGCGCGCCTGCACGAGGTCGTCGCCGACGGCGGTGACGGCGAGCACGCGACCACCGGCCGTGACGAGCCGGCCCTCGGCGTCCCGGGAGGTACCGGCGTGGATCACGTCGACGCCCTCGAGCGCGTCCGCGACCTCGACGCCGTCGATGACGTCACCGGAACGCGCCGACTCGGGGTAGCCGTGCGACGCGACGACGACGGTGACCGCGGAGGCGTCGCGCCAGGCCGGCAGGCCGACCTCGTCGAGCGTCCCGGTCGCGGCGCCGCGCAGCAGGCTCGACAGCGGGGTCTGGAGCAGCGCCATGAGCGCCTGGGTCTCGGGATCGCCGAAGCGCGCGTTGAACTCGACCACGCGGACGCCCCGGCTCGTGAGCGCGAGGCCCGCGTAGAGCAGGCCCTGGAACGGGGTGCCGCGACGGGCCATCTCCTGGACGGTCGGCACGAGCACGCGCCGCGTGACGTCGGCGACGAGGTCGTCGGGCGCCCACGGCAGCGGCGTGTAGGCGCCCATGCCGCCGGTGTTCGGGCCCGCGTCGTCGTCGCCGACGCGCTTGAAGTCCTGGGCGGGCTGCAGCGGCAGCACGGTCTCGCCGTCGGTGATCGCGAACAGAGAGACCTCCGGGCCGTCGAGGAACTCCTCGATGACGACCTGCTCGCACGACGCGGCGTGGTCGAGCGCGGCCTGGCGGTCCTCGGTGACGACGACGCCCTTGCCGGCGGCGAGCGCGTCGTCCTTGACGACGTAGGGCGGGCCGAACGCGTCGAGCGCGGTCGCGGCCTGCTCCGGCGTGCGGCACACGTGGGCGAGCGCGGTCGGCACCTCGGCGGCGGCCATGACCTGCTTCGCGAACGCCTTGGAGCCCTCGAGCTGGGCGGCCTCGCGGGTCGGGCCGAAGCAGTCGATGCCGACGGCGCGCACGGCGTCGGCGACGCCCGCGACGAGCGGCGCCTCCGGTCCGACGACGACGAGCTCGGCGCCCAGGCGCTGCGCCAGGGCGGCGACGGCGTCACCGTCGAGCGGGTCGACCTCGTGCCGGGTCGCGAACCGCTCGACGCCCGGGTTGCCCGGGGCGACGTGCACCTCGGTGACGTGCGGGTCGCGGGAGAGCGCGAGGGCGAGCGCGTGCTCGCGGCCGCCGGTGCCGATGACGAGGGTCTTCACGGGGCCCGAGCCTAGAGCAGGTCGTGGACGACGACGGTCTGCTCCCGGCCGGGGCCGACGCCGATCGCCGAGATGCGGGCGCCGCTGATCCGCTCGAGCGCCTGCACGTACTCCTGCGCCGCGACGGGCAGGTCGTCGAACGAGCGGCAGCCGGAGAGGTCCTCGGTCCAGCCGGGGAAGTACTCGTAGACGGGCTTCGCGTGGTGGAAGTCGGTCTGCGTCATCGGCATCTCGTCGACGCGCTCCCCGTCGATCTCGTACGCGACGCACACCGGGATGCGCTCCCAGCCGGTCAGGACGTCGAGCTTGGTCAGGACGAAGTCGGTGACGCCGTTGATGCGGGCCGCATAGCGCGCGATGGGGGCGTCGTACCAGCCGCAACGGCGGGGGCGGCCGGTCGTCGTGCCGAACTCGCCGCCGTTCTCGCGCAGCCGCTCGCCGTCGGCGTCGAACAGCTCGGTCGGGAACGGGCCCTCGCCCACGCGGGTCGCGTAGGCCTTGACGATGCCGATGACGCGCGTGATCTGCGTCGGGGCGATGCCCGACCCGGTGCACGCGCCGCCGGTCGTGGCCGACGACGACGTGACGAACGGGTAGGTGCCGTGGTCGACGTCGAGCAGCGTCGCCTGGCCCGCCTCGAGCAGGACGGTCCGTCCCGCCTGCAGCTGCTCGTGCAGCAGCAGCGCGGTGTCGGTGACCATCGGCCGCAGCCGCTCGGCGTGGACGAGCAGCTGGTCGACGATCTCGTCGACCTCGACGGCGCGCCGGTTGTAGACCTTCGTGAGGATCTGGTTCTTGAGCTCGAGCGCGGCCTCGACCTTCTCGCGCAGGATCTTCTCGTCGAACAGGTCCTGGATGCGCACGCCCTGGCGGTTCATCTTGTCGGCGTACGTGGGGCCGATGCCGCGGCCGGTCGTGCCGATCTTGCGGCTGCCGAGGAACCGCTCGGTGACCTTGTCGAGCGTGCGGTTGTAGTCGGCGATGACGTGCGCGTTGGCGCTCACGACGAGGGCGCTCGTGTCGACGCCACGTGCCTCGAGGCCGTCGATCTCCTGGAACAGCACGTCGAGGTCGACGACGACGCCGTTGCCGATGACGGGCGTGCAGCCTGGCGTGAGGATGCCGCTCGGCAGCAGGTGCAGGGCATACTTCTCGCTCGTGCCGTCGTCGTTCGGGATCACGACGGTGTGGCCGGCGTTGTTGCCGCCGTTGAACTTGACGACGGTGTCGACGCGGCTGCCGAGCAGGTCGGTCGCCTTGCCCTTGCCCTCGTCGCCCCACTGGGCCCCGACGATGACGACTGCAGGCATGGGCTGCACCACCTTGCACAAGCGACAAGCCCCGCGGGCGGGGCTCTTACCGCGGCATCGTACCCAATCCGCCCGTATGCTCACCAACGGCGAAGGGAGCGCGCGTGGCGCACTGGGTGGCGGTCGTGAACGCGAAGGCCGGCAGCAGCGACGACCCCTCCCTCGAGGAGGCGCTCGCGGTCCTCGGCGAGGGCCGTGACCTCGACGTGCGGCGCACGAGCGACCGTGACGAGCTGCAGGACGCGGTACGCGCGGCTCGCGGCGGCGTCGTGGTCGCCGTCGGCGGGGACGGCAGCATCCACGCGGTCGTCACCGCGATCGACGACCTGGACCTGTTCGACGAGGTCGAGCTCGCGATCGTCCCGCTCGGCACCGGCAACGACTTCGTGCGCACGCTCGGCATCGAGGCCGACCCCGTCGTCGCGGCCCGGCAGGCCGTCGAGGCGACCGCCCGGCCGGCCGACGTGATCCGCGACGACGCCGGGCGGCTCGTCGTCAACGCCGTCCACGTGGGGCTCGGCGCCGAGGCCAACGTCAAGGCCGAGCCGTGGAAGAAGGCGTTCGGCCCGGTCGGCTACGCGCTCGGCGCGATCACCGCCGGCGTCGTCGGCAAGGGCGTCATCGCGTCGGTGTGGGTCGACGGGCAGCGCCTCGCGTCGCCGCGCCGGCTGCTGCAGGTGGCGGTCGGCAACGGCCGCTACGTGGGCGGCGGCGCCCCGCTGCTGCCCGAGGCCGACCCGTTCGACGGACAGCTCGACGTCGCGGTGTCGTGGGCCGAGCCCCGGCTGCGCCGGCTCGGCTACGCCTGGCGGCTGCGCAAGGGACGCCACCCGATGCGCGACGACGTCGTCTACCGCAAGGCGTCGCGCGTCGAGGTCCGCGGCGAGCCGACCCGCGCCAACCTCGACGGCGACCTCTGCGACGCCGCCCGCCACCACGTCTGGACCGTCGAGCCGGGACGCCTCCACCTCCGCGCCCCCTGACCACGGTTTACCCGCTCGAGCGGGTAAACCGTCACCGATCGAGGGAAGCCTCCCCTGAGTCGCAAGGCTTGCCCTGAACGGCAGGGCGCGAGCGGTCGTCAGCGGACGAGCTCGGCGTACGCCTCGGGGCTCGACTCGTGCAGGAACTCGCGGCAGCGATGGGCCTCGGCCTCGTCGCCGAGGCGCTCGGAACCGGTCGCCAGGGCCGCGAGCGAGCGCAGGAAGCCGTGGTTCGGGGCGTGCGACCACGGCACCGGGCCGTGGCCCTTCCAGCCGTTGCGGCGCAGGCCGTCGAGGGATCGGTGGTAGGCCGTGCGCGCGAACGCGTAGCCCTCGAGGTCGTCTCCCGCGTCGAGCGCGGCCTCGGCCAGGAGCGCCCAGGCGAGGGTCGAGTCAGGGTGCGTCGCCGCCACGGTCCGCGGCGAGTCGCCGGCGTCGAGCGCGGCGGCGCCGGGGTCGGCCGGCAGCAGGGTCTCGGGCGGCTCGCCCAGCAGGTTCGTCATGCTCCGACCCTACGATCCGGCCCGGGACCGACGACGACGCAGTCCGAGGGACCCGGTCGGCCCCGGCGGACAAACCGAGGGATCGTGGTCGCCACAGCGACCACGATCCCTCGGAGTGCGTCCCGTCCCGGCCGCGCCGGGCGGAGCAGGATCAGAGCTTGGTGCCGGCCGAGCGCAGGTTCTGGCAGGCCTCGACGACGCGAGCGGCCATGCCGGCCTCGGCGGCCTTGCCCCACGCGCGGGGGTCGTAGGCCTTCTTGTTGCCGACCTCGCCGTCGACCTTCAGGACGCCGTCGTAGTTGGCGAACATGTGGCCCGCCACAGGACGCGTGAAGGCGTACTGCGTGTCGGTGTCGACGTTCATCTTGACGACGCCGTAGTCGACCGCCGCCGAGATCTCCTCGGGCAGCGAGCCGGAGCCGCCGTGGAACACGAAGTCGAAGGGCCGCTCGGTGCCGTACTTCTCGGCGACGGCCTTCTGCGCGGCGTCGAGGACCTCGGGACGCAGCTTGACGTTGCCCGGCTTGTAGACGCCGTGCACGTTGCCGAACGTGAGGGCCGTCAGGTAGCGGCCCTTCTCGCCCAGGCCGAGGGCCTCGGCCGTGGCCAGGGCGTCCTCGGGCGACGTGTAGAGCTTGTCGTTGATCTCGGCCTCGACACCGTCCTCCTCGCCACCGACGACGCCGATCTCGACCTCGAGGATGACGTTCGCGGCGGCGCACGCCTCGAGCAGCTCCTGCGCGATGACGAGGTTCTCGTCGAGCGGCACGGCCGAGCCGTCCCACATGTGCGACTGGAAGTACGGCAGGCCGCCGCCCTTGACCCGCTCGGTCGACGCCGCGAGCAGCGGCCGGACGAAGCCGTCGAGCTTGTCCTTGGGGCAGTGGTCGGTGTGCAGCGCGACGTTGACCGGGTACTTCTTCGCGACCTCCTGGGCGAACGCCGCGAACGCGAGCGATCCCGAGACCATGTCCTTGACGGTGGGGCCGGAGAAGTACTCGGCGCCGCCCGTCGAGACCTGGATGATGCCGTCGGACTCGGCCTCGGCGAAGCCGGCGAGCGCGGCGTTCAGGGTCTGCGACGACGAGACGTTGATGGCCGGGAACGCGAACGACTCGCGCTTGGCCTTGTCGAGCATCTCGGCGTAGGTCTCGGGAGTGGCGACGGGCATGCGGGCTCCTCGTGGGGGTGCGGGTCTGCGGCCAGCCTAGGCCGTGAGCGCCTTCGCGAGCGAACGGGCCAGGACCTGCACCGGGCTCCACACCGACGAGAACGGCGGCGCGTACGCGAGGTCGGTCATGACGAGCTCGTCGACCGTCATACCGTTCCACAGCGCGAGCGCCGCAGGGTCGATGCGCAGGCCCGCGCCCGAGCCACCCGCGACCTGCACGCCGAGCAGCCGCCGGCTGCCCCGTTCGGCGAGACCCCAGAGCGTCATCGGCTCGGCGCCCGGGTAGTAGCCGGCGCGCGTTGTCGTCTCGATCGTCGCGGCGACCACCTCGAGCCCCGCCTCCTGCGCGGCCGCCCGGCCCAGGCCGGTGCGGGAGACCTCGAGGTCGCAGAACTTCGTGATCGCCGTCTGCACGACGCCATCGAAGACGCGGCCCGACCAGTCCGCCCCGAGCGACGCCGCGACGGACTCGCCCGCGACGAGGCCCTGCTTGTTCGCGTGCGTGCCGAGCGCCACGAACACGGGCGAGCCGGTGAGCCGGTCGCGCGTCACGACGCAGTCGCCCGCGGCCCAGACGTGCTCGAGGTCGGCGACCCGCTGCTGGTCGTCGGTGACGATCCCGCCCTTGGGCCCCTTCTCGACGTCGAGCAGGTCCGACCGGGCCGCGACGCCGAGGGCCGCGACCACGAGGTCGGCGGGCAGGTCGCCGTCGGCGGTCCGCACCGCGGTGACCCGGCCGGCCTCCACGGCGAAGCCCGTCACCTCGGCGCTCGTCACGAGGTGGACGCCTTGCGCGACCATCGCGTCCGCGATCACGTGGCCGACCTCGTCCTCGACGATCGGCAGCGGGGTGCTCTCCCGCTCGACGACGGTGACGTCGAGACCGCGGGCGAGCAGCGCCTCCGCGAGCTCGATCCCGATGTACCCGCTGCCGACGACGACGGCACGGCGCGGCCCCTCCGCGAGGGCGGCGATGATCCGCCGTCCGTCCTCGAGGTCCTTGACGGTGTGGACGCCCTCGGCGTCGATGCCCGGCAGGTCGGGCAGGACGGCCCGGGCGCCGGTCGCGAGCACGAGCCGGTCCCACTCGAGCACGTGCTCGCCCCCGTCCTGGCGGTACGTCACGGTGCGGCCGGCCGGGTCGACCGCGACGGCCTCGGCGCCGAGCCGCAGGTCGATGCCGCGCTCGCGGTGCTCGTCGGCGGTCCGCGCGACCAGGTCGTCGTCCGAGGCGATGTCGCCCGCGACCCAGTAGGGCACGCCGCACGCCGAGTACGACGTGTCGTGGCCGCGCTCCAGGACGACGACCTGTGCGTCGGGGGCGAGGCGACGCACCGCGGACGCGGCGGTCATGCCGGCCGCGTCACCACCGATCACCAGGACACGGCTCATGCCCGCGAGCCTAGGCGGCGGCGCCTACTCCTGCACCGGCACGTGCTGCTGCATCCAGGCGTGCATGGCGATCGCCGCGGCGGCCCCGGCGTTGATCGACCGCGTCGACCCGTGCTGCGTGATCGCGACGGTGCCGACGCACGCCGCGACGGCGTCCTCACGTAGCCCTGCGCCCTCCTGCCCGAGCAGCAGGACGCAGTCCCGCGGCAGCGCGGTCGTCTCCAGCGGCACCGACCCGGGCACGTTGTCGACGCCCCACAGCGCGACGCCCTCGGCCTGCGCCCACGCGGCGAGGTCGTCGACGTCCGGGTGGTGCTGCACGTGCAGGTAGCGGTCGGTGACCATCGCGCCCCGGCGGTTCCAGCGTCGGCGGCCGACGACGTGCACCGCGGCGACGTTGAACGCGTTCGCCGTCCGCACGACCGACCCGATGTTGAGGTCGTGCTGCCAGTTCTCGATCGCGACGTGCAGCGGGTGGCGACGGGTGTCCAGGTCGGCGCGGATCGCCTTGACGCTCCAGTAGCGGTACGCGTCGACGACGTTGCGCCGGTCACCGTGCTCCAGCAGCTCGGGGTCCAGGCGCGGGTCGTCGGGCCACGGCCCCTCCCAGGGACCGACACCGACGGTCGCGTCAGGCGACACCGAACTCCTCGCGGTACGCGACCATCGCGTCGAGGTGCTCGGCGTGCCGACCGGTCTCGCGCAGGTAGTCGATGACGTCGTCGACGGTGACGACCGCGTGGACCGGCGCACCGGTCTCGGCCTCGACCTCCTGGATCGCCGACAGCTCGCCGCGGCCCCGCTCGCGCCGGTCGACCGCGACGACGACCCCGGCCAGCTCGGCCCCGGCCGAGCGCACGAGCTCGACGACCTCGCGGATCGCGGTGCCCGCCGTGATGACGTCGTCGACCACGAGGACCCGACCCTCGAGCGGCGCGCCCACGATCAGGCCACCCTCGCCGTGGTCCTTGGCCTCCTTGCGGTTGAAGCACCACGGGACGTCGCGCCCGTGCCGCTCGTGCAGCTGCGCGGCCGTGACGGCGGCGATTGGGATGCCCTTGTAGGCCGGACCCAGCAGGACGTCGAAGTCCGGTGCGGAGGCCTCGATCTGCGCGGCGTAGAAGCGTCCGAGGGCGGCGATGCCGGACCCGGTGTCGAGCCGGCCCGCGTTGAAGAAGTAGGGCGAGCGCCGACCGGACTTGAGCGTGAACTCCCCGAACCGCAGGACGCCGCGGTCGAGGGCGAGCTCGATGAGCTCGCGCTGGTGGTCGAGCATCAGCCGCGACCCTCCGGGTCGGCCTTGTCGACGGTCTTCACGAGCTCGCCGACGACGACGTTGCGGTTGTCGGTGTGGAACAGCTCCGAGCAGGTGAGCAACGTGATGAGACGCTCCGTCGGCGCCTTCCCCTCGGCCTTCGGGTCCGGCACGGGCCACAGCGGCCAGGACTCGGTGAACGGGACCGTGATCGCGTCGCCGTCGTTGCGCAGGCGGTAGGTGTAGATGCGGGTCCGGGTCTCGACGATCGCGGTGTCGCCCTTGCGCAGCTCGAGGAAGTCGCGGAACGGCTCGCCGTGCGTGACACGGTGGCCCGCGAGCACGAAGTTGCCGACCTGGCCGGGCTTCGCGCCCTTCGTGTACCAGCCGACGCCGGAGGCGAGCGCGTCCTTGCTGAAGCCCCGGACGATCGGCACCTCGTAGTCGGCGCCGAAGCGCGGCACCCGCAGCAGGCCGATCGCCTTGCCGTCGATGCCCTTGCCCCAGTCCTCGGCGATGATCTTCTTCTCGTCGGCGTGGCGGGCCTTGGACACGACGTTCGTGCCCCAGTACTGCCAGGCGAAGTACCCGAGCAGGGCGAGGCCGGCGAGGATCAGCAGGATCCCGATCCAGCGGCGGACGCGGCCCCGGCGTCGGGGCGGCGGCGCGGGCGCGGTGGGCGCCTCCGTGGCGGTCATGAGGCCCGATTCTCGCACCCCCGCGCAGGGCGCTCGGCGCGGTCCGGAACTTTTCTCAGGAGACTTTGCGGAAAACCCCCTCGACCGGTCCCGGCGACTGGCTATGCTGGGACCAGCCTCGCCGATTCACCCCCCGAGATCGGCGGGGCTCTTACTTTTCCCGGGCCTCCTCGCGCAGTCCGACCACGTCGTAGTGCAGGCACGCGAAGGCCCGGTTGCGCTGCACCTCCCGCAGGGACAGGTCGAGCCGCCGCGGCAGCAGCGGGGCGCCGGCGCCGAGCGTGACGGGCGCGATCGCGACCATCGCCTCGTCGAGCATGCCGTCCTCCGCGCACTGGCCGGCGAGGTCGCCCCCGCCCATGACCCACACGTCGCGACCGCCCGCCGCCTCCTCGATCGCCCGACGGTGCTCCGCCGGGCGTCCCTGCACGACCCGCACGGTCGGCGCCGCCGGCTCGGGCGACCCGTGCGTGAACACGAAGGTCGGCTGCTCGTACGGCCACGCCTCGCCGGACTCCGCCAGGTGGTCGACGACCCACCGGTAGGTCGTCGCTCCCATGACGAGCGCCCCGACCTGGGCCGCGAACGCCTCGTGCCCGAAGGGCCCGTCCGGGTCGATGTCCTGCGACAGCAGCCAGTCGAGCGAGTCGTGCTCGTCGGCCAGGAAGCCGTCGAGGGTCGTGGCGGTGAAGTAGACGTAGCGGGTCATCGGTGTCCTTCCACTCCTCGGTGCCACACGATCGGGTCGGGATCGACCTGGACCGCGACGCCGGCGTCGCGCAGCATCCAACGGCACAGCTGCCGGCGATGGGCCGAGAACGTCAGCACGTGGGCCAGGATCTGGCCGAGGCGGAAGCTCTCCGGGGGGTCGCACAGGGCGTCGACGACGCGGTCGGACCAGGCGTGGCGACGCTCGACGTCGCGCACCCACGCCAGCCAGCGCGGAGCGACCTCGTCGTGCACGGCGGCGAGCGAGACGACGTCGTCCGCGGACAGGTCGGGCTCGTCACGCCCCCTCCACGGTCGCGAGCCACGGCACCTTCGCGAGCACCAGGTGCCGCAGCACCTCGGCGATCGACTCGTCCGGCCCGTCCCAGGCGATCGCTCGGCTCCCGGGCAAGCGAACCTGGCGGTACGCCTGGTCGTCCAGCTCGGCCGCCAGATCGATCAGGGCTCGGACGTCGTCGAGGTCGTGCCGCACGAGCACGGCTGTGACGTCGCCCGCCCCGACCTCCTCGACACCGTCGGCGGCGTCGACGTAGAGCACGGTCGGGCCGTGGAAGTGCACGCCGTTGGGGGACGCCAGCCAGTGGCCACGCTCGGTAGGCGGTGGCATCGCGCTCGGCGGGTGGCCGAAGGCCCGCGCGAAGGCCCGGGAGAATCCCTCGACCGACTCGTAACCGCTCTCCCACGCGACGTCGGTGACGCTCGCGCCGCGCTGGAGCCGCCACGCAGCGCGCTCCAGCAGCACGCGGCGGCGCAGCGCGACGGGCGGCTCGCCCACGTGGCGGGTCACGAGACGGGACAGGTGGAACGGTGACGACAGGGCCCCGTTCGCCATCGCCGACAGGGTCGGGTGGTCGTCGTCCAGCACGGCGTCGAGCAGCTCGCGCAACCGGTCGCGGGGCAGGTCCTCCATGGACCCAGTCTCGGGCCTCGGGGCCGACCGTCGCCCGACCGTTCTTGCTCGGCCTGGCCCCTGGGTCAGGCCGAGGAGCGCATGAAGCCGAGCGCCTCGCCCGTGGCGCCCGGGAAGACCGTGCTCAGGTCGACCTCGGGGAACCGGCTGGCCAGGATCTCGGCCAGCACGGTGCGGTAGTCCGTCGTGACCGCGAGGTCGCCGTCGACCTGGTCGGCCTCGTCGAGCCCGGGCCAGCGCGCGTAGTACTTGCCCCCGTCGACGCCCGCGCCCATGGCCAGGACGCAGCTGCCGTAGCCGTGGTCGACGCCGCCGGCGCCGTTCTGCTGCAGCCGCCGGCCGAACTCGCTGAGCGTCACGAGCGTCACGCGATCGGCATGGGCGCCGAGGTCGGTGAAGAACGCGTCGAGGTTGGTCGCGAGCTCCTTGATGCGGGACGCGACGTTCCAGCGCAGGCCGGTGTGGTGGTCCCAGCCGCCCGCGTCGATCGCGACCGCCCGGACCCCGACCCCGGCGCGCACGAGGCGGGCCGTCTGCTTGAGCGCCTCGCCCGCGTCGGAGTACTTCGCGTACGTAGCGCCGGAGTCCTGGTCGAGCGCGCGGCCGATCGTGCCGGCCCGCTCCGCCAGGGCCAACGCCTCGTTCGCCGCCGAGCGGGCGAGACCACCGCGGCGTCCGTACGTCGACGACAGCATCGTCGTGACGTGGCCGCGCAGCCGGGCGTCGTCCTGGAACGGGACCTGCAGGTCGTCGAGCTTCTCCGCCGCCACCGCCGGGGCGGGCCCGACGAGCGACGTCGGCATCGTGGTCGAGCCGACGTTCATGCCCGTCAGGACGTCGCCCGTCGCGAGGGACGAGATCATCCGGTTGATCCAGCCGACCCGCTCGGGGCTCCCCGGGTCGGCGTCCTCGAGCCGTTCCATCGCCTCGAAGTGGCTGCGGTTGGGTGCCGGCAGCCCGACGGCGTGCAGCGCGGCGACCTTGCGGTCGCCCCACCAGGAGGACAGCGGCGCGAACTCCGGGTGCAGCCCGAACGTGGGGTCGGCGTGCAGCAGCGAGCTCGTGGCCACGGCGGTGTCGGGCCGCGCCGCCCGGTACGCCGCCTCGGCGTGCGGCACGACCATCGAGAGCCCGTCGGCGCCGCCGCGCAGGGACAGCACGACGAGGACGTTGGCGTCGGTCGCGCCGTAGACGGTCGACGTGAGGGCGTCGCCGATCATCGACGTCACGATCCCGGCGGCGCCGACCGCGCCGGCGGCCTTGAGCAGCGAGCGCCGGGTCAGGCCGTAGTCGGCGCACCCGCAGTCGGTCAGGTCGTCGCTCATCGCAGCATCCCTTCGGGCGCGTTCAGCACGGTGCCGCGGATGACGGTCAGGTTCCAGTCGTCGACGTCGGAGGCCCGCGCGTACCGGTGGCTCGCGGGGCGACCGAGCATGCCCGACACGGCCGAGACGACCGCGGGGGTCGGCGGTCCGGCCCAGCAGGACCCGCGACTGGTGGTCGACGAGCTCACCCAGGGTGCGGGGCCACGCGGTCGGCAGGTACGCCGACGGCTTGGGGCGCGACCCGGTCGACTTCCACCAGTTGCCGGCGAGCGCGTAGTGGTGGTTCCAGGCGTGCAGCATGCGCGCCGGCGACGCGTAGGTCGTGTGGGTCTCGGGGAACCCGTCCGGCCGAGGCCACCGGAACGGCGCCTGCCCGGCGTCGCCCGCCATCCAGATCAGGTGCTGCGCGAGCGCCCGGTCGTCCGTCGGCCTCGTCGGGCGCAGACCCAGGACCCGGGCCGAGGCGACGACGTCCTCGACCGGGGTGCGCAGCCGGCGTCGGCGCGACGCCAGGAACTGCGGGTGCTTGACGACGGCGCGCAGGGTCGCGCGGACGTCGCTCCGGGACTTCCGGTACGCCGCCGCGACCGTCGCGACGAACGACTCCGAGGGCTCGTCGTCGACGAACCGCTGCCCCAGCCGGTAGGCGATCCGGCGCGCCGTCGCCGGGTGCTCGGCGAGGTAGGCGAGCAGCGCGGCGACCGCAGGGCGACCGTCGGCCGCGGTGTTGCGGTGCTGGAAGCCGAGCACGTTCACGGTGCCCGTCCAGTGCAGCTCGGGAGCGTACGACGCGTCGAACCCGTCGAAGACCTTGACCCGGAAGCCGGTCAGCAGGCGCGCGCAGTCCTTGACGTCGTCCTCGTCGTAGCCGGCGGTGCGGCCGACCGTGAAGAGCTCCAGCAGCTCGCGGCCCAGGTTCTCGTTGATGCCGCGCCTGGTGTTCTGGTCGTTCGTCAGCCAGCCCGTCATCGCCGGGTGGACGACCGCGGCCTGCAGGATCTCACGGTAGCTCGTGAGGGCCTTCGCGCGGATCGTCCGGTCGTAGCGGTAGCGCCACGGGAACGAGCGGTCCTCGTGCGCCGGGATGTAGAGCAGGTTGCTCCAGAAAGCCGACATGACCTCCTGGACGTGCCGGCGCGACAGGATCGCGGTCGCGACCGAGTAGTTGACGAAGTCCATGCCGTAGTCCCAGGCGGAGGCCTTCTCGGCCTTCACGTTCGCCCACGCCGTCTGCGGCGAGTGCGCGAGCCGGGGGTACCAGCCGGGCACGGCGCCGGCGGCGGTGTCGCGGATCCGGCTCGGCACGAGCTGCTTCTCGAACCAGGCCTTCGCCCCCTTGGCCGCGCGCAGCTCGAGCACGAGCGCGTCGTCGACGCCGGTGCTGAAGCGGCTCGCCAGGTGCCGGTTCGCCTCCGACAGCAGCTGCGGCCGCGTCGCGGCGGACGGTCGTGTCGCCACGGGGTCTCCCTCCCCCGGGCCCGCGGGCCCGTGTCCCTCGACCCGTCTCCCCACGGGTCCCGGCCGGTGCCGGAGCACCAGTGTCGCACCGCGGGAGGCCAGCCGTCCGTCGTTTCTGTACGGTCGGCCCATGGACCGTCGCAGCCGCCGCCTGGCGGGCCTGGGCACCACGATCTTCGCCGAGATGAGCGCGCTCGCGGCGCGCACGGGAGCCGTCAACCTGGGGCAGGGCTTCCCCGACACCGACGGACCCGACGTCGTGCGGGAGGCCGCGGTCGAGGCCCTGCGCTCCGGCCGTAACCAGTACGCGCCCGGCCCCGGCGTACCCGAGCTGCGTGCTGCCGTGGCCGAGCACCAGCGGCGCTGGTACGGCCTGGAGCTCGACCCGGACCGCGAGGTCGCCGTCACGACCGGCGCGACCGAGGCGGTGGCCGCGGCCGTCCTGGGGCTGGTCGACCCGGGCGACGAGGTCGTGGCCCTGGAGCCGTACTACGACTCCTACGCGGCGGTGATCCAGATGGCCGGTGCGGAGCGCCGGCCGGTCACGCTGCGTGCCCCCGACTTCCGGCTGCCCGTCGACGAGCTGCGGGCGGCCGTCGGACCGCGGACCCGGGCGATCCTGCTCAACACGCCGCACAACCCGACGGGGACCGTGCTGACCCGGGCCGAGCTCGAGGCCGTCGCCGACGTCGCCCGCGAGCACGACCTCGTGGTCGTCAGCGACGAGGTGTACGAGCACCTCACGTACGACGTCGAGCACGTGCCGATCGCGACGCTGCCCGGCATGTTCGAGCGGACCCTCACGATCTCGAGCGGCGGCAAGACGTTCTCGTTCACCGGCTGGAAGGTCGGCTGGGCGAGCGGTCCGGCGGACCTGGTCGACGCGATGCTGGGCGCCAAGCAGTTCCTGACCTTCACCTCGGGCTCACCGCTGCAGCCGGCGGTCGCGACGGCGCTCGGCCTCGGCGACGACTACTTCGAGACCTTCGCCGCCGGCATGCGGGCCCGGCGGGACCAGCTCTGCGAGGGGCTCGCCTCGGTCGGCTTCGACGTCACGGTGCCCGAGGGCACGTACTTCGCGACCACGGACATCCGGCCGCTGGGATTCGAGGACGGTCTCGAGTTCTGCCTCGCCCTCCCGGAGACGGCCGGCGTGGTCGCCGTGCCGCACCAGGTCTTCCACGACGACGTCGAGGCCGGTCGTCCGCTCGTGCGCTGGGCGTTCTGCAAGCGGCCCGAGGTGCTCGACGAGGCCGTCACCCGGCTCCGCCGCGCCTTCATCTGAGGCACCTCATCCCCATCCCCCTTCCCGCGATTCGTCCACCTTGATCGCCAAGAACGGCTCCATGGCGATCGAGCTCGACCCATCGCGGGAAGGGGAGGCGGGGAGGACGGAGTCAGCGGTAGCGGGGGGCGCGGGGCGACGGGGGTGCGTCGCGGGCCAGCATCGGCAGGACCCGGGGGGCGACGACCTCGCTCAGGACGATGACGCTCGTCGACCGCTCGACCGACCCGGACCGGCTGATGTGCAGCAGCACCGCCTGCAGGTCCTCGTGCGACGTCGCCGCGATCTTGCAGACCAGGTCGGCCTGGCCGCTCGTCACGTACGCCTCGAGCACGTTCGGCAGCGACTCGAGCTCGGCGGTGACCGCGTCGAGCCGACCCTGGGCGATCTCCAGGGTCACGAACGCCAGCACCGGGTGCCCGGCGGCCGCGAGGTCGATGTCGGGCCCGTACCCGGTGATCACGCCGGACTCCTCGAGCCTGCGCAGCCGCGACTGGACCGTGGCTCGCGCGACGCCGAGCGTCCGCGACAGTTGCAGGTCGCCGGCCCGTGGCTGCTCGCGCAGGGCGGTCACGAGCGCGACGTCGAGAGCATCCACCGAGCCTCCGAAGTAGTCAGGATGACTACCTCATCCTGGATCTTTCGGCGCGACCTGTCCACCCGGACCATCACGGGATGCCGATGTTGCCCAGGTCACGCCCCGCGAGATGGAGTGAGGACATGACGACCGACGCGACCTTCGCCCTGACCGACGCCGAACGCCTCGCCGAGCTCGACCTCGACCAGCTCAAGCAGCTCGTCGGCCTCGTCGAGTACGACCCGACGCACGACCCGTTCCCGGTCACCGGCTGGGACGCGGTGGTGTGGTCGGTCGGCAACGCGACCCAGGCGGCCGGCTACTACCGGGCCGTCTACGGCATGGACCTCGTCGCCTACTCGGGTCCCGAGACCGGCAACCGCGACCACCACGCCTACGTGCTGCAGTCCGGAGCCGTCCGGTTCGTGCTCAAGGGTGGCGTCGACCCGGACAGCCCGCTGCTCGACCACCACCGCCGGCACGGCGACGGGGTCGTCGACATCGCGCTCGAGGTCCCGGACGTCGACGCGTGCATCGCGCACGCCCGCGCGCAGGGCGCGACCGTGCTCGAGGAGCCGCACGACGTCAGCGACGAGCACGGAACGGTCCGCGTCGCGGCCATCGCGGCGTACGGCGACACCCGCCACTCCCTCGTCGACCGCTCGCGCTACCGCGGCCCCTACCTGCCGGGCTACGTCGAGCGTCACGCACCGGCCGGGTCGCCGCGCGTGTTCGAGGCGCTCGACCACGTCGTCGGCAACGTCGAGCTCGGCCGGATGGACGAGTGGGTCGATTTCTACGGCCGCGTCATGGGCTTCACCAACATGGCCGAGTTCATCGGCGACGACATCGCCACCGACTACTCCGCGCTCATGAGCAAGGTCGTGGCCAGCGGCAACCACCGGGTCAAGTTCCCGCTGAACGAGCCCGCGATCGCACGCAAGAAGTCGCAGATCGACGAGTACCTCGAGTTCTACCGCGGTCCCGGCGCCCAGCACCTGGCGCTCGCGACGGCCGACATCGTGGCGACCGTCGACGCGCTGCGCGCGCAGGGCGTGGAGTTCCTGGACACCCCGGACTCGTACTACACCGACCCCGAGCTGCGTGAGCGGATCGGCGAGGTGCGGGTGCCGATCGAGGAGCTGCAGTCGCGCGGCATCCTGGTCGACCGCGACGAGGACGGCTACCTGCTGCAGATCTTCACCAAGCCGATCGGCGACCGGCCGACGGTGTTCTTCGAGCTCATCGAGCGGCACGGGTCGCTCGGCTTCGGCAAGGGCAACTTCAAGGCGCTGTTCGAGGCGATCGAGCGCGAGCAGGCTCGTCGCGGCAACTTCTGACCCGTCGGAGGTCAGGCCAGGGCGGCGGCGATCCGCCGCGCGGCCTCGACGACCGGGCCGACGGCGGTCTGCGCCAGGACCGGGTCGGCCGTCACCACGTTGACGGCGGCCCGGACCCCGACCCCCGCGACGGGGGCGGCGATGCCGACGGCCCCCGGGTTGAGCTCGGCGACGGTCACGACGTGGCCGCGCTCGCGGACCTGCTGGACGCGTGGCGGCTCGTCCGGGCGCGGCGCCCCGGCGGCCAGCGCCGCGAGCCCACCCGCGCCGCGGTCGAGCGGGTCACGGTTGCCCAGCCGGTAGGAGAAGCGCGGTCCGTGGGTGGGCGGCTCGGCGACGACCGTCGTCACGGCGGCGTCCCCCATGACCTCGACCAGGCTGACGGTCGCGTCGATCGCCACGGCCAGGTCGTGCAGCACCGGCTCGGCGACGGCGCGCAGGCTCGGCCGCGACCCGTCGACGATCGTCCGCGCGGACGGGCCGACACGGAACCGGCCGGAGTCGTCCCTGGTGGCGAACCCGGTCCGGTCGAGCGACACGAGCAGCCGGTGCACGATCGAGCGGTGCAGCCCGGTCCGGGCGGCGACCTCGGCCGTGCTCAGGCCCTCGGGGTGCTCCCCGAGCAGGACGAGCACGGCCAGCCCGCGCTCCAGGGTCTGCGATCCGCCCGACTCGGCTTCGGGGACGGGCGACGTCATCCCACGATCGTCCCACGGACCTCGCCGAGCCCGATCCGACCCCGACGGCCGGGGGCGGAGTAGCGCAGCACGACCTCGTCGCCGTCCTCGAGGAACGTCCGTTCGCGACCGTCGACGACGAGCGGCTCCGTCCCGCCCCACGTGAGCTCGAGGAACGACCCCCGCTGGTCCTTCTCGGGACCCGAGATCGTGCCCGACCCGTACAGGTCGCCGACCCGCAGCGACGCCCCGTTGACGGTCAGGTGCGCGAGCATCTGCGCGGGCGACCAGTACATCGTGGCGTAGGGCGGCCGCGACACGACGGTGCCGTTGAGCTCGACCTCGACGTCGACGTCGAGCGCGGAACGGCCGCTCTCGCGCAGGTAGGGCAGCACCGGTGGGTCCTGCTCCGGCAGGTCGATCACGGCCGGCGCGAGCGCGTCGAGCGGCGTGACCCAGGCGCTGATCGAGGTCGCGAACGACTTGCCCAGGTTCGGGCCCAGGGGGACGTACTCCCACGCCTGGACGTCGCGGGCCGACCAGTCGTTCAGGCCGACCACGCCGAAGACCGTGTCCTCGTACTCGTCGGCCCCGACCGGTCGGCCCAGGGGCACGGAGCGACCGACGACGAAGCCGAGCTCGGCCTCGATGTCCAGGCGCATGCTCGGGCCGAACGTCGGGGCGTCGTCGGCCGGCGCCTTGCGCTGGCCCGACGGTCGCCGGACGGGCGTGCCGGACACCACGACCGAGCCGGCCCGGCCGTGGTAGCCGACCGGCAGGTGCCGCCAGTTGGGCATCAGGGCGTCGCCGTCCGGGCGGAAGATCCGCCCGACGTTCGTCGCATGGTGGATCGAGGCGTAGTAGTCGACGTAGTCGGCGACCTCGAAGGGCAGCAGCAGCCGCGCCTCGTCCACCGGCACGAGCCGCACCGACGTCTGCGCCTGCGGGTCGGTGAGCAGGTCCTGCAGCCAGGCGCGCACCGCCGTCCACGTGGCGCGGCCCGCGGCGAGCAGCGGGTTGAGCCTCGACGCGTCGAGCAGCGGCACCCACTCCGGACGGAGGGCGCGTGCCGCCTCGCCGGCGAGCAGCACCTGGTCGCCGATGCGGACACCGACCTGCGGCGCCTCACCGTCCGGGACGACGACCGCGTAGGGCAGGTTGTCGACGTCGTGGGCGCTGCCGTGCGCTCCGTCGACCCAGGTCTCGCGTTGCGTCGCCCCGTTCATCGGCTGGTCTCCTTCGGTGCGGCCCGGTCGAGCAGGCCGAGGTCGGTCAGGTCGTCGAGCGGCTCGGTGATGCTGCACGAGCCGTAGGAGGTGAAGCTGTCGCGGCCCTGCTCGACCGCGGCCCCGGCCGCGGCCAGGTCGGCGACGAGGGCGGCCGCGTCCTGCTCGGCGAGCGCGCTCCGGACCGTCGCGAGGTCGGCGCCGGCCCGCGCCCGGACGGTCGCGACCAGGACGTTCAGGTAGCCGTGGTGCTCGAAGCCGGTCGCGGCGTCGCGGTGCCGCGCGGCGTGGTGGAGCCCGGCGGTGCACTTGAAGGGCACGTCCAGCGCGACGAGGTCGTGGACCCAGGTCGCCACCTCGTCCTCGCTCGGGAAGGACGCAGCCTCCGTCCCGCCGGTGCGGAGCTTGGCGCGCAGCCCTCGGGCGGCGAGCGCGCGGACGAGGTCCGGCCACTCAGCGTGGCCCGGTCGCGGCACCTCGACCAGCACCGCCGTCCCGTCGTCGGGCAGCGCGTCGAGCTGCGGCACGAGCTCCGCGCCCGGGTCGAGCGTTACCTCGAGGGCGGCGACGTCGACCCCCGCCGGCAGGTCGGCGAGGACGGCGCGCGCGTCCGTCGCCGCCACGACGAGGCTCACGGCGAGCTGCGCGCCGTCGGCCACCAGGTCGCGCAGCCGCGGCAGGCGGGCCGCGTCGACGACGAACGGTCCGACCAGCTCGGCGTGACCTGCGGCGAGGTGCGCCGCGTGGGCGGGCACGGCGTCCTCGAGCGGCATGAGTCCCGGAGGGAAGATCGCGGCGTCGTCGACGAGGTGCCGGTACGCGCGCGGGATTGACATGGGACGGACCCTACCGCAGTCTTTTCGAAAGACGAACGGTTGATGTTCGTTATCCGGTCAGTTGATCTCGAGGTCCTCGCGATGCCGTACTACCGCCAGGTCGGGCCCGTGCCCCGCCAGCGCCACACCCAGTTCCGCGACGCCGACGGCGCCCTGCTCTACGAGGAGCTCATGGGCGAGGAGGGGTTCTCCTCCGACTCCTCCCTGCTCTACCACCGCACCGTCCCCTCGGCGATCGTCGCGAGCGAGGTCTGGGAGGTCCCGGACCAGTCGACGACCCCGAACCACCCGCTCAAGCCCCGGCACCTGACGCTGCACGACCTCTTCGACGACGCCGCGGCCGACCAGGCCGACGCGGTGACCGACCGCCGCCTCGTCCTCGGCAACGGCGACGTCCGCATCGGCTACGTCGTGACGAGCCGAACCTCCAGGTACTACCGCAACGCGATCGGCGACGAGTGCGTCTACGTCGAGGCAGGCCACGGGACGGTCGAGACCGTCTTCGGCACGCTGCCGTACCGCACCGGCGACTACGTCGTGATCCCCCGCGCCACGACCCACCGGTGGGTGCCCGACGCGGGAGCCGGTCCGAGCCGGCTCTACCCGATCGAGGCCAACAGCCACATCACCCCGCCCCGGCGCTACCTCTCGCGCTTCGGCCAGCTGCTCGAGCACGCGCCGTACTGCGAGCGCGACCTGCACGGCCCCCGCCGAGCCCCTGCTCGCCGAGGGCACCGACGTCGAGGTGCTCGTCAAGCACCGCGGCAACGGCCCGGGCGGCGTCGTCGGGACCCGGTTCCTCTACGCCGACCACCCCTTCGACGTCGTCGGCTGGGACGGCTGCCTCTACCCGTACACCTTCAACGTCGAGGACTACATGCCGATCACCGGCAAGGTGCACCAGCCGCCGCCGGTCCACCAGGTCTTCGAGGGGCAGAACTTCGTGATCTGCAACTTCCTGCCTCGCAAGGTCGACTACCACCCGCTCGCGGTGCCCGTGCCGTACTACCACTCGAACGTCGACAGCGACGAGGTCATGTTCTACGTCGGCGGCGACTACGAGGCCCGCAAGGGCTCGGGCATCGACGTCGGCTCGATCTCGCTGCACCCCGGCGGCCACGCGCACGGACCCCAGCCCGCGGCAATCGAGGCGTCCTTCGGGGCGGAGGCGTTCGACGAGTCCGCCGTCATGGTCGACACCTTCCGCCCGCTGGAGCTCGGCGAGGGCGGCACCGCCGTCGACGACGGTCGCTACGCGTGGGTGTGGGCGGGTCGCCAGGCCTGACGTCTCGTGCGCAGGGGCCGTCTCGCACTTCCGGTCCCGACGTGCTGGAATGGACCGGCCGCTGAGCCGGACGCCCGGTGGCCGCGTGCCTGACCCCTCTTCACCAAGGAGCCATCCATGAGCATCCGCACCTCCGCCACCCTCGCGCTCGCCGCGGTCACCATGAGCCTCGGCCTGTCCGCGTGCGGCGGCGGGCAGTCCGTCGAGGACGCCTGCAAGATCGCGAACAAGCGCGCCACCGAGGCCACGCAGAACCTGTCGTCGATCTCGCCGACCGACCCCGAGGGCAGCGCGAGCTCGATCGACAAGATCAACGACACGCTCAAGGACACCGTCAAGGACCTGGAGAACGAGAAGGTCAAGAAGGAGCTCAGCGAGCTCTCCGACCAGTTCTCCAAGCTGACGGACCTGCTCGGTCAGCTCAAGGACGCCGGCACCGACACGACCAAGCTGCAGCAGGTCAGCGGCGAGCTCCAGAGCCTGTCGACGGACATCACCCAGCAGGCGCAGGACCTCAACAAGCTCTGCTCGTGAGCCGGTCCGGTGCGGTGGACGACCACCGCACCGGTTCCGTCCTCACCCCCCGGACAGCCGCCCGAGTCGTTGACGCAGGGCGGCTGTCCTGTCCGCGTTGCCGCGCAGGGCGACGTAGCGCTCGCCGAAGCGCGACAGCAGCGCGTCGTCGAGGCGGCGCACCGCGCCCGGTGGGGTGCGGTAGCCCATGCGGGCGGCGATGCGGTCCTCGTCGACGTCGGCCAGCACGTCGCCGAGCTCGTCGAACGACGTGATGCCGAGCTCGAGCAGGAGCCCCGAGATCCAGGCGTAGTGGTCCGATCGTGACCACACCGCGCCGGCGTACTGGCCCGCGAGGTACGCCGCGAGCTGTCGGGGCTCGAGCCGCGGGTCGTCCGAGTCGGCCGCGACGGGCTCGGACGGTGCCGCTCCCCCGCGCAGCGTCTCGCGGATCGCGCTGAGCTCGCGGTCGGCCAGGTCGAGCAGGCCGGCCGCGAGCGTGAAGCGACGGTCGAAGTCCGAGGCGTGCTCGGGCGGCACCGTGCCCTTGTAGCGGATGTCGTGCTCGAACTCCGCCCAGGCGTGCTGCAGCACCGTCCGCACCTGCACCTGGACGGGCGACTCGTCCACGCCCTCCAGCTCGAGCAGCAGGTGCCGGCTGGCGTAGCCGAACCGGCCCTGGGAGGCGGCCTCCTGGCCGAGGTCGCGGTCGTCGAGCACGGTGCCGTGGCCGGCGAGCAGCTCGGCCACGGCGGCGACGTCGTCGCGCACGTAGGCGATCACCCGGACGCCGACCTGGTCGGTGATCTGGTGCGCGGGGTCGGTGTACAGCGGGCGGCCGTCGGGGCCCAGCCGACTGGCCTTCTCGGCGAACGAGGCGACGGTCTTGGTGCGCCCGGTGACGCTGAGGTAGTTGATGCCGGCGTCGTCGAGGACGGCCGTGACGGTCGCGACGGCTCGCTCGCCGGCCCGCGCGAGCGCCGGCCGACGCTCGACGTAGTCGCTGATCGCGTCGTGGACGCGCGCGGTCTCGTCGCGCAGCGTCGGGGTGACGATGTAGCCGGTCTCGAGGTCGCCGTAGATCGTCGTGCGCGACGGCCAGCGGTCGGCGAACCAGCCGACGTACGCGCACACGACGGCGTCGACCTGGTCCTCGACGACCCGCAGCTGACTCTTGCGCGTGGCGGCGACGACGTCGTCGCGCAGGCCCTGCCAGGTCACGTCGACGGTCACGACGGTCTCGACGTGGTCCATGAGTCGCAGCAGCTCGGCCCGCAGCAGCTCGAGGTCGCGGCCCGGCTTCGCCTTGTACTTGAGCGTCTGGGTCAGGCCGAACAGCACGACCGTCGCGGGGTGCGGGTAGACCTCGATGCCACGGCGCTCCCGACCCGACCGCGGGTCGAGGTCGAGCCCGAGGCGCCGGCAGATCCGCAGGCCGCGCGACCCGTCGCGGAACTCCGGCTTGCCGAGGTTGGCGGGGTGCGCTCCGGCCTCGAACCGGCGGAAGTCGGCACTGAGGTCCTTCTCGGCCTGCCGCGATCCGGTCTCGTTGACGACGATCAGCGGGGCGTCGACCGCCACGAGGCACGGACCGTCGGTGTAGGGCGCGAGCGCGGCGACGATCTCGTCGTCGTCACGGACGGTCGCGACGTGCAGGAGCCGGGCCTGCGGGTCCAGCACGGCGACCCCGGTGGGACGACGCTCGCCCCAGGCGAGGTCCAGCCCGACGTAGTGCATCCGCCCAGCCTAGGGGTCCGGGCCGTCGCGACCGCCCGGACGACGGGCGTCAGGCCGAGTCGAACTGGTGGTTCGCGTCGTGCAGCTCGGCCGTGTCGAGGCTCAGGGCGTGCCGACTCGCCTCCATCGCCGCGACCCCCCGCTCGAGCAGCATGCGCATGTATCGCACCCGGTCGACGTCCTCGCAGGTGTAGCGGCGATGGCCGCCGGCCGTGCGGACGGAGGGCCCGAGCCCATAGCGCTGGTCCCACGACCGCAGGGTCGCCGTCGGCACCTGGATCGCTCGCGCGCACTCCCCGATGCTCCACGCGAGACCGGTGTCGTGACCGAACTCGTCGCAGATGTCCTGCACGTGGTCGCCCATCAGGTGTGCTCCTCTCGCGTTGATCCTCCCCTCCATGGGAACCCACCTGGGCAGAAGCGCACGTCGAGACGACGCCCTCGGCCAAAGATGTGCAGAACTTGTTCACCTGGTTGGAGTGGCGCCAAGGTTGTGCGTAGGTTTTGCTGAAGTTAGGAACTCACACCTCATCGGGGAGGACACGACCATGGCGAACTTGACGCGACTGCCCAAGGCGGTCATCGAGTCCTACGAGTGGCAGGAGGACGGCGCGTGCGCGGACCTGTCGTCCGAGCTGTTCTTCCTGCCGGACAACCTGCGCGGCGAGCAGAAGCTCAGCCACGAGGCACGGGCCAAGCGCATCTGCGGGACGTGCCCGGTGCAGGAACGGTGCCTGCAGCATGCGTTGACCGTCCGCGAGCCGTACGGCGTGTGGGGCGGGATGAGCGCGGACGAGCGGCGCGACCTGCGCGAGCAGGAGCGTGCCCCCATGGTCGTCGCCACGACCGACGGCTCGACCAGGGTCGCCTGATGAGCACGCCCGGCCCCGCCGCCCGCTGGTGCGTGCAGATCTTCGCGGCGTCCGACTCGGCGTCGGCGGCCCGCACGGTGGTCCGGCTGCGCTCGGTGCTCGGCGAACGGGCGACGGTGCTGCGCTCCGGCGGCCCGGACGACCCGGTCGTCGTGGTCGAGACGCTCGACGACCGCACCGCCGTCCGACTGGTCCGCCGGCTCTGCGCCGAGGTCGACCCGACCGGTCGGCTCGTCCACACCTCGAGCTCCGACCAGCTCGCCCGCGTCCCCGACGGTCAGCCGCTCACGGCGGCCTGACCACCACCCCGAGGAGATCCCATGAACGAGCTGTACCGGTCCCTGGCCGCCTGGAGCGGCAGCAACCGTCGCGCGATCGGCCGGGTCACGACCTTCCGCGGCGCACCCCAGCACACCCTGCGCCGCCGCGTCGCCCTGGCCCGCTCGATCAGCGAGCGCGCCGACGACACCCGCCAGGCCGCCGCCTGAACCCTGCCCGGCCCCCGGCCCGCCGCGGTTTACCCGCTCAAGCGGGTAAACCGACACCGGTCGAGGGAAGCCTCCCCTGAATCGCGAAGCTTGCCTCGATCGGACGGCCCGAATCGACGACTTCCTCAGGACGAGGAGCATCGCGCGGACCGACCGTCCCCGGAACGACCGAACCCCGGCCAGCTGACCGGGGTTCGTGGTGGAGCCGCCTGTCGGAATCGAACCGACGACCTTCTCATTACGAGTGAGATGCTCTACCGACTGAGCTAAGGCGGCGAGGTCGGCAGGGATCGCCCGCCGAACCTCCACGAGTCTACCGAGTGGGCCGGTCCGCCCCAACTCGGGGGCCCCGGGATCGGAGTGCCTAGACTCGGGACCGTGGACAGGGACGCGGTGCTCGCCGAGCTCGAGGACATCCGGTCGAGCATCGACAACATCGACGCGGCGCTCGTGCACGTGCTGGCCGAGCGGTTCAAGTACACGCAGCGCGTCGGACGACTCAAGGCCGCGCACGACCTGCCGCCGGCCGACCCGGCTCGCGAGGCCCGTCAGATCGAGCGCTTGCGGGCCCTCGCGGCCGACGCGGACCTCGATCCGGCGTTCGCCGAGAAGTTCCTGACCTTCATCATCGACGAGGTCATCCGTCACCACGAGGCCATCCGCGGCTGACCGAGCGGCTGCTAGGAGCCGTTCTTGCAGGTGGTGCCGTTCTTCGGGACGTCGCCGTCGGCGAAGAACCGGTCGACGAGGGTCTTGATGCACTGGTTGCCCGACAGGTACGCGGTGTGCCCCTCGCCCTCGCGGGTCACGAGGACCCCGGTGCCGAGGGCCTTGGCCATCTTGCCGGCGTAGGCGTACGGCGTGGCCGGGTCGTTCGTCGTGCCGATGACGACGATCGGCGGCGAGCCCTTCGCGTCGAGGGCCGGCTGCGGGGTGGTGGCGGGCAGGGGCCAAGTCGCGCACGAGGCCGCCCCGAAGCCCAGCGCGCGGCCGAAGACCGGCGAGGCCTTCTCGAAGCGCGGCAGCTCCTTGACGACCTGGGCGAGGGTGGGTCGGTCCTTCGTGTCGTCGCAGCTGACGGCACCGATGACCTGTCCGCTGTTGCTCTTGAACCGACCGTCGGGCTGGCGGTCGAAGTAGAAGTCGTTGAGCTGCAGCAGCGCCGAGCCGTCGCCGGCGAAAGCCTTCTGCAGCGCCTGCGTCAGCGTGGGCCAGTTCTGCTGGTTGTACAGCGTGACGGCGATGCCGTAGAACGCCCGACCCTCGGTCAGCTTGCGGTCCGTGCCCGTGGCGAGCGGCTTCTCGTCAAGGCCGTCGACGAAGGCGGCGATGCGGTCGAGCCCGGCGTCGGCGTCGCGGCCGAGCGGGCACGACGCCTGCCGGACGCAGCTGCGGACGTAGGCCTCGAGGGCGGACTGGAAGCCCTTGGCCTGGCCGAGCGAGGAGTCGATCGGACCGGCCGAGGGATCGGTGGCACCGTCGAGCACCATCCGACCCACCTTGGTGGGGAACAGCGTGGCGTAGGTGGCACCGAGCTGCGTGCCGTAGGAGGCACCGAACCAGTCGAGGCGCCGCTGGCCCAGCAGGGCCCGCACGACGTCCATGTCGCGGGCCGCCTCGGCCGTCGACACGTGGCCGGCGAGGTCGTTCGGGGTGTTCTTCGCGCAGGCCTCGCCGAAGCGGCGGCCCTGCTCGACGGCCTCCCGTTCCTCGGCGGCGTCGTCGGGCGACGGGTCGCTCGCGACGTACCGGTCGAAGGCCGTGTCGCTCAGGCAGCGGACCGGCGTGCTGAGCCCGACGCCGCGCGGGTCGACGCCGACGACGGCGTACTGGTCGCGGACGTCCTTGCCGAGGCTCTGCGCCATCGTGCCCGCGAAGTCGACGGCCGAGCCGCCGGGGCCGCCGGGGTTGACGAACAGGACCTTGCGGCCGTCGCCCGTGGCGGCGAAGGACTTGACCCGCAGCCGCAGGGTCGCGCCGTCGGGCTTCTCGTAGTCGACCGGGACACGCACCCAGGTGCAGCGCGCCTGCTCGCAGTCGGTCCACTCGAGCTTCTGGTCGTAGAAGCGCGCCAGTCCGTCGGGGGCCTTCTCGCCGGTGGCCTTCGGCGGCGGGGGCGGGTCGTCGCTCAGGGCGACGACCGCGAGGGTGACGCCACCGGCGATCAGCACGACGGCGAGCAGGAGGAGCAGCAGGCGGCGCGGGGTCATCGGTCCAGGAACTCCAGCATCATGCGTTCGAGCGCCAGCAGCGGCGCGGCGTTGGCGGTCAACGCCTCTCGGGTCTCGACGATGGCAGCGATCCGCCGCATCGTCGACTCGGGACCCCACAGCCCGGCCAGCCGTGCCACCTCGTCGGCGACGTCGGCGTTGACGAGCGGAGCGCCCGGGGCGAGCTGGGTGGCGGCGACGTCGCGGCACAGGGACAGCAGGTCGAGCAGGACGCCGTCCATGGCGTCGCGCGCGAGCCGGGTGCGACGACGCTTCTGGTCCTTCTCGAGCGAGGACAACGCACCCGCGTAGCCGCCGGGTCGGCGACCGCGGTCCTCGACGCCCCACGACGCCTTGAGGTCGTCGAGCTCGCGGACGTCGGCGGCGTCGGCCGTGGCGGCCGCGCGCTGCTGCGCCTCGTCGTGGATGCGCTGCGCCGCGGCGAGCGCGTCGCCGATGCCCCGCAGGCGCGAGGGGATCGCCAGGATGTCGCGACGGCGACCGCGCGCCTCCTCGTCGCGGGCCAGGCCACGGGCGCGCCCGATGTGACCCTGCGCGGCGGCGGCGACCGCTCCGGCGAGGGCCGGCTCGACGCCGTCGCGCTCGACCAGCAGCCGGGCGATCGCGTCGGTCGGCGGCGTGCGCAGCAGCACCGGGCGGCAGCGCGACCGGATCGTGACGAGGACGTCCTCGACCGCCGGGGCGCACAACATCCAGACGGTCTGCGGCGACGGCTCCTCGACCGACTTGAGCAGCGCGTTCGCCGCCTGGTCGGTGAGCCGGTCGGCGTCCTCGACGATGATGACCTGCCAGCGACCGACGGCCGGGTGCAGCGCCGCCTTGCGGACGTGGTCGCGGGCGAGGTCGGTGCCGATCGAGAGCCCGTCGGTCCGCAGCAGGGTGACGTCGGGATGACTGCCGGCGAGCGACGTGCGGCACGACTGGCACTCGCCGCAGCCGCCACGCTCGCACTGCAGCGCGGCCGCGAAGGCACGGGCCGCGTTGGACCGGCCGGACCCCGGCGGCCCCGTGAACAGCCAGGCGTGGGTCATGCCACCACCGCGTCCGCCGTCGGCGGCGGCCTCGCGCAGGGTCGCGACGACGGGCTCCTGGCCCACGAGCTCGGACCAGACGCTCATCGGACGACCGCCTGCCCGAGCCAGGGCTCGACCGCGGCGCGCACCGCGGCGTGCACGGCCTCGCGCGTGCCGGACCCGTCGACGACGACGTAGTGCTCGGGGTCGGCCCCCGCGAGGTCGAGGAAGTGCTGCCGCACCCGGGCGTGGAACGCTGCGGGCTCGCGCTCGATGCGGTCCGGATCGCCGGCGCGGCCGAGCCCCGTGACCGGGTCGACGTCGAGGACGACCGTGACGTGCGGACGCAGGTCGCCGGTGGCCCAGCGCGCGACGGGCTCGAGCTCGGCGAGCGGCAGGTCACGGCCCGCGCCCTGGTAGGCGAGGGTCGAGTCGACGTAGCGGTCGGTGACGACGACGGCGCCGCGCTCGAGCGCCGGCAGCACGAGGGTGTCGACGTGCTCGGCCTTGTCGGCGGCGTACAGCAGCATCTCGGCGCGGAACGAGGTGAGCGGCGACTCGGGCGACAGCACGAGCTCGCGCACGCACTCGCCGAGCGGCGTGCCTCCGGGCTCGCGGGTCAGCACGACCTCGTGGCCGGCACCGGCGAGCCAGTCCTCCAGCAGCCGCGACTGCGTGGACTTGCCGCCGCCCTCGCCGCCCTCGAACGCCACGAAGACCCCCGAGTCGGTGTAGCGAGCCGCCATGGGCTCGATCCTAGGGTGCGGCACCCACGCCGGACCCGGGGATCGGGCTAGACCTCGCGGCGGGTCAGCGGGTAGAGGATCGCCTCGCGGATGCCGATGCCCTGCAGCAGCATGACGAGCCGGTCGACGCCGAGGCCCATGCCACCCGCGGGCGGCATGCCGAACTCGAGGGCGCGCAGGAAGTCCTCGTCCACGTCCATCGCCTCCGGGTCTCCCGCGGCGGCCAGCCGCGACTGCTCCTCGAGCCGCTCGCGCTGCACGACCGGGTCGTTGAGCTCGGAGTAGGCGGGCGCCAGCTCGACGCCGTTGATGATGAGGTCCCACGCCTCGACGAGCCCCGGCGTCGCGCGGTGACGCTTGGCGAGCGGCCGGACCGACTCGGGGTAGTCGCAGACGAACGTCGGCGCCAGCAGCGTGTGCTCGACGAGCTTCTCGAACAGCTCGAGGACGACCTCGCCGGCGCCCCAGTGGTCCTGCAGCGCGACGTCGTGCTTGACCGCGTGCGCCTGCAGCGTCTCGAGGTCGGTCGTGACGTCGACCTGCGTGCCGAGCGCCTCGCTCACGAGCTCGTGGATCGTCGCACGACGCCACGGCTGCTCGAGGTCGATCTCGGAGCCGTCCCGGGCCGGGACGACCGTGCGGCCGACGGCGCGCGCGGCGTCGAGCACGAGGTCCCGCACGAGGTCGGCCATCGTGTCGTAGGAGCCGTACGCCTCGTAGACCTCGAGCATCATGAACTCGGGATTGTGGGTGTTGTCGACGCCCTCGTTGCGGAAGGTCTTGCCGATCTCGTAGACCCGGTCGACGCCGCCCACGAGTGCCTTCTTGAGGTCGAGCTCGAGCGCGATGCGCAGCAGCATGTCCTCGTCGAACGCGTTGGTGTGCGTGGTGAACGGCCGGGCCGCCGCGCCGCCGTTGGTGTGCTGCAGGACGGGGGTCTCGACCTCGACGAAGTCGCGCGCGTCGAGCGTGGCGCGCAGCGAGCGCAGCACCGCCGCCTTGGCGCGGACGTTGTCGCGGGCCTCCGGGCGCACGATCAGGTCGACGTAGCGCATCCGGGTGCGAGCCTCGTCCGAGAGCGGCTTGTACTCGTTGGGCAGCGGGCGCAGCGCCTTGGCGGCGATCCGCCAGTCGGACACGAGGACGCTGAGCTCCCCGCGCCGGCTCGTGACGACCTCGCCGGTCACGGCCAGGTGGTCGCCGATGTCGACGAGCCGCTTGAACCGGTCGAGCGACTCCTCGCCGACGCCGTCGAGCGCGACCATCGCCTGCAGCGCGGTGCCGTCGCCCTCGCGCAGCGACACGAAGACGAGCTTGCCGGTGCCCCGGCGGAACACGACGCGGCCGGCGACCGTGACCGTGTCGCCGGTGTGCGTGTCGGGACCGAGCGCGTCGGCGTCGTAGGCCGCGCGGACCTGGGCCAGCGTGTGCGTCCGGCCGACCTCGAGCGGGTACGGGTCGAGGCCCGCGTCCAGCATCTCCTGGCGCTTCTCGCGCCGGATCCGCAGCTGCTCGGGCAGGTCGTCGTCAGGGGTCTCGGGGACGTCGCTCACGGTCACCCACCCTAGTCGCGCCGGCCGCGGCGCCCGCGGTCAGTGCGGGTCACCGCTCCTTGGCGTTCCGGGTGAGGGCACGACGCAGCTGGATCATCCGGACGATGCCGGGGATCGCCACGACGAGCGCACCGAGGGCGGCCGACAGCAGCAGCGCGACGGCCAGCGACAGCTCACCCTCGAAGGTGAGGAACCGGATCGTGACCGCCTCGGCGTTCTGGGCGATGAAGACGAGGAACGCGATGGAGACGATCGCCATGACGACGAGCGCGGTCCACCAGGCGCCGGCGCGGGTCGTGCGGACCTTGCCGCGGCTGTCGAACCCGTGGGTGGGAGCGGCAGGAGCAGCCGGGTCCGGCTGCGTGGGCGCGTCGGGGCGCGCGGAGGTCGGGGCCGCGGGGCTCGCCGGGTCGGCGGCGCTGCGGTCGGTGGGGGTCTGCTCGCTCATGCGGGGTCCGTTCTGCTCGGTGACGACCAGGACCCGGCTCGTGCGCTCACGAACCGGGCCCCGAAGTCGTCGACGTCACTTCTTGATGGCGTCCTTGACGTCGCTGACGGCGTCCTTGATCTTCTCGCCGGCCTTCTTGATGCCGGCCTCGGCCTGGTCGGCCTTGCCCTCGGCCTTGAGGTCGTCGTTGCCGGTGGCGTCGCCGATCGTCTCCTTGGCCTTGCCCTTGAGGTCGGTGGACTCGTTCTCGGCCTTGTCGAAGATACCCATGATCACTCCTGGACTCGGGATTGGCTTACACTGTAATTCTACCGCGGTCCCGGACATCGGCAACTCGAGCGACGAGGCCTTCGTCACGTCCGCGCGAGGCGCGAGGCGATCCCGTCGAGCATCTCCTCGAGCGCGCGCTCGAACTCCTCGGCGTACCGGTCCTCCGCCAGGCCCCGGGCGAGCCGGCGGATCGTCGGGTAGCGGTCCGCGTCGACGACGCCCTGCGGGTCGACGAGGTCCGCACCCTCGGCCTCCGCGACCGCCTCCTGCTCGGCGTCGCTGCGGGTCGGGGTCAGCCCGCCGCCCACCGGCTCGGGGTCGGCAGAGCCGTCCGCCGCGAACGACCCGTCGCCGTCCACCGGGTGCTCGAGCGTGCGGGCACCCGACTCCATCAGCAGGTACCCGAGCAGGAAGGAGTTGAAGGACCGGTACGCGAACACCGTCTCGGCGTCGTCGAAGCCCTCGGCCTGCAGCGTCGCGAGGAGCGACTCGACCCACGCGAGCGAGCGCAGCGGCGGGTTCATCCACGGCGCCTCGGCGGGCCGCGTCGCGACGAGCGGGAACGCGTGGGGGTGGGCGATCGCGTACCGGCGCACGCCGCGGGCCAGCCGGGCCAGGTAGTCGCGCCAGCCGTGCTCGGCCGAGCGGGGCACGTCCGGGTCGTCGTCGAGCTCGGCCACGATCAGCTCGACCACGGCGTCGAGCAGCCCGTCGCGGTCGCCCACGTGCTTGTACAGCGACATCCCCTGCACCCCGAGCCGCTTGCCGATCGAGCGCATCGACGCGGCGCCGACGCCCTGCTCGTCGATCAGCTCGAGCGCGGCGCGCGCGATGACCTGGCGCGAGAGACGCCCCCGCAGGGACCGGACGGGCTCGGACATGCCCAGCATCGTGCCAGCGTGCCCGGACCTCGGCACGCGGGGCCAGGCGTCAGCGGTTCTTCTCGTGCACCAGCCGCAGACCGGTCAGCGTGAGCCACGGGTCGCGGGTCGTGATCGTGTCGCAGTGGTCGACCACGGCCTCCGGGAACGCCCCCGTCACGACGACCGTCACGTGGTCCGGGTCCGCCCCGAGCGCGTCGACGAGGTGGTCGACCATGCCGTCGACCAGCCCCGCGAAGCCGTACACCGCGCCCGACTGGATCGCCTCGACGGTGTTCTTGCCGATCACGCCGCGCGGCTCGGCCAGCTCGACGGCCCGCAGCTGCGCGCCCCGCCGCGCCAGCGCCTCGAGCGACACCTCGACGCCCGGCGCGATCGCCCCGCCGAGGTAGCGGCCCTGCTCGTCGACGACGTCGAAGATCGTCGCGGTGCCGTTCATGTCGACCACGACCGCCGGGCCGCCGTAGACCTCCGCGGCCGCGAGCGCGTTGACGATGCGGTCCGCCCCGACCTCGCGCGGGTTGTCGGTGTGGATGGGCACGCCGGTCTTGACGCCCGGACCGACGATCGAGACCGGCACGTCGGAGAAGTAGCGCTCCAGCATCGCGCGCAGCTCGACCTGGATCGCCGGCACCGTCGAGCACATCGCGACCGCCTCGATCTCGGCGAGCCCCGCCGAGCGGACGAAGCCGTGCGCGAGCAGGTACCACTCGTCGGCCGTGCGGTGCACGTCCGACGACACGGTCCAGTGCTCGACGAGCTTCTCGCCGTCGAACGCCCCGATGACGCTCTGGCTGTTGCCGACGTCGAGCGCGAGCAAGGTCATCGGGACAGCAACGGGTTGTCGATCACGTCGCCGCGGACCAGGCCGGTACCCGGCAGCGCCTCGGCCGGGTCGGAGCCCGTGCCCATGATCCGGTTCTCGGAGTCGACGAACACGACGTGCGGCTGCAGCTCACGCGCCTCGCGGTCGTCGACCTGCGCGTAGGCGATCAGGATGACGAGGTCGCCGGGATGCACCAGACGGGCCGCTGCCCCGTTGATCCCGATGACGCCCGAGCCGCGCTCGCCCGCGATCGTGTAGGTCTCCAGACGGGCGCCGTTGTCGATGTCGACGATGTGCACGAGCTCGCCCGGCAGCAGGTTCGCCGCGTCGAGCAGGTCCTCGTCGACCGTCACCGAGCCGACGTAGTGCAGGTCGGCCTGCGTCACGGTCGCGCGGTGGATCTTGGACTTCATCATCGTGCGGAACATGTCAGGAGCCTTCCGGGGTGGGGGTGGTCCGGAGCCGGACCGCGGCGTTGTCGAGCAGGCGGGTGGTGCCGACCCGGGCCGCGACGAGCAGGCGCGCGTCGCCCACGTGGTCGGGGCCGACCTCGCCGAGGAGGTCGTCGGTCAGCACGAGGTAGTCCACGTCGACGCCGCCGGCGGCGTCGAGCACCTCGTGGGCGGCCTTGAGCACGGCGTCGCGACCGACGACGCCCTGGGCGGCGCCGGCGGACAGGGCCCGCGACAGGGCGAGGGCCTCGTCGTGCTCGCGGGTCGAAAGGTAGGTGTTGCGCGAGCTGAGGGCCAGGCCGTCGCCCTCGCGCACGATCGGGTGGCCGACGACCTCGACGTCGAGCGCGAGGTCGCGCACCATCCGGCGGATCAGCGCGAGCTGCTGGAAGTCCTTCTCGCCGAACACGGCCACGTCGGGACGGACCATCGCGAACAGCTTCGCCACGACGGTGAGGACGCCGCGGAAGTGCGTCGGGCGGGCCGCGCCCTCGAGCACCGAGCCGAGCGGACCCGGGTCGACCATGACGGCGTCGTCGAGGCCGCCGGGGTACATCTCCTCGACCTCGGGCGCGAGGACGACGTCGACCCCCTCACGGGCACACACGGCGAGGTCGGCCTCGGGGGTGCGGGGGTAGGCGTCGAGGTCCTCGCCCGGGCCGAACTGCGTCGGGTTGACGAAGATCGACACCACGAGGGTGTCCGCGAGGGGTCGCGCGTGCCGCATGAGCCTGGCGTGCCCGTCGTGCAGCGCGCCCATCGTGGGCACGAAGGCGACGGTTCCCGGCCGCGCGGCGAGGGTGCGTCGCAGCTCCTCGCGGGTGCGGACGACGACGGGGGCCATGTCAGACCCGTCCCGCCGACTCGGCGAGCGCGTCCCACTCGGCCTCCCGCAGCACCTGGCGGACCTGGCGGCCCGTGGCCGCGTCGACCCGTCCGTCGGCCTCGACGCGGCGCGCGGTCGCTCGCGCCAGGGCGAGGTAGGAGTCGCGGGTGTCGGTCGGGGCCGTGGCGAGCGCCTCGGTGTGCGCGCGCACGGTCGTGACGTCGCCGCGCGCGACGGGGCCGGTCAGGGCGGCGTCGCCGAGCTCGAGCGCGTTGTCGAGGGCGGCGGTCAGCAGCGGCCGCAGCACCCCGGCGGGGTCGACGGCGCCGCCGAGGCCGCGCAGCAGGTCGGCCGCCTGGGCGACGAGCGTGACCAGGTGGTTGGCGCCGTGGGCCAGGGCGGCGTGGTACGTGACGCGGTCCGCCTCGGCGACCCACAGCGGCGTGCCGCCCAGCAGGTCGGCGAGCTCGGCGGCGACGGCGCGCTCGGCGGGGCCCGCGGTCAGGCCGAGGACGCAGTCGAGCGGCCGGCTCGGGTCGGCCCCCGTGCCCGTGAAGGTCATCGCCGGGTGCAGGGCGACGGCCCGCGCACCGACGCGCGTCGCAGCCTCGAGCGCGCCGAGGCCGTGTCGCCCGCTCGTGTGCACGACGACCTGGCCGGGCCTGATCGCCCCGGCCGCGACGAGCTCCTCGACCACGAGCACGAGCGCGTCGTCGGGCACCGTCAGGAGCAGCAGGTCGCTCGCGCGGGCGACGTCGACCGGGTCGAGGACCGGGACGCCGGGCAGCATCGTCGTGGCCCGCAGCGCGGACGCCTCGGAGCGCGCGGACGCCGCGACGACGTCGAGGCCGACGTGGCGCAGACGGGCGGCGAGGACGGAACCGACGCGACCGGTCCCGACCACGCCCACACGGGGACGCAGCATGGTGGTGGTGCCTTTCGTTCCAGTCCCGCGAGCGGGTACCAGACTGTGGACGTCGTCAGTCTACGCCGAGGGGCGGCAGGTCGGCACGTGATCCCCGTCTCCGACCCCCTCCGCGCGGGGGTCGGGCGGTCCGGACGTTCTGCCAGACTGGCGCCATGACGCGGCTGCTCATCCGGTCGGGCAAGGACCCGTTCACCCCCGTCGCGGCGGAGACGACGCTCACCCAGGACGTCTTCAACTCCAACTCGGGCAACTACCTCTTCCAGCACGGCGTGTGGAAGGCGCTCGCCCGCGACGGCGTCGAGCTCGTCAGCAACGGCACGCTCTCGGAGCGCCGCGCACCGGCACCGGACGACGCCGCCCGGATCAACGAGGAGTTCGACCACTTCGTCGTGCCGATGGCCAACGCCTTCCGGCCCGAGTTCATCCGCCACCTGGAGCCCCTCACCGAGCTCGTCGAGGGCCTGACCATCCCCGTCACCGTGGTCGGCATCGGCGCCCAGGCGCCGCACGGCTCCGGTCCCGAGGCGCTCGCCGACGTGGCGGCGCCCGTGCGCCGGTTCGTCGCGGCGGTCCTGGAGCGCTCGGCCTCGATCGGCGTGCGCGGCGCGTTCACCCGCGACTACCTCAAGGGCCTCGGCTTCGGCGACGACGTCGTCGAGGTGATCGGCTGCCCCTCGCTGTTCCAGTGGGGCCGCGACTTCCGCGTCGACCGCCGCGTCGACACGATCCACGACGACTCGCCGCTCGCCCTGAACCTGACGCCGGAGGTGCCGGGCATCGGCGCGTTCGCGACCGCCCAGGCCGAGCGTCACCCCAACCTCCACTACGTCCTGCAGGACGGTCACGACCTGCGGCTGCTGCTGTGGGGGGTGCCGTTCCCGCACGTCGACGACCCGGACGTCCCGGTGCACATGCGGCACCCGCTGTACCAGCAGGACCGGATGCGGCTCTACCTCGACACCTGGACCTGGTACCGCGACCTCGCCCGCTACGACTTCGCCTACGGCACGCGCTTCCACGGCAACGTCGCGGCGCTGCTCGCCGGCACCCCCGCGATGCTGCTCGCCCACGACTCCCGGACGCTCGAGCTCGCCGAGTACCACCGGATGCCGTTCGAGTCGGTCCCGGCGTTCACCGAGGACGTCCGCGCCGACGAGCTGTACGCGCGGACGGACCTGGCGACCTTCAACGACGAGCTCCCCCGCGGCTTCGACCGCTACACCGCGTTCCTCGAGCGCAACGGCCTGGACCACGTCTGGCAGGAGGGGGCGACGTCGGAGGAGTTCACCCGCCGGATCGTCACCGCCGACCTGCCGCCGGCGGTGCACCCGCTGACCCGGGCCGACGGCACGGAGGTCGCCGCGCGGCTGCAGTGGCTGCGCGGCGGGATGGTGCTCGACATGACCCGCCACCCGCAGCGGTTCGAGCACCCCTACCCGCACCCGCCGTACCAGGGCGCCGGCAGCCGGCACGCCCGCCTGCTCGAGCAGGCGTCGACCCGCCAGCAGCGCACGCAGGACGACGTCGCCCGGCTGCGAGCCCGCGTCGAACAGCTCGAGACGCGGACCGTGCGCGCCCGGTTCTCGAGGCTGCTGCACCGCCTCGGCCTGCGTCGCTGACGTCTCCCGGCCGGCCCCGGGCCTAGGGTCGGAGGATGAGCGACGCGACCCGGAACCCGACCCCTCTCGACGCCGTGTGCGAGACGTGGGTCGACGAGCTGCTGGCCCTCGAGCCCGAGCTGCACGTCGAGCTCGGCCGGCCCGGGCGTGAGGGCGAGTACGCCGACCTGTCGCCGGACGGTCACGCCGCGGCCGCCGAGGCCCGCCGCGCGATGCTGCGCCGCGTGGAGGCGACCGAGGTGGTCGACGCGACCGACGAGGTGACCCGCGCCGAGCTGCTGCGGACCCTGCGCGGCGACCTGGCCCGGCACGAGGCCGGGTTCTGGCAGCGGGACCTCAACGTGATCGCCTCGCCCGCCCAGGGCCTGCGCGAGATCTTCGACCTCGTCCCCCGCGGGACGACCGAGGACTGGGAGGCCGTCGCGCTGCGCCTGGTCAACCTCCCGACGGCCATGGACGGCTACCTGGCCTCGCTGCGCGAGGGGGTCCGGGCCCACAACGCCCCGGCCCTGCGCCAGGTCCGCGAGGTCGCCGACCAGGTCGCGAAGCAGGTGCCGCCCGGCGCCTTCCTCGACACGCTCGCCGACGACGCCGAGGCCGCCGGTCAGCCGGCGACGCTCGTCGAGCGGATGCGGTCCGCCGCCCTGGAGGCGCGCGGCGCGTACGCCCGGCTCGTCGACGTCCTGCGCGATGAGGTCGCTCCCGCGGCCCCGGACGCCGACGGCGTGGGCCGCGAGCTGTACGCCCTGGCGTCGGCCGCCTTCGTCGGGGTCGAGGTCGACCTGGACGAGACCTACGCCTGGGGCGTCGAGGAGCTCGCGCGCATGGTCGCCGAGCAGGAGGCGATCGCCGCGACGATCGTGCCGGGCGGCTCGGTCGCGGACGCCGTCGCCCACCTGGAGTCCGATCCCGCGAGCCGGCTGCACGGCACGGAGGCGCTGCAGCGCTGGATGCAGGAGACGAGCGACCGGGCCGTCGAGGAGCTCGGCCGCAGCCACTTCGACATCCCCGAGCCGATGCGCCGGCTCGAGTGCCTCATCGCGCCCACGCAGGAGGGCGGCATCTACTACACGCCGCCGAGCGAGGACTTCTCCCGTCCGGGCCGGATGTGGTGGAGCGTGCCGGAGGGCGTCACGGAGTTCGACGCCTGGCGCGAGCTGACGACCGTCTACCACGAGGGCGTCCCGGGTCACCACCTCCAGCTCGGCGTCGCGGTCGCGAACCGGGCCGAGCTGAACACGTGGCGCCGGCTCAGCTGGAACTCCGGGCACGGCGAGGGCTGGGCGCTCTACGCGGAGCGACTCATGGACGAGCTGGGCTACCTGGACGCCCCGGCCGACCGGCTCGGCATGCTCGACGGCCAGCGGATGCGGGCGGCGCGCGTCGTCGTCGACCTGGGGGTGCACCTCGGGCTGCCGAAGCCCGATGGTAGCGGGCCGTGGCGCGGCGAGGACGCGTTCGACTTCATGGCGTCGCACGTGTCGATGAACGCGCCGTTCGTCCGGTTCGAGGTCAACCGGTACCTCGGCTGGCCGGGCCAGGCGCCGTCGTACAAGGTCGGCCAGCGGCTGTGGGAGCAGCTGCGGACCGACTGGGTCGCGGCGAACGGCGACGACCTGCGGCGGTTCCACCGCGAGGCCCTCGCCGTCGGGTCGGTCGGCATGGGGACGCTGCGCGACCACCTGCTCTGACGCCGCGGCACCGGGGCCGTTCAGGGCAACCTGCGCGATTCAGGGGAAATTTGCCTCGATCGGTGTCGGTTTACCCGCTTGAGCGGGGAAACCGCGGTCAGGCGGCGGAGGCGGAGCTGCCCTCGGACGAGCCCTCGTCGTCGTCGCCGGGGACGTGCAGGGAGCGCTCGAGCAGCAGGGCGGCCACGAGCAGGGCGAGGCCCGCGAGACCGGCCGCGCCGCCCTCGATCACCCGGTCACGGCCGCTGCCGTAGGAGAAGCTGCGCACGAACGCGGCGGCGATGCCGAGGTAGACCCCGCCGAAGAGGCCACCGACGATCGTCGAGCCCTTCGCGATCGCGAGCAGCTTGACGCCGTGGTCCGACGTCATCCGCTCCCGGCGCACGTGCAGGCTCTGCCAGGTCGACCGCGCCAGCACGCCGACCGCGGCCGCCGCGATCGCCAGGACCGCCGCAGCACCCCAGCCGGGCACCGGCACGGACCCGCCCAGCCGCTCGGTCAGCGGCCGCAGCATCGCCCCGAGGATGATGCCGGTCCCGACGAGGGCGGAGACCAGCAGCGGCGAGGAGCGACGGTCGCGCCTCACAAGATGATCTCGAGGTCCTCGCGTCGCACGACGCCGCTCGTGTCGACGTCGCCGACGAGGTCGGCCACGAAGCCCTTGCCCGGGATCTCGCCCTCGGGGTCGATCTCGAGCCAGGGCAGCAGCACGAAGGCGCGCTGGTGGGCGCGCGGGTGCGGGAGCTGCAGCGTCTCGTCGTCCGCGACCCGGTCGCCGACGACGATGAGGTCGACGTCGAGGGTGCGCGGGCCGTTGGCCTCGGAGCGCTGGCGCCCGAAGGCGTCCTCGATCGCGAGCGCGCGGTCGAGGAGCGTGTGGACCGTCAGGGTCGTGTCGATGAGGACGACCGCGTTCAGGAACTTCCCGGAGCCCTCGGGGGCGTCGACGGGCTCGGTCTCGTAGATCGAGGAGACGGCGACCATCGTGACCTCGGGCGTGTCCTCGAGCGCGGACACCGCGCCCTGGAGCCGCGCGAGCCGATCGCCGAGGTTCGAGCCGATCGCGAGGACCGCCTGCCGGATCGGCCGCATGCCGCCGGTCATGGTGTCCGCGTCGAGCACGTACGGGGTGGGCGACTCAGTCACTGCTTGCTCCGCTCTGTCGTGACGCTGACATCGTCGAATGCCACCGTGATCGGGGCCTCGGGCTTGTGCACGGTCACGCTAGCCCATCGGACCTGGGGTCCCTCCAGGCACCAGTCCAACACACGCACCGCCAAGGTCTCAACGAGCGCGAAGGGCTCGCCGGTGATGAAGGCGTGGACGCCCTCGGAGATCGCGCCGTAGTCGACCGTGTGCGCCAGGTCGTCGGTCCGCGCGGCCTCCGCGACGTCGACGCCGAGGCTGACGTCGACGACGAACCGCTGGCCGTCGCGACGCTCGTGGTCGAACACGCCGTGGTAGCCGGTGCCGGACAGACCGGTGATGTCGATGCGGGCCAGGCCCTCGGGGCAGCTCATGCGTCGTCCTCTCGCGTCATCTCGATGACCGGGGAGGCGTGCCGGGCGAAGAACCGCCACGACCCGCCCCGGCGCACCAGCAGGCTCGTGCAGACGGCCTTGCCGCCCGCGAAGGAGTCGTCGGCCATCTCCTGGCCGGACAGGATGTTCTCGGTGCACGACACGACGGCCACGTCGCCGTCCGCGCCCCACGGGTGAGTGACGCGCACGTCGGTCAGGAAGAACTGGATGTAGTCCAGGTTCGCCATGAGCAGCGACCACGACCTGAGCACCGCGGACGTCCCGTGCAGCACCTCGGCCCCCGGGTGGACGCAGGACGTGCCGGGGTCGTCGACCCACAGCGACGCCATGAGGTCGGGGTCACCGGTCTCGACGGCGTCGTAGAACGCGCGGTGGGCGGTGAGGACGTCGGCGCTCATGCCGGGGGCTCCTGCCGCAGTCGCTGGACGACCCGCACGGCGTCGGCCGTCGCCGCGACCTCGTGGACGCGGACCGCCCACGCGCCGGCGGCGGCGGCCAGGACCGACAGGGCGGCGGTCGCGTCGTCGCGGCCGTCGGGCTCGCGCAGGCCGGCGTCGTCGGCGAGCAGCTCGCCGAGGAACCGCTTGCGGCTCGCGGCGACGAGCAGCGGGTGGCCGAGCGCCGCGAAGCGGTCGAGGGCGGCGAGCAGGGTCCAGTTCTGGTCGCCGGTCTTGGAGAACCCGAGGCCGGGGTCGACGACGACCTGCTCGGGCGCGACGCCCGCCGCCACTGCGGCGTCGATGCTCGCGCGGAGCTCCGCGAGGACGTCGGCGACGACGTCGTCGTAGGTCGTCAGGTCCTGCATCCGGTCGGAGTGGCCGCGCCAGTGCATGAGCACGACCGGGGCACCGGTCGAGGCGACGAGCGGCATCATCGCGGGATCGGCCCGACCGCCCGACACGTCGTTGACGAGCCAGGCGCCGGCCGCGAGGGCCGGCTCGGCGACGGCCGAGCGCATCGTGTCGACGGAGACCCGGACACCCTCCTGCACGAGCCCCCGCACGACCGGCAGGACGCGGCGCAGCTCCTCGTCGGCGTCGATGCGCACGGCGCCGGGCCGGGTGGACTCACCGCCCACGTCGACGAGGTCGGCGCCCTGCGCCACGAGGTCGAGCCCGCGGGCGACCGCGGCGTCGGCCGAGACCCAGCGGCCGCCGTCGGAGAACGAGTCGGGCGTGACGTTGACGACGCCCATCACGAGGCACCGCCCCGCGTCGGACGCCCGGAGCGGTGCGAGCGGTCCGCTCACGCCCGCCCAGCGCCCGAGGTGATCAGGTTCATCGCCTCGGCACGGGTGGCGACGTCGCGCAGCTGGCCGCGCACGGCGCTCGTGATCGTGCGGGCACCGGCCTTGCGCACGCCGCGCATCGCCATGCACAGGTGCTCGGCCTCGATGACGACGATGACGCCGCGCGGCTGCAGCACGTCGATGAGCGCGTCCGCGACCTGGGTCGTGAGGCGCTCCTGGACCTGCGGTCGACGGGCGTACACGTCGACGAGCCGGGCGAGCTTCGACAGGCCGGTCACGTTGCCGCCCTCGCGGGGGATGTAGCCCACGTGGGCGACGCCCGTGAACGGCACCAGGTGGTGCTCGCACAGCGACCACAGCTCGATGTCGCGGACCAGCACGAGCTCGTCGTGGGCGACGTCGAACGTCGCGCTCAGGACCTCGTGCGGGTCCTGGTCCATGCCGGCCAGCAGCTCGGCGTAGGACTTCGCGACCCGCTTGGGGGTGTCGAGCAGACCGTCGCGGTCGGGGTCCTCGCCGACGGCGATCAGCAGCTCACGGATGGCAGCCTCGGCGCGAGGCAGGTCGACGGCCACGTCAGTCCTGTCGGGGCTCGGGAGCGGCCGGCGGCGGGGCGTCGGGGCCGGCGTCGGGACCGACCACGAGACCTTCCTCGGGCTGCCGCGTGGGCTCGGGCACCTCGACTGGCGGCCGGTCGGACGGCACCCGGGTGTCGGAGCCGGTCCAGGCCGGACGGACCTCGCGCCGGCGCAGGGCCGAGAAGATCTCCGCGACCTGGGCCTTGTCGAGCGTCTCCTTCTCGAGCAGCTCCTCGACGAGCCGGTCGAGCACGTCACGGTTGTCGACCAGGATGTCGAACGCCTCCTGGTGCGCGGTCGTGATCAGGTTCGCGATCTCCTCGTCGACGATCGCGGCGACGGACTCGGAGTAGTCGCGCTGGTGCCCACCGAGGTCACGGCCCAGGAACGGCTGCGAGTTGTCGCCCCCGAGCTTGACCGCGCCGAGGCGGTCGCTCATGCCGTACTGCGTGACCATCGCGCGGGCCAGGCCCGTGGCCTTCTCGATGTCGTTGCCGGCGCCCGTGGTCGGGTTGTGGAACACGAGCTCCTCGGCGGCGCGCCCGCCGAGCATGTACGCGAGCTTGTCCTGGAGCTCCGCGCGGGTCTGGCTGTACTTGTCCTCGTCGGGCAGGACCATCGTGTAGCCGAGGGCGCGGCCGCGCGGCAGGATCGTGATCTTGTGCACCGGGTCGCTCTGCGGCAGGGCCGCGGCGACGAGGGCGTGGCCGCCCTCGTGGTAGGCCGTGACGAGCCGCTCGTGGTCGTTCATGAGGCGCGTGCGCTTCTGCGGACCGGCCATCACGCGGTCGATCGCCTCGTCGAGCGACTGGTTGTCGATGACCTTGGCGTTGTTGCGCGCCGTCAGCAGGGCCGCCTCGTTGAGGACGTTCGCCAGGTCGGCGCCGCTGAAGCCCGGCGTGCGCTTGGCGACACTGGCCAGGTCGACGTCGGGGCCGATCGGCTTGCCGCGGGCGTGAACCTTGAGGATCGTCTCGCGACCCTTGAGGTCGGGCGCCTCGACGCCGATCTGGCGGTCGAAGCGGCCCGGGCGCAGCAGCGCCGGGTCGAGCACGTCGGGCCGGTTGGTGGCGGCGATGAGGATGACGCCGCCGCGCACGTCGAAGCCGTCCATCTCGACGAGCAGCTGGTTCAGCGTCTGCTCGCGCTCGTCGTGGCCGCCGCCCATGCCGGTGCCGCGGTGCCGGCCGACGGCGTCGATCTCGTCGATGAAGACGATCGCCGGGGCGTTCTCCTTGGCCTGCTCGAACAGGTCGCGCACGCGGGAGGCACCGACGCCGACGAACATCTCGACGAAGTCGGAGCCGGAGATCGAGTAGAACGGCACGCCCGCCTCGCCCGCGACGGCGCGCGCGAGCAGCGTCTTGCCGGTGCCGGGCGGGCCGTAGAGCAGCACGCCCTTGGGGATCTTGGCGCCGACGGCCTGGAACTTGGCCGGCTCGGCGAGGAACTCCTTGATCTCGCCGAGCTCCTCGATCGCCTCGTCGCAGCCGGCGACGTCGGAGAACGTGGTCTTCGGGGTGTCCTTGGAGATGAGCTTCGCGCGGGACTTCGCGAACTGCATGACGCGGCCGCCGCCGCCCTGGACGTTGTTCATGAAGAACAGGAACAGCAGGACGAGCAGGATGACCGGGCCGAACGTGACGAGGAAGGTGACGAAGAAGGACTGCTTCGGGACCTCGACGTTGTAGGTCTTGAGCTTCTTCTCGCCGACCGCCTCCTGGGCCCGGCTGGCGAGCTCGGTGCCCTGGTCGCCGATCCAGTTGGCACGGACCTTCTTGCCGTCGTCGAGGGTCGCCTGGATCTCCTGGTCACCCTCCTTGAAGGTGACCTCCTTGACCTTGTCGTCCTGCAGGTACGTGACCATCGTGGAGGTCCGGACCTCGCTGAACCCGCCGGCCGAGCCCGAGAGCTGGATGGCGAGGATCACGGCGAGGGTGATCAGGGCGATCCAGATGTACGGACCGCGGAAGATGCGCTTGAGGTTCATGGTCGGCGACGGGCGGGCCCGTTCCTCCTCATGTCGATGGCTGGGGGTACTGGAAACCTACAGGGGACAGCGTGCACTACCTGAACGTGTTCACGCAGGGCGAAGTGCCCGCCGGCGGCCTCCGGCGCCGGTCCCTCAGCTGTAGACGTGCGGCGCGAGCGTGCCGATGCAGCGCAGGTTGCGGTAGCGCTCGTCGTAGTCGAGGCCGTAGCCGACGACGAACGCGTTCGGGATGTCGAAGCCGACGTACGTGACGTCGACGTCCATCTGCAGCGCCTCGGGCTTGCGCAGGAGGGTCGCGATCTCGACCGACGCCGGGCCGCGCGAGCGCAGGTTCGCGACGAGCCACGACAGCGTCAGGCCGGTGTCGATGATGTCCTCGACGATCAGCACGTGCCGGCCGCTGATGTCGGTGTCGAGGTCCTTGAGGATGCGGACGACGCCGGACGACGTGGTGCCGGAGCCGTAGGACGAGACCGCCATCCAGTCCATCTCGACGTGCCGGTCGAGCGCCCGGGACAGGTCGGCCATGACCATGACCGCGCCCTTGAGGACGCCCACGAGCAGCAGGTCCTTGCCGTCGTAGTCGGCCTGGATCTCGGCGGCGAGCTCGCGCAGCCGGGCCTGGATCTGTTCCTCGGTGTACAGGGTCTGCGAGAGGTCGAGGTCGGACTCGACGTGCTGGCGATCCACGGGTTCAGCGTGCCACAGGGGTGGGGGCCAGCACGAGCCGCTCCCCCCGTCGCGAGGCCGTCACCCCACCGGGCAGCTCGACGGTGCGCCCGCCCCTCCGGTCGACGACGAGGCGGTCGAGCGCGGCGACGTGCCGGGCGGAGAGCTCGCCGGCCGCGGCGCCTGCCGCGAGCGCCAGCCGGCGGAGCACCCGCGTGCGCAGGGCGGGGTCGAGTGCCGCGAGGGCGGGCACGTGGTCCGTCGTGGCGTCGGTCGCGAGCCGGTCGAGCAGGTCGGCGTCGGCGCGGACCTGGTCGGCGGTGCGCGCGAGCGCGGCCGCGACGCCGCCGTCCAGCACGTCCTCGAGCAGCGGCAGCGCCTCGCGCCGTACCCGCACGCGTCGGTAGGACGGGTCGGTGTTGTGGGGGTCCTGCCAGGGCTCGAGGCCGTGGACGGCGCAGATCCGCTCGGTGTCGGTGCGGCGCAGGTCGAGGAACGGGCGCAGCCAGGGCCGGTCCACCCGGCGCATGCCGGCGATCGAACGGGGTCCCGACCCGCGGCCGAGCCCGAGCAGCACGGTCTCCGCCTGGTCGTCGAGGGTGTGCGCGAGCAGGACGACACCGCGCGGACCGGCGGCGCGCAGCAGGGCTTCCCGGCGAGCGGCGCGGGCCGCGGCCTCGGGCCCGCCGTCCGTGCCGACCTGGACCCGGGTGCTCGTCGCCCGCAGGCCGAGGCCCCGCACCTGCGCGACGGCTCGGGCCGCGACCTCGTCGGACCCCGCCTGGAGGCCGTGGTCGACGACGAGCGCCGTCACGTCGACCGGGTCGCGGCTCGCGACGAACGCGGCGCAGGCCGCCAGCGCCAGCGAGTCGGTCCCGCCGGAGACGGCGACCACGACCGGAGCGGAGCGCGGGACGGCGTCGAGGACGGCGCGCACCGCCGTGCGGCCCCGCGCCTCCGCGTCGTCCAGCCTGGCCACGGGCCGATCCTCCCACGCCTCGCCCGCCGCAGGTTTCCCACGAGATCCTGGTAAACCTGAAACGCGCGTACGAAACTTCGTGTGCGCCATGCAGGTTTCCCACGAATTCGTGGGAAACCTGCACACGGGTGGGGTCAGCCGTGGACGCGACGCACCCAGGCGGCTGGGTCGAGGATCTCGGCGGCCGACGGGAGGTTCGCGGGCTCCGACCACACCGCGTTGAGGCCGTCGAGCCCGACGACCTCCTCGACGGACCGCACGAACGCCGCACCGTCGCGGTACTGGCGCATCTTGGCGTCGAGCCCGAGCAGCTTGCGCAGCAGCCGGTCGAGCGTGCCCTGGCCCTGGCGGCGCTGCTCGAAGCGGCGCCGGATCGTCGCGACCGAGGGGACGACCTGCGGGCCGACGCCGTCCATCACGACGTCCGCATGCCCCTCCAGCAGCGACATCACACCGGTGACCTGGGCGACGACCTCGCGCTGGCGCTCGTTCTGGAACAGGTCGGCGAGCGACACGTCCTCGCCGCTGCGCAGCCGCTTGACGTGGCCGGCCGCGTCGGCGACGAAGCGCGACACCGCCTCGGTCCCCGTGTCGGTCGCGTCGACGAAGGCGTCCATGAGCGAGCGCACGTGGTCGCGCATCCACGGCACGGCCGTGAACTGGACCCGGTGGGTCTCCTCGTGCAGGCAGACCCAGGCGCGGAAGTCGCGCGGGTCGACGTCGAGGCGGCGCTCGACCTCGACGATGTTGGGCGCGACGAGCAGCAACCGCCCGGGCTCGCCGGCCGGGCCCTCCCAGAACGGGTCGAACTGGCCGAGGACCTTCGAGGACATGAACGCCAGCAGCGCGCCGACCTCGGCGCCAGCGACGCGCGAGCCGACGGCCTTCGCGACGGGGCCGCCGGCTCGCCCCGCGGTGAGCTTGTCGACGACCGGGTCCATCAGGACCTCGAAGCTCGCGATGTTGGCCTCGGTCCAGCGCCGCCGGTCCACGACGAGGGCCGGGCCGGGCGACGACGCCTCGAGCCGGGTGTACTCGCGGACCGGTCCGCCGGCCTCGTCGGCCAGCTCCCGCAGCTGGGCGACCGCCTCGGACGCCTCCGCCGCGGAGACCTGGGGACCCGGCCCCGCGAACCAGGCGGCGGTGCCGCGGGCGACGTCCCAGTCGATCATGCGCCCACGGTACGGCCCGCCGGGTGACTCAGCCCGAGCAGCGGCAGGCGGCGACGGCCGAGGCGACGTCGTCGAGCGCCGCCTGCGTCGCGAACGGGTTGATCGCCGCCGTGCGGTCCGTCATGACGGTGAGCACGATCGGGGTGCCCTCGCGGTCGGTGACCACGCCGGCCAGCGAGTGGATGCCGGTGAGCGTCCCGGTCTTGGCCCGCACGGCACCGCGGACGTCCGTCGGCTTCGCGAACCGGTTGCGCAGTGTGCCGTTGAACGCGCCGACCGGCAGGTCCGCGAGCAGCGAGGAGGTGCGCGAGCGGTTCGCCGCCGCGGACAGCGTCCCGACGAGGGTGCGCGGCTCGACCCGGTCCTTGCGCGAGAGCCCGCTGCCGTCGGACAGCCTCAGCCCGTCGACCGGGACCCCGGCCGCGCGCAGGGTGGCGCGGACCGTCTTCGCGCCGCCGGTGAAGCTGCCGGGTCGGCCGGCGGCCAGGGCCGCCTGACGCAGCATGACCTCGGCCGCCTCGTTGTCGCTCGTGCTGATCAGGTGCTCGGAGATCTGGGCGACGGTCGCCGACCGCACCGCGGCGAGCGTGCGGGCCCCCTCGGGTGCCTCGACCCGCGACGGGTCGCCCTCCACGCTCAGCCCGCGGTCGCGGAGCAGCCCCGCGAACGTGGACGCGGCGGACGCCGCGGGGTCCGGCACCCGCACGCCGCCGCTCGTGCCGCGGCCGACCCACAGCGCGGAGACCGGGCTGACGATCCGCCCGCTGACGTACGACGGCTCCCAGTCGGGGCTCGCGGCCGGTCCGCTGAACAGCGACGTGTCGTAGCCGAGCCGGACCGTGCCCACCTTGCGGGCCGTGGCGGCCCGTGCCGTGTCGCGGGCCAGCCGGGTCAGCTCGGCGCGCTCGACCGCGGGGTCGCCCTTCGAGCGGTCCACCACGAGGTACGGGTCGCCGCCGCCCACGAGCACGATCCGGTCGCCGTCGAGCACGGTGCGCGTCGTGAACCGCCGCTCGGGGTCGAGCTGCGTGAGCGCGGTGAAGGAGGTCAGGACCTTGGCGGTCGAGGCGGGGGTGAAGGCGGCGTCCGTGCCGACCGTGGTCACCGGACCGCCCACGACGGACGCCGCGAGGCCGACGCGGTCGCCCAGGTCGGCGTCGCGCAACGGACCCGCGACGGCCTTGCTGAGGGCCGCGGCGTCGAGCGTGCCGGTGGGCTCGGTGCGCACGGCGGAGTCCCCCGCGCGGCCGGACGCCACGAGGGCGTCGGGCGGGACGACGTTCTCGGGCCCGCACGACCCGCCGCAGATCAGCGGGTTGAGCGCACCGCGCGACCAGGCGACCGCGCCGCCGAGCACGAGCGCGCCCACGACGACGAGCGCCGTGACCCACGACACGACGCCGACCCTGGATGTCCCGGAACCGCCCACGTGCGTCAGACTAGGCAGTCGAGGCGACGCGGTCCCCGAGCGACCCGCCCTCGACCCCGACCCGATGCAGCGAGAGGTGGCAGGCCGTGATCTTCGACGTCACCGTGGAGATTCCCAAGGGCGAGCGGAACAAGTACGAGGTCGACCACGCGACCCACCGCATCCGTCTCGACCGCACGCTGTTCACCTCGACGCAGTACCCGGCGGACTACGGGTTCATCGACGACACCCTCGGCCTGGACGGCGACCCGCTCGACGCCCTCGTGCTGCTGCCGTCGCCCACGTTCCCCGGCTGCGTCATCACGTGCCGCACGATCGGCATGTTCCGCATGACCGACGAGGCCGGCGGCGACGACAAGGTCCTGTGCGTCCCGGCGACGGACCCGCGCCAGGAGCACCTGCGCGACATCCACCACGTGCCCGAGTTCGACCGCCTCGAGATCGAGCACTTCTTCACGGTCTACAAGGACCTCGAGCCGGGCAAGTCCGTCGAGGGCTCCACCTGGACCGGCCGCGCCGAGGCCGAGGCCGAGGTCAAGCGCAGCTTCGAGCGCTTCACCGCCAACGGCGGCTACTGATCACCGTCCCCGACCGAGCCTTGCGAGGGAGCGGGACGGGGAGCAACGGTGGTCTCGATACGACCGACGGAGGGGCCCACGCCCAAGCCCGGGACGGCTACTCGACCGACGGATGGGCCCACGCCCAAGCCCGGGACGGCTACTCGACCGGCGGAGGGGCCCACGCCCAAGCCCGGGACGGCTACTCGACCGGCGGAGGGGTCCAGGCCCATGCCGGTCGAGGCAAACCGGGCGATTCAGGGGATGCTTCCCTCGATCGGTGTCGGTTTACCCGCTTGAGCGGGTAAACCGCGGCCCCGTCAGCGGTGGGTGGAGCCGGCGAGGAGGGCCCGCATCGTCTCGGCGAACACGTCGACGTCGAGGTGGGGGTCGAGCGAGCGCATGGCACCCAGGCCGATGCCGAGGCTGAGCAGCGCGGTGGCGGCCTTGTGGGCGTCGATCGAGAGCTCGACCCCGGCGTCCTCGGTGACCCGGCGGATCAGGTCGGCCGAGGCCGACACGAGGGCGCGGTGGCGCTTGACGAGCTCGGTCGCGACGTAGGGGCTCTGCCGGGCGTGGGCGGCGAACTCGACCTCGAGCGCGGTCCAGCGCGGGTGGCCGAGCTTCTCGCGGGCCCACGCGGCGAAGGCGTCGATCCGGCCCTCCAGGTCGGCGTCGACCGTGAACGCGGTGACGACGCCCTCGACCTGCTCGGCGTGGATCGTGTCGAGCACCGCCATGCACAGCTCCTCCTTGCCGGAGAAGTTGGAGTACACGGCACCCTTGGAGAACCCGGCCTCGACGGCCACGCGGTCCAGCGAGGTGGCGGCGTAGCCGTCCTGCAGGAACAGCTCGCGCGCGACCTCGATGAGGCGCTCACGAGTCTGGGCCTGGCGCTCGGCGCGGGTGGTCCTGGCCTCGACGGTCACGGCGGGTCTCCTGCTCAGTGGTGCGGATCTCGTGGACGAGTATTCCAGATACCGATAGTATCCGAAATGTGATCTCCACCGACGTCCTCATCGTGGGCTCCGGCTTCAGTGGCATGGGCATGGCCATGAAGCTCCGTGAGTCCGGCCGCACCGACTTCATCGTCATCGAGAAGGCCGACGACGTCGGCGGCACGTGGCGCGACAACACCTACCCCGGCGCCGAGTGCGACATCCAGAGCCACATGTACTCGTTCTCCTACGAGCTCAACCCGCAGTGGAGCCGCGAGTACGCCGCGCAGCCCGAGATCCACGCGTACATGCAGGACGTCGCGCGCAAGAACGGCCTGTACGACCTGATCCACTTCGGCACCGAGCTGCTCGCCGCCGACTGGGACGAGGAGCGGCTGCGCTGGACCGTGCGCACGAGCAAGGAGACGTACGAGACGCGCGTCCTCGTCTCCGGCATCGGCGGCCTGCACATCCCCAACATCCCCAAGCTCCCCGGCGCCGAGACGTTCGAGGGACCGCACTTCCACTCCGCGCAGTGGCAGCACGACGTCGACCTGACCGGCAAGAAGGTCGCCGTCATCGGCACCGGCGCGAGCGCGATCCAGTTCCTGCCGCAGATCGCCCCGCACGTCGGGCAGCTCGACGTCTACCAGCGCACCGCGCCGTGGGTCGTCCCCAAGCACAACCACGACATCGAGGGCCGCAAGAAGGCCTTCCTCGAGAAGGTGCCGGGCGGCACGCGCCTGTACCGCAACAGCCGGTACTGGATGAACGAGGTGCAGCAGGTCGCCTTCACCGGCCCGCTGCAGAACATCTCCTCGGTCATGGAGAAGAAGGTCTCGGCCTACATCCGCAAGACGGTGAAGGACCCCGAGGTCGCCGAGAAGCTCATCCCCGACTACCGGCTGGGCTGCAAGCGCATCCTCAAGACCGACAACTACGTCCCGATCTACAACCGCGACAACGTCGCGCTCGTGACCGACGGCATCGAGGAGATCCGTCCCGACGGGATCCTGGCCAAGGACGGCACCTTCCGCGAGGCCGACGTCATCATCTACGGCACCGGCTTCCACGTCACCGACGCCTTCGAGTGGGTCCACGTCACCGGCAAGGGCGGCCGCGACCTCTCCGAGACGTTCAAGAAGCAGGGCATCGAGACCTACCTCGGCATCGCCGTGCAGCACTTCCCGAACTTCTTCTTCATGCTCGGCCCGAACACGGCGCTCGGCCACAACTCGGTCGTGTTCATGATCGAGCAGCAGACGAAGTGGATCATCGCGATGCTCGACGAGATGCAGGCGCGCGGCGCCGAGGCCGTCGAGCCGACCGGCGAGGCGCAGCGCGAGTTCAACGACGCCCTGCAGGAGAAGGTCAGCAAGGGCGTGTGGAGCCAGGGCGGCTGCACGAGCTGGTACCTGGACAGCCAGGGCAAGAACCGCACCATCTGGCCGGGCTTCACGTTCCGGTACTGGTGGGCGACCCGCAAGGTCGAGACGGACGACTTCGCCTGGCAGAAGGCCGCGTAGTCGTCAGCACGACCGGACACCCCTGAGGAGGGCGTGATGGGCGAGTACGAGGTCCCGGACGGGCCGCGGGGCAACCCGCTGCTCATGACCATGCGGTTCATGCGCAAGCGCGGCCCGCTCATCGCCGACGCGCACGCCCGGTTCGGCGACACGTTCTCGGTCCGGATCATGCCCGGGCCGCGGACGATCGTGGTCCACAGCGACCCCGCGGACATCAAGGAGATCTTCTCCTCGGACCCGTCGCAGTTCCATGCCGGCGAGGGCAACGCGATCCTCAAGCCGGTCATGGGGCGGCACTCGCTGCTGCTGACCGACGACGAGGAGCACCAGCGCGGCCGCAAGCTGCTCATGCCGGCGTTCACGGGTCCGGCGATGCGCAGCTACCGGCCGCTCGTCGAGGGCATCGCGAAGCAGGCGGTCGACTCGTGGCGCCCGGGCCAGCGGATCGTGACGCTCGACGCGATGAACGCCCTCACGCTCGAGGTGATCCTGCAGGTCGTCTTCGGCGTCACCGACGAGGAGCGGCTCGCCGTGCTGCGGCCGAAGGTCACCCGCATCGTCGACATCGACGCCGGGATCCTGCTGTCCTGGATCTTCCCGGTGCTGCGCAAGGTGCCGCCGTGGAAGGGCTTCTTCACGAACCTGCACCAGGTCGACGAGCTGCTCTACGCCGAGATCCGCGAGCGCCGCGGCGCCGACCTCGAGGGACGCGACGACGTGCTGTCGCGGCTCCTGCGTGTCGGCGACGAGGAGGGCGCCGGCTCGGGGCTGAGCGACGCCGAGCTGCGCGACCAGCTCGTGACCCTCCTGCTCGCGGGCCACGAGACGACCGCGTCGGCGCTGTCGTGGACCCTGCACGAGCTCGGCAAGGCGCCCGAGCTGCTGGCCCGCGCGACGCACGCGGCCGACACGGGTGACGAGGAGTTCCTCGAGGCGTGCCTCAAGGAGGCCATGCGCCTGCACCCGATCATCGACTTCGTGGCGCGGACGCTGCAGTCGGACCAGACGGTCGCCGGCCGGCGGCTGCCGGCGGGCACGACCGTCGCGCCCTCGATCATGCTGTCGCACAGCCGCGAGGCGTCGTTCCCGGACGCGCACGAGTACCGGCCGGACCGGTTCCTCGACGGCGAGGTGGCACCCGGCACCTGGATGCCCTTCGGCGGCGGCGTGCGGCGCTGCATCGGGGCCGCGTTCTCCCTCATGGAGGGCACGGTCGTCCTGCGCGAGGTCCTGCAGCGCTACGAGGTCCACACCGAGCAGCCGACCGGACCGCGGCTGCGCAACATCACGAACGTCCCGGACGACAAGGCGCCGGTGGTCCTGCGCGGTCGCTGACGCCGTTCATCTCGAGGCCCTATCGTGGGGAGCGGACGACCCATCGCGACCGGACGCCACCTGGCGGCTCTCCTCCGGCTCGCGCCCCAGCTCGGAGATCGCATGGTCGACTCGACCGGCACATCGTCAGGGAGCAACGCGGCCATCCGCGCGGTGCCCCACCAGAACCCCTACACCGACCTGGCCCGCGCGGTACGGGCGAGCGGGCTGCTCGAGCGGCGGTACGCGTACTACGCGTCCCGGGTCACGCTCATGGTCGGCCTGTTCGCCCTGACCTGGGCGACGTTCGCGCTCCTCGGCGACTCGTGGGCGCAGCTCGGCGTCGCCGTGGCGCTCGGGTTGGTCATGACGCAGTTCGGCTTCCTCGGGCACGACGCCGCCCACCAGCAGGTGTTCGCCACCCGGCGGGCGAACGTGTGGGCCGCGCGACTGCTCGGCGGCGGCTTCGCCGGGATGAGCCACGGCTGGTGGCAGGCCAAGCACAGCAAGCACCACGCCGCCCCCAACCAGGAGGGCCGCGACCCTGACATCGGTCCGGGTGCCCTCGCCTTCACGGCAGCGATCGCCGGACGACGGACGACGGGGTTCGCGGGCTGGTTCACGCGGCACCAGGGCTGGCTGTTCTTCCCCCTGCTGACGCTGGAGGGGCTCAACCTGCACCGCGAGAGCGTCATGGCGCTCGGCCGCCGCGGGGCCGCTCGTGCCGAACGGGTCGAGTCCGGTCTCGTCGCCCTGCGGCTCGCGACCTACCTCGGGGTGGTCCTGTGGTTCCTGCCGCTCGGGCTGGCCCTGGCGTTCCTCGCGGTCCAGTCGGCGGTCTTCGGACTGTGCCTCGGGGCCTCGTTCGCCCCCAGCCACAAGGGCATGCCGATCGTCCCGCCGGACGCACGCATCGACTTCCTGCGGCGGCAGGTGCTGATGTCGCGCAACGTGCGCGGAAACCCCGTGCTCGACGCGGCGATGGGCGGCCTGAACTACCAGATCGAGCACCACCTGTTCCCGACCATGCCGCGCCCGAACCTGCGCGCGGTGCGTCCGCTCGTGCGGTCCTCCTGCCGCGAGCACGACGTCAGCTACGCCGAGACCGGGCTGCTGGAGTCGTACGGGATCGTCATCGACTACCTCAACCACGTCGGGCTGCGCGCCCGCGGGCCGTTCGACTGCCCCCTGGCCGCGAGCCTGCGGACCTGATCCGCCGGTCGGCCGCATCTGGTTGGATGTGGCCCACCGGAGGCGACGACGACAGGGGGTCGACGTGCGGGGTCTGTACGCGCTCAAGCCGTGGTACTCGCGACGGCTGCAGCTGTTCACCGACGCCGCGGTGCGTCGCGGCCTCTCGCCGGACGTCTTCACCGCCGTCGGGGTGCTGTTCGCCGTCGTGGCGGCGCTCGTCATCTGGCAGGGCTGGTGGTGGGTCGCGCTGCCGGCCCTCGCGCTGCGGCTCGCGGGCGCGAACCTGGACGGCGCGGTCGCCCGGGCGCGGGGCGTCAGCCGGCCGTGGGGCTTCGTGCTCAACGAGCTCGGCGACCGGGCCTCGGACCTGCTGATGTTCGCCGGTCTCGCGGCACTGGCGGCACGCCACCAGGGGTCGTGGCAGCACGTCGACGTCCTGCTCGTGCTCGTCGCGGCCCTGGCCGCGACCCTGCCGACCTTCGCGTCGCTCAGCGCGGCCGGCGCGGGCGCCACCCGGCTCAACGGCGGACCGTTCGGCAAGACCGAGCGCTGCCTCGTCGCCGTCGTGGCGACCGCGCTGCCCGGGCTGATGCCGTGGTGGGCCGGGCTCGTCGTCGTCGGGTCGCTGCTCACCGCGGGCGTCCGGCTGGCCGCCACGCACCGCGCCCTGACGCGTGCTGAGCCCGGGGTCGCCTGATGGGCGACACGCTGCCGACGGACCTCGTCGACTGGTACGTCCGGATCCTGCACCTCGACCGCAGCTCGCTCGTCCTCGACGTCGACTGGGGCCCGTTCGACCTGCACGTCACGGGGCGCGGGGTGTTCTTCTTCTACGTCACGGTCGTCGTGCTGGGGCTCGCCGGCATCGCCGTCGCGATCTCCCGCAAGCGCGAGCTCGTCCAGAAGTGGACGACGTGGGCGCTCATCGTCCCGGTCGTGGGCCTGCCGATCTGGCTCGGCAAGGGACCGACCACGGTGCTGGCGGTCGTGCTGGCGGTGCTCGCGGTCCGTGAGTACGTCCGGCTGGCCGGGCTGCCCCGGGCCGACCGGGTGGTCCTGCTCGTGCTCGCGGTCGCCTACCCGGTGCTGGCCTGGCAGGCCCCGTCCTACCTGGCGCTCGTGCCGCTCGTGGTGCTGCTGTGCGCGCTGCCCTCGGTGCTGGCCGGCGACCTGGAGCACGGGGTGCGCCGGGCGGCGTTCACCGGCTTCGGGTCGGTGTGGATCTGCTGGTCGCTCGCCCACCTCGTGATCCTGTGGGAGGACGCGTTCCTCGTCTGCTTCGCCGCCGCGGCGACCGACGTCGCCGCGTGGTGCGGCGGCAAGGGCTTCCGTCGGTTCGCGTGGGCCCGGCGACCGCTCTCGCCGCTCAGCCCGAACAAGACCGTGGGCGGGCTCGCGGGCGCCGTGATCGGCGCGTTCCTCGTGCTGACGCTGCTCGGCACGATCTCCGTCGGTCTCGTCATCGCCGTCGCGGTCGGCGGCGTGCTGGGCGACCTGCTCGAGTCGATGTTCAAGCGCCAGGCGGGGGTCAAGGACGCGGGCGACTGGCTGCCGGGCTTCGGCGGCCTGCTCGACCGCGTCGACTCGCTGCTGCTCGTCCTGCCGCTGGCCGCGGTCCTGGCATGACCGGCGGCGGGGGCGGGGGGAACGGGCCGCATCGCTGGCACCTGCCGAGCCTGCTGCGTCGGCGGCTCTGGCGGATCGTCACGTCCCTGTCCGGCGGGCTGACCGTCACGGGGTCGCTGCCACCCACGGCGGACGGCCGCGGGCGGGTCCTCGTGGCCAACCACTCCTCCCACGCCGACACCGCGGCACTCATGGCGGCGCTGCCGACCCACGCGAAGCCGGTCTTCGCGGCCGCGGCCGACTACTGGTTCGACGTGTGGTGGCGCCGGCTGCTGGTGACCGGGCTGGCCGGCGCCCTGCCCGTGCGACGGCACGAGTCGGGCGCCTACGCCGCGCTGCTCGCGGCCGCCCGCCCGGCGGTCGAGGACGGCCGCACCGTCGTCGTCTACCCGGAGGGCACCCGCACGCTGGACGGGTCGGTCGGCCGGTTCGCGTCCGGCGCGACCCGGCTCGCGCGCGACCTCGACGTCGACGTGGTGCCGGTCGCGCTGCGCGGGACCCGCGAGGTCCTGCCCAAGAACGGGCGGTTCACGCCCACGCCCCTCGAGGTCCGCATCGGTGCACCCGTCGCCCCGGCCGACGCCGACCCCGACGTCCTGCACGACCGGGTGGCCGCGTCCGTCGCCGAGGGCCCCGCCCGCGAGCGGGTCTCCCGCACGTGGCAGGTGGTCGCGCGCCTCGTGACGAGCCCGTGGGGCCTGGTCGTCGCGTTCTGCTGGGGCCTGGCGGAGGCGGTCAGCTGGCCGGTCATGGCGGAGATGTCGCTCGTCCTGCTCGCCGTGGCGGTCCCCCGACGGATCCCGCACTTCTCGCTCGCCCTCGTGACCGGGTCGGTCGCCGGCGTGCTGACGACCGCGGCGTTCGCGGCCGGCGGGACCCGCTTCCCAGCCCCCTGGACGACCGAGCGGATGCGCGAGGCGGCCGCCCGCCACCTCGCCGACGGTCCGGCCGGCATCCTGCACCAGGCGCTCGACGGCATCCCGGTCAAGGTCTATGCCCGGATCGCGGGCGAGAACGGCTTCGGGCTCGGCGAGCTCGCGGGCTGGACGGCACTGGAGCGCGGCGCCCGGCTCGCGGTGATCGCCCTCGTGCTGTGGTTCCTCGCGCGGCTCCTGCACCCGTGGCTGCGCCGGCTGTACGGGCCGTACCTCGTGGCGGTGTCGCTCGGCTTCGCCGTCGCGATCAGCCTGGTCGTCCACGCGTGGTCCTAAGCGCTCGCTTAGTACGCGTGTAGGGTCGGCCCATGCGTGCCGTGCAGATCACCCGCCTCGACGGACCAGCCTTCGTCGAGGTCGGCGACGTCGACGACCCCACCCCCGGCGACGACCAGGTCCTCGTGCGGGTGCGCGCGAGCGGCGTGTCGTTCCCGGAGGTCCTGCAGACCCGCGGGCTGTACCAGATGAAGCCCCCGCTGCCGTTCGTCCCCGGGTCCGAGGTGGCGGGCGAGGTCGTGTCGGCGCCGGAGGAGTCCGGCTTCGCGCCGGGTGACCGCGTCGCCGCGTTCCCGCTGCTGGGCGGCTTCGCCGAGCTCGCGGTCGCGCACACGAGCATGACCTTCCCCCTGCCCGACGGGGTGAGCTTCGAGCAGGGCGCGGCGCTGCCGCTCAACTACCTGACCGCGTACTTCGCGCTCGTCGAGCGCGGCCGGCTGGCCGAGGGCGAGAGCGTGCTCGTGCACGGTGCCGCGGGCGGCGTGGGGACGGCCTCGATCCAGGTCGCGAAGGCGTTCGGCGCCGGCCAGGTCATCGCGGTGACGTCGACCGACGCCAAGGGGCAGGTCGCGCTCGACGCGGGCGCCGACGAGTACGTGCTCGCCGAGGGCTTCAAGGACGAGGTCAAGCAGCGGGGCGGGGTCGACCTGGTGGTCGACCCGGTCGGTGGCGACCGCTTCACCGACTCGATCCGCTCGCTGCGCGACGACGGTCGACTGCTCGTCATCGGCTTCACCGCCGGGGAGATCCCCACCGTGCAGGTCAACCGGCTGCTGCTCAACAACGTGAGCGTCGTCGGCGTCGGCTGGGGCGCCTACGCGCTCAAGCGGCCCGGCCACATCGCGCAGGAGTGGGCGGCGATCGCCCCGCACGTCGCCTCCGGTGCGCTCACCCCGCCGATCGGCGTGACGTTCCCGCTCGAGCGTGCGGCCGACGCGCTCGCCGAGATCGACGAGCGCCGCGCCACCGGCAAGGTCCTGCTACTGCCGTGAGCGCCCCGACCGTCGAGCGGCACTGGTTCGCGCTGCTCACGCCCCGCGAGACCACGGCGATCATGCTCGAGGGTCTCGACGTCGTCGGCGGTCCGGTCGTGCCGCTCGAGGAGGCGACGTACGCCGACGCCGATGCGGCCCGCGCCGCGTTCGGCCACCCGGACCCGGAGCCCGGCCGCGGTCGGTTCGTCGACTTCCTCGTCCTGCCGGAGCTGCCCGGCGTCCACGTCGAGGACGGCGTGCTGCGACCGACCCGGGCTCCGTCCGGCGCGGAGTTCTGGCGGCTCGAGGACGACGGCCGCCGGCGGGTGATCTCGTACTACGACACCCCCGCGTACGGCTGGCGCAACGGCCGCGGTCCGGTCGCGCCCGCCGAGCGGCCCGGGCTGCGGGCCCGCTGGAACGGCCTGGACCTCGTCGCGGCCTTCGAGGAGGGCGTCGACGGCGTGCACCTCGTCGCGGTCGGCGACGAGCCGCCCGAGGGCTTCACCTGGACCAAGCTCGGCGTCTCGCGCCGCACCGTCGGCCTCGACGAGGTCGAGCTCTACGAGGCCTGACCTGGTGGGAGCCCGGCCGCGGCGCGCGTGAGGAAGGCGAGGCGGGCGCGCTTCCAGCCCAGGTCGACCTCGGGACCGAGCTCGGCGCCGATCCGCTCGACCCGGCGCAGCGACGCGGCGTTGAGCACGTCGGGCTCGCACACGACGCGCTGCACAGCACGGTCCTCGAACAGCGTCGTCACGAGGAACTCCGCGAGCCGCCCGGTGAAGCCGGGCACCCGCTCCCCCGGGGCGACGAACAGGTGCGCGCCGAGGTCACCCTCCTGCACGGGGTACACCTCCCCGACGGGATCGTGAGCGGGCTCGTAGGTCTGGAAGAGCGCGATCGGCTCGCCGTCGAGGTGGACCAGGTACGCGTGATGCGTCGACAGGCCGTCGAGGTAGGTGTAGACGTCCCGGACCTCGTCGCGGCTCTTGTCGAGCATCCCCCAGAACCGGGCGCGCTCCTGCGTGACCCAGCCGTGCAGCAGGTCGGCGTCCTCGTCCGGTCGCACGGGGCGCAGCGTGAACGTCATCGGTCCTCCAGTCCGGCGACGGACCCCGCGGCCCAGGTCGCCACGTCGTCGGGCACGGTCCAGCGGCTCGCGGACCGGTCGTCGAGGTCCCACACGAGCCGCGCCACGGGACCGCGCCAGCATGCATCGGTGACCCCGGGCACCGACGCGCTCGACAGGACGCACGCGTCGTCCCCGGCGAGCGGCACCCACCCGTGCCCGGGCACGTCGACCCCGTGGCTCTCGCCCCCACGGACGGGCCGGGTGCTCGGCGGACGCGACGAGCGCGCGGCGCGGATCTCGGCGTCGAGGTCGACGCCCGGCGGTGACTCGCCCGCGACCCACCGGTCGAGCGCGAGCGCGATCCGCGGCTCGGGCTGCACCCAGGGGGTCCAGATCGGGTCGAGCCCCGGGTCGGCGTGCAGGTCGACGAGCGCCGGGTGCGCGGCGAGCCGGCGGACGAGCGTCGTGCGCAGGTCGGCGAACGCCCCGGCCGCAGTGCAGCCGGCGTCCATCCGTCCGTCCCAGTGGAGCAGCAGGTCGCGACGCTGGGCCGCGGGACCCGTGACCACGAGTCCCGCGAGCCGCGCCTGCCAGTCCCGCGCGGGGCGCAGGAGCGTGTCGGCGTGGACGGCGGCGGCCTCGTCGACCGTCAGGCCGGCCCGGTCGGCCAGCAGCTCCTCGAGCCGACGGGCGCGGTGCTGCGGGGCGAACTCGTCCGAGATCGCCGCCCACCGCTCCCGCCGGTGGTTGGCCGACACGACGAGGCCGTCGGGCGGGACGTCGAGGCCCGGCAGGTCGAGCCAGCCGTCCCACGCCCCGTCGCCGCGTCGTGGCACCCGCCCGGCGAGGCGCTGCCGCACCGTGCCCTCGCGGT
>JAQIJP010000002.1:0-79197 GCA_036946185.1 Aeromicrobium erythreum
GGCGCTCGCGCCGACTCTTCGACGCCCTGCTGCCGCTCCTGACTCCGCACCTCGGGGGTCGACGTCGAGGCCCTCGAGGTCCCCGTCGACGGCGACGTCGCGCGCGGCTACCTCGTCAGCCGGCCGGGCAGCGCGCCGCAGCCGACCGTGCTCATCACCAACGGGCTGGAGGGCACGGCCCAGGAGCTCCTGCTCCCGCTGCTGCGCTACCGGGACAGCGCGATGGCCACCTTCGTCATGGAGATGCCGGGCAGCTACGCCTACCACCAGCCCATGACCGACGCGTCCGAGCAGGTCTACCGCGCCGTGCTCGACCGGCTCGCGGCCGATCCGCGGCTCGACGGCGACCGGCTGGGCATGGTGGGCGTGAGCTTCGGCGGCTACTGGTCGACCCGGATGGCCGCGGCCGACGACCGTCTGCGGTGCGTCGTGTCGTGCGGGGCACCCACGCACCGCTCGTTCGGCACGGCCGGATCGATCGGCATCCCGCAGATCATCCTGCAGGCCCTCAAGGACACCACCGGGTCGCGCACGCTCGCCGGGCTGAGCCACACGCTGCACGGACTGTCCCTCGCCGACGAGTACGGACGGATCGAGGTCCCGCTGCTCGTGGTCAACGGCGACCACGACACGCTCCTGAGCACCCAGGACTCGATCGACCTCGCCGCCGCCGCGCCGCGGGCCACCCTGCGGCTGTTCCCGGACGACGACCACTGCGCGATGGGCCACTACCGCGAGTGGCTCGACGAGTCACAGGACTGGCTCGCGCAGCACCTCCTGCCCGACCGCTGACGAGACCCGACACCCCGACGGGCCTCGGCGTGCCCCGTCGGACCGGTGCGGCAGGATGGACCGCATGGAGGAGAACGGACGTCCCGACGGGCCGCCGCCTCCGCCGCCGGACGACGGGTGGCCGCACGTCCACCACACCCCGCCGACCGCCGGCCCGGACGGCTGGGGACCCCCCGCCGACGACGCGACGGGGCCGACCCGCGAGCAGCCGACGGCACCGGCGCGCCGCAACCGCGCCGGCGCCGCCGCCCGCGGCACCGGACGACTCGTGGCCCGCGGTGGCCGCGGCGCCTGGACGAAGGCTCGCGCCTTCACGCACGCGGGCGGCGCGGGCGAGTCCGGCCTGTCGCGGCTGCTCGAGCTGCACGCCTTCAACACCGCGGGCGACGCCGCCGTGGCCGTGTCCCTCGCCGGCACCCTGTTCTTCACGGTGCCGACCGAGCAGGCGGGCGGCCAGGTCGCCCTGTTCCTCGTCCTGACGATGCTGCCCTTCGCGATCGTCGCGCCACTGATCGGCCCGTTCCTCGACCGCTTCCGGCGCGGCCGCCGCTGGGCGATCGGTGCGACGCTGGCCGTCCGCGCCTTCTGCTGCTGGGTGCTGGCCGGCGCCGTCGTCGACGAGTCCCCGGCCTTCTACTTCGCGGCCCTCGGCTGCCTCGTCTCGTCCAAGGCCTACGGCGTCACCCGCGCCGCCGCGGTCCCGCGCCTGCTCCCGCGGGAGCTCACGCTCGTCAAGGCCAACTCGCGGATCTCGCTCACCGGCACCGGGGCCGCCGCGATCTCGGCGCCCCTGGCCGCCGGCGCCGCCGCGATCGGGGCGCCGTGGTCGCTGCGGTACGCCGCCGTGCTGTTCGTCGTCGGCACGATCCTGGCGATCCTGCTGCCCGAGCGTGTCGACTCCAGCGAGGGCGAGGAGAAGGCCGAGCTCGGCGGCAGGCGACGCGGCATCGAGGTCTCGCGGCACGTCGTCGACGCCCTGCGCAGCAACGCCGGCCTGCGGCTGCTCACCGGCTTCCTGACGATCTTCATGGCGTTCACGCTGCGCGACCCCCCGGACTTCATCGGGTGGGGCGGCAACGCGACGATCCTCATGGGCCTGGTGATCGGCGGCGCCGGGGCGGGCAACACGCTCGGCGTGGTCATCGGCTCCTGGACGCGGTCGCGCAGCCCGCACGCGATCGTGCTCGTCGTGCTCGTCGTCGACGTCGCGGTGCTGGTCGCGGCCTCGCTCTACCTGCGCTGGCCCACGGCCGTGCTGCTCGGCCTGACCGCCGGGCTGTGCCAGTCGCTCGGCAAGCTCAGCCTCGACGCGCTCATCCAGCGCGACGTGCGCGAGGAGGTCCGCACGAGCATGTTCGCGCGCTCCGAGACCTTGCTGCAGCTGTCGTGGGTCATCGGCGGCCTGATCGGCATCGGGCTGTTCCTGCTCGACACCCCGACGTCGCTCGCGATGGGCCTGACGGCGGCGCTGCTCGTCGGCTGGGCGGTGCTCGTCGTCGTCAAGGCGAACCAGGGTCGGGGCACCCCGCTGTTCGCGCCCCGACCCGGACGTCGTGGCGCAGCCGCGTCGGCCCGACGTGCCTCCGCCGCCCCCGTCGACGGCGCCTCCCCCGCCGCCGACCGGTCCGCCGCCGGGGGTACTAGACCGTCACGAAGCTGCGCATTGCCGATCGAGCCCATGTCGATCGACTCGTTGAAGAAGCGCACGTCCTCGTCGTCCTCGAGCAGGCTGAGCGACGCGACCATCGGGCGGTAGTGGTCGTCGGTCGGCACGGCCAGACGCGCCTCGGACCACGTGCGGTACGGGTCGAGCAGGTCCGGCAGGCGGCGCTCGCGCAGGGCGAGGGCGGTGTCCGCGTCGAACTGCTCGGCCCAGTCCCACGGGGTGGCGCCGGTCTGCCACCGGGCCCGACCCAGGGCGTGCACGATGTTGCCGCTGCCGATGAACAGGACCCCACGCCGGCGCAGGCCGCGCAGGCGGGAGAACAGCGCGTACAGGTCGGGCAGAGCCATCGTCTGGTCGAGGCTGATCTGCAGGACGGGCACCTCGGGCTCGGGCGCGAGGAACCGCAGGATCGACCACGTGCCGTGGTCGAGGCCCCACTGGGCGTCGAGGCGGGCCTCGTACTCGAGCAGCTGGCGCTGGAGCACCCTCGCCACGGCCGGGTCCCCCTCGGTCGGGTACTCGACCCGGTACAGCTCGTCGGGGAAGCCACCGAAGTCGTAGATGACGGGGTTGCGGGGCGCATCGGTGATGTGCGTGCTGCCCTCCGTCATCCAGTGCGCGCTGATCACGACGATCGCCTGCGCGTCGGGCAGCCGTCGCCCCTCGGCGGTCCACGTGCGCGTGTAGTCGTTGTCGCTGATGGCGTGCATCGGGTTGCCGTGGCCGACGAAGAGCACCGGCATCCGGTCGCTGGGGCGCAGCCGCGCCTCGAGGTCGGCGAGGTCGTAGCGGGGCGTGCTCGGGTTCATCGGGTCACCACCAGGTAGTAGAACGTTCAACTACTACTGTACAGCACGGCCCGACCTCCGCCGGGGCCCGCGAGCGCCCGGGTCAGTCGAGCTCGGTCGCGAGCGCGCGCAGCACCTGCGCGACCGGCTTCGCGGTCTTCGGGTCGGGGTGCCGCCCGTGGCGGTAGCCCTCGCCCAGGTCGTCGAGCATCCGGATGAGGTCCTCGACGATCACGACCATCTCGTCGGGCTTCTTGCGCCGGGCGTTCGCCTGCTTGCGCGACACCGACCCGGCGGGGTCGAGCAGCCGGACCTGCAGCGCCTGGTCGCCGCGTCGTCCCTGCGCGATGCCGAACTCCACGCGCGCGCCGTTCTTGAGGGTCTCGACGCCCTCCGGCAGGGCGCTCGACCCGACGTAGACGTCGCCGCCGCCGTCCTGGGTCAGGAACCCGAACCCCTTGTCGGCGTCGTACCACTTCACTCGGCCCGTGGGCATGGCAAGTCCTTCACTCGTGCGTGGGGATGGTCGGGACCAGCCTAGTGGGGCGCGTCGGCGGCCGTGTCGGCGTCCCGCTCCGGGGACGGGTCGGCGGGCTCCTTCTCGAACCGCGCCTCGATGACCTGGAAGCCTTTGTGCCGCTGCGCCTTCGCGTAGGCCGTGTAGGCCCGGACGTCGGCCTCGGTCAGGTCGACGTTGTCCGTGAACGGCGTGAGGAGCGCGCGCGGGTACAGGTGGCGACGCAGCACGACGTTGACCTCGAGCGCGAGCACGACGAGCACCGCTGCGACGAAGATGAACGCCACGAGGCCGAGGACCAGGGCGAACGTCGAGTTGACCGTCTCGTCCGCCCGGCCGATCACCCGCGTGACGTAGGAGCTGCCCGCCAGCTGCAGCAGCTGCCAGCCCAGTCCCGCCACGACGGCGCCCGGCAGCACCGAGCGGGCGCCGGCACGGCCGGCGCTCACGAGCCGGAACAGGCCCACGAAGATGCCGATGGTCAGGAGCAGACCGATCCCCCGGGCGACCCACCCGACGACGGGCCCCCCGAAGGAGTCGAGGTTCGCGAGGACCGACGTCGCGATGGCGAGCACGAGGATCCCCAGCCCGGCGATCGCGAGGAAGATCAGGCTGCGCAGGCGCATGAGGAACGGGTTGGCCCGGCTGTTGCGCGGCACGGACCAGGCGATGTTGGCGGCGTTCTGCGCGGCCTGGCCGAGCCCCATGGCGCCGTAGAGCGCGGCGATCGAGCCGACGACGATCGCGGTCGTGCTGCCCTGCAGGCCCTGCTCGCTGCTCAGCTGCGTCCCGACGATCGGGAACTGGCTCAACGCGGTCTTGAGCAGGTCCTCGCGCAGCTGCGGGTCGCCCTGCAGGACGAAGCCCAGGATCGACGTCGAGATGAGCAGCAGCGGGAAGACCGCGACGAACGCGTAGTAGGTGACGATGGCGGCCAGGTAGGGACCCTGGTCGTCGAAGTACTTGTAGATCACCGCCAGGGGGAACCCGACGACGGGATGGCGACGCTGGAAGGCGTCGACGCGCGAGACGGCACCCATGCGTCAGCCGAGGTGCTCACGGGCCGCGGCGGCCACGGTCTCGAACCGTTCTCGGTCCAGGACCGCGCCCTCGCGCCGGACGTCGGACTCGGCCAGCCGCACGACCCGGTCGAGGCGCACCTCGCTTGGGCGACCCTGGGCGTCCCACGCGCCGGTGCCGATGTCGAGCCAGAAGCGCCCCGCGGCGGCCTCCTGGGCGGCGTCGCGGTCGTGGTCCTTGCTGGTCAGCGGCAGCGCGAGCAGGTCGTCGCCGTCGCGTGCGACGAGCAGCACCGGCCGGTCCTTGCCGCGGGCCGGGTCCTCCTCGTACGGCACCCACGCCCACACGACCTCGCCCGGATCGGGGCGACCGTCCGGGTCCGGGGCGTAGGTGAAGTCCACGCGGTCAGCGTGCCACACGCGCCCGGCGGTCGCCGGACGGCACGGGCACGCGAGAGGATCGCACCATGCGCACCATCGGGCTGCTGGGCGGGATGAGCTGGGAGTCGACCGCGGAGTACTACCGCGTCCTCAACGAGACGGTGCGCGAGCGCCTCGGTGGCCATCACTCGGCCCCCGTCCTGATGGACTCCGTCGACTTCGCCGGCATCGAGCGACGGCAGGCCGCCGGGGCGTGGGACGAGCTGGGCACGATCCTGGCCCGGCGCGCACGCACCCTGCAGGACGCCGGGGCCGAGCTCGTGCTGCTCGCGACCAACACGATGCACCTCGTCGCCGACGTCGTGCAGGACACCCTCGACGTGCCGTTCCTGCACATCGGCGACGTCACCGCGGCGGCCGCCCGCGCCGCCGGAGCCTCCACCGTCGGGCTGCTCGGCACCCGCTTCACGATGGAGCACCCGTTCATGGTCGACCACCTGGCGGCGCGCGGCGTCGCGTCGATCGTCCCCGAGGCTGACGACCGCGAGCTCGTGCACGGCGTCATCTACGACGAGCTCGTGCGCGGCGACGTGCGCGAGGAGTCCCGCATCGCCTACCGCGGCGTCATCGAGCGCCTCGTCGCCCGGGGCGCCCAGGCCGTCGTGCTCGGGTGCACCGAGATCGAGCTGCTGGTCGGGCCCGCGGACAGTGCGGTGACGGTGCTGCCCACGACGCGTCTTCACGCCGAGGCCGCCGTGGAGGCAGCCCTGGGCTGAGGCCGACCCCTGGAGCCGGCCCGACGCGGGGACGCCGACTCAGTCGAAGTCGGGCAGCTCGCGCTTCATGACCTTGCCGGTGGGGTTGCGCGGCAGCTCGTCGATGAACTTGGTCCGGCGCGGCACCGCGAAGCGCGCGACCCGCTCCTTGGCGAAGGACACGACCTCGTCCTCGTCGAGCGACTCGCCGTCCTTGACCACGACGTAGGCGGCGAGGCAGTGGCCCCAGTCCTTGTCGGGGATGCCGACGACGACGACGTCGGTGATCTTCGGGTGCTCGATGAGGGCGTCCTCGAGCTCGCGCGGGAAGACGTTCTCGCCACCGGAGATGACCATGTCGTCGTCGCGCCCGGACACGAACAGGCGTCCGTCCTCGTCGAAGTAGCCGAGGTCACCCGAGTGCATCAGGCCGTCGCGGAAGTCCTTGGAGTTGCCGTCGGTGTAGCCGCCGAACTGCATCTCGTTGCCGACGTAGATGACGCCCGTCTCGCCCGGCGGGAGCTCGTTGCCGTCGTTGTCGAGGATCTTGACGACGGTGCGCCACGGGACCTTGCCGGCCGTGCCGGGCGCGGCGCGCAGGTCCTTCGGCGAGGCGATCGAGACCCAGCCGGTCTCGGTCGCGCCGTAGAAGTTGTAGACCGAGTCGGTGAACAGGTCCATGAAGTGCGTCGCGAGGTCGCCGGCGAGGGCCGAGCCGCTCGACGCCGTGATGCGCAGGCTCGACACGTCGGTCTTCTTGACGACCTCGGGGTCGGCGTCGACGAGGCGCTGCATCATGAGCGGCACGACGACGAGGACCTCGGCCTTGTACGTCTCGATGTCCTGCAGGACCTGCTCGGGCTTGAACTTGCGCCGCAGCACGTAGGTGGGGACGGTCGAGAGGCCGAAGCCGAAGTTCAGCAGTCCCCACGAGTGGAACAGCGGCGCCGCGAGCACGACCGTGGAGTTGCCGCCGTACGGGATCGAGCCGAAGAACGTGAGCAGCGGGTCGAGGTTCTCCGGCTCCTTGCGGTTGGCGCCCTTGGGCAGGCCGGTCGTGCCGGACGTGAAGATGACGATGCCACCGGGCTTGGCCGGCTTCTTGTGCTCGGCGCTCGACGCGCCCTCGGAGATCGAGGACAGGGTCGGCAGGCCGTGGGAGTCGTCGTCGGCCCACGCCACGACGACCTTCTCGCGCTCGATCTCGGACGTGACCTCGAGGAACTCCTGGTCGACGATCGCGAACTTGGCGTTCTCGCGGCGGGTGAGCTCGCCGAGCTGCGAGGAGCTGGCCATCGTGTTGAGCAGCAGGGCCTTGGCGCCGATCTTCATGATCGCGACCATCGCGACGACCATGAAGCGGTGGTTGCGGCACATCAGGGCGACGCCGTCGCCGACGTCGACGCCCTTGTCCTTCAGTGCCGCGGTGACGCGGTTGATCTCGGCGTTCAGCTCGGACCAGGTGAGCTCGCCGGCGTCGTCGATGATGGCCGTCTGCTTCGGGAAGCGCGCGGTGGCCGCGGCGACGGCGGCGGGGAACCCGGGACCCCACGTCGCGAGCTTGATGCCGGCCTTGATCAGGCGGTGCGGAGGTTGGGGCTTGAGCAGACCGATCTGCCGCAGGACCTTGACCTTGTACCCGATGTCGCTCATCGCGCTCCCGTCCGTGCCCGGTCGTTCCGGATGGCCGCGAGTGTAACAACGCGTGACATCGTCAGCACGCCTCGCGCCAGGGACCCGGGACGTGCTGCGGGCGCAGCTCGATCGCGGCGTCCGGACCGATCCTCCGCGGCCGGACCGCCTCGAGCGGACCCCGCTGCGTCACGAGGCTCGTGCAGGCGACGCCGTCCCGCGCCAGGTCCGCCACCAGCGGGCCGAGCTCTCGGGTGGCGACGTCGATCGAGGTGAAGACGACCTCGTCGGCCCCGTGAGCGCGGACGAGTCGTCGGACCTCGCGGCGGACGTCGGCGACGACCGGCGGCGCCGCGGTGCGTCCGCGCGGTCGCCAGGTGCAGGCCGCTGCGACCGCGACGGCCTCGTCGCGGCGCCAGCGGGTCACGACGTCGCGCACGGTGGTCTCGTCCCCCACGACGACGACGCCCCCGCGCCGGTGCAGCCACCGGTGCAGGGCCGCGGCCGCGAGCGCACCGCCGGCGGCCCCGAGGGCCGCACCCGCGACGGGCCGTCCGGACAGCACCTCGGGCCGCCCGGCCGCCGCGGCGAGTCCGAGCGCGAGACCGAGCAGCAGCACGGGCGTCGCGGCGGGCCGTGGCGACCGAGCTCGGTCGGTCGGCGGGAGCACCGCGAGCGTGGCGACCGCCTGGATCAGCACGAGGAGCAGCACGACGGCGGCCGCGAGCGGCGTGGCACCGACCGCGAGCAGCCCGGCCGCGGCACCCGCGATCTGGGCCGCAGCGACCGCGAGGGTCCGCGCGAGGCTCGCGGGGACGAGCGCACGCACCAGCCCGCGTCGGGGCGGCGCCTCCGGCGGGCGGGAGAGCGCCCGGACGGCGCGGCCCACGCCGTCCGTCGGGCGCTGCGCCGCGAGTCGGGTCGGGAGCGTGCCCGCGCCCGCCGACCGCAGCAGGGCGTGCAGCTCGTCGGCGGACTCGGCCAGGTGCACGTGGCCCAGCTCCGCGAGCCGGCGCGCGAGGTGCACCTGGTGGTCGTCGACGGCCTCGTCGTCGACCGGCAGCCGGGGCACGACGATCGGCACCCGGCCCGCACGGCGCGCGTCCATGACGCCGCCCGCGCCGCCCTGCAGCACGACGACGTCGGCGACGGCGTAGTGCGCGAGCAGCTCGTCCGGCGCGAGCATGGCGTGGTTCTCGGCCCCGTCGACCGGCCGGGTCGAGCCGTGCTGGAGGACGAGGTCGATCTCGCCGGAGCGCACGAGCGGCTCGAGCCAGGAGACCAGGCGCTCGAACGGCCGGTGGTACGTGCCGACGCTCGCGACGACCCGCGGTGCGGCGCTCACAGCACGACCCCCACGTCCTCGGCTCGAGGCAGTGCGCGGGCGAGGTCGGGCCACTGGCCGAGGAAGCGGTCGACGACCGGGTAGACGAGCCGGCCCGTGAGCGAGGGTCGGTCGATGCGGTCGACGGTCTCGAGGAAGACGGCCTCGGCGCCGTGGCGGTGGGCCTGCCACAGGAACGGCACCGCGACGGCCGCCCCCGTGCTGAACACGACGTCGGGCCGGTACTGCCGCAGCACCCGACGGGCGAGGACGGTGTTGCGCAGCAGGTTGGGCAGGTGCCGCTGCGTCGGCCAGTGGCACTCGACGGCCCGCTCGCCGCGCAGCTTCATGCGGGCGTCGTCGGTCGGTCCCGTGACCCAGAGCCGGTCGTGAGCCTCCCACCACGGCCGCAGCGCGAGCGCCTGGGCGAGGTGCCCACCGGAGGAACAGGCGATCAGGATGCGCATGCTCAGATCCCCCGTCCGAAGCGCTGGGCGACGGTCGCCACCGCGCCCGCCGTGGCGAGCCGGCACCCGATCGCGAGGGCCAGCCAGGCCCGCAGGTTGCCGGGCCGGCTCCGCAGCACCGCGAGCGCGGCCCGGCGCCCGGCCCGGCGGTCGCCGGACGCCGCGAGGGCGAAGGCGATCTGCGAGCGCACGCGGCTCGCGCCGTCGGGGTCGTCGGCGATGTCGCGGTGCTTGGCGAGCAGGTAGCCGAGCGCCTCGGCGTACTGGCCCCAGCGCCCGAAGAACAGCGACTGCCCCTGCCACCGGACCCGGACGAGCGGCTCGTTGACGACGCGGACCGGGCCCAGCGCGGCGGTCGTGAGCAGGACGTCGTAGTCCTCGCCGTAGGCACCGGGCAGGTCCTCGTCGATCAGGCCGATCTCGTCGACGAGGGCGGCCCGGCGGAACACGAAGCTGCTCGAGTGCAGGCCGGCGATGCGGTCACGCACCAGGTCGGCGTGCGTGACGGGGTCGTGCGGCACGAGCCGCACGTGCGTGGTGCGACCGTCGTCGACCTGCATCGCCGTGCCGACCAGACGTGCCTCGGGGTCGGAGCCCAGGAGCTCGAGCTGGGCCTCGAGCTTGCCCGGGAGCCACGTGTCGTCGTCGTCGAGGAACGCCACGAGGTCGTGCCGCGCGGCGAGCACGCCGGTGTTGCGGGCGCCGGCCAGTCCGCGGGTCCGTTCGTTCTCGAGCGCGCGGAGCGTCCGGCCGGGCGGCAGGTCGACGTCGGGCAGCTCGGGCGGGCAGGCGTCGAACACGACGAGGACCTCGATCTCGCCGTCGTGGTCCTGCGTGACGACGCTCTGCACGGCCTCGCGCAGCAGCTCGGGTCGACGGTGCGTGGGAACGACGACGCTGACCGGCAGGCCGCTCACTGCGCGTCCCCCGACCGCTCGAGGTGACCGCGCAGCAGGGTGCTCGACGTCGAGCGCGTGTAGGGGAAGTAGACGACCGCGACACCCAGCCCGGCCATCGCCGCCTCGAGCGCGTCGCCGCGCGGCGTGCCGCGCCAGTCGTCGCCCTTGAAGATCGCGTCGAACGGCCGCGCCCGCCAGGCGACGGTCTTGTCCTCGCTGTGGTCGACCACGACCTCGTCGACGAGACCGAGCGCACCGATGATGTCGAGCCGCTCGTCCTGCGGGACGACCGGCGGCCGACCCTTCAGCCGCTGGACGTAGGCGTCGCTCGCGACGCCGACCACCAGGTGGCGGCAGTGCGCCCGGGCGCGTCGCAGCAGGTTCAGGTGTCCGACGTGGAACATGTCGTAGACGCCACTGGCGTAGCCCACGTCGTGGACGGTCGCGGTCAACGGGTCTCCTCGGGCTGGTGGTGGCGTCCTGGATGACGAGCCGGGACGCGGGGCTTCATGACGGGCCCCCGACCGGGGCGTACGCCCGCACGTGGTCGACGAGCAGTGCGGCCGGAAGGGCGGTGCCGTCGTCGGCCCGGCCCCAGTACGCCCCGCCGACCTGCAGGTTGAGCCGGATCGCGAGCGGCGAGTCCAACGCCTCGCGCACCCAGGGGTGGTCGGCGACCCGGACCGTGCCCGTGGTCCGGCCGTCGAGGCTGAACCGCAGGCAGTCCGGGGTGCGGTCGACGGCGAACACGTGGAAGTCCCCGTCGAGCCGCTGGGGCGCGACCCAGCCGCCGACGGACCGGCTGCCGGGCGGGCTCGTGGTGTCCTCGTGCACGGTCCAGGACGCAGCGCCCGGCAGGCGTCGGCCCGGGCGCACCGGAGTGCCCCACGCCTCGACGACGTCGATCTCGCCGGCGGTCTCGGTGGCTCGCAGCCAGAAGGCCGGCCAGAGCCCGCGGGACCGGCCCGGGGCGACCGGCAGCCGGACGCGGGCCTCCCAGCGTCCGTACCGCTGGGCGAACCGGCCGATCGTGTCGAGGTACCCGGTCGTGAACGGTCGGCCCCGGACCTCCTCGCGCCGGGCCGTGATCGCGAGCCGGCCGTCGGCGACGCCCACGTTCGCGGCCTCGATCGCGGCCTGGTCGAAGGAGAGCTTGTCCCCGTCCCGCACGTTCCAGCGGGACCGGTCCACCCGGTCGCCGTCGAACTCGTCGTGCCAGACGAGTCGGCCGTGCGCCGGGTCGGTCAGGTCGGGCACGGTGCACGCGGACGCCGTGGTGGCGGCGGGCGCCGGTCGGCCGGGACGCTCGGGCCGGTCGGCGCAGCCGCACAGCGCGAGCAGCGCGGCGAGGGCGGTCCCGACGACCCGGCGACGCCGGCGCTCAGGCACCGCGACGGACCACCAGCGGGTCGGGCGACACGGCGCCGCGGGCCAGGGTGGCGGTCCGGGTCGGCAGCGGCCGGGTCCCGGGCAGCCGGTCGGCGACGTCTCGAAGGGAGTCGAGCACGTCGCGGCACGGGGCGCAGTCCTGCACGTGCGCCTCGACCCGGCGTCGGGCCGGCAGCGTCAGCTCGACCCGGACGTACGCGACGACGTCGGACCGCGCCGCGGCGCAGGCCGCGGGCAGGTCGTCGAGGGCACCGACGTGCTCCTGCAGGTAGGCGGTGCGCAGCGCGGCGCGGGCCCGGTAGGCCAGGGCCGAGACCGTGTTGGGCCGCGCGCCGATCCACTCGGCGACCTCGCGTGGCTTGTAGCCCTCGACGTCGAGGGCCCAGAGCACGTCACGCGACCGGTCCGGCAGGGAGAGCATCGCCCGGCGGACCAGCTCGCGCTCGTCGTCGAGGACCGGCTCGTCGGACCGCAGCCCCAGGCGCTCGAAGAGGGCGTCGTCGTCCGTCGGCACCGAGCGGGCGTTGCGCCTGGCGCGACGCCCGGCCTCGTGCCGCACCGAGGTCAGCAGGTAGGCCCGGACGTCGTCGTCGGGGCCGCGACCGCCGTCGAGCTGACGCAACAGCTGGCCGAAGGCCTCGGCGACGACGTCGTCGACCTCGGCCGGCCGGCTGAAGCGAGCGGCGACCCGTTCGGCGACGGGTCGATGACGGACGTAGAGCGTGGCGAACGCGGCGGACGAGCCGTCGCGTGCGAGGGTCACGAGCCGGCGGTCGTCCAGCTCGTCCAAGGGGGTGGTCGGAGCGTTCGGCGGTACGTGAGCAGCGGTGCCTGACATGACGATCTTCCGTGGGAGTGTCCCCGGTGCCGGCGCGCCTCGTGAGCGCCCGACCCCGGAGCCGGCGGATGGATGGTCTCGCCCGAGAGAGGACGCCGACGGCGCGGCGTCGCGAGAGACCCGGAAGGACGTCGTGGCGCGACCGGGCCGACGCTGCCGCGGGTGGCGGCACGGGTGGCGGCGCCACCACGGAGTCGGTCGGTCATGCGTGATCCCCCCGGATCGACGGGGTCCGAACCACGGGTTACAGCGGTTGGACCACCACAAAGTTGCTGATGCCGGGACAGGCTAAGCAGACTTTCGAGCCTCCGCAAAGGTGACGATCCACACGGTGACCTAAGACCCGGGCCATTCGACCGGGGCCGTTCGGGGTCAATGCACGGGCGTTCCGGCGAACGTGGCCGGAACCACACCGGACGGCCGTCATGGCGGTCCCGGGACCGACTCTCCCCCACCGTGCGGTGGTGTGCGCCACCGTCCCGATCGTCCAGGAAGGACCCGCCATGACCACCCCCCGACTCGCTCCGCCTCAGCGAGCTCGTCGCCCAGGTCTCCCGTCGACGCCGCCAGGTCGCCGTCGCGGCGCTCACCGGGCTGCTGCTCGGCGTCGTCGCCGGGCTCGCCCTGCCGGCCGACTACCGCTCGACGGCGACCGTCTCGGTCGACCCGCTCCCGTCCGACCCCTCGGCCGACCGTGCCGACCAGCAGGTCGACATGGCGACCGAGGTCGGGTCCGCGCTCACCCGCCCGGTCGCCGCTGCGGCCGCAGATCGCCTCGACGACGGCACCACCGCGACCGCGATCGGGCGCCGCACCGAGGTCGCCAACCCCGCGGGCTCGCAGCTGCTCGCCTTCACGAGCACCGCGAGCAGTCCCGAGCAGGCCCGGCGCGTCGCCGACGCGGTCGCCCGGTCCTACCTCGAGGTCCGCCGCGACACCGCGGCCGAGCGCGTGTCCCGCCTCGACGGCCAGATCGGGGCCGCCCTCGGGCGGCTCGACCGCATCCGCCGGACGCCCGGCCGCGACGCCAAGGCGCAGGAGCTGGGGGCCCGCCAGGGTCGCCTGCTGGCGACCCAGGTCGTGCCCGGCGAGCTCGTCACGCCCGCCGGCGCGCGGTCGACGCGTGTCGGTCCCGGTCCGCTCGTGCTCGGCGCGTCCGGCCTGGCCCTCGGGCTGCTGGTCGGCACGGCCGTCGCCCTCGTGCGTCGCGAGAGCCCGACCGACGCGAGCATCGGCACGGCCGAGCGGCTCGACGACCTCGTCACCGGACTCGTCCTCGACGGGACCCAGGACGCCGACGAGGCCGTCACCTGGGACCTCGCCGCGTTCATGCTGCCGATCCCGAAGGAGCGGGACGCCCCGTTCCTGATCATGGTCGACGCCGGCCCGCGGATCAGCGGCCAGGTCGTCGGCAAGCAGCTCGTGCAGGCCCTCGGCCGCCGCGGCGAGCCGTCGACGTTCATCGACGCGGGGCTCGTGCACCCGGGCAAGATCGCCCGCGGCTGGCCCACCGAGCGCAAGCGCGAGACCTGGGGCGAGCAGGTCGTGGTCCTCGACACCACGACGATCGGGTCGCAGACCTCGAAGGTCGACCTGGCGACCCGCGTCGACATGGTCGTGCTGGCCCGCTCGGTCGACGACGACGCGCGCGACGTGCGCCGTCTCGACAACCTGCTGCGCTCGCGCGAGGTGTCCGTCGACCTGGTCACGGTGTTCCCGAGCTCGCCCGAGATGGTCTCGCTCGACGCCTGAGCGTCGACCGAACGGCCCGCGTCCCGCCTCGCGACGCGGGCCGTTCGACGTCCGCGGTCGACACCGCGCACCCGGGTCCGGACGCTCAGTCGGGGCGGGCCGCCAGGAGGTCCGGCAGACCGAGGCGCTCCCGCAGCCGCCACGCCACGACCACGTGGGCCGCGCCGAGCACCACGACCGTGCCGAGCAGCGTCACCGGCGACGGGCCGACCCACCAGCGGGCCAGCACGGCCGGGACCGCCACGACAGACAGGACGAGACCGGCGGCGAGCAGCGGACGGGCCGAGCCCGCGCGGACCTCGAGCCCTCGTCGGACCTGCAGGACGACGACGGCCGTGTCCGCGACGATCGTGACCGCCCAGGCGATCGCGGCACCGAGGACGCCGAGGACCGGCACGAGCGCGAGGTCCAGCGCGACCATGAGGACGAGCGACCCCGACTTGTCGTACAGCTGCCAGCGGCTGCGGCCGGCCATCAGCAGGACGCTCTGCACCGCGCCGGCCGCGGTCTGCACCGCGAGCGCACCGGCGAGGACCGCCAGCGCGGGCGCGGCATGGACGAAGCCCGGGCCGAACCAGCCGAGGACGACGTCGCCGAAGACGGCCAGGAGCACGAAGAAGGGCCAGGCCGTCCAGATCATGGCGGTCGTCACGAGCTCCTGCAGCCGCGCGACCCCGGCTCGGTCCCCGCGCGCGAACGCGCCGCTGACCGCCGGACCGACGACGACGCGAGCGGCCTGCTGGACGACCTCGCTGGCCCGCACGCACCGCGTGACCACGGCGTAGACACCGGCGGCCGCGGGCCCGGCGAGCGCGCCGACGAGCAGCACGTCGACCCACTCCAGCAGGACCTCGACCGCGGCGGCGACACCACGCACGGCGCTGAACCGCCACAGCCGTGACCCGACGTCGGGCTGCGGCGTCCGTCCGGCGGCCTCGCGACGCGCCCGCCGCAGGTGACGCACCACGACGAGCGTCGCGAGCGCCAGGACGAACGGCAACGGTGCCGCCCAGGACAGGACCATCCACGCCGCGCCGCCGCCGGTCGCCGCCACCACCAGGACGCCGACCAGGCGACCGACCGGGAGCAGCAGGCTCTGCAGCGCCGGGTAGGTCAAGGAGTCGGCGAACCCCCGTGTGACGGCGAGCAGGACGGCCACGAGCGACAGCTGGGCGGCAGCGACCGCTGCGACGACGACGGCCCACGGGGCGACCGGACCGACCCCGAGCGCCGCGAGGCCCCCGCCGACCGCGACGACGACGGCCGCCGTCGCGAGGACGGGTGGCAGCGCCGAGCGCACGAGGGGAGCCACGTCCTCGGGACGGCCGACGGCGCGCGCGGCCGACACGAACCGCACGAGCCCGGTGTCGACGCCGAGCTCGGCCGTGCCGGCGACGATGATGACGGCGGCGACGACCAGGAAGTAGGCACCGGCCCCCGACGGGCCGAGGACGCGCGCGACGAGCAGGGCGGCCACGAGGTTGACCAGCGCTCCCGCGGCCCCCGCTCCGAGCATGACCCCGCCGGCACCGAGCAGGCCCGACGGCCGCCGCACCAGGACGCTCATGCCTCGTCCGGTGGGCCCTCGAGGCCGTGCCGGCGACGCAGCAGCAGCACCGCGACGAGCCCGGTGGAGAGCAGCTGCACGACGTCGAGCCCGTAGGTGACGATCGCGACGCAGACCGCGAGCAGCGCGGCGTGGAGCACGACGTCGACGTCGTCGCCGCCGCGCGCGGTCAGCCAGGCGCTGCCCCACAGGAACGCCAGGAAGAGGGCGAGGCCGACGACGCCGTAGGAGAACAGGACGGCCCAGAGCTGGCCCTGGGTGCCGACCGACAGGCCCGGCACGTCCTGGGAGGGACGCGGCGCCCCGTACCCGAGGACCGGCGACAGCAGGACCCGGCGGACCGTCTCGGTGTAGAGCTCCCACCGCCCCTGAGCGGAGCCGTACGACGCCCGGGCCGAGACCCCCGCTCAGGACGCTGGCGACGAGGAACGGCAGCACCGTCACCCCGGCGATCAGGGCCAGCAGGGCCGGGACGGCGCGGTCGCGGAAGGACAACCGGACGACGGCGTACACCGCGGCGCCGGCCAGCGCCAGGAACATCGTGCGGTTGGAGGTGGCGACCGCGGGCGGCACGAGCGCGACGCACCCCGCCACGACGACGACCCGACGGACGAGGCTGCGGGTGAGCATGGCCCCGGCGATCGCGACCGGGGTGAGCACGAGGACGGCCGTGCCCCAGCTGTTGGCGTACGGGAACGGCGCGGCCGGCCGGACGAACGCTTCGACCGCGCCCCACGGGCGCTGGACCTCGGCGGTGGGCGGCACGACGAGGTCACGCACGTAGTCGTTGGCGAGCAGGCTGCCCGGCAGCACCCACGAGACCGGGGTGGGGATCCGGACCCCCGACGCGAGCAGCCCGAGCCAGCCCCCGACGATCGTCGTCAGCCAGGTCGCCGTCAGCGCCGACAGCACCCGGGCGCGGGAGAGCCGCGGCGCGTTGAGCACGTAGAGGACGCACGTCGCGACGAAGGCGAGGATGGCGAGCCGGAAGGCCCAGCCGACGAGACGTCCCACGTCGTCGACCACCAGGCCGCAGAGCCCGGCCCACAGGACGAGCCCCCAGAGTGCGAGCACGGGGGGCACGACGACGAGGTCGCGGCACCGCGCCAGGAAGCCGATCATGACCACGGTCAGCAGGGCCGCGACCGGGACGGTCAGCCCGGCGAGCCAGAGCACGGGGAGCCCCCACGGCAGCACCAGCACGGGCCACGCGGGCAGGGCCTCGCGGCTGCACGTCGGCACCGGTCGGTCGGTGGTCGCGAGCGCCGTCACGTCGCGGCCTTGAGCAGCTCGCGTCGCCGCCGCACGAGGGTGGCGCCCAGCAGGACGGTGGTCGCGGCGGCGAGCAGGCCGTAGCCGAGGAGGAACGTGGTCGTCCACGGCCACAGCAGCAGCGAGGCGTTGACGACCCCCGTGTCGGCCGGCAGCTGCAGCAGCGCCGCCCGCCCGCCCGGGCCGCCGGGTCGCGGCGGCTCGGCCGACCCGGCCGGCCGGAGCTGCTCGGCGAGGATCTGGGCGAAGAACCGCACCGAGGCGACGACCGCGAAGCCGAGCGGCAGCAGCGCCCACGCGACCGGCGCGAGCTCGTGCCGCACGAGGGCGACCGCGATCGCGAGGTGGAACAGGATCGTGCGCCCGGCGTCGACGACGTGGTCGGTCCACTCCCCCGCGCCGGACCCGCGACCGGTGAGCCGGGCGAGCTGGCCGTCGGCGGAGTCGAGGGCGAAGGCGAGCTGCAGCAGCAGGACCACCCCGACCGCGACGACCGGTGTCGGCGGGGCGAGCACGAGCAGCGCGAGGCCCAGCAGCGCCGACAACGCGCTGAGGGCGGTGACGTGGTCGGGCGTGGTCCGGGTCTGGGCGAGTCCCGCCGCCAGCACCCGGCCGATCCGCCGGTTGACGACGCGCATGTAGAAGGGCACCCCGTGCCCCGGCTTCTGCGCGGCCGCCAGGGTGGCGTGAGCCGCGCGGTACCCCCCGGTCGCCGTCACGGGCTCGTGACGACGGCGGTCGAGGCCGAGCGGTTGCCGTTGCCGTCGCTCGCGCGCACGGCGAAACGGTCGCCCGACGACGAGCCGGCCACGGTGGTCGACGTGCCCGTGGTCGTGGCCACGACGCGCCCACCACGCAGCACCTCGTTGGTGGCGCCGCTCGTGCTGCCGGCCGTCCAGCGGACCGTCGCGACGTCGCCCGACCGCGTGACCGACAGCCCGGACGGCCGGCCGGGAGCCGTGCTGGGCCGCGGGGCGAACCGGGCGAAGCCACCCACCCACTGGTTCACGCCGTCCTGGCGGACGACCGAGGTGAAGGAGCCACCGGCCCACAGGGTCCCGTCGGACGCGACGAACAGGGACCAGGCGCCGTAGCCGTTGCGGGCCTTCCACTGCGGCGTGAACGCCGGGAGGTACTGGCCGGTCGAGGCGTCCCAGGCACCGACGAAGGCGATCTTGTCGGCCTGCGACCACGGCGTGCTCCGGCGCTGGGACAAGGAGGCGTAGTCGGTCGTGCCCTGGTAGTTCCAGTCGCCGCAGTGGCAGCCGCCGTAGACGACCTTGCCGTTCGTCGCGGACGACTGGAGGTCGCCGCCGGAGATCGTGATGTTGGTGTCCTCGAGCGCGTAGGTCGAGGCGTCGTAGGAGAAGAAGCTGTGCTGCGAGCCGCCGAGCCAGACCTTGTCGCCGACCCGCAGGACGGTCTGCTGGTAGGCGTTCGACGTCGCGGTGCTGAACGTGGGCGTCCAGGCGTCGGGGGCCGCCCCGGCCGCGGTGCTGAGCGCCGCGGCCTTCAGGGTCGTCGCGGACCCGGCCTGGGTGAAGTAGCCCGAGACGTAGACCCGCGAGCCGTCCGGCGCCGCGGCCATCGCGGCGACGGTGCCGTTGAGGTTCGGGTTCCACGTGCTGTCGGCCCGCTTCGTGGACAGCGCGAGACGCCCCGCGTTGCGCGCGAAGACGGCACTCGTGCCACGGACGAGGTGGGTGAAGGCCCCGGCGAGGTAGAGGTGGTCGTTCGTCAGGGCGATCGCGCGGACCGACACCTTGCCGCCGGAGACGCGGTTCTCGAGGGTCGTGTCCCACGACGTGTCGATCGCGCCCGAGGTGTCGAGGACGACGAACCCGGGCCGCGCCGAGCCGTTGACCGTGGTGAAGTCGCCGCCGACGGCGAGCCGTCCGTCGGGCAGGGCCTTGAGCGCCTTGACCTGCCCGTCGAGCCGCGGGGCGAAGGAGCGCACCGGCTCGCCGGACGACGCGTCGAACGCCGTGAGGTAGGGCTGGGCGATGACGTCGCTGCCGCTCGCCGACGCACCCTTCCGGACCGAGGTGAAGTTGCCCCCGACGTAGACGGTGCCGCCGACCTGGGCGAAGGCCTGCACCTCGCTGGCCGTCTCGCCGGTACCACCGGCGCCGGTGCCCGTGACGCCCCACGACTGCGCGAGGGCGCCGCTGCGGGCGAGCGGGAGCGCGGTCGACGCCGCGGTGCCGCCGTCCGGGAGGCTCGGCCAGGACAGGTCGGAGGTCATGAGCCGCGGACGCACGAAGACCTGCGTGAACGGCGTCGCGTAGCGGCCGCCGCCCGAGGCGTAGAGGTAGCTCGAGGAGCTCGAGCCCCCGCTCACCTGGGCGCCGTACGTGAAGCCGCGGACCCACGCGTTGTCGGCCGTCTCGAACGTCCGCACGGTGCGGTAGGCGCTGTCGGAGCCGAACTCGCGGGTCGTGGAGCCCTGGCCCCCGACACCGTCGAACGACCAGGACGCCAGGGGGTGACCGGCGCCGAACGCCCACGACCACCGGTCGCGGCTGCTGTAGGCCAGTCGCACCTCCTGCCAGCGCGAGCCCGCCGTGTCGACGGCGCGGCGCAGCCGGACCTGGTCGGGGAACGAGTCGAGCCGGCGGCCGCCGAGGAGGCCGTCGATCGTCTGGTCGGACAGCTGACGGGGCGAGAAGGCGCCGGTGCCACCGACGGTCGTCGAGACCTGGTCGGGCGTGCCCTTGCCGTCGCCGCCCCAGAGCCAGCCGTCACGACCGCGCCCGACGAGGGCCCAGCCGCCGCCGTCGGTGATCATGTCGCAGTACACCCGCAGCGGCGCCTGGAGCTGCGGGGTCAGGATCCAGTAGCGGCCGTCCGGGGAGGACGGCGCGACCTGCTTGACCTCCCAGCAGGACGCCGCGGCGCGCTCCTGGGTGGTGCCGTCGCGCGGCCCGTCGGCTCGCGCGGCGGGGGCCGCGACCACGAGGAGGCAGGCGGACAGCGCCGTCGCGGTGGCGGCGCCGAGGAGTGACCGGAGGGTCGGCACGATGGGGGTCCTTCGGGATCGGGGACGTGCAGGCGGGCCGGGGCCCACTCGTCCTCAGAGCCCCCGGCCCGGCCATCGTGACGCCGGGCGGCCGGTCCGGTCAGCCGGTTGCGCAGCGTCCCGAGAAGTCAGGACGATCGACCCAGGTCCTCCTCAGGGGGCCGGCTGGGACGCCAGCTCCGCCGTCTCCTCCTCCGTGAACACGCGCGAGCGGATGATGAAGCGGTGCCCGGTCGGTCCCTCGATCGAGAAGCCGGCCCCACGCCCCGGCACGACGTCGATCGTGATGTGCGTGTGGGACCAGTAGGCGAACTGCTCGCGCGAGATCCACACCGGCACGATCCCGTCGGGGTCGACGTCGCTCGCCCCGATGTCGAGGTCGCCGAGGTGGACGTCCGACGGGCCCGTCACGAAGAAGCCCTGGGTGTAGCACATCGGGGCGGACCCGTCGCAGCACCCGCCGGACTGGTGGAACATGAGCGGCCGGCCGTGGGTCTCGCGCAGGTCCCGCAGCAGGTCGGCCGCGGCCTCGGTCGCGGCGACGCGTTCGGTGGTCATGGCAGGCCTCTCCTCGTCGACGGTCGGTGGGACGCCCGGGCCCGGCACCTCGCAGGGAGGTGCCGGGCCGGGCCGGTCGGGATCAGAAGAAGCCCTGGGCGTTCTCCGAGTACGACACCAGCAGGTTCTTCGTCTGCTGGTAGTGGTCCAGCATCATCGAGTGGTTCTCGCGGCCGATGCCCGAGGACTTGTAGCCGCCGAACGCGGCGTGCGCCGGGTACGCGTGGTAGCAGTTCGTCCACACACGACCGGCCTGGATGTCGCGGCCCGCGCGGTAGGCGGTGTTGGTGTCGCGGGACCACACGCCGGCGCCGAGGCCGTAGAGCGTGTCGTTGGCGATGCTCATCGCCTCGTCGTAGTCGTCGAAGCCGGTGACCGAGACGACCGGGCCGAAGATCTCCTCCTGGAAGATCCGCATCTTGTTGTGGCCCTGGAAGATCGTCGGCGCCACGTAGTAGCCGCCCGAGAGGTCGCCGCCGAGGTCGACGCGCTCGCCACCGGTGATGATCCGGGCGCCCTCCTGCACGCCGATCTCGAAGTAGGACAGGATCTTCTCGAGCTGATCGTTGCTGGCCTGCGCACCGATCATCGTCTCGGTGTCGAGCGGGTTGCCCTGCTTGACCGCCTTCGCGCGCTCGGTCGCCGCGGGCAGGAACTGCTCGAGGATCGAGTTCTGGATGAGCGAGCGGCTCGGGCAGGTGCAGACCTCGCCCTGGTTGAGGGCGAACATCGTGAAGCCCTCGAGCGCCTTGTCGTAGAACGCGTCGTCGGCCTTCGCGACGTCCTCGAAGAAGATGTTCGGGCTCTTGCCGCCGAGCTCGAGCGTGACGGGGATGAGGTTCTGGCTCGCCATCTGCATGATGAGGCGGCCCGTCGTGGTCTCACCGGTGAAGGCGATCTTGCGGATCCGGCTGCTGGACGCGAGTGGGGCGCCCGCCTCGGCGCCGAAGCCGTTGACGACGTTGACGACGCCGGCCGGCAGCAGGTCGGCGATGAGCTCCATCAGCAGCATGATCGACGCCGGCGTCTGCTCGGCCGGCTTGATGACCACGGCGTTGCCGGCGGCGAGCGCCGGCGCGAGCTTCCATGTCGCCATGAGCAGCGGGAAGTTCCACGGGATGATCTGGCCGACGACGCCGAGCGGCTCGTGGAAGTGGTAGGCGACGGTGTCGTCGTCGATCTGGGAGAGGTGGCCCTCCTGGGCCCGGATCGCCCCGGCGAAGTACCGGAAGTGGTCGACGGCGAGCGGCAGGTCGGCCGCCATCGTCTCGCGCACGGGCTTGCCGTTGTCCCACGTCTCGCCGACGGCCAGCATCTCGAGGTTCTCCTCGATGCGGTCGGCGATCTTGTTGAGGATGACGGCGCGCTCGGCGACCGAGGTCTTGCCCCAGGCGGGCGCGGCGGCGTGCGCGGCGTCGAGCGCCTTCTCGATGTCCTCCGCGGTGCCGCGGGCGATCTCGGTGAAGACCTTGCCGTTGACCGGCGAGACGTTCTCGAAGTACTGACCCTTGACCGGGGCGACGTACTCGCCGCCGATCCAGTGGTCGTAGCGGGGCTTGTAGGTCACGACGCTGCCGTCGGTGCCGGGCTGGGCGTACACGCTCATGGGGCTCTCCTGGGGTGGGACGAGTGGGTGCGTGTGACGCTAGTCACGGGACCGTTGCAGCGACGTTGGCAACCGTTGCACCGGGTCCGTCGGGCGGTCGTCGCCAGCCGGATCCGGCGTCGGACGGCGTGTCAGCCCTGGTCTCGATACGGCGCCGACGCTCGCCGCGCTCGTCCGCCTACTCGACCGACGAATCCGACGGTCGAGTAGGGGAACGGCGACGAAGGAGCCCGTTTCCCGTATCGAGACCACGTCCGGCCGTGGTCTCGATACGCGCGACCCGCTCCTTCGTCGCGGTCGCGCTACTCGACCGACGGGACCCACGGCGGCCTGGGGCGCCTGCCCCGGGTCGGCTCAGGCGCCGAGCTCGGCGTCCAGCAGCGCGACCCGGTCGGCGACCTGGGCGGCGCGGGGCGAGCTCGCGGGCAGGACCTCGAGGGTGCGTGCCCAGACCTCGAGGTCGTCGCGACCGTGGGCGGTGTCGGCGAAGGACAGCAGGGCGTCGGGGTCGTCGCCGGCCAGCAGGGCCGATCGCAGCTCGGCGTGCAGCGCGTCGCGGATCTCCTCGATCCCCGGCGCGGTCGACTGCGGCAGCACCGGGCCACGGTAGGCCGCCACCGCGCTGCGCAGCCGGCCGGCGCGTACGTGCTCGCGGACCTCGTCGACGTCGGACCTCAGCGCGCCCTCCAGCCGATAGGGCCGGGACGCCAGCCGGACGGGTCCGAGCACCGAGCGCAACCGCGACAGCTCGGCACGGATGGTGACCGGCGCCGGCTCGTCGTCGCTCAAGGCGACCCCGAGCTCGGCCGACGTCAGGCCGTCCGGTGCGGACGAGACGAGGAGCAGCAGCTCGCTGTGCCGCAGGCTCAGCCGCGACGTCGTCGCCCCGACCGTCAGGACCCCGCCGTGGCCGCCCAGGACCTGCAGCCGGGGCAGCGACCAGCCCGCCGTGGCGCGGACCGGTCGTTCCGGGGGCTGGAGGCGGGTGATCCGCAGCTCGGCCTCGACCGCGGCCACCGTGGCCCTGACCAGGCTCAGGCTCTGCGCCGTCGCCACCTCGGCGTCACCGGTCAGGTCCAGCACGCCGAGGACGGCGCCCGTGTCGGGGTCGTGGATCGGGGCCGCCGAGCAGCTCCAGGGCGTGACCGGTCGGGCCAGGTGCTCCGGCCCGAGGATCTGCACGGGTCGGTCGAGCGCCAGGGCCGTGCCCGGGGCGTTCGTCCCGGCCCGCGACTCCGACCAGTCGGCCCCCGCCAGGAAGTTCATCGACTCCGCCTGCGAGCGCAGGGCGGCGGATCCTTCGACCCACAGCAGCTGGCCGGCCGCGTCGCTCACCGCGACGAGCAGGCCGGCCTCGGCCGCCGACTCGACGAGCAGCCGCCGGATGACCGGCATGCCGGCCGCGAGCGGGTGCTGGGCCCGCACCGCCTCGAGGGCGTCGTCGTCCAGCACGATCGGCGCCAGGTCGCCCTCGGGGTCGAGCCCGCCGGCGAGGCTGCGTCGCCAGGACTCGAGCACGAGCGCGCGCATGGCCGTGTCGGCCGTGCCGGAGGCGAGGAACTCGTCGTGGGCACGATGCAGCCGCCGGGTGATGTCGTCGACGTCCGCTCCCCGCGGGAGGGCGACGTCGTCCGGGCGAGCCATGGCGTCAGTGTAGACGGCCCGGTGTGAGCCACCTCACGCTCAGCGGTAGATGCGCACCCAGTCGACGTCGAGCCGCGAGGACGTGACCGTCTGCGCGGGGTCCGGCCAGCCCCAGTAGCTGTTGCCGATCTGCAGGTTGATCCGGACGTGGAAGGGTCCGTCGAAGGTCGGCCCCGCCAGGAACGACGCCCGGGTCACCCCGACGCTGCGGCCGTCCACGAAGTACTCCAGGCAGCCGGGGTCCCAACGCACGCCGTACGTGTGCCAACCGGCCGGGTCGGTCAGACGGGTGCGGCCGTGGGCCCGGCCCTTCGCCGAGCCGGCCATCGTGTCCTCCCAGGCGGTCCACTCCGCGTGCTCCTCGGGCGCGTACTTCGCCTTGTCGGCGGTCGTCGTGCCGTAGCCCTCGAACACGTCGATCTCGCCGGCGACGCCGTCGCCGCGCAGCCAGAACGCGGGCCACAGGCCCCGGGTGCGCTCCCCGGCGTGCGGCGAGCGGATCCGCGCCTCGAAGTACCCGTACTTCTGGCTGAGCCTCCCGATGGTGTCCACGTAGCCGGTCGTCCAGCGACGGCTCTTGACGGTGGTGCCGTTCGGCGCCGAGTACGCCGGGGCGGAGTCGCCGATGTAGCGGCCGGCGATCGACAGCATCCCGCCGGCGACGGACACGTTGTCCTTCGTGATCCAGGCGGCGTCGTGGTTCAGGTAGGTCTTGTCCCGCACGCGCCAGCGGGTGGGGTCGAGCGAGCTGCCGTCGAAGTTCTCGTCGAGGACGGGCGTGCCGGCACGGGAGGGCACGTACGTCCCGCAGGTGCCGGCCGGCTGGACCGGGTCCGACGGGCTGGGCTCCGTCGGCGTCGGCTGGGACGGCTGGGAGGGCTCGGGCTCCGTCGGCGTGGTCGGGGTCGGGGTCGGCTCGACCGGCAGGACCCGCACGGTCACGCCGGAGGCCACGACCGCCGCCCGTCGCGTGACGCCCCGCACGAACACCTTGAGCCGGACCTGGCTGTCCGGGTGCGACACCCGCAGCGAGGTCGCGGCTCGGAACCAGCGTCCGGCTCCGACCCGGGCGGCGTCGGACCGGGTCTGCACGGCCCGCCCGCCGACGTACTCCGTGAGCCGCAGACCCACGACGCGCCGCCCCTGGTTGGTGCGCAGCCGGCCCCACGCCTGGACCGTCGAGCCCACGGCCAGGGCCGACGCGACGGGGCGCGACCGCAGCGAGGGCGAGGTCCGGGACCGGGTCGTCGAGCGGGCCTTGACGGTGGCCGGGCTGGTCGACAGGCGGCGCAGCGCGGTCCGGGGGCCCTCGCTCCAGGCGCTCGCCGGGACGGCGCGGGTCGACGCGGTCGCGGTCGGCGCAGGGTCGGCCGCCGCCCACCCACCGGGCGCGACCAGGACGACGGCCGCGCCCACGGCCGCCACGAGCAGCAGGACCGGCGCGGCACGCAGCCGCCCGGTCGGACCTCCCAGGATGACGGTCATCTGTCTCCCTCACACGACCGACGTGGATCAGGAGACTGATCATGCCCAATGTCCTGGGAGGATGGGCCGGATTCCCGGAAACTCCCAGGGACTAGGTCCCGGGCCCCTTTCGGTGCAGGATCCCCACGGGGTCCTCGAGCAGCGGCTCGAAGGCCAGCTCGGCCGCCCCGAGCAGGACGGCGTCGCCACCCAGGGCGGGGGTCGTGAGACGCACCATCCGGCCCGGGCCCTGCATCGCGGTGTCGTGGGTCGCCCGGACGATGTCCGGACCGACGAGCGCGTGCAGCGAGGCGAGGTAGCCACCCAGGACCACGACCTGCGGGTTGAGCATGTTCACGACCGTCGCGAGGCCGCGGCCGACGTGCCGCGCGATGTCGCGCAGCGCGTCGAGGTCGCCGTCGTATCCGTCGAGGACGGCTCCGAGCGACGCGACGCTGTCCTCGGGCGCCCCGATGGCGCGCGCGATCGCGTGGGCGCCGATCTCGGTCTCCCAGCAGCCGCGGTTGCCGCAGTGGCAGGGCAGTCCCTCCGGGTCGTAGGACATGTGCCCGACCTCGCCCGCGTACCCGGCGGCGCCGGCGAGCGGCGCTCCCCCGGTGATCACGCCGGCACCGACACCGACGTCGCCCGAGACGTAGACCAGGTGGTCGACGCCGAGCCCGGAGCCGCGCAGGTGCTCGGCCCGGGCGCCGAGGTCGGCGTCGTTGCCGAGGTCGATCGGGACCCCGGAGTGGATCCGGTCCTCGACGACCTGCACGAACGGCACGTCGTGCCAGCCGAGGTTCGGGGCGAACTGGACGACGCCGGACGAGCGCTGGACCACGCCCGGGACGCTGATGCCCAGGCCGACGAGCGGCGCCGAGGTCGTCGGCTCACCCACCCTGGCCACGAGGTCGGCGACGACGTCGCCCACGGCGCGCGGGTCCGGGTCGGCCGGGAGGGGGTGCTGCTCCCTCCGCAGCACCCTCCCACCGAGCCCGACCCGTCCGACGACCACGCGGTCGACGCCCACGTCGATCGCGACGGCGAACGGCCCGTCGCTGACGACCTCGATCCCCGCCGACGGCCGGCCCGCGCCCGTCGTGGCGACGGGATCGGTGTGGCGGACGAGGCCGAGCTCCTCGAGCTCGGTCGCCAGCCCGCCGATCGTGCTGCGGTTCAGCGCCATCGACCCCGTCAGCCGGGCCCGCGACGTGTGACCGCTCTGGTGCACGGCCCGCAACATCGTCGCCAGGTTGTGACGCCGGACGGCCTCCTGGTTCGTGCCGGTCCCCGGGCGGGTCCGGACGACCATGTCAGCCCACGCCGGCGGCGGAGCGACGACGCCGCGACAGCGCGTCGACGCTGGCCGCGAGGAGCAGGACGCCACCCGTGACGACGTAGTTGATCCAGCTGGCCTGGTTGAGCAGGCCGAGGCCGTTCGCGATGGTCGCGATGACCACGCCGCCGATCACGGCGTCGCGGGCCTTGCCCTTGCCGCCGAACAGGCTCGTGCCACCGATGACGGCCGCGCCGACCGCGTAGAGCAGCGTGTTCTGGCCACCCGAGGAGGGCGACACCTTGCCGGCGTAGGACGCGGCGATGATGCCGCTGATCGCCGCCATCGACGAGCAGATGACGAAGACCGAGACGCGGATCCGGTCGACGTTGATGCCGGCGCGGCGGGCCGCCTCGCGGTTGCCGCCGACGGCGTAGACGTGCCGGCCGTAGCGGGTGCGGGTCAGCACGAAGGTCCAGAACACGAGCAGCACCCCGACGAGCGGCAGCACCCACGGCACGCCCTCGATCGGGAAGTTCGGGTTGCGGCTGCGGTCGACGTTGAGGATCGCGGTGGTGCCGAGGACGATGATGCCGAGCCCGGCGATCTGCAGCAGGACGACGCTGAGCGGCTGGTGCTGCAGGCCGCGGGCGACCTTGGTCCGGTGCCGCCAGAGCGACAGCGCGGCGTAGAGCACCAGGACCCCGACGGCGGCGACCCAGCCGGCCACGACGGGCATGTTGTCGATCGTGATGCCGCGCAGGACCGGGTCGGCGACGCGGACGGAGCCGCCCTCGCCGATGAGCTTGAGGATGACGCCCTGCAGGCCCAGGAAGAAGGCGAGCGTCACGACGAACGACGGGATGCCGAGCTTGGCCACCAGGACGCCGATCACCAGCCCCATGACGGCTCCGCTGAGGACGCCGGCGATGACCGCGAGGCTCCAGTTCTGGCTGTGGTCGACGATCGCGAGCGCCGTGATCGACGCCGAGACGCTGCCGGCCACACCGGCGGACAGGTCGATGTCGCCCATGAGCAGGACCGGCACGAGGCCCATCGCCAGGACGCAGATCGCCCCGGCCTGGGTGATGAGGTTCGCCAGGTTGAGCGGGATCAGGAACTTGTCGGACGCGAGGCTGAACACGATGAACAGCACGACGAGGCCGAGCGTCGCGGGCAGCGCGCCCATGTCGCCGCCGCGGATGCGGTTCACGTAGTTCTGCAGCGCCTCGCCGAGACCGCCCGCCGAGCGGGTGTCGATCGCGAAGTCGGAGTCGGCCACGGCGGGCGTGGACTCCGGGGTCGTCTGGGTCATGGGGATTCCTCTCGGCTGGTCGCTCGTCACGCGGGCGCGGCGGCCGGGGCGATGCCCAGGTCGCCGGACCGTCCTGCGGTGATGAGCTCGACGACCTGGCTGTGGTTGACGTCCTTCGTCGCGACGTCGGCGGCGACGCGCCCGAGGTAGAGCGCCGTGATGCGGTCGGCGACCTCGAAGACGTCGTTCATGTTGTGGGAGATGAGCACGACGCCGAGGCCCTGGTCGGCCAGCCGGCGCACGAGGTCGAGGACCTGGCGGGTCTGGGCGACGCCGAGCGCGGCGGTCGGCTCGTCGAGCAGCACGACCTTGGAGTTCCAGAGCACCGACTTGGCGATCGCGACCGTCTGGCGCTGGCCGCCCGACAGGCTCGCGACGCTCTGGCGCACGGACTTGACGGTGCGGACGGACAGCGAGGCGAGCACCTCGCGCGCCCGCGACTCCATCGTCGCCTCGTCGAGCAGGATGCCCTTGTGCTCCTCGCGACCGAGGAACATGTTCTCGACGATGTCGAGGTTGTCGCACAGCGCGAGGTCCTGGTAGACGACCTCGATGCCGAGCGCCGCGGCGTCCTTCGGGCTGGAGATGTCGACCGGGCGGCCCTCGAAGAACCGCTGGCCGGAGTCCGCGGCGTAGATGCCCGCGATCGTCTTGACGAGCGTGGACTTGCCGGCGCCGTTGTCGCCGATGAGCGCGGTGACCTGCCCGGGGTGGACGGCGAAGTCGACGTCGTGCAGGACGTGGACGGCGCCGAAGCTCTTGTTGATCCCGCGCAGCTCGAGCAGCGGGGTCGTGGTGGTGGGGGTCTGGCTCATGGCGCGACGCTCCTCGGTCCGTGGGTGGCTGGGGGTGCCCGGACGCCGGGTCCGGGCGGGACCCGGGGGCGGCCCGACGTCGTCGGACCGCCCCCGGGGTCGCCGATCAGGAGATGCCGGCCTCGTCGCAGGCCTTCTTGAAGTCGTCGGCGCAGACCTCGGACGCCTTGGCGCCGCCGTCGTCGATGACGTCCTTGACCGTGTCCTTGGTGATGGACTTCGGCGTCAGCAGGATCGAGGGCACCTGGCGCTTGCCGGTGGCGTCCTCGGTCTCGCCGTTCGTCTCGGCCTTCTTGCCCGTCGCGAGGGCGATGGCGGCCTTGGCGAGCGCGCCGGCCTCCTCCTTGGCGGACTTGTAGATGGTCATGCACTGGTCACCCTTGAGGATGTTCTGCAGACCCTCGACCGTGGCGTCCTGGCCCGTGACGGGGACCTTGCCGGCCTGGCCGTTCTTCTGCAGGATCGAGATGACCGAGCCGGCGAGACCGTCGTTGGCGGCGTAGACGCCCTGGACGTTGCCGTCGACCTTCGTGTACAGCTGCTCGAAGATCGTGACGGCCTTCTCGTTGTCCCAGTCCGGGACGGCCTGCTCGCCGACCTTCTTGTAGTTGCTGTTCTTGTCGAGCACGCTGTGCGCGCCCTTGCTGAACAGGGTCGCGTTGTTGTCCGTCGGCGAGCCGTTCAGGTAGATCAGGTTCGACTTCTTGTCACCGAGGCACTTCTCGAGCCCGGCGCCCTGGAGCTCGCCGACCTTGGTGTTGTCGAACGAGACGTAGTAGTCGGCCGAGCCACCGAGGGTCAGACGGTCGTAGTCGATCGTCTTGACGCCCTGCTTGGCGGCCTTCTCCTGGATGGAGGCGCCCGAGTCGGAGTCGAGGTTGACGATCGCGAGGACCGTGACGCCGTCGGCGATCATGCTGTCCGCGATGGTCGACATCTTGTCGGCGTCGCCCTCGGCGTTCTGGATCTCGTAGTCGACGCCGGCCTTCTCGAAGGCGGCCTTGAGGGCCGGTCGGTCCGCGCTCTCCCAGCGGACCGAGGACTTGGTGTCGGGGAGGATGACGCCGATCTTGCCGTCGCTCTTGCCGCCCTTGTCGCCGTCGTCGCCCGAGCCGCCGCCGCAGGCAGCGAGCGTGAGCGCGAGGCCGAGGACCCCAGCGGTGATGATGCTTCGCGTTCGCTTCACGCGAATCGCCTCCTTGTGAGTCTTGCCTGGTGACGGCGCCCCCGCGACAGCCGTTCAATTGTTGTTCGCCACAACATATGAGGTGATCGCTGTCACGTCCAGTGTTTCCACGAAGTTTCTTGGCGCGGCGCGCGCCGGGCCCTCAGAACAGGGCGCCGGGGTCCGCGACGACGTGCCGCAGGACCCGCCGGGCCGCCCCGTCGGCCGGCGAGGCGGGCGAGTCGTCGGCCGCGTGGACCTCGACCGGGGCCCACCGTGCCCCGAGCACGCGCGCCGCGAGCCGGTCCTGCAGGTCCTGACGCAGCAGCGGCGCGAGCGTCGCGAGGTGACCTCCGAGGACGACGGTCGAGATGCCGACGACGTTCACGACGCTGCCGAGCGCGACGCTCAGAGCCCAGGCCAGCTCGTCGACGGCACGCCGCGCGGACGCCTCACCGGCGAGGGCACGGGCCGCGACGTCCGGGAGGTCGGCGGGCGCGACCCCCGCGGCCCGGGCCAGCGGCTCGAGCGCCGCGTACCGCTCGAGGCAGCCCTGCGACCCGCAGGGGCAGGGCGGTCCTGCGGGGTCGACGCACACGTGGCCGATCTCGCCCGCCCCGCCGTGCTCGCCGAGCACGACCTCGCCGCGGGACACGACCGCCCCGCCGACGCCGCGTCGTCCGGACACGTAGAGGAAGTCCGGCCACGGCCCGACCCGGCCGGGCACCTGCTCGACGATCGCGGCCGCCGCCAGGTCGGCCTCGTTGCCGACCTCGAGCAGCGGGCCCGTTCCGGCGACGGGGCCCAGCGCGGCGACGAGGTCGACGTCGGACCAGTCGAGGTTCGGCGCGCGCACGAGGGTCCGGCCGTCCGCGACGACGCCCGGCACGGCGAGCGCCGCACCGACGAGCCGCGCGGCGGGCACGGCGGCGACGGCCTCGGCGGCGACGGCCCGGACGGCGTCGAGCCCGCCCGACACCCCGAGCGCGACCAGGTCGACCCCGCGCTCGGCGTGCGCCAGCAGGTCCCCGCGCAGCGAGGTCACGCGGGCCACGACCCGGTCGGCCTCGGCGAGCAGGCCCAGGCCGGCGATGCGCTCCCCCGGCAGCAGCAGCCGCGCGGGGCGACCCCGGCGCGGCACCACCGGGTCGACCTCGTCGAGCAGGCCGCCGGCGACGAGCTCGTCGACGAGTCGCGCCGCGGTCGCGCGGGTGATCGTCAGCCGGCCGGCGAGGTCGGCGCGCGACGGCGGCTCCGGGGAGCGGCAGACCGCCTGCAGCACCGTGGCCAGGTTGGTCCGGCGCAGGCTCGCCTGGCCGACGGCGGAGCGGGGCCCGGCGGGGCCTGACACGGACATGGCTGTTGACAGTACCCGACACCGGCTCTTAAGTTCTACCGTCAAACATATTCTTTCCCAGGAGTCACGATGGTGCGTCCCCCCACCCCCGCCGACCAGTTCTCGTTCGGTCTGTGGACCGTCGGCTGGACGGGCAACGACCCGTTCGGCACCGCGAGCCGGCCCGCCCTCAGCCCGCGCGAGTACACCGAGAAGCTCGCCGAGCTCGGCGCCTGGGGCATCACCTTCCACGACAACGACGTGTTCCCCTTCGACGCCGACGAGGCCGCGCGCGACCGGGCCCTGAAGGACGTCAAGGACGCCGCCGACAGCAGCGGCCTCGTCATCGAGATGGTCACCACGAACACGTTCTCGCACCCCGTGTTCAAGGACGGCGGCCTCACCGCCAACGACCGCGGCGTGCGCCGCTTCGGCCTGCGCAAGATCCTGCGCGCGGTCGACATCGCCGCCGAGATGGGTGCCTCGACGTTCGTCATGTGGGGCGGCCGTGAGGGCAGCGAGTACGACGGCTCCAAGGACGTCTACGCCGCGCACGAGCGCTACAAGGAGGGCCTCGACACCGTCGCGGGCTACATCAAGGAGCGCGGCTACGGCCTGCGGATCGGCCTCGAGCCGAAGCCGAACGAGCCCCGCGGCGACATCTTCCTGCCCACCGCGGGCCACGCGCTCGCGCTCATCGCCGAGCTCGAGCACGGCGACATCGTCGGCCTCAACCCCGAGACCGGGCACGAGCAGATGGCGAACCTCAACTACACGCACACCCTCGGCCAGGCGCTGTGGCACGACAAGCTGTTCCACATCGACCTGAACGGCCAGCGCGGCCTCAAGTACGACCAGGACCTGGTGTTCGGCCACGGCGACCTGATCTCGGCGTTCTTCACCGTCGACCTGCTCGAGAACGGCTTCCCGGGCTACCCGGACGGTCCGCGCTACACCGGCCCGCGGCACTTCGACTACAAGCCGTCGCGCACCGAGGGCATGGACGGCGTGTGGGCCTCGGCCCGCGCCTGCATGGCCACGTACATCGCCCTGGCCGAGAAGGCGAAGGCGTTCCGCGCCGACCCGCGCGTCCAGGAGGCGATGACCCAGGCCGGCGTCCTCGACCTCGCGCAGCCGACCCTCGGCGCGGGCGAGACGGCCCAGAGCCTGCTGGCCGAGGAGGACGCGTTCGACCCGCAGGTCGCGGCCGAGCGCGACTACGGCTTCGTGGCGCTGCAGCAGCTCGCCGTCGAGCACCTCGTCGGCTGATGCTCGTCGCGGGAGTCGACTCGTCGACGCAGTCGTGCAAGGTCGTCGTCGTGGACGCCGACGACGGCACCGTGGTGCGTCACGGGTCGGCCCCGCACCCCGACGGGACCGAGGTCCACCCGGACCACTGGTGGACGGCGTTCGAGCAGGCCGCCGAGGCGGCCGGCGGCCTCGACGACGTCGCCGCGCTCTCGGTCGGCGGGCAGCAGCACGGTCTCGTCGCGCTGGACGCCGACGGCACGGTCGTCCGTCCCGCCCTGCTCTGGAACGACACCCGCTCGGCCCCGGCCGCGGCGGACCTCGTCGACGAGCTCGGGGCACAGGCCTGGGCCGACCAGGTGGGGTCGGTGCCGGTCGCGTCGATCACCGTGACCAAGCTGCGCTGGCTCGCCGACCACGAGCCCGAGCACGCGGCGCGGGTCGCAGCGGTCGCTCTCCCCCACGACTGGCTCACCTGGCGCCTGCGCGGCACGGGTCGGCTCGAGGACCTCGTGACCGACCGCTCGGACGCGTCGGGCACCGGCTACTTCGACCCGGCGACCGACACGTACCGCCGCGACCTGCTGGCCCGCGCCCTGCGCCGGGACGCGGACGGCGTCACGCTCCCGCGCGTGCTCGCGCCGTCCGAGGGTGTCGACGGCCGCGGTCTCGTGCTGGGGCCCGGCTGCGGCGACAACGCCGGGGCCGCGCTCGGGCTCGGCCTCGCCCCGGGGTCGACGAGCATCTCGATCGGCACGTCGGGCGTCGTCGCGGCCGTGTCCGACACCGCGACGCACGACCCGTCCGGCCTCGTCGCCGGCTTCGCCGACGCGACCGGCCACCACCTGCCGCTGGCCTGCACCCTGAACGGTGCCCGCGTCCTCGACGCCGCGGCCCGGCTGCTCGGGGTCGACCACGACGCGCTGTCGACCCTCGCCCTCGCCGGGCCGGCCGGCGCGGACGGCCTGGTGCACGTCCCCTACCTCGAGGGCGAGCGCACGCCGAACCTCCCGGACGCGACCGGCAGCTACGCGGGCCTGACCCTGGCCACGACGACGCGCGAGCACCTGGCCCGCGCGACGGTCGAGGGGCTGTGGTGCCTGCTCGCCGAGGCGCTGGAGGCCGTACGGGCCCAGGGCGTCACGGTCGACGACGTCACGCTCGTCGGGGGTGCGGCCCGGTCGCGGGCCGTGCGGGCGATCGGTCCGGCCGTCCTCGGCGTCCCGGTGCACGTGCCCGAGCCGGCGGAGTACGTCGCGCTCGGCGCCGCCCGTCAGGCCGCGTGGGTGCTGGCCGGCGGCGACCGACCTCCGGCCTGGCAGGCCGCGGCGGTCACGACCGAGACCGCGGAGCACCGACCCGAGGTGCTCGCGCGATACCGTGCGGCGCTGGCCGGGGTGCTCGACCGGACCTAGGCGTCCTGGAGCTCGGCGAGCGAGCGCAGCACGCAGAGCTGGTTGCCCTCCGGGTCGGCCAGGGTGATCCAGCCTGTCCCCTCGCCGTGGATGCCCCGGCGGTCGGCGACCAGTGCGGCGCCGTGGTCGAGCAGCCACGCGACCTCGTCGGCCTGGGTGCGCTCGCGCGGTCGGACGTCGAAGTGGATCCGCTTGGCCGGCAGGACCTCGTCCGGCACCTCGATGAACAGCAGCCGATGGCCCTCGGCACCCTCGACGGGGTCCGGGTCGAGGATGATGCACTCGGTGTGGCCGGGCAGGTTCGGGTCGCCGGGCAGGTCGTCGTACCCGAGGACGGGCTTCCACCACTCGCTCAAGGCGTAGGCGTCGTGGCAGTCGATGGTGGTGTGCGAGACGAAGCTGGCCATGCCCCACCCTGGCACGACGGCCTCAGTCGGCGCGAGGCTCGAACCGCCAGGCCGCGACGGACGTGAAGCGTCCACCGGGTCGCAGCACGACGTCCTCCGGCGTACGGTTCGGCGCGTCCGACTCCGGCTGGACCTCGAGGGCGATCCCCCGCTCGGCCCCGGTGTAGACCTGCAGCGCGACCTGGTCGCCGTGGACCTCGACCGTGCCGTCGCCGCCGGCGAGCCGGGCCATGAGCCGCGGACCCTCGCCGTCGACGAGGAAGCTCGCGTCCAACCCCGTCTCGGGCCCCACCGGCAGCCCGCGCCGCAGGTCGAAGCCGCTCCCCGCGACGGTGGCGCTGCCGGGCAGGGCGACGTTCTCGTCGTCGACGGGCACCCACCGCTCGGCGGGCACGGTGAGCACGGGGTCGACGCCGACGTGGAAGTACGGGTGGGAGCCCAGCGCCACGACCGTCGGCGCGTCGGTCGTCGCCTCCAGCTCGATCGTGACGGCGTCGACCGTGAGCCGGTAGGTCGCCGTGGCGACGACCGTCCCGGGGAAGCCCTGGTCGCCGTCCGGGCTGACGAGCGAGAGCGTGACGTGGTCGTCGCCGGTCTCGTCGATCGTCCACGTCCGGGCGTCGAACCCGTCGGGTCCGCCGTGCAGGGTGTGCCCGTTCTCGTTCGTCGCGAGCTGGTAGGTGGAGCCGTCGAGCGTGAACCGGCCGTCGCGGACCCGGCTGATGACGCGGCCCGCCACGATGTTCGGGTAGCCGCCGCGGCGCTCCCAGCGCGCTGCGACGTCGCCGTCGAACCCGACGACGACCGACCGCCGTGCGCCGCGGGGGACCCACGCGTCGACCGCGGCGCCGAGGTCGAGCACGTCGAGCGTGGCGCCCTCGTGGCTGAGGCGGACCCGCCGCACGATCCGTCCGTCGGGCAGGGTGCCGAGATCCTCGATCGTCATGGCGCCAGGCTAGGCGAGCGAACCGGTCACCAGTCCGGCGCGGGGCGCACGACCGCGAGGTCGGTCACCGACATGCCGTCGTCGGCCAGGGTCGCGAAGGCCTGGTCGACGGATCGTCTCGCGACGACGGCCCGCGTCGACAGGTCCCGGACGACGAGCTCGGCACGCCCGGCATCGTCGACGTCGAGCGCGTAGACCAGCCCGTGCCGGAGCACCACCTGGGTCGACGCGTTGCCCGGACCCTTCAGGTTGAGGTCCAGCACCCGGCGCGCGACCCCGTCGGCGTACTCGACCCTCCACACCCGACCCGTGGCGTCGGCGCCCGTCAGGCCGCGGGAGTCGCTGACCGGCGTCCAGTACGGGAACTCAGGGTCCTTGAGGCCTCGCACCGGCCTGACTCGGACCGACCCGCTGGACGCCCACGACACGACGGCGGACGAGGTCACGACACCTGAGCCGTCGGTCCGCCCCACGGTGAATCGCGCGGTGGAACCGTCGCAGGCGAGCGCGACGGGCGGCTCGGTGCGCATCGACGGACTCCACCGTCCGAGCACGCGCTTCTCGGGGCGGGCTGTCAGGTCGAGCAGGAGATAGGGCCCCGTGTCCTGGTCCGGCGATGCCGCGGCGACAGCGAGCACGCGGTCGTCGGCGCACGAGGCGCTGGCGTAGATCATGTGCGGGACACGGCTGACCTCGGTCTCGCCCCCAGCGGTCGTCGCGACGTCGAAGCGGTACCCGCCGTCGTCGGTGAACCCGACGTTGTAGACCGAGACGCGTCGGCCGTCCCGGAGCACGTGCAGCGCCTCCTGGACCTGCTCCGCGCGGCCCCGCGGCGTCGCGCGGGTCGTCGCCCCGACCGACCGCTCCCGCGTGGCGTCGCTGAAGAAGACGCGGCCACGGGCCGCGACGATGCGGCCGTTGTCCATGCCGGCGGTCGGCACGGAGCTCAGTCGACCCTTGGCGTCGACGAACACGACCTGACCGCGAAGTCGGCCGTCGTCGTAGGCGGTCGACGCCGTGAGCGCGACGACCTTGTCGTCGAGGAACCCGTCCGACACCTCGGCGCGCGGCAACCCGTCCGACCCGCACGCGGCGAGCGGAACGAGGAGCAGCAACGCCCACCAGGTCCTCAACCTTGCTTCTTGCTGTAGATCGACACCTTCTTGGAGTCCCGGATGTTGCCGGGGTAGACGCCCGTCCCACCGTTGGAGTCGAGATCGACCTTCGCCTTGGCCTTGTAGGCCGCCCACACGAGCTGCGAGCAGTTGTACTTCGACGCGGTGACCTTCTTGTTGAACGCGAAGTTGAGGTTGTAGGCCTTGCCCCTCTTCGTGGTTGCCCAGGCTGCGCTGGCGTTCCGCTTCGCCTGACTCACCTTGACCGCCATCTTGTAGGTTTTGGACGGGACCTTCTTGCTCTTGGCCTGCAGCTTCCTGACCACCTTGCCGGCCCCTGGCGCCTCGACGATGTACGCCGCCGACGTGTACAGGCCCACATGATCAGTGGCGGAGTCGTACCAGAAGACGTCGCCGCCCTGGCGCGCCTTGCCGAGCCTCTTGCTCTTGTCCGCCCCTCCACCCGACGACGCGACACGGTTCTGCCGAACGCCGATCTGGCCCGACTCCGAGCGCGCCTCGGCGAGCGTCGCGTCGGCGACCTCCTGGTCGGTGCGGCCGGAAGCCTTCGCCTCCGCGGCGATGGCCGAGCGCATCTCGTCGGCCGTGGTGCCTGGGTTGAGTCGGACGAGCTCGTCGACGGCGGACGTCCCGTCGGACTCGGCTGCCGTGGCGGCCGGTGCGACACCGACGACGAGTGCGGCCATCAGCGCGACAGCGCGCGCGTGCTTCCTGATCATGCTTTCCCCCGGATATGTGTGATGTGTCCCACGCCAGCGACGTGAGGCCCGGAACGTAGCACACGGACGTGACAGGACGGCGCGACCGACGCACGAGGGCCCCGGCGCGGTGCGCCGGGGCCCTCGTCGGGTGGTGGTTGCGGGAAGGTCAGGTCTCGATACGTCGGCCGTCGCGCGCTCGCAGGGCTCGCGACGCTCCGCCGACGACTCGACCTGACCTCCGCAGAGCGGAGGTCAGAAGCCCATGCCGCCCATGTCGCCCATGTCCGGGGCGCCACCGCCGGCCGGAGCGGGCTCCGGCTTGTCGGCGACGACGGCCTCCGTCGTGAGGAACAGCGCCGCGATGCTCGCGGCGTTCTGCAGCGCGGAGCGCGTGACCTTCGCCGGGTCGAGGATGCCCTCGGCGATCATGTCGACGTACTCGCCGGTCGCGGCGTTGAGGCCGTGGCCGGCCTCCAGGCCGGCGACCTTCTCCGCCACGACGCCGCCCTCGAGGCCGGCGTTGACCGCGATCTGCTTGAGCGGGGCCGAGGCGGCCGAGCGGACGATGTTCGCGCCCGTGGCCTCGTCGCCCGACAGCTCGAGCTTCTCGAACGCCGCGGCCGTGGCCTGCACCAGGGCGACGCCGCCGCCGGCGACGATGCCCTCCTCGACGGCCGCCTTCGCGTTGCGGACGGCGTCCTCGATGCGGTGCTTGCGCTCCTTGAGCTCGACCTCCGTGGCCGCGCCGACCTTGATGACGGCGACGCCGCCGGCCAGCTTGGCGAGGCGCTCCTGGAGCTTCTCGCGGTCGTAGTCGGAGTCGGAGTTCTCGATCTCCGCACGGATCTGGTTGACCCGGCCGGTGATCTGGTCCTGCGAGCCGCCGCCCTCGACGATCGTGGTCTCGTCCTTGGTCGTGACGACCTTGCGGGCGGTGCCGAGCATCGACAGGTCGGCGTTCTCGAGCTTGAGGCCGAGCTCCTCGCTGATGACCTCACCACCGGTGAGGATCGCGATGTCGGCGAGCATCGCCTTGCGGCGGTCACCGAAGCCGGGGGCCTTGACGGCGACCGACTTGAAGGTGCCGCGCATCTTGTTGACGATCAGGGTGGCCAGGGCCTCGCCCTCGATGTCCTCGGCGATGATGACGAGCGGCTTGCCCGACTGCATGACCTTCTCGAGCACCGGCACGAGGTCCTTGACCGTGCTGATCTTGCTGTTGACGATCAGGATGTACGGGTCCTCGAGGACCGTCTCCATCCGCTCGGGGTCGGTGACGAAGTAGCCCGACAGGTGGCCCTTGTCGAAGCGCATGCCCTCGGTGAGCTCGAGGTCGAGGCCGAACGTGTTCGACTCCTCGACCGTGATGACGCCCTCCTTGCCGACCTTGTCCATGGCCTCGGCGATGATCTCGCCGACCGTCGGGTCGGCGGCCGAGATGGACGCGGTGGAGGCGATCTGCTCCTTGGTCTCGACGTCCTTGGCCATGCCGAGCAGCTGCCCGCTGATGGCCTCGACGGCGGTCTCGATGCCCTTCTTCAGGCCCATCGGGTTGGCACCGGCGGCCACGTTGCGCAGGCCCTCGCGCACGAGCGCCTGGGCCAGGACCGTGGCGGTCGTGGTGCCGTCGCCGGCGACGTCGTCGGTCTTCTTGGCGACCTCCTTGACGAGCTCCGCGCCGATCTTCTCGTAGGGGTCCTCGAGCTCGATCTCCTTGGCGATGGAGACACCGTCGTTGGTGATCGTGGGAGCGCCCCACTTCTTCTCCAGGACGACGTTGCGACCCTTGGGGCCGAGCGTCACCTTCACGGCGTCGGCGAGCTGGTTCATGCCCCGCTCGAGCCCGCGCCGGGCTTCCTCGTTGAATGCAATGGACTTGGCCATGTGTGCTGACTCTCCGCGTGTGGATCGTGGGGTGGATCGGGGGTGCCCGCGACGGACGGCCAGCGACGTCGGCGGACCCTTCCCGCCGGGCCGCGGACCTCACCGGTCCGATCCCGTTAGCACTCTCACTATATGAGTGCCAGTCAAGGATTGGCAATCGGGTCCCGAGAGTGCCAGCCGGGGGTCCCGCTCACACGCTGAGCAGCAGGTAGAGCCCCGTGAACGTGTAGCCGACCATGAGCAGCAGCATCGCCAGCTGGCCCGTCAGACGGTGCGCCCTGGGCAGCAGGACGAGGGCCTTGTCGTGCGCGGCGACCACCGCGAGCACGTGGCCGGCGACGACGAACCCGACCTTGAGCGAGGCGAGCAGCGACGGGTGGTCGGACAGGACGTAGGCCGTCCCGACGTCGCCGAGCCAGCCCCGGCCGAACGGGTCGAGCAGGGCCAGCACGACGCCCTGGCCCTTCTCGACGAGGTAGGTCAGGTAGTGGGCGAACACGTAGCCCACGACGATCGGGACCAGCGAGTGCGCGAGCAGCCCCGGGAGCCGGCCGCGCTCCTCGCGCGACACGCCGCCGGTGGCCCGCGCCGCGCCCTGGAAGAGCAGCGCCACGACCAGGCAGAAGCCGACGAGGGTCAGCGTGTGCTGCGCCGTCGACAGCGACTTGGCCTGCCAGAACGGCGACGCCGCGAAGCTGTCGTAGGCGGTCGAGCCGAGCAGCACGCCCAGCAGGGCGACGAGCCCCGGCCGGACGGGGACGGTCGGCAGGGTCCGCAGCGGGTTGTGCGGGTCCCAGCGCCCGTCCCGCACGAACGGGGAGAGCCGCGCCACGATCGCGGAGTAGACGTCGAACGGATCGCCCTCGTCGTACCAGCGCGGCCCGAGGACGATGCCGGCCACGACGGTGACGACGACGTACAGGGCGACCCAGGTGCGGACCGCCGTGATGCTGCCCGGGTCGGGCGACGCGAGCTCGAGCCACACGAAGGCCAGCAGCCCGGCGACGGCCGGCCAGTGGCCGAGCCACGCCGGGTAGGCGACGAACCCGTCGGGCCGTCCGGTCAGCCGACCGACGACGGCCTGGATGCTGCGCCACGGGGACAGGTCGCGCCAGACGGGCCCGGCCACGAGGGCGAGCGGGACGAGGCCGACCCACACGAGGACGTACAGCGCCCCGACGCCGCCGTTGGACGTCTCGTCGGGGCCGAGGTAGAGCGTCCCGAGGAACCAGACCGCCAGCACCGCGCCGAGGACCGCGAGCCAGGGCCGGCGCTGACGGGCCTGCCCTGCCTGCTCACCCGCCAGGCGCGGCTCGCGCCACGCGAGGGCAAGCACGGCGAACGAGATCGTGAGGGCCCACGACGCCCCGACCACCGCGTACAGGAACGGGATCGGCAGGTCGGTCGAGCCCCCGAGGCCGTGGGCCGGCAGCAGGACGGGCACGGCTCAGGGACGCACGACGAGCTGGACGATGGTCGCGTCGGAGCCGTGCGCCTCGACCGCGACCTGGCCGGGGTTGTCGATCGTGAAGGACTTCTCGACGGTGTCGCCGGCCTCGACGTCGTACGAGTGCTCGGGGTCGGAGTGCACGTGGATCTCCTCCGCCGCCTTCGCGGTGATCCGGAGCGTCACCTTCTGCCCCACCTTCACGTCGACGCGGTCGCCGCGCGGCGTCACCGAGCCGTCCTTCGCGATCGTGATGTCGACGGTGACGCCGTCGTCGGCGGGCTCGCTCGCCGAGGCCGAGGCGGAGGCCGAGGGGGCGCTCGTGCTCGGCGACTCGGCCGGCTCGTCGTCGCTGCCGCAGCCGGTCAGGGCCAGGGCGAGGACCGCGGCGAGGGCGGTGCTGGCGATGGTCTTCACGGGGACTCCCTGTTCTCGGTCTCGTCGGACCGGGTGTCGTCGTCGGGCTCGAGGGCGCGGCTCAGGACCTCGTTCTCCCGCCGCTCCTCCATCCGGTCCTTGCGGGCGATGTAGACCACGACGCCCACCACGACGACCGCCGGCACGAAGGCCGGGATCGCCAGGAGGGCCGCGTGGTGGGCGAGCAGCTGCTCGCCGGCCGGCGTCAGGTCGATGACGACACCTCGTCGTCGACCCGGTCGCCCGCGCGGCGACGACGCTCGGCCTCGGCCTCGATGGCCCGGCCGACGCGCGAGACCGCGATCGCGATGCCCGCGAGCATCGCGAGGCTGCACAGCAGGACGATCGCGTTGGCGACGCCCCACAGCCACGACGGGCCGTCGAAGTTCCGCTCGCGCTGCAGGATCGTGATCTCCGGGACGAGCTTGCGGTCGATCTCGGCCGAGGCGGGGACCTCGGGGGCGTCGAGCGCGGGGTCGGCCGGCATGAAGATCGGCACCGCCGTCAGCATCCGGCCGTCCTGGACCCGGACGAGGGTCTTCCAGTTGCCGCCGACGGGGACGGGCTTGGTCGACTCCCAGGTGTCGTCGCCGGTGCGGCGCAGCCGGTCGGTGACGACGCCGGCGCCGCCGCCCTGCCAGGCCGTGATCTGGACCCACGTCGGGTGGTCGTCGACCAGGCCGTCGGGCAGCGTGACCTTGGCGGTGATCTCCGGCGCGTCGGTCGTGCCGACCTGCTGCGTCGTGATCTGCGCGCGGGCGTCATCGGGCACCGTCGCGTGCAGGCCGTTGCCGACGGCGACGGCCGTGACGACGATCGAGCCGGTGACGATGACCCGGCCGACCGCGCGGTTCCTCGGCAGCTGGCCCTTGAGGCCCATCGCGAACAGCGCGCTGCACAGGCCCGCGCCGACCGCGACCGGGATCGCCATCGCGAGCGACTCGAGCCAGATGTCGCGCGGCCACGGGAACTGGAAGACGAGGTCGTTCCAGGCCTTCTCGACGACGAGGCCGACGGTCGCGATGAGGAAGCCGCCGATCGCGCCGAACGCGAGGGGCCGGTGCCTGAGCCTCGACAGCGCGAGCAGCTCGATGAGGACGGCGCTGCCGAGGTACAGCGGGAAGACGTGGTGGGCCTGGCCGAACACGTCGGTCACGATGAACGAGACGATGCCGCGGACGATGACGAAGAAGAACGCCGCGAACAGCGCGCAGCCGGGCCCGCCGTACAGGCGCGCGGCGACGAGCGTCAGGGCGGCCGCCGCGGCGATCATGAGCGGCGCGAAGACCATCCGGAACTGGGCGATGCCGAAGTCGAACTCGGCCTGGAACACCGACAGGCCGATGAGCAGGGCACCGAAGCCCATCGCGAGGGTGAGCTTGTGCAGCGTGGCCTGCGCCGGGACCGAGCGCGACTTCTCGAACTCGGCGGTGAACTCGGCCTCGCGGTGCAGCAGGATGATGCCCGCGGTCGACAGCCCCGCGCCGCCGATGAGCATGAGGTGGGTGGGGCCCCACAGGGTGACGTCCTGGCCGAACAGCCGGTGCCAGACGTCGTCGAGCGGGAAGCCGATGAGCGCGTACAGGCCGCAGGCCGCGACGTAGATGCCGGCGACGGGGGCGTACCAGGTCCGGGTGATGCGGACCGCGGCGATGCCGGGCCGCTGCCCGTCCCGCGGCCACACGATCGCGGACATGCCCGCGATGAACAGCGCGAAGAGCCCGTAGAGGATCAGGTAGTGCGCGGGGTTGGCCAGCGGCCCCTCGTCACGGCCGCGACCGGCGTGCAGGCTGACGTCCCACAGGAAGCCGAGCAGCGCGACGATGAGCGAGGTGCCGACGAACAGCTGCGGGATGACGACCCAGCCGGGCTCGCCCCAGCGGGCGCCGAGCGACTCGCCGAGCTTCTGGAACCACTCGATGCGGTGGGTGCGGTGGGCCCAGGCGATCCAGAGCAGACCGGCCGTGACGACAGCCGCGGCGACGGACAGGCCGAACACCTGGTCGAGTGCCGCGCCACCGACGGACGAGGACTCGGCAGAGCTGAGTGCGGGGAGCATACCGGGAGTATGTCAGCGGCCATGTGCCATCGCAAGTGGCGGATAGCACACTCCCCCAAAGGCCCCGCGGCCGGGCGGCGCGGTCAGCGACCGACGACGTCGTGCGCCTCGTGGCCCTTCGGTCCCTCGACCATCTCGAACTCGACGGCCTGGCCGTCCTCGAGGGTCTTGTAGCCGTCGGAGGCGATCTTGGACCAGTGGACGAACACGTCGTCCTGGCCCTCGACCTCGATGAAGCCGTAGCCCTTGTCGGGGCTGAACCACTTGACGGTGCCGTTGACCATGGCAACTCCCGGCTGGTCTCTCCCGCCGGCCCGGGCCGGAACCGGCGTCGCCCGTGAGCCTAGCCGCCGACACCCACCGGGCGACAGACGTCCACCCGGGATTCATCTCACGTCGGGACCGAGTGCCGCGTGGCGTCAGCCGCCGGCGACGGCGGGGATGATCGAGACCTGCGCGCCGTCCGGCGTCGCGGTGTCGAGGCCCTGCGTGAACCGCACGTCCTCCTCGGCGACGTAGATGTTGACGAAGCGGCGCAGCTTGCCGTTCTCGTCGACGACGCGCGCCTTGATGCCGGGGTAGCTCGCCTCGAGGTCGTCGATGACCTCGGCGAGGCTCGCGCCCTCGGCGCTCACCTGCGACTCGTCGTGGGTATAGCTGCGCAGGATCGTCGGGATGCGGACGGACACGGACATGGCGGTCTCCTGGTTCGTGGGGGGTCGGCGCGCTCAGGCGATGCCGGCGGCGGTGAAGGCGTCGTAGGTGGGGGCGATGGTCGCGACGGGGCCGACCGCGCCGGACACCGCGTCGAGGGTCTTGAGCCCGTGACCCGTGTTGATGACGACGGTCTCGAGCTCCGGGTCGAGCTGACCCGTCTCGACGAGCTTCTTCAGCACGCCGACGGTCGTGCCGCCCGCGGTCTCCGTGAAGATGCCCTCGGTGCGGGCGAGCTGCACGATCGCGGCGCGGATCTCGTCGTCCGTCACCTGCTCGACGGCACCGCCGGTCTCGCGGGTGATGTCGAGGACGTAGATGCCGTCGGCCGGGTTGCCGATCGCGAGCGACTTGGCGATCGTGTCGGGCTTGACCGGGCGGATCGCGTCGACGCCGTCCTTGAAGGCGGTCGCGACCGGGTTGCAGCCCTCGGCCTGCGCGCCGAAGACCTTGTACGGCTTGTCCTCGACGAGGCCGAGCTTCACGAGCTCCTGGAAGGCCTTGTGCACCTTGGTGAGCTGCGAGCCGGACGCGACGGGGATGACGATCTGGTCGGGCAGGCGCCAGCCGAGCTGCTCGGCGATCTCGTAGCCGAGGGTCTTGGAGCCCTCGGCGTAGTAGGGCCGGACGTTGACGTTGACGAACGCCCAGCCGTCCTCCTCGCCCGCGATCTCGGAGGCGAGCTTGTTGACGTCGTCGTAGTTGCCGTCGACGGCGACGAGGTTCTCGGTGAAGATCGCCGAGTTGACCTGCTTGGGCGTCTCGAGGTTGCTCGGGATGAACACGACGGTCCGGATGCCGGCGCGGGCTCCCGCCGCGGCGACGGCGTTGGCCAGGTTGCCGGTCGACGGACAGGCGAACACCTTGGCGTCGAGCTCGCGGGCGGCCGAGAGGGCGATCGCGACGACGCGGTCCTTGAACGAGTTCGTGGGGTTGGTGCTGTCGTCCTTGACCCAGAGCCGACGCAGGCCAAGCTCGGCCCCGAGGTTGCGGGCCTCGAGCAGGCGGGTGAAGCCGGGCTCGGTGTTGGGGCTCGACTCGATGTCGTCGGGGACGGGCAGCAGCGCCTTGTAGCGCCAGATGTTGCGGGGGCCGGCCTCGATCTGCTCGCGCGTCACCTCGCCGAAGGCGTAGCCGATCTCGAGCGGCCCGAAGCACTCGTGGCACGCGTAGTGCGGGCCGAGCTCGCGGGTGGCGCCGCACTCGCGGCAGACCAGCTCGACGGCGGGACCGAACGCGCCCTCGCGGAGCGTGGTGCGGGGTTCTGCGGTGATGCTCACGTCGCCTCCTGTCATCTCTCCCGGTCACCCTGACCGGGACGGATTTAGCACCTGGCGCGGCGGCGTGCTGCCGGCGTGCTGGTTGCTGGGGCTTCGTCGGGCCGTGTCCCTCTACCCCTCTGGATGAGCAGCACCAGCGTAGGAGGGTGTCTCACGATGTGTCCAATCGGTCCGCGGATCGAGACGGATCCGGTCGCACCCCGGACACCTCCCTCTCCCGCCAGCTCAGTCCGGCCCCGCGATCTGGCGACTTCGATCGCCAAGACCGGCGGTGTGCCGATCGAGCTCGACGAATCGCGGGGCCGGTGGGGGGTGGCGGCCGCCGCCCGGACCCCTCCCGTCCACCGGCCGCGGCGGGCGGCGGCAGTCTCCACAGGCTCGCTCGGGCCGGACCACAGCGGGACGGGTGCTCGCCAAGGTGGGCGACGGGTCGCCGGACGGACCGGCGACGACCCGGAAGGAGCACCGCCATGACCCGATCCCTGACCCGCGCGGTCCTCGCGCTCGTCCCCGTCGCGCTCGCCCTGTCGGCGCCGCTGGTCGCCGGGGCGGGCCCCGACGAGGCGACGCGGTTCCCGGGGCGCACGATCGTCGAGGTCGAGGGCGACGCCCGCAACGGCTTCACGATCCATCGCCTGGACGGCAGCACGGAGTCGCCGCCCACGCTGTCGGAGTCCTTCGCCGAGTGCGGCGAGTACGACGACCGGACGCAGGTCGCGGTGTGCCGGGCCGAGGTCCGCACCCGCTACGCCGGGCTCGCCGACGTCAAGCGCTCGCTGCGCTGGGCCCGGAGCCGCTAGCCGAGCACCCCGCGCCCCCGCGAAGGCGGACGGGAGGACGGGGTCAGACGGAGGCGTCGTGCGGGAGGGAGTCGGCCAGGCCCGTCAGCCAGGCCGCGACCGCGTCGGGGCCGTCGAGCACGAGGTCGGCCAGCGCGACGAGCGCGTCCTGCTCCCCCGACGCCGAGCACACGAGGGTCGCGGTCACCCGGCCCTCGGCGCGCAGGTCCGTCAGGGCCTCGAAGGCGGGCAGGTCGCCCAGGTCGTCGCCGGCGAACACGACATGGGCCGGCCGCAGCTCGTCGACGAGGGCGCGGATCGCGACGCCCTTGTCGGTGCCCGGGGCCCGCAGCTCGACGACCTGACGTCCGGGCTCGACGACGAGGCCGACCTGGGTCGCGAGCTCCCGCAGCGGCCCGTCGAGCCGGTCGAGCAGGTCGGGGTCGATCCCGCGGGTGTGCAGGGCGATCGCGAGGCCCTTGTCCTCGAGCCGCACGTGGGAGGCCTCGTGCTCGGCGAGCCAGCCCGGCAGTCGCCGCGCGAGGTCCTCGACCCCGGCGGGTCGCTGCGGCTCCTCGAGCCGTCCGGTCGCGGCGTCCCAGCGCTCCGCGCCGTACTGCCCCCGCACGAGCAGGTGGTCGAACGCCGGTCGGTCGCGGAAGCCGCCGAGCTCGAGGGCCTGACGCACCGGGCGTCCGGTGACGATCGCGAGCGCGCCCAGCCGCGGGGCGAGCCGTTCGAGCGCCGTCACGGACCCGGGGTGCGCGTAGGCGCGCGTCGGGTCCTCGACCACGTGCGCGAGCGTGCCGTCGAAGTCCAGCGCGAGCAGCGTGCCGGCGGGATCGGCCAGCACGGCCGGGTCGGGAGCAGGCATGCGCCCGATCATCGCACCGCGAGCAGCACCACCGTGAGCCGGTCCGACCGCATCCCCGCGACGGCCGGCGCGACGGCGTCGACGTCGAGGTCGCGGGCGAGCTGGCGGGCCTCGGCCTCGCGACCGGCCGGGTAGAACACGGTCGAGGTGGCCACCGCGCCACGCCAGTTGCCCACCCCGGCGACGGTCCAGCCGGCGCGCTGCACGGCCGCCACGCTGCGGCGGGCGAGCCCGGGCGTCCGGGTGCCGTTGAGGACGGAGACGCCGATCGACGACCGGTCGACCGTCGGGGTCGGCGAGGGCGTGGGCGAGGGGGACGGCGACGGTGACGGCGTGGTCGCCGACGGGCTCGGGGTGGTGGCGGTGGGCGACGGCGTCGTCGCGCTCGGCGTGGCGCGCGCGACCGGGTCGGGGTCGTCCGAGCCGCCGTCGAGCGCGACCACGGCGAGCCACGCGGCGGCGGCCACGCACAGGACGGCCGACAGGACGAAGAACCAGCCGGGCAGGACGAGGATCGACCGGCTCGGCGTCCTGCGGTGCGTCACCACCGGTGCGTCAGAGGTCGATGCCGAAGCGCTTCGCCGAGCGGCTGCGCTGACGCTGCGCCCGCATGCGGCGCAGGCGCTTGACGAGCAGCGGGTCGAAGGCGAGGGCGTCGTCGCGATCGATCAGGGCGTTGAGCACCTGGTAGTAGCGCGTGGACGACATGTCGAACTTGTCGCGGATGGCCTGCTCCTTGGCCCCGGCGTACTGCCACCAGAGCCGCTCCAGGGCGAGGATCTCGCGATCGCGCTCGCTGAGGCTCTCGGCCGACGGCGACGCGTCGGGTCCGGTCTGCTCGACTGCGCTCATGCCCGCGATCCTACGGCACGAATGACATCCGTGTCATTCGGTTACGGTCGGAGCATGACCGTGTCGTGGGGAGTCCTGGCCACCGGAAAGATCACGCACTCGTTCGCGCGCGACCTGGCCCTCCTGCCGGACCACCGCCTGGCCGCCGTGGGGTCGCGCCGGGCCGAGTCCGCCCAGGCGTTCGCCGCCGAGCACGGCGACGACGGCACCCGGGCGTACGGCAGCTACGAGGAGCTCGTGCAGGACCCGGCGGTCGACGTCGTCTACGTCGCCACCCCGCACGGTCGCCACGTCGAGGACGTCCTGCTGTGCCTCGACGCCGGCAAGGCCGTCCTGTGCGAGAAGGCCCTGACGCTGGACGGCGACTCGTCGCAGCGGCTCGTCGACGAGGCCCGCTCGCGCGGCCTGTTCCTCGCCGAGGCGATGTGGATGCGCACCAACCCCGTGGTCCGCCGGATCGCCGCGATGGTGCGCGAGGGCGCCCTGGGCGAGGTCGCGCAGCTGCGGGCCGAGCTCGGCTTCCGCGCGTCGCGGGACATCGCCCGGCTGTGGCGGCCCGAGCTCGGCGCGAGCGCACTGCTCGACATCGGCATCTACCCGCTCACCTTCGCGAACGTCGTCCTCGGTCCGCCCGTCACGATCGCGGCGGCCGGCGAGCTGCACCCCGACGGCTTCGACCTCGGCGGGGGCGCCACCCTCGTGCACCCGAACGGTGCCGTCTCCAGCCTCGCCTGGACCCAGCGGGCGTGGTCCGACAACCGCGCGTCGGTCTCCGGCGACGGCGGGCGGATCGAGGTGCCGTCCCGCTTCCACGAGCCGCGCGAGTTCACCTACGCCTACGGCGAGACGCTGCGCACGATCGCCGAGCCCGTCACCGGTCGCGGCTACGCCCACGAGATCGAGGAGGTCGGGCGCTGCCTGGCCGAGGGCCGGACCGAGTCGGACCTGCTGCCCCTCGACGAGACCGTCGCGATCATGCGGCAGATGGACGAGATCCGCGCGCAGATCGCCGCGTCCGCGACCACCGACTAGGGTCGAGGCATGGCAGTCGGTTCCCGGGCGAGCGGCAACGCCACGTTCGTGGTGATCGCGAACCGGCTCCCCGTCGACCGCGTCGTCGACCCCGACGGCAGCACGTCGTGGCGGACGTCGCCGGGTGGCCTCGTGACGGCGCTCGAGCCGGTCATGCGCCGCCAGGGCGGTGCCTGGATCGGCTGGCACGGCGCCGCCGACGAGAAGCTGCGACCCTTCACGCACGACGGCCTGCAGCTCGTCCCGGTGCACCTGACCGGCCAGGAGGTCGAGGAGTACTACGAGGGCTTCTCGAACGCGACGCTGTGGCCGCTCTACCACGACGTCGTCGCACCGCCGGAGTTCCACCGCGAATGGTTCGACTCCTACGTCGCCGTCAACGAGCGGTTCGCCAAGCGCGCGGCCAAGGTCGCCGCGAAGGGCGCCGTCGTGTGGGTGCAGGACTACCAGCTGCAGCTCGTGCCGCAGATGCTGCGCAAGCTGCGGCCGGACCTGCGCATCGGCTTCTTCCTGCACATCCCCTTCCCCCCGACCGAGCTGTTCCAGCAGCTGCCGTGGCGGCGCGAGATCCTCGAGGGCCTGCTCGGCGCCGACCTCGTCGGGTTCCAGCTGCCGGGCGCGGCCCAGAACTTCGTGCGGCTCGTGCGCCAGCGCGTGGGGCACAAGACCCACCGCGACGCCGTCTACCTGCCCGACGGCCGCACCGTCATCGCGAAGGCGTTCCCGATCTCGATCGACGCCGCCGGCTTCGAGGAGCTCGCCCGCTCCGAGGCGGTCAACGCCCGGGCGGCCGAGATCCGCGAGAGCCTCGGCAACCCCACCAAGGTCCTCCTCGGCATCGACCGGCTCGACTACACCAAGGGGCTGCGCCAGCGCCTGCGCGCGTTCGGCGAGCTCGTGGCGGAGGGCTCGGTCACCGTCGAGGACGCCGTGTTCGTCCAGGTCGCGACCCCGTCGCGGGAGCGGGTCGACCAGTACCGCCTGCTCCGTGACGACATCGACCGGCTCGTCGGCCGCATCAACGGTGACGTCGGACGCATCGGCATGCAGCCGATCACCTACCTGCACGCGTCGTACCCCCGCGAGGAGATGGCGGCGCTCTACCGCGCCGCCGACGTCATGGTCGTCACGCCGCTGCGCGACGGCATGAACCTCGTCGCCAAGGAGTACGTCGCGACGCGGTACGAGGGCGACGGCGCCCTCGTCCTGAGCGAGTTCGCCGGCGCGGCGTCGGAGCTGCGCCAGGCCTACCGGGTCAACCCCTACGACATCAACGGGATGAAGGACGCGCTGCTCGGGGCCATGCGGGCGCCGCGCTCGGAGAACAGCCGCCGGATGAAGGCGATGCGCAAGTACGTCGTCGAGCACGACATCGACCACTGGGCCACGACGTTCCTCGACGAGCTCTCCGCGCCGCGCGAGCCGCACGACAAGGTCACCCGGCCGGCCCGTTCACGCTGACCGCCGACCGACGGGCCGGACCGCCGCGGCCCGACCTCACTAGGCTGAGGCGCATGTCCGGACCGGACGGTCGCCGTTCCCCCACCCCGTGGTTCGCGCTCGGCGCGGGCCTCGTGGTCGCGGCGTGGGCGGTGCCGCTGCTGCCCGCCTACGTGGCCGGGCTGGTCGTCGTCGCGTGCGCGCTGGCGTCGTTCCTGCGCCGTCGACGGACCGCGCGGACCGCCGTCGTGGTGGCGCTGGCGCTGGTGGCGGCAGGCCTGGCAGCACCCCTGGCCGCGGCGTCCCTCGTGACGAACCGGTCGACGGCGTGGCGCGACGGCGACGTCCGCGCCGACCGCGCCGTCACGGTCCGGGGTCGGACGTACCTGTCCGGTTTCGACCGGTTCCGCGTCGTCGACACCGCCACGGGCCGGCTGCGCTGGTCGATCGAGGACGTCTCGACGCACGTCGCCAGCGACGGCGCCGTGGTCACCGCCGACCGGGTCCTGCTCGACCGCGACGGCCGACGGCTGTGGCGCGAGCCCGACCTGCCCGACGTGGGACGAGGGCCCTTCGTCCTGGCCCGGGACGCGCGGACCACCGTGCTCGCGCTGTGCGACGACCCGGACGCCGTCGCCGGCACGACCTGCCGGTTCTCCGGGGTCGACGACTCGGGCACGGTGCGGTGGCGCCGGACCCTGGAGCGGTCCGTCGTGCCGTGGGCCACGACCGCCGACGCCGTGGGCGGGGTGCTGCCGCGGACCGTCGCGGTCCGGCTCCGTGACCGCGGTGCCTCGCGGCTGGTCGTGCTCGACGTGCGCACCGGCCGCACGGTCCTGCGGCGGGACGACCTGTCCGAGCTCGACGGGTTCGGGCTGCTGCGTCCCGTCGGCGACCGCGTCCTCGCCGCCGCCCGGGTCGGCGACCGGTGCGTGCTCGAGGCGACGCGGGGCGCTCGCACGCAGTGGCGCCGGGTGCTGCCCGGCCCCTGCCGGCGCATCGTCGGCGCGGTCGACGTCCTGCAGCTCGACGAGCGACGGCTCTACGTGCGCACCGCGGACCGGGCCGTCGTGACGGTGCGGCTCGCGGACGGCCGGACCCGACGGCTCGGCACGCCACAGGGCGAGCCGGCCGACCCATCCTCCTGGCAGCTCGGCCCGGACGTCGTATTGCGCACGGCCGGACGCACCCTGGTCGCGACCGACGCGACCACCGGTCGCGAGCTCTGGCGGCGCAGCGGGACCTTCACCCCCGCCGACGTCCGTGTCGGACCCACCCTGCTGCTGCGCGAGCCCACGCGGGTGCCGAACCCGTTCCTGCGGCCGGGGGTGCGCCTCACCGGGGCGGTGCCGCGGCTCGACGACTGGTCGCGTCGGCTCGTCCTCGTCGACCCGCGGACCGGGCGGGCGACCACGTCGGTCGTCGACCCCCTCGCCGCGTCGCCCGACCTGGGCACGGCCCCGGCGGGCGACGGCAGGGTCGTCGTGACCCACGACGTCGAGGGTCCGGCCTTCCTCGTCGCGGCCTGAGCGAGACGAAGGATTCTGCATCCCGCACGGGGGACGGAGGATTCTGCATCCCGCACGACCGTCCGTGTCGAATGCAGAATCCTTCGTCCCCCCGGGCCTCGACACGCTGTAGGTTCCCGGCATGGACGCCGTCGCGAGCGCTGCCCTGCCGGGTCGGGTGCGGCGCGGCTACGCCCTCGGCAGCGTCGCGACGGGCACGTTCGGGACCGTCCCCGGCCTGCTCCTGCTGCCGTACCTGACCGACACCCTCGGGGTGGCCGCCGCCGTCGCGGGCGTCGTCGTGCTCGTCCCGAAGGCGTGGGACGTCCTCCTCAACCCCGTCGCCGGGCGGATCAGCGACCGCAGCCGCAACCCGGCCGGCCGCCGGCGTCCGTTCCTGCTGCGCGGCGGGCTGCTGCTCGCCGCGTGCTTCGCGCTCATGTTCGCCGGGCCGCAGGAGCCGCAGGTGCTCGCGACCGGCTGGGTCGTCGTCGCGTTCCTGGCCTGCGCGAGCGCCTACGCGTTCTTCCAGGTCCCGTACGTCGCGATGCCGGCCGAGCTCACGACGGACTACGACGAGCGCACCCGGCTGATGACGTGGCGCGTGGTCGTCCTGGCGCTCGCGATCCTGCTCTCCGGGGCGACGGCGCCGGTCGTCGTCGACGCCTTCGGCGACGCGGCCCTCGGTCACCGCGTCATGGGCCTGTACGTCGGCGCGATCATCGCGCTCGGAGCGCTCGGCGCGTGGTGGGGCACCCGCGGCGCACCCGAGCACCCGGTGCCGGCCGCCACCGGGTCGCTGCGCGAGCAGCTGCGCCTCGTCGCCCGCGCCCGCGACTTCCGTGCCCTGCTGACGACGTTCGTCGTGCAGGCGCTCGCCACCGCCACCATGCTCGCGGGCGTCGCCTACGTCGCCGACGACCTGCTCGTCGGCGACGGCGCCGCGGCGACGATCCTGTTCGCGGCGTTCGTCGGGCCCGCGCTGCTCGTGACCCCCCTGTGGGAGCTGCTGGGGCGCCGGAGGCCGAAGCGCTCCGGCTTCGCGGCCGCGACGCTCGCCATGCTCGCCGGGATGCTGGTCGTCGCCGCGGCCCTGCCGTCCGGCCCGACGGCCGTCACGCCGTGGCTCGTCTACGCCGGGACCGGGCTCGTCGGCGTCGGCTACGCCGGGGCGCAGGTGTTCCCGCTCGCGATGCTGCCGGACGCCGCCGCCCACGACGCCGCGACGACCGGTGAGAACCGGATCGGGGTCTACACCGGGGTGTGGACCGCCGGCGAGACGCTCGGGCTGGCGCTCGGGCCGGCGGTCTTCGCGGCCGTCCTGGCCGTCGGCGGCTACGCGTCGTCCACCGGGTCCGCCACCGTCCTGCAGTCCGACGCGGCGCACACCGCGATCCGCGTCGGCTTCGCCGTCGTCCCGGCCGTCCTCGTCGCGGCGAGCCTGCTGACGCTGCGCCGCTACCGCCTCGACCAGGAGGTCCGTCGTGACTGAACCGTTCGTCCCCGCCCGCACCGCCGACGAGGTCCGCGCCCACCTCGAGGAGCTCCGCGCCAAGGACCTGCCGACGCACGGCGGGCGCACGCTCGCCTACGTCTACGACTCCGGGATCGCCGAGGCGGACGCCCTCGGCCGCGAGGCCCTCGCCGCGTTCGGCAGCACGAACGGCCTCGACCCGACCGCGTTCCCGAGCCTGCTCGCGATGGAGAACGACCTCGTCGCGACGGCCCGCCGGATGTTCCACGGCAGTCCGGCGATGGTCGGGACCGCGACGTCGGGCGGCACCGAGTCGATCCTGCTCGCGGTCAAGACGGCCCGCGACGCGCACCCGGACGTCGTCGACCCGGTGGTCGTCGTGCCGTCGACGATCCACGCCGCCTTCCACAAGGCGTGCCGCTACCTGCGGGTCGAGCGGGTCACGGTGCCGGTGGATCCGGCCACCCACCGCGCCGACCCCGACGCGATGGCCGCCGCGATGGACGCCCACGCGGGGCGGGTCGTGCTGGTCGCGGTCTCGACGCCGTCGTACGCGCACGGTGTCGTCGACCCCGTCGAGGCCGTCGCGGCGCACACCCGGGCACGGGGCCTGCGGCTGCACGTCGACGCCTGCATCGGCGGGTGGGTGCTGCCCTGGATCGACGGCGTCCCTCCGTGGGACTTCGCCGTCGAGGGCGTCACGAGCCTCTCGGCCGACCTGCACAAGTACGCCTACACGCCCAAGGGCGTGTCGCTGCTGCTGCACGCCGACCCGGCGCTGCGCCGCGACCAGTTCTTCGCCAGCGCCGACTGGCCGGGCTACACGATGCTCAACGCGACGGTCCAGTCCACGAAGTCGGGGGGACCGCTCGCCGCGGCGTGGGCGGTCGTGCAGTACCTCGGTGACGACGGCTACCGGCGACTCGCGCGGACGGCCGTCGACGGCGCCCGCGCGCTGGCCGCCGGGCTCGCCACGGTCGACCACCTGGAGGTCGTCGCCGCCCCGGACTCGACGCTCGTCGCGATCGCCACGGACGGCGCGTGCGACGTGTTCACGCTGAGCGACCTGATGCTCGCGCGCGGCTGGTACGTGCAGCCGCAGATGTCGTTCGACGGGTCTCCCGCGACGTTGCACGTCAGCCTGTCGGCGGCAACCGCGTCGGCCGTCCCGGAGCTGCTCGCCGCGCTGCGCGAGTGCGTCGCCGAGGCGGTCGGACGGGGGCCGGTCGTCGTGGACGCCGGCCTGCGCGCGGCGGCCGAGGCGATCGACCCGGCGACCCTCGACGACGCCGCCTTCGACGGGCTGCTGCAGGTCGCCGGTCTCGCGGGCGGCGACGGCACGATCGGCCTGCCCGACGCCATGGCGCCCGTCAACGCCCTCCTCGACGTCGCCCCGCCCCGCCTGCGCGAGGCCCTGCTCGTCGCCTTCCTCGACCGCCTGAGCCGCTGACGGGGACGGAGGATCCTGCATTCCGCACGGGGGACGAAGGATTCTGCCTTCCGCACGACCGTCCGTGCGTGATGCAGGATCCTTCGTCCCCCTCGGCGCATCCGTGCCGGATGCAGGATCCTCCGTCCACCCCGGTAGCGTCGCGGCGTGGACGAGTGGACCCGGGTGCCGGACCTCGTCGGTGACCACGTCCGGCTGACCGCGCTGCGGCCCGAGCACGCCGACGCGCTCGTGGCCGCGGCGGACGACGACGAGGTGTTCCGCTGGCTCACGTACCGACGGCCGACCGACCGCGCGGCGATGTCCGCCGTGATCGACCTGATGCTGTCGCGGACCCCGCAGCAGCTCGCGTGGACCCAGGTCGACCAGCGCACCGGTGACCCCGTGGGCGTCACGACCTACTACGAGATCGACCCGGCGCAGCGGTCGCTCGCGATCGGCTGGACCTGGCTCGGGTCACGCGCGTGGCGCACGGGCATCAACACCGAGGCCAAGCTGCTGCTCCTCACCCGCGCGTTCGAGACCCTCGGCTGCGTGCGCGTCGTGTGGCACACCGACCACCGCAACGAGCGCTCCCAGGCGGCGATCGAGCGGCTCGGCGCGACCTTCGAGGGCTCGATGCGCAAGCACAAGCAGCGTCCCGACGGCTCGTGGCGCGACACCTTCACCTACTCGATGCTCGACGACGAGTGGCCCGACGCGAAGGCCCGGCTCGTCGAACGCCTCGCCCGCTGACCGCTCGAAGCGACGAAGGATCCTGCATCACGCACGGACGGTCGTGCGACATGCAGAATCCTTCGTCCCCCGTGCGGGATGCAGGATCCTTCGTCCCCCTAGGCGGCGCGGCGCGAGCGCAGCCAGACCACGAGGGACAGGACGGCGGCGGCGAGCGTGGCGCCGACGGTGACGCCGAAGGCGGGCGTGTAGCCGCCGGCGTCGGCGAGGCGGCCCGCGAGCGACGACCCGGCCGCGTACCCGATCCCGGTCGCGCCGGCGAGCAGCGTCATGGCCAGCCCGACGCGCGTCGGGTGCACGTCCCGGCCGGCCATCGCGAAGTTGCCGATCATGTACGGCGCGACGGCGAAGCCGAGGACCGCGATGACCGCGACGAGCGAGCCGATCGAGTCGACGAGCAGCAGCGGGAGGGCCAGCACCGCGAGGGCGACCGCGGAGACCGCCATCCGCAGCTCGTAGGAGATCCGCTCGGGCAGCGCGGCGACCGCGAGCCCGGCGGTCGCGCTGCCGATCCCGAGCGTCGCGTGGATGAGCCCGGCGACCCCGGCGCGGCCCTCGTCGGTCGCGAGCACCGTCGCACCGGTCTGGGTGCCGCCGAACAGCATGCCGATCAGGAACTGCGCGAACGCCAGCACGACCAGCGCAGCCGTCAGCACCGGTACCGCAGCAGACGACTCGCCCGGCTCCGGCTCGGTCAGCCGCGCCGTCGGGTGCAGCGCGAACCAGGACCCGAAGCCGACGAGGACGAGGCCGGCGACCAGCAGCGCCTCGCCCGGGTCGACGACGACCGCGAGCAGCCCGACCGTGGCGGGCCCGAGCACGAACGACACCTCGTCGGCGGCGCCCTCGTAGGAGAAGGCGGTGTCGACCAGGCGGGCGCGGTCGCGCTCACGGCGCAGGATGGGCGCCCAGCGGACCCGCGCGAGCGGGCCGATCTGCGGGATCGCGAGCCCGGCGAGCGCCGCCGTCGCGATGATCGGCAGGGCGTCGTCGGCGCGGTGGGTGACCACCACGAGCAGCACGAGCCCGGCACCGCCGAGCACCGACTGCGCCAGGACGACAGGACGTTGCCCCACCCGGTCGGCGAGGGAGCCGAAGAACGGCGCGCCGACCGCGTTGGCCACGGCCAGCGCACCGGCGGAGGCACCGCCGAGCGCGTAGCGGCCCGTCGCGTCGCTCACGAGCAGGAGGGTGCCCATCTGGCTCATCGCGAGCGGCACCCGGCCGAGGAAGGCCACCACGACGTACGTCGGACCGACGATGCGCAGGAGGGCACGGTAGGCGGTGAGGGCGGACACGACCCGAGGAGTCTACGCCCGGCCGCGCGCGGCCCGGACCCGCCTACGATCGGCACGTCCCGACCGTCGCCCACCGCAGGAGTCGCCATGCCCCGCCCGCTCGCCGAGCTCGTCGCCCCGGACTGGGCCCGGGCCCTCGCCCCGGTCGAGGAGCAGGTCGCTGCCATGGGCGACTTCCTGCGCGACGAGCTCGCCGCCGGTCGCTCCTACCTGCCCGAGGGCGACGCGGTCCTGCGGGCGTTCGCCGAGCCCCTCGCGGGCGTCAAGGTGCTCGTCGTGGGGCAGGACCCGTACCCGACGCCGGGCCACCCGATGGGCCTGTCCTTCTCGGTCCGGCCCGACGTGCGCCCGCTCCCCCGCAGCCTCGTCAACATCTACACCGAGCTGCGCGACGACCTCGGCATCGAGCCCGCCCCGCACGGCGACCTGACGGCGTGGTCGCGCCAGGGCGTCCTGCTGCTCAACCGCGTCCTGACGGTGCGCGCCGGCGAGCCCGCGAGCCACCGCGGCCGCGGCTGGGAGGCGGTGACCGAGCAGGCGATCCGCGCGCTCGTGGCGCGTGACGCCCCGCTCGTCGCGATCCTGTGGGGTCGCGACGCGCAGTCCCTCACGCCGCTGCTCGGCGACACCCCGGTCGTCGCGAGCCCGCACCCCAGTCCCCTGTCGGCCTCCCGCGGATTCTTCGGCTCCCGGCCGTTCAGCCGCACCAACGACGCGCTCGCCCGGCTCGGCGCCACGCCCGTCGACTGGCGCCTCGACGCCGCCTAGGGTGGGGCGGGTGAGCCACCACCCCCGGGACCGCGCCGCCGTCATCGACCGCTCCTTCGCCTCGATGCAGCGCTGGAGCCTGCGGATCATCGCGATCGCCGCGGCCGCGTTCATCGTCGGCTGGACCATCGGCCACCTGTGGATGATCCTCTTCCCGGTCGCGATGGCGCTCATCGTCTCGACCGTGCTCGGCCCGCCCGTCGCCTGGCTGCGCCGCAAGGGCGTCCCGTCGGGCCTCGGCGCCGCACTCGTCATGCTGACGTTCGTCGCGGCCGTCGTGCTGCTCGTCACGGTCCTCACCCCGCAGGTGGCCGGCCAGCTCCCGACGATCGCGGCCCAGGCGTCGAGCGGCCTCCTCAAGGTGCGCGACTGGCTCACCGACGGCCCGCTGTCCCTCACCGACGGCCAGCTCACCCGGGCGGTCGAGGCGGTCCAGGACAAGCTCCAGGACAGCGCGGCGGCGATCAGCTCCGGCGCCCTGTCGACCGTCAGCGCGGCGACCAACGTCGTCGTCAACCTCGTCCTCGTCCTGATGCTGACGTTCTTCTTCATCAAGGACGGCCACAAGTTCCTGCCCTGGCTGCGCACGCTCGGCGGTCGCCGGGCCGGCGAGCACACGGTCGAGGTGCTGTCGCGGGTGTGGAGCACGCTGGGCGGCTTCGTGCGCACGCAGACGCTCGTCGCGGCCATCGACGCCGTCATCATCGGCATCGGCCTGCTGATCCTCGGTGTCCCGCTCGCGATCCCGCTCGCCGTCATCACGTTCTTCGGCGGCTACATCCCGATCGTCGGCGCGTTCGTCAGCGGGGCCCTCGCGGTCCTCGTCACGCTCGTGACCAACGACCCCAAGGACGCGCTCATCGCGCTGCTGATCGTCGTCGCGGTCCAGCAGCTCGAGGGCAACGTCCTCTCGCCGTGGCTGCAGGGCAAGAACATGAACCTGCACGCGGCCGTCGTCCTGCTGTCGGTCGCGGCCGGCGGCACCCTGTTCGGCATCACCGGCGCGTTCCTCGCGGTCCCGGTGGCCGCGTCCGGCGCGGAGCTCCTGCGCTACCTGAACGAGCAGATCGACCGGGCGGTCGACGCCGACGCCCCGCCCGAGGACGCGCAGGCCGCGCAGATCCTGCGGGAGGGGCCGCCGGAGCTCGACTGAGCCCGGTCCGCCGGCTACCAGCTGCTCTTGGTGACCCCGGGCAGCTCCCCGGCGTGGGCCGCGGCCCGGAACCGGATGCGCGACAGGCCGGCCTTGCCGACGTAGCCACGCGGCCGACCGTCGACCTGGTCACGGTTGCGGACCCGGACCGGCGAGGCGTCGCGCGGCAGCCGGCGCAGCGCCCTCAAGGCGGCCTCCCGCTCGGCCGGGCTGCCCACGCGCACCGACTCCTTGAGCGCGGCGCGTCGCTCGGCGTACCGCGCCACGACCTCACGCCGACGGTCGTTCGCGACGACCTTGCTGCGCTTCGCCATCAGCGCTCCTCCCGGAAGTCGACGTGGCGACGCACGACGGGGTCGTACTTGCGCAGCACGACGCGGTCGGGGTCGTTGCGCCGGTTCTTGCGCGTGACGTACGTGTAGCCGGTGCCGGCCGTCGAGCGCAGCTTGACGATCGGACGGACCTCGGTCCCTCGTGAGGCCATCAGAGCTTCTCCCCTCGAGCGAGCAGGTCGGCGACCACGGCATCGATGCCGCGGACGTCGACGGTCTTGATGCCGCGCGCGCTCAGCGTGAGCGTGACGTTCCGGCCCAGGCTCGGGACCCAGTACCGCTTGCGCTGGACGTTGACGTCGAAGCGTCGCTTCGTGCGTCGGTGCGAGTGCGACACGTGGTGGCCGAAGCCCGGGCGGGCACCGGTCACCTGGCAGGTGCGGGCCATGGCGCCTCCTTCTGTATAATGAGAATCATTATCGTTACTGTAGCACCGGAGGACCAGTGAAGACCGACCTGCACCCGCCCTACGGCCCGGTCGCGTTCCGCGACCGCTCGGGCGACCTGATCTTCGTGACCCGCTCGACCCTCGTCGGTCGCCTGGGCCCGGACGCCGAGACCGTGGAGGTCGACGGTCGGACCGTGCCGGTCGTCGACGTCGAGATCTCGAGCGCGAGCCACCCGTTCTGGACCGGCCGCGGCCGGGTCGTCGACACCGAGGGCCGGGTCGAGCGCTTCCGTCGCCGCTACGGGAACGACGCATGATCCCCGTCGTGCTCGTGACCGGCGTCGACGCCGACGTCATGGCCGCGGCGACCGTCGCGGTCCAGTTCGACCTGCCCCAGGCCGTCACCGTGCGCCACGACCTCGACGTCGGCGCGCAGCGGCTGACCCGGGTCGTGAGCGACCTCGGCGGGATCGTCGAGCACATCCACCACGACCTGGACCACGCCTGCGTCAGCTGCGCCCTGCGCGAGGACATCGTCCCGACGATCGAGCGGCTCGCCGCGTCCGGTCGCTGGGGCGCCGTGGTCGTCCACCTGCCCACCGCCGCCGAGGCGCTCCAGGTCTGCCGCGTGACGGCGCTCGACCCGACCGCCGCGCCGAGCATCCGCGTCGCGGCCGTGCTGACCGCGGTCGACGGCACGCGCGTCGAGGAGGACCTGCTCGGCGACGCGCTGCTGCGCGAGCGGGGGCTGCACACGAGCGACGACGACGGTCGGGGCGTCGGCGAGGTGCTGTGCGCCATGGTCGAGTACGCCGACGCCGTCGTGACGGTCGGTCCGACGACGCCGCAGGGCCGGGCGCTCCTGCGCACCCTCGCGCGTCCTGACGCGCTGCACGTCCCCGACCCGAGCCGGACCCCGTCGGCCCGTCTCGTCGCCGGCCTGCACGACCACGGCCGCACCGAGGGCTGGGTCGCCCCGGTCCGCCGCGGGCTGCTCCCGGCTCCGCGGGAGGGGATCTGGGCGCTCGACCTGCGCTCCGACCTGCCCCTGCACCCCGACCGGCTGCTCGCCGACATCGAGGCGATCGGCGGTGGCCCGCGGCGCTCACGGGGGTGCTTCTGGTTGCCGAGCCGGCCGGGTGACGTCGGCGTCTGGGACGGTGCCGGCGGCCAGCTCAGCATCGGCACGAGCGGTCGGTGGGGGCTCGACGGTGCCCTGACGCGCATCGTCGTCACGGGCCTCGACGGCGACGAGGAGCGCGGCCTGGTCGAGGCCGCGTTCCGCCGCTGCCTGCTGAGCGAGACCGAGGTGGCCCGCCAGGGCCGCTACTGGGAGGTCGCCGAGGACGGGCTGGAGCCCTGGCTCGGTCCCGTCCGCCACGCCGCCTGACCCCGTCGCACCGACCCGAAGGAGAGCACCATGGCCGTCCCGAAGCGCAGGACGTCACGCAGCAACACCCGCCACCGCCGGTCCCAGTGGAAGGCGACCCGGCCCGACCTGGTCCCGGTGACCGACCCGTCCGGTCGCGTCGTCCGGGTCCCCCGCCGTCTCGCCCGCGCGGTCCAGCGCGGGCTCGTCACGATCGACTGAAGGAGTCACCCATGAAGGTCCGCAACTCGCTGCGCTCGCTGAAGAACCAGCCCGGCTCGCAGGTCGTGCGCCGCCGCGGCCGGACGTACGTCATCAACAAGCAGAACCCTCGGCTCAAGGCCCGGCAGGGCTGACGGCCCACCCGCGCCGCCCGTCCCGCGACCACCGCGGGGCGGGCGGCGTCGTTCATCCCGCGCGGCGCGGGGTGAGCCCACCTAGACTGGCGAGCGTGACCCTCACGAGCCCACCGCCGGCCTCCACGGCAGGAGTGGTGTGGTCCGTCGGCGAGGTCGCGACGGCCCTCGGCGTCCCGGCCTCGACCCTGCGCACGTGGGAGCGTCGCTACGGCCTGCAGCCGTCGGTGCGCACGAGCGGTGGGCACCGACGCTACGACGCGGCCGACATCGAGCGCATCCGGCTCATGAACCACCTCGTGCGCCAGGGCGTCACCCCGGCGGAGGCCGCGCAGGCGGCGAGCCGCATCCACCTGACGCACGACACGACCCGGCGCGACGAGGCCTGGGTCGACGAGGTCATCCTCTCCGCCCGCCAGTACGACTCGCGCGCGCTCGTCTCGCGCTTCAACGACGTCCTGCAGCGTCACGGCATGATGACCGCCTGGACCGACTACCTGGCGCCCACCCTGCGCCGGGTCGGTGAGGAGTGGGCGTCCGGCGGCCTGGGCGTCGACTCCGAGCACCTCGTCAGCGAGACCCTGCTGACCGTCATGCGCGCCCGGCTGCACGAGATCGGCGTGCACCCGACCGACGCCACCGTGCTGCTCGCGAGCGCCGAGGACGACCAGCACGCGCTGCCGATCGTCGCGATCCAGGTCGCGCTCGCCGAGGCCGGCGTGCCGGCCCACGCGCTCGGGCCCCGACTCCCGTCCGGCGCGCTCGCCGACATCGCGGCGCGCACGAACGCCGCCACCGTCTTCATCTGGGCCTCCGTCCAGCGCAGCACGCACGACCGGCTGCACCGCGTCCTCGGCTCGCTCGCGGGGTCGACCAGCCTGCTGCTCGGCGGTCCCGGCTGGGAGGGCGCCCACGTGCCCGGCTCGACCGTCTGTCACGACCTGCCGATGACCGTCGCCGAGATCCTGGGACGCCTTCGGTGACCCACGAGCTCGTCCTCGGTTCGCGTCGTCTGCACGCCGACCGGGCGTTCGTCATGGCGATCGTCAACCGCACGCCCGACTCGTTCTACGACGCCGGGGCCACGTTCGACCCCGCCGACGCCCTCGCGGCCGTCGAGCGCGCCGTCGGCGAGGGAGCCGACGTCATCGACGTGGGCGGCGTGAAGGCCGGTCCCGGCGACGCCGTCGACGCCGCCGAGGAGACGCGGCGGACGATCCCCTTCCTCGAGCTCGTGCGCGACCGCTTCCCCGACGCCGTGCTGAGCATCGACACGTGGCGGGGCGAGGTCGCGGCCGCGGCCGTGGCGGCGGGTGCCGACCTCGTCAACGACACCTGGGCCGGCGCCGACCCGGAGATCGCGGCCGTCGCCGCCGACACCGGCTGCGGCGTCGTGTGCTCCCACACCGGCGGCGCGGTCCCCCGCACGCGGCCGCACCGCGTCGCCTTCGACGACGTCGTCACCGACGTGGTCGAGACCGTCACGACGGCGGCCGAGAAGCTCGTCGCGGCCGGGGTGCCGCGCGAGGGCATCGTCGTCGACCCGACCCACGACTTCGGCAAGAACACCTGGCACGGCCTGGAGCTGCTGCGCCGCGTCGACGAGCTCGTCGCGACCGGCTGGCCCGTGCTGATGGCGCTGTCGCGCAAGGACTTCGTCGGCGAGACCCTCGACCTGCCGCCGCAGGAGCGGCTCGAGGGCACGCTCGCGGCGACCGCGCTCGCGGCCGCCGCGGGCTGCGCGATGTTCCGCACGCACGACGTCGTCGCGACCCGTCGCACGCTCGAGATGGTGGCCAGCATCGCGGGTGATCGTCCTCCGGCCCGGGTGGTGCGCGGCCTTGCCTGAGTCGACCGATCCCCTGCAGCGCGCCCAGGACTGGGTGGCGCGACGGACCGCACCGCGCGGTCCCGTCGACGTCGACGCGCTCGTCGCCGCCAAGGCGGGCCGGAGGGTGAGCGCGATCCTGCCGGCCCGCGACGAGTCCGCGACCGTCGGCCTGATCGTCAAGCAGCTCGTGACCGGTCCGCTGGCCGACGGCCTGCTCGACGAGGTCCTCGTCGTCGACTCCCACTCGACCGACGACACCGCCGAGGTCGCGGCCTCGGCCGGCGCGACCGTCGTGGCGTGCGACGGCGACCCCGCGGACGGCAAGGGGGCGGCGCTGCTGACCGGCGTGCGCCACCTGCGCGGCGACCTCGGGATCTTCCTGGACGCCGACGTCACCGATTTCGACCCGCTCGTCGCGGCGCGGCTCGTCGGCCCGCTGCTGCTCGACCCGGACCTCGTCTTCGTCAAGGGCTTCTACGACCGTCCGTGGAGCGCCGGCGGCGGGCCGTCGACGGGCGGTCGGGTCACCGAGCTCGTCGCCCGGCCGCTGCTGCTCGAGCGCGTCCCCGAGCTGGCCGGCTTCGCGCAGCCCCTGGCCGGCGAGGCCGCGTTCCGACGCGACGCCCTGGCCGCGGTCGACGTCGTGTCGGGCTACGGCGTCGACGTCGGCCACCTGCTCGCGCTGCACGCCGCGCACGGGCTGGACGCCCTCGCGCAGGCCGACCTCGGCGAACGGCGCCACCGCCACCAGGACCTGCCGGCGCTCGGCCGGATGAGCCGCCAGGTGGCTGCCGCGTTCGACCTCGTGCTCGACGGGCGGGACACCATCACCTCGGAGCACGCCGTCCCGGTCCGCCGGGCCGACGGCCTCGCGCTGGAACGGACCACCGTCGTCACCCGTCGGCTCGGCCGCCCCGGATCAGCCCAGGCGTGAGACGACGTCGACGCCGATCCGCACCGTGAAGGCGACGACGACCACGAGGAAGACGACCCGCACGAACCGGCTGCCGCGTGCGACCGCCGTCCGGGCGCCCAGGTAGCCGCCCGCCACGTTGGCCGCGGCCATCGGGAGACCGACCTCCCACATGACCGCGCCCTGCGGCACGAACACCGCGAGGGCCGCCAGGTTGGTCGCGAGGTTCGCGATCTTGGCCTTGCCGCTCGCCTCCAGGAAGCCGTACCCGAGCAGGCCGACGAGCGCGAAGACGAGGAACGAGCCGGTGCCGGGGCCGAGCGCGCCGTCGTAGAAGCCGATCACGAGGCCGATGCCGGCGGCCGTGAGGTAGTGGCGGCGGCCCTCGAGCCGCAGCTGGGTCTCGTGACCCAGCTCGGGGCGCACCACGGTGTAGGTGCCGACGAGCACGAGCGCCACGAGCACGACCGGGTCGAACGCGGAGCGCGGGATCCACGACGCCACGACGGCACCCGCCGCCGAGCCGACGAGTGCGCTCACGGCGAGCGGCGCGACGGTCCGGGCGTCGAGCCGGATCCGGCGCGCGTAGGTGATGCTCGAGGTGGTCGTGCCCGCGATCGACGCGAGCTTGTTCGTCGCCAGCAGCTGCACGGGCGCAGCCTGCGGGAAGGCGAGCAGCAGGCTCGGCAGCTGCACCAGGCCGCCACCCCCGACGACCGCGTCGGTCCAGCCGGCGACGAACGCCGCGGTCGTCAGCAGCGCGACGAGCCAGGTGCCGGGATCCTCCACCCCGTCACGCTAGTGCGGCGGGCCCGGTCGCGATCAGGCCGGGGCCTCGACGGGCGCGGCCAGCCAGCCGTGCACGAGCGCGACGGCCGAGGCGCCCTCGCCGCTCGCGGACGCGACCCGCTTCATCGACCCGCCGCGCACGTCGCCGGCCGCGAAGACCCCGGGCAGGGTCGTGCCGAGGTTCTCCGGCGGCACGCCGTCGACCCAGCCGTCCTGCGGCGTGTCGCGACCGGTGAGGACGAAGCCGCGTTCGTCGCGGGCTACGGACGGCGGCAGCCACTCGCAATGCGGCTCGGCCCCCAGCAGCAGGAACAGCCCCGTCGCGGGCTTCTGCTCGAGCGACCCGTCCCGCGTGTCACGGAACGTGACCTGCTCGAGGTCTGGGTCACCCACGGCGTCGACGACCTCGGTGAACGGACGCACCGTGATGCGCGGGTGCGAGTCCAGGTCGTCGACCAGGTAGCGGGACATCGTCGCGGCGAGGCCGTCGCGACGCACGACGACGGTGACCGACCGGGCGAACCGGGCCAGGTGGACGGCCGCCTGGCCCGCCGAGTTGCCGCCCCCGACGACGACCGCGTCGCGCCCCTCGAGCGACCGGGCCGCGGCCATCGCCGCGCCGTAGTGGACGCCCCGGCCGACGAGCCCGTCGACCGACTCGACGCCGATCCGCCGGTAGGTCGCCCCGGACGCGACCACGACGGACCGCGCGCGGACGTCGCCGCCCTCGGTGCGCAGGCAGAACGTGCCGTCGGGCTCCGGCTCGAGCGACGTCACCGGCCAGCCGGTGAAGAACCGAGCCCCGAAGCGCACCGCCTGGACGCGCGACCGCTGGGCGAACCGCATGCCGGAGATGCCGCGCGGGTAGCCGAGGTAGTTGCGGATCATCGAGCTCGTGCCGGCCTGGCCGCCGACCGCCTCGGACTCCAGGACGACGGTCGACAGACCCTCGGACGCGCCGTACACGGCCGCCGCGAGCCCGGCCGGTCCGGCGCCGACGATCGCCAGGTCGACGGTCCCGCCGACGACGACGTCGTCCGGACGGCCGTAGAGCGACACCGCGAGGTCGCGCACGGACGTCGCGTGGAACGGCTCACGGTCCATCGCCTCGACGATCGGGAAGACGGGCTCGCGCCCCCAGGCCTGCAGGATGCGCTGGCCCTCGGGGTGGTCGGGACGGTGCCAGACGAGCGGCATCCCCATCCGGCCGGACCAGTCCTTGATCGCCATGCAGAGGGCCCGGTCGTCGACGCCATCGGTGACGATCCGGATCGAGGCCACCTCGGGGTCGGCGGACGTCGAGCCCCAGTCCGAGAGCAGGTCGGTCACGGCGTGGTGGAACTCCTCGTCACGCCGTCCGCGCGGCATCAGGTGGAAGCCGTCGAACGCGCCGCGCGACATCGCCGAGACCAGCCGCGCCGACTCCGTCCGGAACACCGAGTAGTGGGCCACGACGAGCCGGCGCGACTGCGGCGACTTGTGCCGCAGCGCCGTCACCGCGTCGACGACGTCGACGTCGGGCAGCCGGGAGTCGATCACGACGAGCGCGACGGGCACCCGCTCGTCACGCCAGCGGACCAGGAGCTGCAGCGCCTCGCGGCCCGAGTGCGCGACGTGGAGGTCGTAGTCGCGCTCGTAGCGGTCGAGGCTGCCCCGCAGCTCGTCGGCGTGCTCCGCCGAGACCGCCAGCACCACCGGGTCGGGACGACCGGACCGTTCCTCGCTCATGGGGTGATCCTAGGTGGGCCGGTGGCCCCGAGGAACGCTGTCACAGGAGGCCGAGCAGCCACCCGATGCTCGTGATGCCGCCGACCACGAGGAACGTCAGCACGATGAGCAGCACCGCGAAGCACCCGACGTCCGCAAGACGGCCCGGGCCGTCGTGGTCCCCGACCGTCGTGTCGGTGAACCGGTCCGCGAGCGGGTGCTCGCGCAGGTGCGCGTTGGCGTGGTCGAGATCGCAGAAGACGCGGACCTGCTCCTCCTCGAAGGAGTGCTCGACGTCCCACTCGCCCACGAGCCGACCGCGCCCGGCCACGACCCACACGACGGCGGCGTCCTCGGGGTCGAGGTCACGGCCGCAGGTCGCGCACTGCGCGGTCTTCGCTGGTTCCTCCACCCGCGCGATGCTAGGCGGAGACCGTCGGACGGCTGAAACGAATTCTCCGTCAGTCGCAGAGCGCGTCGTAGCCGCCGGCCGCCGCGCGCCGCCGGACCTCGCGCGTCACCCGGTCGGTCGGCAGGATCACGAAGCTCACGTCGGTGTCGTCGACCCGGCCGGTGGAGCTGCACGCGGCAATCACGGTGAAGGTCGCGTCGACCCGCGCCCGACGGCCCGGCTCGAACGCGGGCTCGTACGCAGGCTCCTCGCCGAGGACCTGCTCGGACGCGTCGAGCACGCTGTCCATCCGTCCGTCGGTCGCCCGGACCGCGTCCGCGTACGTGCCCCCGACGGTGTCGGAGATCGGTGCGGCCGGCCGCAGCGCGACCCACAGGACCGCGCCCACGAGGACGAGCAGGACCGCGGCCCCCGCACCGACTCCGACGACGACCGACCGCGTGGCGCGCAACGTGCCTCCCTCCACCGGAGCCCCCGACAGGATTCGAACCCGCGACATCTTCTTTACAAGAGAAGCGCTCTACCGACTGAGCTACAGGGGCGTGCGGCCACGGCCGCGGGTCCAGCGTAGATGACCTGCGCCACGGCGCCGACGCGGCGAGGACGGTACCGTGGAGGGTCGATGGCCGAGAGGCCGAGTCGGACGATCCGGGGGGATCATGTTCCTGCGTCATGCCGGTCGCACCGTCGCGTGCGTCGTCCTCGCGATGCTCGCCGTCTCGACGGTCGTGCTCGCGCTCCAGCAGGCCGACCGGGACGGGACGCCGGACCGGGCCGTCCTCGTGGAGTCCCGGCGCGAGCCCGCGCCCACGCCGTCGGCCACCCCGTCGAGCCGATCCACGCGCGGGACGGACGGCCGCGACGACGAGCCGCGCACCGATCGGGAGCCGGCGGTCCGGCCGGTCGCGCCGAGCACCCGGCCGGCGCCGTCGCCGCGCGCCGCCGAGCCGGGTCGCACCTCCGGCAGCACGGGCCGCTCGAGCGGCTCGAGCGGCTCGGGCTCGACGCCGTCGACGCCCGCCCCGTCACCTTCCCCCACGACCGACCCGGTGGGCGACCTGCTCGCCGCGATCCTCGGCGGCTGACCCCTGCACCGGGCCCTGCCTATCCTGACGAGGTGACCGCGACCTCGGACCTGGGCCGACTCCTGTCCGCCACCGCCGACCTCGAGACCCCGCTCGGCATCGTCGACGAGGCGGCCCTGTGGGCCAACGCCGACGACCTCGTCCGACGCGCGGCCGGCGTGCCGATCCGCGTCGCCAGCAAGTCCGTGCGCATCCGCGGCGTCCTGGAGCAGGTGCTGGCGCGTCCCGGGTTCGCCGGCGTCATGTCCTACTCGCTCGCCGAGTCCGTCTGGCTCGTCGACCACGGGGTGGACGACGTCCTGCTGGCCTACCCCACGACGAGCGCCCAGGGGCTGCGCGACCTCGTCGCCGACGACCGGCGGCGCGCCGCCATCACGCTCATGGTCGACTCGACGGAGCACCTCGACCTGATCGACCGGGTGCTCGGGCCCGACCACCCGTCGATCCGCGTGTGCCTCGACGTCGACTCGTCCCTGCGGATCGGGCCGATCCACCTCGGTGTGCGCCGCTCCCCCGTCCACACGCCACGCCAGGCCGGCCGCGTCGCGCGCGACGTCGCGACCCGCCGCGGGTTCGACCTGGTCGGCGTCATGTTCTACGACGCGCAGATCGCCGGGCTCCAGGACACCTCGCCCGCGATCCGGCTGGTCAAGCAGCAGTCCGCCCGCGACCTTGCGTCACGCCGCACCAGGGTCGTCGAGGCCGTGCGGCAGCACGCCGACCTCGAGCTCGTCAACGCGGGCGGCACCGGCAGCCTCGAGGTCACCGGGGCCGACCCCGTCGTCACCGAGCTGACCGCGGGCTCCGGGCTGTTCGTGCCCACGCTCTTCGACGGGTACGACGCGTTCCACGCCCGCCCCGCCGCGTTCTACGCCCTGTCCGTCGTCCGCCGTCCGACGCGCGACGTCGCCACCCTGTTCTCCGGCGGGTACGCGGCCTCCGGGCCGGCCGGCGACTCCCGCACGCCGACCCCGACCTGGCCCGAGGGCCTCTCGCTCATCGGCACCGAGGGCGCCGGCGAGGTCCAGACCCCCGTCAAGGGTGCCGCCGCCCGCGACCTGCGCGTCGGCGACCGGGTGCTCATGCGCCACGCCAAGTCCGGCGAGCCCTTCGAGCGGTTCGACACGGTCGCCGTGGTCGCGGCCGACGGTACGGTCACGACGACACCCACCTACCGCGGCGAGGGGAAGAACTTCGGATGAGCGTCCTCAACCGGTCCAGCGCGACCACCTGGCGCAACTGGGGCCGCAGCGTCGCGACCCAGCCCGTGCGGCTGCTGCACCCCCGCTCGACGGTCGAGGTCGTCGCCGCGGTGCGGGAGGCGCAGGAGGACGGCCTGCCGGTCAAGCCCTTCGGCGCCGCGCACTCTTTCACGGCGATCGCCGCGACCGACGGGGTCTCGCTCCGCCTGGACCGGATGGACCGCGTCCTGCACCACGACCCGGCGACCGGCCGGGTCCGGGTGCAGGCAGGCATCTCGCTGCACGCCCTGAACCCGCAGCTCGCGGCCCTCGGCCTGGCGTTGCCGAACCTCGGCGACGTCGACCCGCAGTCCGTCGCCGGCGCCATCTCCACCGGCACGCATGGGACGGGCGGACGGCTGCACGGCATCGCCGCGGCCGTCGTCGCGGTGCAGCTCGTGCTCGCCGACGGCTCGGTCGTCGAGGTCGACGAGCAGCACCCGTGGTTCGGCGCGGTCCGCGTCTCGCTCGGGGCACTGGGGGTCATCACCGAGGTCACGCTGCAGTGCGTCCCGGCCTTCCTGCTGCACGCCCGCGAGGAGCCGATGCCGCTGCCCGAGGTGCTCGACCGGCTGCCCGAGCTCGTCGACGACAACGACCACTTCGAGTTCTACTGGTTCCCGCACACCGAGAAGGCCCTGGTCAAGCGCAACAACCGCGTGGCCGAGGGCACCGAGGCCGAGCCGCTCGGCCGGCTGCGGCAGGTCGTCGACGACGAGCTGCTGAGCAACGGCGCGTTCGAGGCGCTCAACCAGCTCGGCCGCGTCCGCCCCGGCCTCGTGCCGCGCATCAACGCGCTGTCGGGGTCGGTCCTCTCCGCGCGCGAGTACACCGCGCCCTCGCACGAGGTCTTCGTCTCGAAGCGTCGCGTGCGGTTCCGGGAGTCCGAGTTCGCGCTGCCCCGCACCGCGCTCCCCGACGTGATCGCCGCGCTCCAGGGCTGGTTCGCCTCGGGCCGCGAGACAGTCTCCTTCCCGATCGAGGTGCGCTTCACGGCCGCCGACGACGTCTGGATGTCGACCGGGCACGAGCGCGACAACTGCTACGTCGCGGTGCACCAGTTCCACCGGGTCGACCCGACGGCGTACTTCGCCGCCGCGCAGGACGTCTTCACCGCCCACGAGGGCCGCCCGCACTGGGGCAAGATGCACACGCTCGACGCCGCGTACCTCGCCGGCGTCTACCCGCGGTTCGCCGACTTCGTCGCCGTGCGGGACCAGGCCGACCCGGACCGCGTCTTCGCCAACCCGTACCTGGACCGCGTGCTCGGCTCGTGAGCGTCGACGAGCAGGGCCGTCCCGAGCCGCCGCTCGCCGGCAGCGAGTCCGAGGTGCTGCGCGGGTTCCTGGACTTCCACCGCCGGACGCTCGCCTGGAAGTGCGCGGGGCTCGATGCCGAGCAGCTCGCCGCGACGCACCCGCCGTCGCCGATGACGCTCGGCGGGATGCTCAAGCACCTGGCCTACGTCGAGGACTGGTGGTGCGGCGTCGTGCTGACGGGAGACGAGCCGGTCGAGCCGTGGCGCAGCGCACCGTGGCCCGACGACGCCGACTGGGACTGGCACTCCGCGGCCGACGACTCGCCCGAGGACCTGCGGGCGCTCTGGGAGGCCGCCGTGGCGCGCTCGGAGGCGCTCGTCGACGCGGCGCCCGACGGCCTCGAGACGGTCGCCGCGCGGGCCGACCGGCGGACCGGCGAGCCCATCAGCCTGCGCTGGATCCTCGTCCACCTCGTCGAGGAGTACGCCCGCCACAACGGCCACGCCGACCTGCTCCGCGAGGCGATCGACGGCTCGGTCGGCGAGTAGCCCGGGGGCGGTGAGTCTCTCGTCCGTCGACCTCGGGGGCGGTGAGTCTCTCGTCCGTCGACCTCGGGGGCGGTGAGTCTCTCGTCCTAGGAGCACCGCGTAGGACGAGCAGGTCACCGCCCACCGGGGCTGCGCGCTTTCCGCACCCGCCGGGCCCGTGGTTGGATGGATGTGACCGCCGACACACCACGTCGGGGGTCACCGGTCGCGCCCCACCCCGGCGCGGCACCCACCACGGCGGACGAGCCCGAACGGCCCGGCCGCGGACAGGAGGCCCCGTGTTCGAGGAAGGTCAGTACTACGCGCCGGTGCGCACCACCGCCGACGGCCGCGCGACGGTCGAGCTCGGCGCCGACCACCCCGGCCTGCACGACCCGGAGTACCGCGAGCGCCGCGACCTGCTCGCCACGCTCGCCCACCGCTGGCAGCCGGGCGAGCCCGCCCCCGAGGCGCCGTACACCGAGGCCGAGCACGAGGTCTGGCGCGTCGTCAGCGAGGACCTGCGCTCCAAGCACGAGACCTACGCCTGCCGCGAGTTCCTCGACGGCAAGGCCGCCCTCGACCTGCCGGTCGACCGGGTCCCGCAGCTCGAGGAGCTCTCCGACCGGCTCGAGCCGCTCACCGGCTTCCGCTACCGCCCGGCCGCCGGACTCGTGCCACTGCGCGACTTCTACGGCGCGCTCGCCGACCACGCCTTCTGGGCCACCCAGTACATCCGCCACCACTCCGTGCCCCTGTACACGCCCGAGCCGGACGTCCTGCACGAGGTCGTCGGGCACGGCAACACGCTGGCCGACCGTCGCTTCACCCGCCTCTACGAGGCCGCCGGTGCCGCGGCCCGACGGGTCGAGAGCGACGAGGCGGTCGAGTTCGTCAGCCGGGTCTTCTGGTTCACCCTCGAGTTCGGGGTCGTGCACGAGCCGGACGGGCTCAAGGCCTACGGCGCGGGCATCCTGTCCAGCCCCGGCGAGATCGAGGAGTTCCGGGGCATGACGATCAACCCGCTCGACGTCGTCGCGATGGGCACCACCGACTACGACATCACGCACTACCAGGACGTGCTGTTCGCGGCGGCGTCGTGGGGCCAGGTCGAGGACGCGGTCGGTGGCTTCTGGGACACCTGCACCGACGACTCGATCGCCGCCCTGCGCCGCGCCGCCGCCTGACCCTCGGACCGGGTGCACCTCGGTAGCGTGGGGCCCATGCGTGTCCTCGTCACCGGCGGTGCCGGCTACATCGGGTCCCACACCGTGCTCACCCTCCTCGAGGGCGGGCACGACGTGGAGGTCGTCGACAACCTGGCGATCGGCAAGGCCGAGGCCGTCCGCCGCGTCGGCGAGCTGGCCGGACGCGACGTCCCGCTGCACGAGGTCGACCTGACCGACCGCGCCGCGACCCACGGCGTCCTGGCCCGCGGCTTCGACGCCGTCATCCACTTCGCCGCCCTCAAGGCCGTCGGCGAGAGCCAGCAGAAGCCGCTCGAGTACTACGCGAACAACATGGGGTCGACCTTCACGCTGCTCGACGCGATGCGCGCGCACGACTGCCGGACGATCGTGTTCTCCTCGTCCGCCACCGTCTACGGAGAGAAGGCGCCCGTCCCCTACGTCGAGGACTGGGAGTTCCTCGACTCGGCCAGCACCTACGGCCAGACGAAGGTCATGACCGAGCGCATCCTGTCCGACGTCGCCACGGCCGACCCGGCCTGGCGGGTCGCGCTGCTGCGGTACTTCAACCCGGTCGGGGCGCACCCCTCGGGCCGGATCGGCGAGGACCCGCGCGGCATCCCGAACAACCTGGTGCCGTTCATCGCCCAGGTCGCGGTCGGCCGGCGCGAGAAGCTGTCGGTCTTCGGCGGCGACTACCCGACGGCCGACGGCACGTGCGAGCGCGACTACATCCACGTCCAGGACGTCGCCGACGGGCACGTCGTCTCCCTCGACGCGATCACGCAGGGCGACCCCGGCGTGCACGTCTGGAACCTCGGCAGCGGCCGCGGCACGTCGGTGCTGGAGATGATCCACGCCTTCGAGCGCGCGAGCGGTCGCGAGATCCCCTACGAGGTCGTGGACCGCCGCCCCGGCGACCTGCCCGCGTTCTGGGCCGACCCGAGCAAGGCCGAGCGCGAGCTGGGCTGGACGACGTCGCGCACCGTCGACGACATGTGCCGCGACACGTGGGCGTGGCAGTCGCAGAACCCGCAGGGGTACGGCGACTGACCGCAGGCGTCGGCGTCAGGCGCGGGACTGGGCGATCGCGTACAGCGCGACGCCGGCCGCGACGCCCGCGTTGAGGCTCTCCAGCCCCGACGACATCGGGATGCTGACCAGCTGGTCACAGGTCTCGCCGACGAGCCGCGAGATGCCCTTGCCCTCGCTGCCCACCACGACGACCAGCGGGCCGTCGGCGAGGTCGAGGTCCGGCAGCGAGACGTCGCCGTCGGCGGCCAGGCCGACCACCATGAGACCGGCCTCCTGGTACGCCTTGAGCGTGCGCGTCAGGTTGGTGGCCCGGGCGACCCGCAGCCGCGCCGCTGCCCCGGCGGAGGTCTTCCAGGCCGACGCGGTCATCTGCGCGGAGCGGCGCTCGGCGATGACGACGCCGTGCGCGCCGAACCCCGAGGCCGACCGCACGACCGCCCCGAGGTTGCGGGGGTCGGTGACGCCGTCGAGCACGACGACGAGCGGCGGCTCGCCGCGCTCCTCGGCGATGGCCAGCAGGTCGTCGGGCGAGGCGTAGTCGTAGGGCTCGAGCTTGGCCGCGACGCCCTGGTGCACCGCGCCCAGCGTCAGCTTGTCGAGCTCGGCGCGGCCGGACTCGATGATCGGCAGGTGCTGCTCGGCCGCGAGCCGGAAGATCTCGCGGATGCGGTCGTCGCGCTCGCCGTCGGCGACGTAGAGCCCCTTGACGGGCACCTGCTCGCGCAGCAGCTCGACGACGGGGTTGCGGCCGGCGACCCACTCGCTGCTGCTGCCGCTCTTGCGCCGCGGCCGGGCCTGCTCGCGCTTGTCGGCAGCGCGCGCCATCTTGTACGCCTTGTGGTTGGGGCGCTCCTCGGCCTTCGGGGTCGGACCCTTGCCCTCGAGGCCGCGTCGACGGCGGCCGCCGGACCCCGCGGTCGGGTTCCCCTTGGACGACTTGCGGACGGCGCCCTGCCGCTTGCTGTTGCCGGGCATCAGGACCTCACGCTCCACCGCGGGCCTTGGGGGGTGTCCTCGACCTCGACGCCCGCGGCGCTCAGCTGGTCGCGGACGCGGTCCGCCGTCGCGAAGTCCCGGTCGGCCCGCGCCTGCTGGCGCTGGTCGAGCAGGGCCCGGACGAGCGAGTCGAGCGCGGCCTGCGTGCCGCCGCCCGAGGTGGCGCCGCTCCAGTGCGGCGCCAGGGGGTCGACGCCGAGGACGTCGAGCATGGCGCGGACGGAGCCGAGCGCGTCGCGCAGCTCCGCGGAGTCGCCGGCGGCGAGCAGCTTGTTGCCCGTCGCGATCACGGCCTGCAGCTCGGCGAGCGCCGCCGGCACCGACAGGTCGTCGTCCATCGCGGCGGCGAACGCGTCGGTGACCTCGGTCGGCTCGCTGCCGCCGACCAGCTCGTCGGCCCGGCGCACGAAGTTCTCGATCCGCTCGAACGCCGTGACGGCCTCGGCCAGGGACTCCTCGGAGTACTCGATGATCGAGCGGTAGTGGGCGGCGACGAGGTAGTAGCGCAGCGCGATCGCGGGGACCCGCTTGACGACCTCGCTGACCATGAGCGTGTTGCCGACGCTCTTGGACATCTTGGCGCCGCTCAGGTTGAGCATCGCGTTGTGCATCCAGAGCCGCGCGAACGGCTGCCCGGCGGCGCGCGACTGGGCGAGCTCGTTCTCGTGGTGCGGGAAGCGCAGGTCGAGCCCGCCCCCGTGGATGTCGAACTCGTGGCCGAGGTACTTGCCGGCCATCGCGGAGCACTCCAGGTGCCAGCCGGGGCGGCCGCGCCCCCACGGGGTCGGCCAGGACGCCGACTCGGGCTCGCCGTCCTTGCGACCCTTCCAGAGGGCGAAGTCGCGCGGGTCGCGCTTGCCGTCCGGCGGCGCGTCGGGCGCGGCCTGCATGTCGTCGACCTTCTGGTTGCTGAGCTCGCCGTAGGCGGGCCAGGAGCGCACGTCGAAGTACACGTCGCCGGAGCCGTCCTCGGCGACGTAGGCGTGGCCCCGGTCGATCAAGGTCTCGATCATCTCGAGCATCTCCGGGACGATCCCGGTGGCGCGCGGCTCGTAGGTGGGCGGCCGGCAGCCGAGCACCTCGTAGGCGGCGTGCAGCGCCCGCTCGTTCTCGTAGGCGACGGCGAACCAGGGTCGGTCCTGCTCGAGGCCCTTGGCCAGGATCTTGTCGTCGATGTCGGTGACGTTCGCGACGATCGTGACCTCGAGCCCGCTGCGCTCGAGCCAGCGGCGCAGGACGTCGAACACGACCTCCTTGCGGATGTGGCCGATGTGAGGCGGGCCCTGCACGGTCAGCCCGCAGTGGTAGATGCCGACGTGCCCGGGCACCACCGGGTCGAGGTCGCGCAGCTGCCGCGTCGCGGTGTCGTGCAGGCGGATCGTCACCCGCCAACCCTATCGTCCCGGGCCGCACGGTCCGGTCCGCGGACCGGTGACCCCGTCGGTCACAACCGCCCCACGTGCCCCACGACTCACGTACGATGGTTCGATGCGCCGCGTCCTGCTTCCCCTCGCCCTCGCGACCGCGCTCGCGGGCGCGAGCCTCGCCCCGGCGAGCGCCCTCACCCCCGATGCCGCCATCGCCCGCTGGTCCAGCACGACCGAGCTCGCCAAGGGCACGCTCTCCGGCGCCAAGGTCGCCTCCGGCGCGGTGACGATCGGCACCCCCCGCTCCTCGCTCACCTACGACGACCCGTGGGGCAGCAAGCGGACCTGGCAGGCCGCGTCCTGGATCTCGCCGTGGCAGTCCGTCGGCTTCGACGCGACCCACCTGGTGCCGTCGTGGTCGGCGACCGTCCCGAAGGACACCTGGCTGCACGTGGCGGTGCGCGTCCGCAAGGGCAGCACGTACGGCAGCTGGGACAACGTCGCCCGCTGGGCCCCGAGCACCGACACGATCCACCGGGCCTCCGACACCGCCCAGGCCGACGACCTCGCGAAGGTGAACGTCGACACGGTCGTCGCCAACGCCGGCAAGCGCTTCGACCGCTACCAGGTGCGGGTCCTGCTGCTGCGCAAGCCGGGCACGAAGCTGACCCCGACCCTGCGGTCCGTCAGCGCGATCGCGTCCAGCTACGGCAGCCGCACCCAGTCCACGAGCGCCACCACGATGACGGCCGCCAAGACCCTCGCCGTGCCGCGCTACTCCCAGATGATCCACAAGGGCCACTCGCCGCAGTGGGGCGGCGGCGGTGAGGCCTGGTGCTCCCCGACGTCGACCGCGATGGTGCTGTCGTACTTCGGCACGGGACCCACGAAGGCCAACTACGCGTGGGCCTCCGGGCCCGACCCGATGGTCGACCACGCCGCCCGGTTCAGCTACGACCACCGCTACCGCGGCACCGGCAACTGGCCGTTCACGACCGGCTACGCGGGCCACTACGGCAACGACGCGTTCGTCACCCGGCTGTGGAACCTGCGCGACGCCGAGAAGTTCATCAAGGCCGGCATCCCGCTCGTGGCCTCCGTCGCGTTCGGTCGCGGCGAGCTCAGCGGCTCGCCCATCTCGTCGACCCCGGGCCACCTCATGGTGGTCGTCGGCTTCACGAAGTCCGGCGCCGTCGTCGTCAACGACCCGGCGGCGGCCTCGAACGGCTCGGTCCGGCGCACCTACAGCCGCGCCCAGTTCGAGCGCGCCTGGCTCAAGGGCAGCGGCGGCGTCGTCTACGTCATCCACCCGGAGTCGAAGAAGCTGCCGACGGCCTCGAAGCGCTGGCGCTGACCCGGCGGTCGCGTGCGGCATGATCGGGCCATGAGCGCGATCCCCCGCACCGGCATCGGCACCGACGTGCACCGCCTCGTCCCGGGACGCCCGATGTGGCTCGCCGGGCTGGAGTGGCCCGACGAGCCGGCCGGTCTCGAGGGGCACTCCGACGCCGACGCCGCGTGCCACGCGATGGTCGACGCGCTGCTGTCGGCCGCCGGGCTCGGCGACATCGGCACGATGTTCGGCACCGCCGACCCGGCGTGGGCCGGAGCCTCCGGGACCGCGTTCCTGCGGGAGACCGCGGCGCGGGTGCGCGCCGCGGGCTTCGAGATCGGCAACGTCGCCGTCCAGGTCGTCGGCAACGTGCCCCGCCTCGGTCCGCGGCGCGCCGAGGCGACGGCGGTCCTGGCCGCGGCGATCGACGCCCCCGTGAGCCTGTCAGCCACGACGACCGACGGGCTCGGCCTGACCGGCCGCGGCGAGGGCGTCGCGGCGGTCGCGACCGCGCTCGTCGTCCCGGCCTGACGTCAGCGTCCGGCCCGCTCCACCACCCGGTCGAGCACGGCGCGCAGCGGTGGCCACTGCGACCGCCCGTGACGCACGACGGCGTAGGCCGTCAGCACGACCGGACCGCCGGCCAGCGGCAGCACCTCGACCTCCGGGCCGACGGCTCGCTCCAGCGGCAGCAGGCCGACGCCGTGCCCCGCGACCACGAGGTCCTCGACGAGGTCCAGGCTGTCGATCTGGTGCGCGATGCGCGGCGTGAAGCCCGCCATCCCGGCAAGCGTGCGCAGGGCCAGCTCGTCGGCGTCGTTGCGCGAGTTGACGATCCAGGGGTGGTCCGCGTACGCCCGCAGGTCGGCGAACCCGTCGCGGCGTCGGACGTCGCGGCGCGGCACCCCGAGGCCCCACCCCACGGACCACAGCGGCGTCGCGTCGAGCAGGGGGCCGGGCAGCGCGGGTGCCAGGTCGTAGTCGTAGGACAGCACGAGGTCGAGGTCGTCCCGCTCCAGGAGCGTGAAGGCCTCGCGCGGCTCGTGCTCGGCCATCACGACCTCGACGCCCGGGTGCACCGTCCGCAGCTCCGCGGCGACCGGCAGCAACGAGGTCCGGAGCGCCGTGGCGAAGCCGCCCACCCGCACCACGCCCCGCGGCTCGGCCTGCGGGTCGAGGTCGAGCCGCGCGGCGTCGACGGCCGCGAGGATCGACACCGCGTGGTCGGCGAGCCGACGTCCGGCGGGCGTGAGGCGGACCCGGCGGCCGTCGGGCTCGACGAGCGGCGTCCCCGCCTCGCGCGCCAGCACGGCGAGCTGCTGCGACACCGAGGACGTGGTGGTCCGCCGCTCCTCCGCCACGGCCCGCATCGAGCCGAGCCGCGACAGGTCCAGCAGCAGGGCGAGGCGGCGCAGGTCCATGACGACATTGTTCGTGATCGATGAACGATCCGTCCATGATTCTGACGTGGACGCGGACGGACTCGCCACGGTTCACTCGTCGCCATGGCCACCCACGTCCCCGCCGCACCCCGCACCGACGCCCGGAACGGCGCCCTCATGGCGATCGCCGCGATGGCGAGCGTCCAGCTCGGCGTCGCCGTCTCCGTCGCGCTCGTCGACGACCTCGGCGCCGCCGGCACGGCGTGGCTGCGCCTGTCCTGGGCCGGTGTCCTGCTGCTGCTCCTCGTCCGCCCCCGACGGGGGATGATCGCGCGCCGCGACCTGCCCGCGGTCGCGGCCCTCGGCGTGATCACCGCCGGCGTGACGCTGTGCTTCATGGAGGCGATCACCCGCATCCCCCTCGGGCTGGCCAGCGCGATCGAGTTCCTCGGTCCCTTGAGCGTCGCCGTCGTCCGCAGCCGCGGCGGGCGCCTCGCGTGGCCGGCCCTCGCGGGTCTCGGCGTCCTGCTCCTGACCGAGCCGTGGACCGGGCGCATCGACGTGGTCGGCGTGGGCTTCGCCCTCGTGTCGGCCTGCTGCTGGGCGGGCTACATCGTGCTGACGCAGCACGTGGGCGACCGGGCCTCCGGCCTGAGCGGGCTCGCGATCTCGATGCCGGTCGCCGCGCTCGTGGCGACGGCCGTCGTGGGTCCGGGCGTGGTGCACGACCTCAGCCCGTCGATCCTGCTTGCCGGGCTGGGCATCGCCCTGCTGCTCCCGGTCGTGCCGTTCGCCCTCGAGCTGCTGGCCCTGCGACGACTCACGACGGCCGCGTTCGGCACGCTCATGTGCCTGGAGCCGGGCTTCGCGCTGCTCATGGGTCTCGTGGTGCTCGGCCAGGTCCCGCGCCCGCTCGCCCTGGTCGGCATCGCCTGCGTCGTCGCGGCCGGCGTCGGGGCCGAGCGCTCGGGCGCGCGCTTCGCGCCCGTGCCCGCCTGAGACGACGACGGCCCCCGCCGGGTGGCGGGGGCCGTCGTGGTGTCCGTGCTCCGGATCAGGAGGCGAGGACCTCGTCCAGGCGGATCTCCGCCTTGTCCTCGTTGGTCTTCTCGGCCAGCGCGAGCTCCGAGACGAGGATCTGGCGCGCCTTGGCCAGCATCCGCTTCTCGCCCGCCGAGAGGCCACGCTCGTGGTCGCGGCGCCAGAGGTCGCGGACGACCTCGGCCACCTTGAGCACGTCGCCCGAGTGCAGCTTCTCGAGGTTGGCCTTGTACCGGCGCGACCAGTTGGTCGGCTCCTCGACGTGCTCGGCCCGCAGCACGCCGAAGACGCGCTCCAGCCCGGCCTCGTCGACGACGTCCCGCACGCCGACCAGGTCGACGTTGCACGCGGGCACGCGGACGACCAGGTCG
>JAQIJP010000003.1:0-66497 GCA_036946185.1 Aeromicrobium erythreum
GGTCGCTGCCGTAGTGCTCGCACACCCGCAGCAGCCGCCGCAGCACGTGCGCGACGTGCGCCCCGAACAGGCCGCGGTAGTGGTGGCACTCGTCGACGACGACGTAGCGCAGGCCGGCGAGCAGCCGGGTCCAGCGGGCGTGCCCCGGCAGGATCGAGTGGTGCAGCGTGTCCGGGTTGGTCAGGACCCAGTCGGCGTGCTCGCGCGCCCAGGCCCGCTGCTCGCGCGAGTCGTCGCCGTCGACCGTCGTGAAGCGGCCGAGCGCCCCGAACGGCTCGAGCCGGCGCAGCTGGTCGCCCGCCAGCGCCTTCGTCGGGGCGAGGTAGAGGACGGTCGGGGCGCGGAAGCCGTGCAGCGCCGCCCCCTCCCGGCCGCGGGCGAGGGCGTCGAGCGCGGGCACCTGGAAGACGAGCGACTTGCCCGACGCGGTGCCGGTGGAGACCACGACGTCGTGGCCCGAGCGCAGCGCGCCCAGCGCCTCGGCCTGGTGCCCCCACAGGGCCTGGACGCCCTCCGCGCCGAACAGGTCGCGCACGTGCGGCTCGACCCAGTCCGGCCAGGGCTCGACGACGGCCTCGCGCGCCGACAGGTGCTCGACGTGCAGGACCCGGTCGGCGTGCCGCTGCAGCAGGTCGTGCACGGGCGACGGGGAGGAGGGGGACGACGGGAGCGGCACCGCACCATTCTCCCCGAGGTCGGTGACGGAACCGCGCCGTCCGTCCTGCGGAGCCGGGAGCGCGCACCCCCGCTTCGTGGTTGAATCGCCCCGGAAGGGAGAGCCGGATGGACCTGGCCCTGAGCCGTCGCAGCGAACCGCCGTTCGAGATCATCGAGGTCGGCGGCGAGATCGACGTGTACACGGCCCCCCGGCTGCGCGAGGCCGTCGTGGAGGCCGTGAACGACGGCGCCCTGCACCTCGTGATCGACGTCGAGCGCGTCGAGTTCCTCGACTCCACCGGCCTCGGCGTCCTCGTCGGCGCCCTCAAGCGGGTGCGTGCCGACGGCGGCTCGCTCGACATCGTGTGCACCCACGAGCGCATCCTGAAGATCTTCGAGATCACCGGCCTGGACAAGGTGTTCGGCCTGCACGCCTCGCTCGACGAGGTCCGCACCCAGGGCGCGGAGACCGCCGGTTCCTGAGTCGACGACCCGTCGGGCGTGACGCACGTCACAGGTCCGGCGGCCGGACCCCGGTGTCGTGCACGTCACACCGTGTGACAGGTTAGGGCGCGGTAACCCCTGCCCCTGAGCTTGGAGGAACACATGGCTAGCGCGACCCTCGTGGCGGCAGCCGAGGACCTCGACATCTCGAACTCGAACCTGATCATCGTCGGGATCGTGGCCGGAGTCGGCGTCCTCGCACTCATCTTCGCGGCGCTGTTCCGCTCCCAGGTCCTCGCCGCGAGCGAGGGCACGGAGCGGATGCAGGAGATCGGACGCGCGGTCCAGGAAGGCGCCTCGGCGTACCTGACGCGGCAGTTCCGGACCCTCGCGCTGTTCGCCGTCCCCGTCTTCGTGATCCTGATCCTGATCGCGCGGCTGGTGCTGGACTACAGCTGGAAGGTCACGATCGGCCAGGCCGTCGCCTTCCTGCTCGGCGCCGGCTTCTCGGCGATCATCGGCTACCTCGGCATGTGGCTCGCGGTCCGCGCGAACGTCCGCGTCGCCGCGGCCGCCGAGGACGAGGGCCGCGAGGTCGCGATGCGCATCGCGTTCCGCACCGGCGGCACGGTCGGCATGTCGACCGTCGGCCTCGGCCTGCTCGGCGCGGCCGGCGCGGTCCTCATCTTCAAGGGCGAGGCGCCCTCGGTCCTGGAGGGCTTCGGCTTCGGCGCCGCGCTGCTCGCGATGTTCATGCGCGTCGGCGGCGGCATCTTCACCAAGGCCGCCGACGTCGGCGCCGACCTCGTCGGCAAGGTCGAGAACAACATCCCCGAGGACGACCCGCGCAACGCCGCCACGATCGCGGACAACGTCGGCGACAACGTCGGCGACTGCGCCGGCATGGCGGCCGACCTGTTCGAGTCCTACGCGGTCACCCTCGTGGCCGCCCTGATCCTCGGCTCGGTGGCCTTCGGCGAGAAGGGCCTCGTCGTCCCGCTCGTCATCCCGGCGATCGGCGCGGTCACCGCGATCCTCGGCGTCTTCCTGACCCGCGCCCGCGCGGGCGAGAACGGCCTGACCACGATCAACCGCTCGTTCTACCTCTCGGCGTTCGTCGGGGCGGTCGGCTCGGCAGCCTTCGCCTGGTTCTACCTGCCGTCCTCGTTCTCCGAGCTCGGCCTCAAGGGCATCAACCAGAACAACCAGGTCGACACGATCATCGCCCAGTTCTTCGGCAGCGAGGACCTGAGCCAGCTCGACGCGAACCCGCGGCTCATCGCCGTGCTCGCGGTCCTCATCGGCATCGTCCTCGCGGCCGTGATCCTGGCCCTCACGGGCTACTTCACCGGCACCGAGACGCGCCCCGTCAAGGACGTCGGCAAGACGGCCCTCACCGGCCCGGCGACCGTCATCCTGTCCGGCCTGTCGGTCGGCTTCGAGTCCGCCGTCTACACGGCGCTCGTGATCGGCGCCGCGGTCTTCGGCGCCTTCTACCTGGGTGCCGGCTCGCTCACGGTCGCGCTGTTCGCGGTCGCGCTCGCGGGCTGCGGGCTGCTGACCACGGTCGGCGTCATCGTCGCGATGGACACCTTCGGCCCGGTCAGCGACAACGCGCAGGGCATCGCGGAGATGTCGGGCGACGTGAGCGAGGAGGGCGCGCAGATCCTCACCGAGCTCGACGCCGTCGGCAACACCACGAAGGCCATCACGAAGGGCATCGCGATCGCGACGGCCGTGCTCGCCGCGACGGCGCTGTTCGGCTCGTTCGCCAACGCGATCAAGGACTCCTTCTCGCCGATCCTGCGCGACGCGGTCACCGACCAGGCCGCCTCGCAGGAGCTGCAGGAGAAGTTCCAGGACGCGCCGGGCGCCAGCCAGGCGCTGCAGGGCCTCGTCAACATCGTCGACCCGGCCAACCTCGTCGGCCTGCTGATCGGCGTCTCGGTCGTGTTCCTCTTCTCCGGCCTGGCGATCAACGCCGTCGGTCGCGCCGCGGGCGCGGTCGTGTTCGAGGTGCGCCGCCAGTTCAAGGAGATCCCGGGGATCATGGAGGGCACCGGGCGTCCGGAGTACGGCAAGGTCGTCGACATCTGCACGCGTGACTCGCTGCGCGAGCTCGCGACGCCGGGCGTCCTGGCGATCTTCGCGCCGATCGCGGTCGGCTTCGGCCTCGGCATCGGCCCGCTGGGTGCCTACCTCGCGGGCGCGATCGGCGCCGGCACGCTGATGGCCGTGTTCCTCGCCAACTCCGGTGGCGCGTGGGACAACGCCAAGAAGCTCGTCGAGGACGGCAACCACGGTGGCAAGGGGTCGGACGCCCACGAGGCGACGATCATCGGCGACACCGTCGGCGACCCGTTCAAGGACACGGCCGGCCCGGCGATCAACCCGCTGCTCAAGGTCATGAACCTCGTCGCGCTGCTGACGGTGCCCGTCATCGTCAAGTTCAGCTACGGCGAAGCCGAGAACACCTGGCTGCGCTACGGCATCGCCGGGGTCGCGGTGCTCGTGATCGTCGTGGCGGTCTACGTCTCCAAGCAGCGTCCGGTCGCCATCGGCGACGTGGAGGACGACGCGAAGGAGCCGTCCGCCGCCTGACCCCGGGCCCGGTCCCCGGTCCCAGCCGAGGGTGACGTCCTGACCCCGACACGCCCCGCGTGTCGCGTCGGAACGTCACCCTCGGTGCGTCCTGGGGGTCTGCGAGGGTGGGGCCATGATCGAGGGACTGGCCGACCGGCTGCGCGAGGTGGGATTCACGGTCGACGGCGTGTTCGCGCTGCTCGGCCCCGACGCGCACCGCGCGCTCGCGCGCAACGAGACGACGCCGGCGTGGCTCGCGACGGCCGACGGCTCGCCGGTCGCGACCCTCGTGCGGCTCTTCGCGCTGCAGCGACCGGTCCCGGCGCCGGCGGTCGAGGCCGCGCTCCCGGGCCGGCTCGACGCGCTCGCGGCGGGCGGGGTGCTCGCGCGCTCGGGCGACGAGGTCCGCGCGCTCGTCGACGTCCGGCCGTACGGCGACGAGACCCACGACTGGTGGGTCGTCGCCGACCTGACGCCGGGCCTGGACCAGCGGCCCGTCGAGGTCGGCCCGGAGCACGTGCTCGGCATCAGCGAGGCGTCCAGCAGCCTCGCGCAGCTGACGGTGCGCGAGCCCGTCGCGACCGCCCTCGACCTCGGCACCGGCTGCGGCGTCCAGGCCCTGCACCTGGCCACGCACGCCGACCGCGTCGTGGGCACGGACGTCAATCCGCGCGCCCTGTGGGCGGCCGACCTGACCGCCCGGCTGAACGGGATCGAGGTGGACCTGCGCGACGGCAGCCTCTACGAGCCGGTCGCGGGAGAGCGGTTCGACCTGATCTCGACCAACCCGCCGTTCGTCGTGTCGCCGCCGAGCGCGGAGCGCCTCGTCTACCGGGAGACCTCGTTCCCGGGCGACGAGGTCGTCCGACGGGTCGTCGCCGGTGCCGCGGACCACCTCGTCGAGGGCGGGCGCTGCCAGGTGCTCGCCGCCTGGGTCCACGACGAGGACCGCCCGTGGCAGGAACGGCTCTCCGGCTGGGTCGCCGGCACCGGCCTGGACGCCTGGGTCGTGCAGCGCGAGGTGCTGGACCTGCCGGCCTACACCGAGATGTGGCTCGCCGACGCCGGGCTGCGGCACCGACCCGACTACGCCGACCACTACGCGCGCTGGCTCGACTGGTTCGGCGCGCAGGGCATCGCCGCGATGGGCTTCGGCTGGATCTCGCTGCGGCGCACCGACCGCGCCGAGCCGGACGTGCGGCTGGAGGAGTGGGCCGGACCCGTCACGCAACCGGTCGCCGACGCCGTCCTCGACCGCGAGCGCCGGGTCGCGGCCCTCGTCGGGACCGACGTCCTCGACCGGGCGTGGCGGCAGGCCGACGGCCTCGTCCAGGACACCCACGGGCGACCCGGCGAGCCCGACCCGGAGCAGGTCGTGCTGCGCCTCACGCGGGGCCTGTGCCGCGCCCGCCAGGTCGACACGGTGACCGCCGGCCTGGTCGGCGCGAGCGACGGCGACCTGACCGCCGGCCAGATCCTCGACGCCCTCGCGAGCCTGCTCGACCGCGACCCGGCCGACCTCCGCGCGAGCCACCGCGCGGTCGTCGCGGAGCTCGTCCAGGACGGATTCCTCACCGACGCCCGGCCCTGAACGCCGTCCACCGCGTGGGGGACCGGTGTTGCGCGACGGTTGACATCGCGCGCTACGGTGTGCGCGGCTGGACGCTCCGGCCGTCCCCCTGGGAGAGGAACCCCCCGTGACCACGCTCGTCATCGTCGAGTCGCCGAATAAGGTCCGCAGCATCGCGGGCTACCTCGGCGACGGCTACGTCGTGGACTCGAGCGTGGGCCACATCCGCGACCTCCCGCAGGGCGCCGACCAGGTGCCGGCGAAGTTCAAGGGCCAGCCGTGGGCGCGCCTCGGCGTCGACATCGACAACGGCTTCGAGCCGGTCTACGTCGTGTCCGCCGACAAGAAGCCGCAGATCACCAAGCTCAAGAAGCTCCTCAAGGAGGCCGACGAGCTCGTGCTCGCGACCGATGAGGACCGCGAGGGCGAGGCCATCGCGTGGCACCTGCTCGACGAGCTCAAGCCGAAGGTCCCGGTCAAGCGGATCGCCTTCAACGAGATCACCAAGGAGGCCATCCAGCGCGCGATGGCCAACCCCCGTGACGTCGACATGGACCTCGTCGACGCGCAGGAGACCCGGCGCATCCTCGACCGGCTCTACGGCTACGAGGTCAGCCCGGTGCTGTGGAAGAAGGTCATGAGCGGCCTCTCCGCGGGCCGCGTGCAGTCCGTCGCGACCCGGCTCGTCGTCGAGCGCGAGCGCGAGCGGATGGCGTTCACGGTCGCGTCGTACTGGGACCTCGACGCCACGTTCGACGCCGGCGCCGAGCACGAGGAGTCCGGCGCCCGGCTGTTCCCGGCGCGGCTCGTCGGCCTCGGCGGCCGGAAGGTCGCGACCGGCTCGGCGTTCGCCGACGACGGCACGCTCAAGAACGCCGACGTCGTGGCGCTCGACCAGGAGCGGGCCACGGCCCTGTCCGCCGGGCTGGGCGACGCCACCTTCCGGGTCGCGTCGGTCGAGGCCAAGCCCTACACGCGCCGCCCCTACGCGCCGTTCCGCACGACGACGATGCAGCAGGACGCCTCGCGCAAGTTCGGCTTCGGCGCCGCGCGGACGATGCAGGTCGCGCAGCGCCTGTACGAGGGCGGCTTCATCACCTACATGCGCACCGACTCCACGACCCTGTCGCAGACCGCGCTCACCGCGGCCCGCGCGCAGGTCGCCGAGCTCTACGGTCCGCAGTTCCTGCCCGACGCGCCGCGCGTCTACGCCGGCAAGGTCAAGAACGCGCAGGAGGCCCACGAGGCGATCCGCCCCGCGGGTGAGTCGTTCCGCACGCCGGCCCAGACCGGGCTGCGCGGCGACGAGCTCAAGCTCTACGAGCTCATCTGGAAGCGCACGATCGCGTCGCAGATGAAGGACGCGAAGGGCGAGCAGGTCTCGATCCGTCTCACGGCTCCGGTCACGAGCGGTCCGGACGCCGGTGCCGACGCCGACTTCACCGCCTCCGGCCGCACCATCACCTTCCCCGGGTTCCTCAAGGCCTACGTCGAGTCGCGCGACGACGACCAGGCCGACGACGCGCAGGCCAAGCTGCCGAGCCTCGCCGAGGGCGACACCGTCACGGCGCACGAGCTCGTGCCCGCGGGTCACGAGACCAAGCCGCCGGCCCGCTACACCGAGGCCACGCTGATCAAGGAGCTCGAGGAGCGCGAGATCGGGCGCCCCTCGACGTACGCCTCGATCATCAACACGATCCAGAACCGCGGCTACGTGTTCAAGAAGGGCACGGCGCTCGTCCCGGCCTGGATCGCGTTCAGCGTCGTGCGGCTCATGGAGCAGCACTTCCCGCGCCTCGTCGACTACTCCTTCACCGCCGAGCTCGAGGACGTCCTCGACCAGGTGTCGCACGGCCGCGAGGACCGCCAGGCCGTGCTGCAGGGCTTCTGGGCCGGCGAGGGCGAGAACGACACGGGCCTGAAGCGGCTCATCGAGAACCTGCCCGAGATCGACGCCCGCGGGCTCGCGACCTTCGAGCTCGGCGAGGGCATCAACCTGCGGGTCGGTCGCTACGGGCCGTACGTCGAGGGTCCGCCGATGGTCCCCGGCGACGGCGGCACCGAGGTGCCGACCCGGGCGAACGTGCCCGAGGACCTGCCGCCCGACGAGCTGACCGTGGCCGTCGCGAAGGAGCTGCTCGCCAACCCGGCCGGCCAGGAGAAGACCCTCGGCACCCACCCGGAGACCGGTCTCGAGCTGGTCGCGAGGAACGGTCGTTTCGGCCCGTACGTCACCGAGGCCCTGCCGGCCGACGCCCCCAAGGGCGCCAAGCCGCGCACCGCGAGCCTGTTCAAGTCGATGAGCCTGGACTCGATCGGCATCGACGACGCCGTCCAGCTGCTGCGGCTCCCGCGGGTCGTCGGCCACGACGCCGACGGCACCGAGATCACGGCCCAGAACGGCCGCTACGGCCCGTACCTCAAGAAGGGCTCGGACTCGCGCTCGCTCGAGACCGAGGAGCAGCTGTTCTCGATCACCGAGGAGCAGGCGCTCGCGATCTACGCGCAGCCCAAGACGTACGGCCGCCGTGCGGCGAAGCCGCCGCTCAAGGAGCTCGGCGACGACCCCGTGTCGGGTCGTCCGATCGTCGTCAAGGAGGGCCGTTTCGGCGTCTACGTCACCGACGGCGAGTACAACGCGACCCTGCGCAAGGACGACGACGTCGAGACGCTGACCGCCGAGCGCGCCCAGGAGCTCCTGGCGGAGCGCCGCGCCCGGGGCCCGGCCAAGAAGACGGCCAAGCGCGGCGCCAAGAAGGCGACCGCCAAGAAGAGCCCAGCCAAGAAGAGCACTGCCAAGAAGAGCACTGCCAAGAAGAGCACGGCCAAGAAGTCGGCCGCGAAGAAGACCGCGGCGAAGACCTCGACCGCGAAGAAGTCGGCGACGAAGAAGGCCACCAAGAAGGCCTGACGCCGTTTCCGCTCACGGCGAACACCGGAACACCGGCTCCCTGAGTCCGGTTGAGTCGGTGTACGGACATCTGCTCGCAGGATTTCCGACCGCAACTAGACTGATTGTCAGTCGACCCGCTCTGGAGGGGGCCCCATGTTCGAGAGGTTCACCGACCGCGCTCGCCGCGTCGTCGTGCTCGCCCAGGAAGAGGCGCGCATGCTCAGCCACAACTACATCGGCACGGAGCACATCCTCCTCGGCCTCATCCACGAGGGCGAGGGCGTCGCCGCCAAGGCCCTCGAGAGCCTGGACATCTCGCTCGAGGCCGTCCGCGGGCAGGTCGAGGACATCATCGGCCAGGGCCAGCAGGCGCCGAGCGGGCACATCCCGTTCACGCCGCGCGCCAAGAAGGTGCTCGAGCTGAGCCTGCGCGAGGCGCTGCAGCTCGGTCACAGCTACATCGGCACCGAGCACATCCTGCTCGGCCTGATCCGCGAGGGCGAGGGCGTCGCCGCCCAGGTCCTCGTGAAGCTGGGCGCCGACCTCAACCGCGTCCGCCAGCAGGTCATCCAGCTCGTGAGCGGCTTCCAGGGCAAGGAGGCCGAGACCACCGGCGCCCCGCAGGAGACCGCGCCGAGCAGCTCGGCCGTGCTGGACCAGTTCGGCCGCAACCTCACGCAGGCCGCGCGCGAGGGCAAGCTCGACCCGGTCATCGGCCGTGACGACGAGGTCGAGCGCGTCATGCAGACGCTGTCGCGCCGCACCAAGAACAACCCGGTGCTCGTGGGCGAGCCCGGCGTCGGCAAGACCGCCGTCGTCGAGGGCCTGGCCCAGGACATCGTCAAGGGCGACGTCCCGGAGACGCTCAAGGACAAGCAGATCTACACGCTCGACCTCGGTGCGCTCGTCGCCGGCTCGCGCTACCGCGGCGACTTCGAGGAGCGCCTCAAGAAGGTGCTCAAGGAGATCCGCACCCGCGGCGACATCATCCTGTTCATCGACGAGATCCACACCCTCGTCGGCGCGGGTGCCGCCGAGGGCGCGATCGACGCCGCCAGCATCCTCAAGCCGATGCTGGCCCGCGGCGAGCTGCAGACCGTCGGCGCCACGACCCTCGACGAGTACCGCAAGTACTTCGAGAAGGACGCCGCGCTGAACCGGCGGTTCCAGCCCATCACGGTGCGTGAGCCCTCCGTGGGCGAGGCCGTGCAGATCCTCAAGGGCCTGCGCGACCGCTACGAGTCGCACCACCGCGTCTCCATCACCGACGAGGCGCTCGTCGCCGCCGCCACGATGGGCGACCGCTACATCTCCGACCGCTTCCTGCCGGACAAGGCGATCGACCTGATCGACGAGGCCGGCGCGCACCTGCGGATCCGTCGCACCGCGACCCCGCCGGAGCTCAAGGAGTTCGACGAGAAGATCGCCGACGTGCGGGTCCGCAAGGAGGGCGCCATCGACGCCCAGGACTTCGAGGCCGCCGCCGCGCTGCGCGACGAGGAGAAGAAGCTCATCCTCGCCAAGAACGACCGCGAGAAGGCCTGGCGCTCCGGCGACATGGACACCGTGGCCGTCGTCGACGAGGAGACCATCGCCGTCGTCCTCGCGAAGGCCACCGGCATCCCCGTCGGCCAGCTCAGCGAGGAGGAGTCCGGCCGCCTGCTCAACATGGAGGCCGAGCTGCACAAGCGGGTCATCGGCCAGGACGAGGCCATCAAGGCGCTCAGCCGGGCCATCCGCCGCACCCGTGCGGGCCTGAAGGACCCCCGTCGTCCCGGCGGGTCGTTCATCTTCGCCGGCCCCTCGGGCGTCGGCAAGACGTGGCTCTCCAAGGCGCTCGCCAACTTCCTGTTCGGCGACGACGACGCGCTGATCCAGCTCGACATGTCGGAGTACTCCGAGAAGCACACGGTCGCGCGCCTGTTCGGTGCGCCTCCCGGCTACGTCGGCTACGAGGAGGGCGGCCAGCTCACCGAGAAGGTCCGTCGTCGTCCGTTCAGCGTCGTGCTCTTCGACGAGGTCGAGAAGGCGCACCCGGACATCTTCAACTCGCTGCTGCAGATCCTGGAGGAAGGTCGCCTGACCGACTCGCAGGGCCGCGTCATCGACTTCAAGAACACCGTCATCATCATGACCACCAACCTCGGCACGCGGGACATCGCGAAGGGCGTCAACCTCGGCTTCAGCCGGGCCGACGACGTCGCGGGCTCGTACGAGAAGATGAAGGCGAAGGTCGCGGAGGAGCTCAAGCAGCACTTCCGGCCCGAGTTCCTGAACCGTGTCGACGAGATCGTCGTGTTCCCGCCGCTCACGCAGGACGAGATCATCCAGATGGTCGACATGATGATCGCGTCGCTCGAGAAGCGTCTGGCCGACCGCGACATGAGCATCGAGCTCACGCCGGCCGCGAAGGACCTGCTCGCCAAGCGCGGCTTCGACCCGGTGCTGGGCGCGCGGCCGCTGCGCCGCACGGTCCAGCGCGAGATCGAGGACACCCTCGCCGAGAAGATGCTCTACGGCGAGCTCGGTGCCGGCGAGATCGTCCTGGTCGACGTCGAGGGCGAGGGGGTCGAGGCGACGTTCACCTTCACTGGCACCCCGAAGGCCGACCTGGAGCTGACCGAGGGCCACGACCCGCTCGCGGTCGAGGCCGGCTCCGGCCAGCCCGAGTAGTCCGCACGACCGACCACGACCCCCGTCCGGCCCCGCCGGGCGGGGGTCGTGTCGTGCGTCGACCACCCGCCCCTCCCCGTCCACCCGCCCCTCCCCGCGATTCGTCGACTTCGATCGCCAAGACGTCGTCCTTGGCGATCGAAGTCGACGAATCGGGGGACCGGGCGGCGAGGGGTCAGAGGCCGAAGGTGCCGTCGGCGTGGAGCGTGACGAGACCGTCGTCGAGCAGGCTGTCGAGGCAGCGCTCGCGCTGGGTGTCGTCGTCCCAGGCGGCGTCGAGGGCCTCCTTGGGGACCGGGCCGTCGTGGTCGCGCAGGACGGCGAGCAACCGGCCGCGGACCTGGCGGTCGGTGCCCGCCCAGGCCTGTCCTCGCCGCGGCGGCCCGTCGTGCTCGGGGAAGCCCAGCGCGCGCCAGCGGCACAGGTCGCGCACGGGGCAGGCCGCGCAGCGCGGGGCCCGCGCCGTGCACACGACGGCGCCGAGCTCCATCGTGGCGGCGGCCCAGCGGTGCGCGTCGTCCCCGTCCGGCAGCACCGACCGCGCGAGCCGACGCTCGTCCGCCGTGAGCGACGGGGCCGGGTGCTGCTCGCCGCGCAGCACCCGGGCCAGGACCCGCCGCACGTTGGTGTCGAGCACGACGTGTCGCTGCCCGAACGCGAACGAGGCGACCGCTGCGGCCGTGTACTCGCCGACGCCGGGGAGGGCCAGCAGCGCCTCGTGGTCGTCCGGCACGACGCCACCGTGCCGCTCGACGACCGCCGTCGCGGCTGCGTGCAGGCGCTGGGCCCGCCGGGGGTAGCCGAGCCGTCCCCAGGCGCGCACGGCCTCGCCGACCGGCTCGGCCGCAAGGTCGGCCGGCGTCGGCCAGCGTCGCATCCACGCCTCGAAGACCGGCTGGACGCGCACCACCGGCGTCTGCTGCAGCATGACCTCGGAGACCAGCACCGCCCACCCGGAGGTGTCGCGACGCCAGGGCAGGTCGCGGGCGTGGGCGTCGAACCACGGCAGCAGTCGCTCGTGCAGGGCCGTGGCGGTCGGCACGTCGGGGGAGTCCATGGCGCGTCGAGTCTCGCACGCGGCGCCGCGTCGCCTAGCGTGGTGTCGTGAGTCGCCGCCCGCTGCCCGCCGCCGTGTACTGGCGGCGCCGGATGCTGCTGCTCGCCGCCGTGCTCCTCGTCGCCTGGATCGGCGTCCGGCTCTGGCCGAGCGGCGGGGACGACCCCCGGCCCGCGGCCACCCCGACGGCCCCGCGCACGACGGCCACGCCGTCCGGCGAGAAGGACGGCGAGACGACCGTCTCGCTCACGTCGTCCACCACCCGGTGCGACCCGCAGGACGTGCGGATCGTGCCGTCGGTGCGGTCGGGCCAGCGGGCCGGTGCCCCCGTCCAGGTCGACCTTGCCGTCAGCACGACGACCACGAAGCCGTGCACGCTGACCCTCACCGCCAAGGACGTCCTGGCCGTGGTCGAGTCGGGCAAGACGGCCGTCTGGGACTCGAGCGTGTGCCGCTCACCCGTGCTCGCCGACCCGGTCGCGCTCTCGCCGGGCTGGTCGACCGTCGCCACGACGCGCTGGTCGGGTCGCGGCTCCGGGCCCGGGTGCAGCCCCAAGGAGGGCTACGCCTCGCCCGGCCGCTACACGCTGCGGGTCGGGACGATCGGGGGCGAGCCCGGCGAGACGACGTTCCGGCTGGGCCAGCGCGCCCCGAAGCCGAAGCCTACGAAGAGCTCGCCCTCGCCCAAGCCCTCGGCGAGCGGATCGAGCCGGCCGACGCCGACGCCCAGCGCGTCGGGACGCTAGACGTACCGCTCGAGGATGCTCGACTCCGCGAGCCGCGAGAGTCCTTCGCGGACGCCGCGGGCCCGCAGGTCGCCGACGCCCTCGACCGCCTGCAGGTCGTCGATGTTGGCGCCGAGCAGCTTCTGCAGCGACCCGAAGTGCTCGACGAGACGGTCGACCACCGTGGCGGGCAGCCGCGGGACGCGCGCCAGCAGCCGGTAGCCGCGGGGGGCGAGCGGCGCGTCGAGCGAGTCGCCCGTGCCGACGCGCAGGGCCGCCGCGACCGACCCCAGGTCGACGAGGTCGCTCGAGTCGATCGCGGCGAGCTCCTCGAGGACCTGCTCGACGGTGCGCCTGCGGCGACCGGTCGGCATGTAGTCGCGGACGATCAGCTCCCGCTCGGCGTCGACGCCGGACACGAGCTCCTCGAGCTGGAGGCTCAGGAGCCGGCCGTCGGTGCCGAGCTCCAGCACGTAGGTGTCGATCTCGGCCGCGATCCGGCTGACCATCTCGAGCCGCTGGGCCACCGCCGAGACGTCGCGGACGGTGACGAGGTCCTCGATCTCCAGCGCGGACAGGGTGTCCGACACCTCGTCGAGGCGGTGGCGGTACCGCTCGAGCGTCGCGATGGCCTGGTTGGCGCGACCGATGACGGCCCCGGCGTCCTCGAGGACGTGCCGGGTCTCGCCGAGGTAGAGCGCGATGATGTGCATCGAGGCCGAGACCGAGATGACGGGGACGCCGGTCTGGCGGGCGACACGGTCGGCGGTCCGGTGCCGGGTGCCGGTCTCCTCGGTGGGGATCGACGGGTCGGGCATGAGGTGCACGCCGGCGCGGACGATCCGGGCGGCGTCGCGGTCCAGGATGATCGCGCCGTCCATCTTGGCGAGCTCGCGCAGGGCCGTCGCCGTGAACGGGACGTCGAGGACGAAGCCGCCGGTCGAGATCGCGTCGACCTGGCGGTCGTGGCCGACGACGATGAGCGCTCCGGTGCGGCCGCGGAGGATGCGTTCGAGACCCTCGCGCAACGAGGTGCCGGGGGCGATGGCGCCGAGGGCGCTGCGCAGGTCGGTCGGGGCGGCCACGGGCGACAGTCTATGCAGCCGGGCCGCTCAGCGGAGCAGCGCGCGCACGGCGCTCTGCACGTCGCCGACGGGCAGCACCTCGAGACCCGCGACGCCGCCCGGCGGGAGGGTGCCCTCGGGGACGACGGCCCGGGTGAAGCCGAGGCGGGCCGCCTCGCGCAGCCGCTCGGCGACGTGCAGCACGGGGCGGACCTCGCCGGCGAGGCCGACCTCGCCGATGACGACGACGTCGGGCGGCGTGGCGACGCCGCGGACGGCCGACGCCGCCGCGACGAGGACCGCCAGGTCGACGGCGGGCTCGACGAGGCGCGCCCCACCGACCGAGGCGGTGTACATGTCGTCCTTGCTCGGGTCGATCCGGCAGTGCTTGGCCAGGACCGCGAGGATCATCGCGACCCGCGACGAGTCCAGCCCGCTCGACGTGCGACGCGGCGACGGCAGGGTGGAGGTGACGGCGAGGCCCTGCACCTCGGCAGGCAGCGGCCGGCGGCCCTCCATGGTGATGGTGAGGCACGTGCCGGGCACGGGCTTGTCGTGGCGCGAGACGAACAGTCCGGTGGGGTCGGGGACCTCGACGAGGCCGCCGTCGGTCAGGTCGAAGCAGCCGATCTCGTCGACCGGGCCGAAGCGGTTCTTGGTGGCGCGCAGCAGCCGCAGCCGCGACGTGCGGTCGCCCTCGAACTGCAGGACGACGTCGACGAGGTGCTCGAGCACGCGCGGGCCGGCGACGGTGCCGTCCTTCGTGACGTGGCCGACCAGCAGCGTCGCGATGCCGGCGGCCTTGGCGCGGCCGATGACGGCGGCCGCGACCTCGCGCACCTGCGTGACGCCGCCGGGCACGCCGTCGACGTCGGCGGACGCGATCGTCTGCACCGAGTCGACGACGAGCAGGCTCGGCGCGACCTGGTCGACGTGCGTGAGCAGGGCGCCGAGGTCGGTCTCGGCGGCGAGGTAGAGCTCGGGGTGCACGGCGCCGGTGCGCTCGGCCCGCAGCCGGACCTGGGCGGCCGACTCCTCGCCCGAGACGTAGAGGACGCGGCGGCCCGCACGCGCCCACCGGGCGGCGAGCTCGAGCAGCAGCGTGGACTTGCCGACGCCGGGCTCGCCGGCCATGAGCAGGACCCCGCCCGGCACGACGCCGCCGCCCAGCACGCGGTCGAGCTCGCCGATGCCGGAGGTGACGGAGGCCGCGTCCTCGACGGCGACCTCGGTGATCGGGCGGGCGGCGGTGACGGCGGCGGCCGGTGCGGTGCGTCCGGCGGCGCGGCCGGTGCCCTGCACGTCGACCGTGCCCCAGGCCTGGCACTCGCCGCAGCGCCCGACCCACTTGGGCGTGGTCCAGCCGCACTCGGCGCACACGTAGGTGGGCCGCGGCGCCTTGGTCGCGGACTTGCTGCTCGCCATGGACGTCAGCCTAGGCGGCGCCCCCGACACCCACCGTCCGCTGCTCCACCGCCGTCACTCACGCCGGTCGAGTAGGGGAACGGCGACGAAGGAGCCCGTTCCCCGTATCGAGACCAGTGCCGGGGTGGTCTCGATACGTCGGACGTCGCTCGCTGGCGCTCGCCGTCCGCCGACTCGACCGCCGTCACTCACGCCGGTCTGGCGGACGCGGTGGGGTCAGACGCGGACGTCGCCGTCGGCGGTGGCGAAGGTCGCCGACAGGATGCCGGGCAGGGCGTTGGGGGCGATCCAGTTGACGTCGATCTGCTCGAGGGAGTCGATCGCGGTCTCGCCGAGCCAGTCGGCGAGCCGCTGCGGGCTGCCGGCGATGTCGAGGGCGCGCAGCTCCAGCTCGGCCGGGCCGGCCTGGGAGGGGTGCTCGCTGGGGTCGATGAGCCACTTGGTGACGTACGGCAGCTGGGGGTCGGCCCGCATGCTGCTCGTGCCGATCTGGACCCACTCCAGGTTGAAGCCGTCGGGACGACGGCGGTTGCCGGGGACGGCGTGCCGACCGATGCGGCGCTCGACCTCGGTGATGTCGTCGACGGAGATGCACCAGCCGAGCCAGCCGCCACCGGCCTCGGTGCGCTCGCGCACGGCCTGGCCGAACGCGGCCTTCTCGGCCGCCGGGTGCTCGAGCACCTCGACGACCTCGAGGTACTGACGGTTCCGCAGCGGCAGGACCATGTTGCGCGTCCCGAACCGGGGGTGGACGCCCCCGTCGAGGAAGGTGGCCCCGAGCTGCTCCTCCAACCGCGCCGTCGCGGCGGCGAGGCCGTCGGGTCCGGCGGCGAACGTCACGTGGTCGAGATGCATACGGCATTCTTGCCCGTCGCCCTTCCCGAGCGGTCGGCGGGTCAGTCCGTCGGCGGTCTCGGCCACAATGAGGTCATGGCGACCTCCCCGTCCCCGCTCGTCGGTCGCGAGCGCGAGCTCGACGCCCTCGCGGACGCGCTCGGCCTCGCCGACGGCGCGCCGCGCGAGGCCGTCCTGCTGGGCGGCGACGCCGGCATCGGCAAGACGCGGCTCGGGACCGAGGTGGTGCGCCGGGCCGAGGGCGCCGGCTTCCGGGTGCTGCTCGGGCACTGTCTCGACCTCGGTGACAGCGCGCCGTCCTACCAGCCGTTCGTCGAGGCGTTCGCCGCGCTCGACGACGACGAGCGCGAGGCGCTCGAGCAGGCCGTCCCCGCCGTGGGGGTGCTGCTCGACTCCTGGCGCGACGCCGTCGACCGCAGCGAGGTGCTGGGGTCGGTCGCCCGCGCGCTCGAGTCGCTCGCGCAGGACCGGCCGGTGCTCCTCGTCGTCGAGGACGCCCACTGGGCCGACGCCTCCACCCGGCAGCTGCTGCAGGTCCTCATCGCGCGGCGGTTCTCCCGTCCCGTCGCGCTGCTCGTCAGCTACCGCTCCGACGACCTGCACCGCCGGCACCCGCTGCGCCCTGCGCTGGGGGAGTGGTCGCGACTGCCGGGTGTACGTCGGATCGAGCTCGAGCCGCTCGACGCGCGCGCGGTCGCCGAGCTCGTGCGCGCGCGGCACGACGCCCCCATCAGCGAGCAGGGCCTCGAGGCCATCGTGCGCCGCTCGGGCGGCAACGCCTTCTACGCCGAGGAGCTCCTCGACGCCGGCCTCGCCGACGGCGCCCTTCCCGAGGAGCTCGCCGACCTGCTGCTCGTGCGCTTCGACCGCCTGGGCGACGACGCCAAGGCGGTCGTGTCGGCCGCCTCGTGTGCCGGCGGGCGCGCCACCGATGCCGCGCTGCTGCTCGCCACCGGTCTCGACGAGCGCGCGCTGCACCAGGCGCTGCGCGAGGCCGTCGACCTGCGCGTCCTCGTGCCTCTGGACGACGGGTACGGCTTCCGCCACGCGCTGCTCGCCGAGGCCGTGCACGACGACCTGCTGCCCGGTGAACGCCGCCGGCTGCACGGCGCCCTGCTCGACGCGCTGCTCGAGACCGGCACGTCGGCCGAGGTCTCGTTGCACGCCCACGCCGCGGGGCGGCTCGACCTCGCGTTCGACGCCGACCTGCGCGCGGCCGCCGACTCCGCGCGCGTCGGTGGTCACCACGAGGCCGCCACGCACCTGACCCGGGCCATGCAGATCGCGCCGCCCGACCACGACGTCGTCGCGCTGGCGGTCGCGGCCTCCGAGGCGCTCGTCAACGCCGGGCGCGTCCGGACCGCCCAGGCCCTGCTGCAGGAGCGCCTGGCCGCCGACGTCACGTCCCTCGAGCGTGCCCGGCTGCTCGTGGCGCTCGCCGAGGTCGTCTACTTCTCGGCGCCGGACGTCGAGGTGCACGCGTCCGCCGGACGGGCGCTCGAGGCCGTCCTCGCCGAGCCCGAGGCCCCGCCCGAGCTCGTCGCCCGGGCGCTCACGACCGCCGCCGCCGGCGCGGCCGGGCTGCGACTCGACGACGAGGCCCTCGACCTCGCCGAGCGCGGGCTGTCCGCGGCCGAGGAGGTCGGCGACGAGGCGCTGGCCCTCGAGGCGCAGACCGTCATCAACAAGGTCGTCGCGCGCACCGACATCGACCTCGACAAGCCGCGGGCCCGCTACTCCGAGCTCGTCGAGACCTCGCGCCGCCGGGGCGACTCGCACGGTGAGCTCCGCGGCCTGCACCACCTCGCCTTCCTGCACCTCAACGCCGGTCAGCTCGACGAGGCCGAGGCCGCGTTCCGCGCCGCCATGACCCGGGCCGCGCAGACGGGGCGCGACTGGGCGCCCTACGGGTTCGACGGCCGGTTCTTCGCCGCCTTGATCTGCTACCACCGCGGTGCGTGGGACGAGGTCGACGCCCTGCAGGTCACCGACCCACGGGCCCCGCACCTGTCGACCGCCATGATGGCCGGGATCGCGCTGCTCGTGGCCGCGGGTCGCGGCCGTCCGGTCGCGGCCGAGCAGCTCGACCTCGTGCGGTCCCGTCGGCACCAGGACCAGGCGTTGGTCACGCACAGCGGCACGGCCCTCATCGACCTCGCCCCCGACCTCGCGGCGGCCCGCGAGGCCCACGACGACCTGCTCGAGCAGCTCGACACCGTGTGGCGCGAGCCCGAGGGCCCGGCCCGGCTGCGCATGACGGGGCTGCTCGTGGGGCGGATGGCCCAGGCGGCGGCCGAGCTGCCGGCGGCCGAGCGCGCCACGGTCGTGGCCGAGGCCGACGCCCTGCTGAGCGTCTGCGAGCGGACCGCCGAGACGTTCCCGCGGCTCGGGCCCGAGGGCCTCGCCTGGCTCGCGAGGGCCCGTGCCGAGGTCGGCCGGCTGCGCTGGCTCGTCGACGTCGACCCGCCGCAGCGTCATGACCTCGTCGAGTCCTGGCGGCGGGCCCTGGACGCGTTCGGTGCGTTCGGCGAGCCCTACGAGGTGGCGCGGACCGCGACCCGCCTCGCGCAGGTCCTGCGAGCCTCCGGTGACCCCGAGGCCGACGCGCTGCTCATCGAGGCCCGGGGCGCGGCCGAGAGCCTCGGGGCACGACCGCTGCTCGCCGAGATCGACCGGCTCGCGCCCCGCCGGGCCACCGCTCCGGTCGCCCTGACCCCGCGGGAGGTCGAGGTGCTCGGCCTCGTCGGCGCGGGCCGCAGCAACGGCGAGATCGCGCGTCAGCTCTTCATCAGCACCAAGACGGCATCGGTGCACGTCTCGAACATCCTGGCCAAGCTCGGCGCCGCCACGCGCACCGAGGCGGCAGCCATCGCCCGGCGCGAGGGGCTCCTCGACGCCTGACTAGCCTGGCTCGGTGGGACTCAACCGTTACGTCGCGATCGGCGACTCGTTCACCGAAGGCGTCGGCGACGCCGACTCGACCCGCCCCAACGGGGTCCGCGGCTGGGCCGACCGGGTCGCCGAGGTGCTCGCCGACCGGGACGACGCGTTCGGGTACGCGAACCTCGCGATCCGGGGTCGCAAGCTCGTCCCGGTGCTGGAGGAGCAGCTCGAGCCCGCGCTCGCCCTCGCGCCCGACCTCGTGACGTTGTACGCCGGCGCCAACGACGTCCTGCGCCCGTCTGTCGACCTCGACGCGCTCGTCGAGCGGTACGACGAGGCCGTCGCCCGGATCGTGGCGACCGGGGCCACGCTCGTCCTGTTCACGGCGTTCGACCCGGCCGGGTTCCCGGTCTTCGGCGCCTTGCGCGGACGGTTCGCGATCTACAACGAGCTCGTGCGCGAGGTCGCCGACCGGCACGGTGCCCTGCTCGTCGACTTCTGGCGGCTGCGGGAGTACCGCGACCCGCGGATGTGGGACGTCGACCGGATGCACATGGCGACGCCGGGGCACCAGCGGATGGCGGTCGCGGTGCTCGACGTGCTCGGCGTCGCGCACGACCTGCCCGAGCCCGTGCTGCCGGACGTGGTGACGCCGAGCCTGGTCGGTGCCCGCGCCGCCGACGTGGAGTGGGTCCGCGCGCACGCCGCGCCGTGGGTCCGGCGCCGGCTCACCGGCACGTCGTCGGGCGACGCCCTCGAGCCGCGGTACCCCGCCCTGACCCGGCCGCCGGGCTGAGGATCAGAGGAACTGCAGCGGGTCGAACTCGTCGATCGGGATGACCCGCAGCCGCGGCAGCTCCGCCGTGAACGCGTGCACGTCGTACTCGAGGTCGAACAGCTCGAGGCCGCGGTCGGCGAGCTGGCTCCAGCCGCTGTTGCGCAGCTCGTCGAAGGCGACGAGTCCGACCCGGTGGTCGTCGAGCAGGTCCTCGACCTGCGGGATGAAGTCGCCGTCGCCGCTCGCGAGCAGGACGTCGGCCTCGCGGCCGCGCAGCGCCGCCAGCGTGCGCTGGATCGCGATGTCGACGACCTTCTGGTCGCTCGTGCCCGACAGCGGGACCGGACGGTAGCCGAGGGCCGTCAGCGCCTGCACGAACGACATCGGCATCTCGCCGTTGACGGCGAGGAAGAACAGTCCGCTCACGGGCTGGTCGAAGGTCCGCTCGGCGAAGGCCAGCAGGCGGTCCCAGCGGGGCCGCTCGTGCGGCTGCGGACGGCGGGCGAGGATCGACTGCCCGAGGGTCGCGTCGATGTTCTCGCCGTCGACCAGGACGTACGTGCGGCGTTCGGTCACCATGACCGGACCCTAGCGCCGATCGGCCGGTCCCGGTCCGGGGCGGTCCAGGCCCCACTGGTCGTCGAACTCCTGCTGGCTGAGCTCGACGAGCTGCGTGCGGACGTGCGCGAGGTGCATCGCCGTCTCCTCGGCGCCCTCGACCCCGACGCGCAGCACCTCGGTGTCGTCGTCGAGCCGGCGCACGACGAGGTCGCCGAAGGTGGGCTCGTCGAGCACGCCGAGCCCGGCGGCGACGATGCGCACCGGCCAGAGCAGCCGGGAGACGATCTTGCGGCGACCGAGCGGCTCCTCGATCGCGACGGAGTAGACGTCCAGGGCGCGGGGCGAGTCGATGGTCATGGGGGTGGCCAGGGCCGGGGTCGAACCGGCGACCTTCCGCTTTTCAGGCGGACGCTCGTACCAACTGAGCTACCTGGCCGTGCCCTCGCGGGCGACGATCAGCCTAGCGCACCGGCTCCGTCGGTCCCGAACCGGCCGGTGCCGATCGAGGCAACCTGTGCGGTTCAGGGGAGGCTTCCCTCGATCGGTGTCGGTTTACCCGCTCGAGCGGGTAAACCGCGGCCCCGGGAAGCAGCGAGCCGGCCCGCACCAGGTGGTGCGGGCCGGCTCGTGTGCGGCGACCCCGACGGGACTCGAACCCGCGACCTCCGCCGTGACAGGGCGGCGCGCTAACCAACTGCGCCACGGGGCCTTGCTGCAAGTGCGGCTGAACCGCGACGGCAACTCTAGCCCATGGGGTGGGCGCCGACCAAAACGGGGGTCGGGCCCGCCGGGAGCTCCCGCGGGAGGGGTCGCCGATACCGCATCGGTGGGCCGCGCGGGACGCCGTCCGCCAGGTGAGAACGATCCACGGGACCGCCGGCGGGGCGTAGGAATGGCGCCATGAGCACGCCACAGACGCAGCTGTCGATGGCCGAGCTCGTCGAGTGGACGAGCGCGGTCGCCGCCGACGTCCGGGCCGGACTGTACGACGTCCGCGCGGACCCCCAGGAGCGTTGGCACGTGCGGCTCTACTGTGACGACCGCGTCGACCTGTGGCTCATCAGCTGGACCGAGGACCAGGGCACGCAGCTGCACGACCACGGCGGCTCGAGCGGCGCCTTCACGGTCGTCTCCGGTGAGCTCACGGAGTCGGTGTGGACCGCCGGCCCCGGCTCGCTGCAGGACCACGCCCGCTCGGCGGGCGACACGGTCGTGTTCGGGGAGCGGTACGTGCACGACGTCCGCAACCAGCAGGAGCCGGTCGCGGTCAGCGTGCACGCCTACTCGCCCCCGCTGGAGCGGATGAGCTTCTACGACGTCGAGGACCGCCGGCTCGTCCGGCTGGCCGAGCTCTGGACCGACGACCCCGAGGCCGGGCTGCCCGAGCAGGCCGCGACGCCGCAGCGGACCGTCGCATGACCGCGCTGTTCGAGAGCGTCGACGACCTGCTGGCCGAGGCCCGGGCGACGATCGAGCGCCTGACCCCGCACGAGGCCGCCGCGCGCGTCGCGGCCGGTGCCCGGATCGTCGACATCCGCCCCGCGTGGCAGCGCGCCCGCGACGGCGAGGTGCCCGGCTCCCTCGTGGTCGAGCGCAACCACCTGGAGTGGCGACTGCACCCGCGCTCGAGCGCGCGCGTCGCCTGGGCGCGGCCCGGCCAGGAGTGGGTCGTGCTGTGCACGGAGGGCTACACGTCGTCGCTCGCGGCCGCGTCGCTGCGCTCCCTCGGCATCGCGGCGGCCGACGTCGAGGGCGGGATCACGGCCTGGACGAATGTCGGGCTTCCGGTTGTGCCCGGTCCCTCGGCGGTCGAGACTGTGGTGTCCGCGGACCCGTCGACGTCAGGAGCGCCATGACCGAGGACCGCCCATGATCGAGTATCGGACGATCTCCAAGACCTTCGAGGACGGCACCGAGGCCGTCCGCGAGTTCAGCCTCACGATCCCCTCGCGCACCACGACGGTGTTCGTGGGGTCGTCGGGCTGCGGCAAGACGACGCTGCTGCGGATGGTCAACCGGATGGTCGACCCGACGAGCGGCCAGGTCCTCATCGACGACGAGGACGTCGCCGCGAAGGACCGCGTCGCCCTGCGCCGCAGCATCGGCTACGTCATGCAGCACGCCGGCCTGCTGCCGCACCGCACGGTCGTCGACAACGTGTCGACCGTGCTCCGGCTCAACGGCTTCGCGAAGGCCCAGGCCCGCGAGCGGGCGCTCGAGGTGCTCGAGACCGTGGGCCTCGACGCGTCGTACGCGAAGCGCTACCCGAGCCAGCTCTCCGGCGGCCAGCAGCAGCGCGTCGGTGTCGCCCGCGGCCTCGCCAACGACCCGAACATCCTGCTCATGGACGAGCCGTTCGGCGCGGTCGACCCGATCGTGCGCGAGGAGCTGCAGGTCGAGCTCCAGCGCCTGCAGCGCGAGCTCGACAAGACGATCGTGTTCGTGACCCACGACATCGACGAGGCGTTCGCGCTCGGCGACCAGATCGTCATCCTCAAGAAGGGCGGCGAGGTCGCGCAGGTGGGCACGCCCGCGGACATCCTGACCAGCCCCGCCGACGACTTCGTCCGCAGCTTCGTCGGCCTGGACAAGGCCACCCGCACGCTGCGGGTCGAGGAGCGCGACGGCCGCTCGCTCGTCGTCGACGGCAACGGACGGGCCACCGGGGTCCTGGCGTGACCTGGGCCTGGGAGAACCGGGACCTCGTCCTCGAGCTGTTCTGGCGACACGCCTGGCTGAGCGCGATCCCCGTCGTGCTGGGCGGCGTCCTCGCGGTGCCGATCGGCTGGTTCGCGCACCGCAAGCCCCGCCTGCGCGGTGCCGTCCTGGGCGTCGTCAGCCTGCTCTACACGATCCCGTCGCTGCCGCTGCTGGTGATCCTGCCCCTCGTCATCGGCACCGGCTTCCTGAGCCCGCTCAACGTGCTGATCGCGCTGACGATCTACGCGGTCGCCATCATGGCGCGGACCGCGAGCGACGCCTTCGGCTCGGTGTCGCCGGCGGTCGTCGACGCGGCCCGCGCGACCGGCTACGCGCCGGCCCGGCTGGCGTTCACGGTCGAGCTGCCGCTGGCCGGCCCCGTCCTGCTCGCCGGTCTGCGGGTGGTCAGCGTCAGCACCGTGAGCCTCGTGAGCATCGGTGCGCTCATCGGCGTCAGCAGCCTCGGCTCGTTCTTCACCGACGGCTACCAGCGCGACTTCACGACGGAGATCGTCGTCGGGATCGTCGCGACGGTCGTGCTCGCGCTGCTCTTCGACCTCGTCCTCGTCCTGCTCGGTCGCCTGGCCATGCCGTGGGCCGCGACGGTCAGGAGCCAGGCATGAGCGTCGTCTCCGAGACCGTCGACTGGTTCTCCCGGGCCGCGACCTGGTCGGGCCAGGACGGCATCCCGAACCGGCTCCTCGAGCACCTCGGCTACACGGCCTTGACCGTGGGGGTCGCGGCGGTCGTCGCCGTGCCGCTCGGTCTCTACATCGGCCACACCGGGCGGCTGCGCGGTCTCGCCGTCGCCTTCACCGGTGCGATCCGGGCGCTCCCGACCCTCGGCCTGCTCACGTGGTTCGCCCTGATCGTCGGCATCGGGCTGACCGCGCCGATCACGGCGCTCGTCCTGCTCGCCGTCCCGCCGCTGCTCGCGGGCGTCTACTCGGGCGTGGAGTCGGTCGACCGTCGCACCGTCGACGCTGCGCGCGCCCAGGGCATGACCGAGCTGCAGATCCTCGCCCGCGTCGAGGTCCCGCTCGGCCTGCCGATCATCCTTGGCGGCCTGCGCTCGGCGACCCTGCAGGTCGTCGCCACCGCGACGGTCGGCGCCTACATCGGGCTCGGTGGCCTCGGCCGCTACATCATCGACGGCAAGGCCTCCAGCGACTACCCGCAGATGCTGGGAGGATCGCTCGTGGTCGTCGTCGTCGCCCTGCTCATCGACGGGGCCTGGGCCCTCGCCCAGTCCCTCACCTCCGGCCGGCGCACCCGCGTCCTGGCCTAGTCCCTGCAAGGAGAACGACATGTCCCTGAAGAAGATCGGCGCACTCGCCGCCGTCGCGACCCTCGGCCTCGGCCTGGCCGCCTGCGGTGGCGACCCGACCGAGGGCGATGCCGCCGCCTCCGACACGATCGTCGTCGGCTCGGCCGACTTCCCCGAGAACGAGATCATCGCCCAGATCTACGCCCAGGCCCTCGAGGCCAAGGGCGTCAAGGTCGACACCAAGCTGCGGATCGGTGCGCGCGAGGCGTACATCCCCGCGCTCGAGAAGGGCGAGATCGACCTGCTGCCGGAGTACTCGGGCAACCTGCTCTCGTACTTCGACAAGAAGGCGACGGCCACGAGCGAGGACCAGATCGAGGACGCCCTCGACGACGCGCTGCCGAGCAAGCTCGAGGTCCTCGACGCCGCCCCGGCCGAGGACAAGGACTCGCTCAACGTGACGAAGAAGTTCTCCGAGGAGGAGGGCGTCACGTCGATCGCCGACCTCGCGAAGGTCAAGGGCCTCAAGCTCGCGGCCAACCCGGAGTTCAAGACCCGCAGCTACGGCATCCCGGGCCTGGAGAAGGTCTACGGCATCAAGGACGTCGACTTCACCGCGATCAGCGACGGCGGCGGCCCGAACACCCTCAAGGCGCTGCTGGACGGCAAGGTCGACGTCGCGGACATCTACTCCACGACGCCGTCGATCAAGGAGAACGACCTCGTCACGCTCGAGGACCCGAAGAACCTGATCGCCGCGCAGAACGTCGTGCCGCTCATCAACAAGTCCAAGGCCAGCGACAAGGTCGAGGAGGTGCTCGACGCCGTCTCGAAGGAGCTCACGACCGAGGACCTGCTGGACCTCAACGCGAAGAACCAGGGTGCCGACAAGGTCGCGCCCGAGACGCTCGCCAAGGAGTGGCTGAAGGAGAAGGGCCTCGTCTGAGGATCCCGTCCGACCGTCCGGGCCCGCCGTCCCTCCGGGATGGCGGGCCCGTGACGTAGGGCACACTGTCGCCATGCCGCACGCCGACGTCAACGGGATCGCGTTCCACCACACCGACGAGGGGCCGCGCGACGCACCGGCCCTCGTGATGGGCCACGGCCTGCTCTTCAGCGGCTGGATGTTCCACCCGCAGGTGGCGGCGCTCAAGGACCGCTACCGCTGCATCACCGTCGACTGGCGCGGCCAGGGCGCCACGCCCGCCGCACCGGACGGGGCGGCCGACATGGACTCGCTCACCGCCGACCTCGTGGCCCTCCTGGACCACCTGGGCCTGGAGTCGGTGCACTACGCGGGCCTGTCGATGGGCGGGTTCGTCGGCATGCGCCTGGCCGCCCGTCACCCCGAGCGGGTCCGCTCGCTCACGCTGCTCGACACGAGCGCCGGCCCGGAGGACCCCGAGAAGGTCTCGCGCTACCGGCTGCTCGCCCGCGTGTACCGCTGGCTCGGCATCAGCGCCGTGCGCGGCCAGGTCGAGCCGATCATGTTCGGCCCGACGCTGCTCGGGTCCGAGCGCCGGCCCGAGGTCGTCGACCCGTGGGTGGCGACGCTGCGCACGGTCGACCGCAAGGGCATGCGCGCGGCGATCCTCGGCGTCACCGACCGGGAGCCGGTCGTCGACGAGCTCGGCGCGATCACGGCGCCCACGCTCGTGATCGTGGGCGCGGACGACGTCGCGACGCCGGTGCACAAGGCGGAGCGCATCGTCGCGGGCATCCGCGGTGCGCGGCTCGAGGTCGTCCCCGAGGCGGGCCACTCCAGCACGATCGAGCAGCCGGAGGCGGTCACGCGTCTGCTGGCGGAGTTCCTGGACTCGGTGGGCTGACGACCCACGGCTCGCGCGGCAGCCTCTCCGGGTCGAACGCTGCGAGCAGGTCCGGCAGGGTCCGTCCCGGGAGGCCGAGGGACTCGGCGATCATCGCGACGACGTCCACGCCCAGGCCGTCCAGCTCACGGCGCGTGACGGCGCCGTCCCGCTTGGCCAGCCGCTTGCCGTCGGTGTTCAGGGCGAGGGGGACGTGGGCGTACGTCGGTGCGGCGATGCCGAGCAGCGACGCGAGGTGCGCCTGGCGCGGCGCCGACGACAGCAGGTCGTCGCCGCGGACCACCTGGTCGACGAGCTGCGCGCCGTCGTCGACGACGACCGCGAGGTTGTAGGCCACGACGCCGTCGCCGCGACGCAGGACGAGGTCGTCGACGGCACCGGTCACGTCGCCGTGGAGGACGTCGTGCACCGTCCACGCGGTGACGTCGGCGCGCAGCCGCAGGGCGGGCGGCCGCTCCCGTCGGCGCTCGGCCCGCTCGGCCTCGGTGAGGTCGCGGCAGGTGCCGGGGTAGGCCCCGGGCGGCAGGTGCGGTGCGGTGGGAGCCTCGAGCACCTCGCGGCGGGTGCAGAAGCACTCGAACGTGCGTCCCTCGTCGACGAGCCGGCGGATCGCGTGCTCGTGGTCGGTGCCGCGGTCGCTCTGCCGGACGACGTCGCCGTCCCAGTCCAGGCCGAGGGCGCGCAGGTCGTCGAGCTGGCGTTCCTCGGCGCCGTGGCGGACGCGGTCGAGGTCCTCGACGCGCAGCACGAAGGCGCGGTCGGTGGAGCGGGCGAACAGCCACGCGAGCACGGCCGTGCGCAGGTTGCCCACGTGCAGGTCGCCCGAGGGCGACGGGGCGAAGCGTCCGGCGGTCACCGCGTCAGGATGTCACGGCGACCACCGGCGTCAGCCGGCGCGGACGGACTCGAGGTCGGTGCTCGCGGCGGTGGTCGGCGTCTTCTGGGTCCCCTGGCGTTCGCGGGCCTCCACGCTCCGCACGACCCACCCGACGAGGCGGTTGACGGCGTAGACGAGGGCGGCACCGATGAGCGCGACGAGAGCCAGACTGATGAACAGGAGGAAGAGGATCGTCACACGCTCATCCTAGGCGCCCTGGAGCGAATCACCAACTCGGATCCGTGCAGGTCAGCGCCGGTTTTCGTGAGCCGTCAACTACTCCGCCCAGCGTTCCAGGCCCTGTGACGCGTGTGACGGATGTGACTGATGGGTTTTCGGTCCGGCTCGGACGGGGCGGGGCTCCGCGCGTCAGCGCGCGAGCCGCATGCCCAGCGACTGCGGGGCTGTCTCGACGAAGCCCATCGATGTGTACAGCCGACGGCCTGGTGCGTCGGCCATCAGCGTGACGTAGGGGTCGTCGGGCGCGGCCCCGTCGATCTGTGCGAGCAGGTCGGTCAGCACGCGACGCCCGAGCCCGCGGCCCTGGTGTCCGGGCGCCGTGGCCATGTCGGCGACGTGGAAGTACCAGCCGCCGTCGCCGATCACCCGACCCATCGCGACCGCTCGTCCGTCCAGCCGGACCACACTCCAGCACCAGCTTCCCGTGAGGGCGGCCTCACCCTCCGCAGGGGTCCGGGGCGTCAGGCCCGACGACGACCGCAGGTGCAGGTAGTCCTCGAGCGACGGCGGCGTGCGGACCAGGACATCGGTCGGCGGAGTCATCGGGTCAGGGTAGCCAGCAGGTCCCCCGCGGTCCCCGCTGCGCTCCGACCAGGGGGACCCCCACCGCGCTGCGGGTTCGAACCAGGAGGTGCCACGCCAAGGGCCCCCGCTCGTTCCTCGCGAGGGCCCGTGTCGTGGTACCCCCTACGGGATTCGAACCCGCGCTACCGCCTTGAAAGGGCGGCGTCCTAGGCCGCTAGACGAAGGGGGCGCGGCCCGCCCAGCATAGGGCGCCGACCGCCCCTGCGGCAGGATGGGGGCGTGGTCGAGGTGAGCGAGGAACGCTTCGCGGAGCTCGTGGAGCAGGCGTTCCGCGAGGTGCCCGCCGAGCTGACCGCGATGCTCGACAACGTCGTCCTGTTCGTCGAGGACGACGCCCCGCCGGAGGACCCCGACCTGCTCGGCCTCTACGACGGCGTCGCCCTCACCGAGCGCGACACGGCCTACGGCGGCGTGCTGCCGGACCGGATCATGGTCTTCCGCCGACCGACCCTCGCGATCTGCGAGACGGAGGAGGACGTCGTCGAGGAGGTCCGCATCACCGTCGTGCACGAGATCGCCCACCACTTCGGCATCGACGACGACCGGCTGCACGAGCTCGGCTATGCGTGAGCTGCGCCGCGGCACCGACCGCTTCGAGACCCGGCGCGACGGCATCGTCACGCGTCACTCGTTCAGCTACGGCGACCACTACGACCCCGCGAACGTCGGGTTCGGCCCGCTGCTCGCCATCAACGAGGAGCGGCTGCCGCCGGGCGGCGGCTACGCGGCCCACCGGCACGCCGACGTCGAGATCGTCACGTGGGTCCTGGAGGGCGTGCTCGCGCACGAGGACACGACGGGGCACGGTGGCGAGGTGCGGCCCGGCACCGCGCAGCGGCTCAGCGCCGGCAGCGGCGCCGAGCACGTCGAGCGCAACGGCTCGACGACCGCGCCGCTGCGGTTCGTCCAGATGATGCTCGCGTCCCGGCACGACGCGGAACCCGCGTACGCCGTGGCCGACGTGCCGGCCGGCGCGGGTGTGCACCCGACCGTGCCCGTCCACGCCGAGGCCGAGCTGCTCGTCGTCCGACCCGGCGGCGCACCCGTCGACCTGCCGCGGGCCGCGCGCCTGCTGCTCCACGTGACCCGAGGCGCCGTGGTCGTCGACGGCGGGACGCTGGGCCCCGGCGACGAGCTTCGGGTCGTCGACGAGCCGGTCGTGGTGGCCGGGTCCGGCGAGGCCCTCGTCTGGCTCCTGCGCTCCTGACCGGCGGATCGTTGCCGTGGGCAACGACACGTTTCCGTCACGCACAGGCTCAGGTCTAGGGTGAGGGGGTGAAGGGCTGGAACGAGCACGCACGGGCTGTCGCCGACCTGCGAGCGTCCTACGACGCCATCCCCGCGGGGGCCAAGGTCCGGCTGGCCAAGAAGACGTCCAACTTGTTCCGGCCTCGGACCGCAGGCGAGGTCGCGGGGCTCGACGTCGCAGGCCTCGACGGCGTCATCGCGATCGACCGCGACGCCGCGACCGCCGACGTCCAGGGCATGTGCACCTACGAGGACCTCGTCGACGCGGTGCTCCCGCACGGCTTCATCCCCTACGTGGTCCCGCAGCTGCGCACCATCACGCTCGGCGGCGCCGTGACCGGGCTGGGCATCGAGTCGACGTCGTTCCGCAACGGGCTGCCGCACGAGTCGGTGCTGGAGATGGACGTCCTGACCGGCTCGGGCGAGATCGTCACCGCAACCCCCGACAACGAGCACGCCGACCTGTTCGACGCTTTCCCCAACTCCTACGGCAGCCTCGGATACGCGACCCGGCTGCGGATCCGGCTCGAGCCCGTCCCGCCGTACGTCGACCTGCGGCACGTGCGCTTCGACGACCCGACGAGCGCCGCCAAGGCCCTCGCCGACGTCGTCGAGAGCGGTGAGCACGACGGGGTCCGCGTCGACGCCGTCGACGGCACCGCCTTCAGCCCCGACGAGGTCTACCTGACCCTCGCGACGTTCACCGACGCGGCGAGCGCCACGAGCGACTACACCGGCCAGCAGGTCTACTACCGCTCGATCGCTGAGCGCGAGACCGACACCCTCACGATGCTCGACTACCTGTGGCGCTGGGACACCGACTGGTTCTGGTGCTCCGGCGCCTTCGGCGCGCAGAACCCGACCGTGCGCCGGCTGTGGCCGCGCCGCTGGCGGCGCAGCGACGTCTACCACCGGCTCATCGGCCTGGACGCGAAGGTCGGCGTGAGCACCCTGCTCGACAAGGTCAAGAAGGTGCCCGGCCGCGAGAAGGTCATCCAGGACATCGAGGTGCCGGTCGCCGCGCTGCCGGAGTTCCTGGAGTGGTTCGACGCCGAGGTCGGCATGCGGCCGGTGTGGCTGTGCCCGCTGCGCACGAAGCGGCCGTGGGCGGCCTACCCGCTCGCGACCGGCGAGACCTACGTCAACGTCGGCTTCTGGGGCACCGTCGTGGTCCCCGCCGACGCCGAGCCCGGCGCCGTCAACCGGCGCATCGAGGAGAAGGTGCACGCCCTGGGCGGGCACAAGTCGCTGTACTCCGAGGCGTTCTACGACGAGCAGACGTTCGCCGAGCTCTACAACACCCCGGCGCTCGACGCGGTCCGCGCGCGCCACGACCCCCAGGGGCGACTCAGCTCCCTGTACGAGAAAGCGGTGAGGAACTCATGAGCACGGACACCGGTGTCCGGTTGACGATCGCCCAGGCGATCGAGCGGCTGATGAAGGAGGGTCTGCCGTTCCGCTTCGAGGCGTACGACGGCAGCTCGGCGGGTCCCGTCGACGCGCCGTTCACGCTGCGGCTCGTCAACGAGCGCGGCCTCGCGTACCTCATGACCGCGCCGGGCGACCTCGGCTTCGGCCGGGCGTTCGTCTCGGGCGACCTGGAGGTCGACGGCGTCTCGCTCGCGAACCCCTACGACGCGATGAGGCTCATCCAGAGCCGACTCAACCTCAAGGTCCCGAGCGCTCCGGAGCTCGTGCAGATCCTGCGCAGCCTCGGTCTGTCGAACCTCAAGCCGCCGCCGCCCCCGCCGGAGGAGCACCTGCCCAAGTGGCGCCGGATGATGGAGGGCCTGCGGCACAGCAAGACGCGCGACGCCGAGGCGATCCACCACCACTACGACGTCTCGAACCGGTTCTACGAGCTCGTGCTCGGCCCCTCGATGACGTACACGTGTGCCGTGTTCCCCCGCGAGGACGCGACGCTCGAGGAGGCGCAGTTCGAGAAGTACGACCTCGTCGCCCGCAAGCTCGACCTCAAGCCCGGCGACCGGCTGCTCGACGTCGGCTGCGGCTGGGGCGGCATGGTCCGTCATGCGGCGAAGCACTACGGCGTGAAGGCCACCGGCGTGACGCTGTCGCGCCAGCAGGCCGAGTGGGCGCAGGAGGAGATCAAGCGCCAGGGTCTGGACCACCTCGCCGAGGTCCGCTTCGGCGACTACCGCGACGTCGAGGAGACCGGTTTCGACGCGGTCAGCTCGATCGGCCTGCTCGAGCACATCGGCGTGCGCAACTACGGCTCCTACTTCACCTTCCTGCAGGGCAAGCTCAAGGTCGGCGGCCGGATACTGAACCACTGCATCACCCGTCGCGACGGCTCGATGAGCGCCAAGGCCGGCGCCTTCATCGACCGGTACGTGTTCCCCGACGGCGAGCTCGCCCCGGTCGGCACGATCGTCACGGCGATGCACGACCACGGGCTCGAGGTGCGGCACGTCGAGGACATCCGCGAGCACTACGCGATGACCCTCAAGGGCTGGTCGGAGAACCTCGAGGCGCACTGGGACGAGGCCCTGCAGGAGGTCAGCCTCGGCACGGCCAAGGTGTGGGGCCTGTACATGGCCGGGTCGCGGATCGCCTTCGAGCGCAACGAGATCGGCCTGCACCACGTCCTGGGCGTGAAGGTGTCCGAGGACGGCGACGCGCACTTCCCGCTCCGCCCGACCTGGCTGAGCTGACCCGACCGTCCCGTCCCCGCTGGGCGTGACGTCCCGACCGCGACACGCCGGCGTGTCGCGCCGAGACGTCACGGCCGGCGGGAACCGGGGCCGCAGAGCGCTAGCTGGGGTCCTTGACCTTGTCGAACGCGTCGGTGGAGCCGACGAAGCCGAAGCGGTCGAACGGCCACACGCGCAGCCAGGCCTTGCCGACGATCGCGGACTCCGGGATGAAGCCGCCGCCGGGGTCGCCCTGGTGCTCGCGGGAGTCGGCCGAGTTGCCGCGGTTGTCGCCCTGCACCCACACGTGCCCCTTCGGGACCTTGACGTCGAAGCGCCGGTCGGTGTTCGCCGAGGGGTCCATGAGGTACGGCTCGTCGATCGGGGTGCCGTTGACGGTGAGGCGGCCCTCGTCGTCGCAGCACGCGACCCGGTCGCCGGCGACGCCCACGACACGCTTGATGAGGTGCCCGCCCGTCGGGTAGAGGCCGATCAGCTCGAGGACGCGCTGCACGGGGTTCGAGGCCTTCGTGGTCTCGTCGTCGCTCAGCCAGCCCCCCGGGTCGTCGAAGACCACGATGTCGCCGCGCTGAGCCTTGCCGCCGCCCCAGTAGGAGACCTTCTGCACGAGGATCTTGTCGTTGACCAGGAGCGTCGGCTCCATCGACTGCGACGGGATGTAGAACGCCTGCAGGAAGAACGCCTTGACGATGATCGCCATCACCAGGGCCGTGGCGACGAGCAGGATGGACTCCTGCCAGACAGGGAGCTGGCGCTTGGCGGTCTCGGGCACGACGTCGAGCCTAACCTCTCGGGTGGAGCGCGACGCGGCGAGTCCGCGCCTTCACAGCAGGTTGTCAGGTCAGGCGAGGTCGACCACGACGGGCGCGTGGTCGCTCGCGCCCTTGCCCTTGCGCTCCTCGCGGTCGATGAACGCGCCCGTGACCCGATCGGCGAACGCGGGGGACCCCAGGACGAAGTCGATCCGCATCCCGCGCTTCTTGGGGAACGCCAGCTGCTGGTAGTCCCAGTACGTGTAGACGCCGGGACCCGGCGTGTGCGGCCGGACGACGTCGGTGAAGCCGGTGTCGACGATCGCGTCGAAGGCGTCGCGCTCGGGCTGCGAGGTGTGGGTCTTGCCCTCGAACACGGCCGGGTCCCACACGTCGTCGTCGGTCGGCGCGATGTTCCAGTCGCCGGTCAGGGCCAGTGGCAGGTCGGGCTGCTCGGCGAGCCACTGCGCGCCGCTCGCGCGCAGCCGCTCGAGCCAGGCGAGCTTGTAGGCGTAGTGGGGGTGGTCGAGCTCGCGGCCGTTGGGCACGTACAGGCTCCACACCCGGACGCCGTCGCACGTGGCGCCGATCGAGCGGGCCTCGACGACCTCGGGGTCGCCGAACGCGGGCTGGTCGTCGGCGAAGCTGGTGGCGACGTCGTCGAGCCCGACGCGCGAGATGATCGCGACGCCGTTCCACTGGTTCAGGCCGTGGTGGGCGACCTCGTAGCCCATGCCGGCGAGCTCCAGGCCCGGGAACTGGTCGTCACGGCACTTGGTCTCCTGCAGCGCCAGGACGTCGACGTCGTGACGCTCGAGGAACGCGGTGACGCGCTCGATGCGGCTGCGGACGGAGTTGATGTTCCAGGTCGCGATGCGCACCCGTCGAACCTACCAACGGCCCCTCAGCGGTCGGCGTCGCCGTCGAGCTCGTCGACGACGAGCTGGTCCCGGTCGACGAAGCCGGTGCGGAACGCCGCGCGGCCCACCATGTGCGCCGCCACCGGGGCGGTGAGGAGCTGGAACGCGGCGACGAGGGCGAGCGTGACCGCGACCCCGACCGACTGCAGCCGCAGCGCGAGACCCAGCAGCACGAGCAGCAGCCCGAGGGTCTGCGGCTTGGTCGCGGCGTGCATCCGGGTGAGCACGTCGGGGAAGCGCACCAGCCCGATGCCGGCCACGAGGGCGAGGGCCGAGCCCAGAAGCAGGCAGGCGCCGGCGAGCACGTCGGTCATGCGTCGTCCCTCCGGTCGATGTCGCGGGCGGCGAACCGCGCGATGCTGACGGAGCCGAGGAACCCGACGAGCGCGAGGGCCACGAGGATCGGGACCGTCGCGTCGTCGCGCCACACCGCCGCCGCCGTGCCGACCGCGCCGATGCTGGCGGCCACCAGCACGTCGGTGGCGACGGTGCGGTCGAGCATCGTCGGACCGCGCACGATCCGGACGACGCACAGCAGGCCGGTGAGGGTGAGCATGGCGGCGCAGGCCGCGGCGACGAACGTCATGCGTCGACCTCCTGGCAGGCGGACTCGTAGCGCTCGAGGTCGTCGCGGCGGGCGATCGCCCGGACAAGTCGCCGCTCCTGGGCCAGCACGGCCGACCGGGCCCGCTCGACCCGCTCCGGGGACCGCGCGTCGAGCACGTGCAGCACCAGGTCGCCCGCGGCGTCATCGAGCTCGATGAGCAGCGAGCCCGGCACGAGGGAGACGAGCTCGCCGGTCAGCGTCATGAGCAGCTCCGACGACGAGCAGCTCAGGTGGACGCGGACGACGGCGCTGGGCGGAGGGCTCGCGGGGCGGACGGCGAGCCACGCGACCTGCACGCTCGCCCGCACGAGGTCGAAGGCGAACACCGCGACGAGGACGACGAACGGCCAGGGGCGCACCGTCCACCGCCAGCCGGTGCGCGGGAACGGGAACACCGCGAGGGCGAGCAGCGACGCGAGGACGCCGCCGATGACGAGCCAGGGCGTGACGGCGCCCCACAGCAGCAGCCAGACCACGGTGAGGCCGGCGACGACGGGCCAGCGCATCAGCCCTCACCACCCAGCACGGCCGTGATGTACGGCGTCCGCTGCACGAGCTCGTCGGCGGCCCGCTCGGTGTAGCCGAACAGCGGACCCGCGAGCACGGTCAGGCCTACGGACACGAGCACGAGCGCCAGCGTGGGCAGCGCCATCCGCATCGGCAGCCGCTGCTCCTCGGCCACCGCCTGCAGGCCCGTCGCGGGCGCGACGCGGGTGCTGCCGTGCAGGGCGCCGAGCGCCTCCGAGGCCGGCTCGATCGTCTCGCCCTGGGCGTCGGTGTCGATCGGCTGCCAGAACGCCCGGTTCCAGACCTTCGCGACCGCGTAGAGCGTGAGCAGGCTCGTGACGATGGACGCGGCGACCGCCAGCAGCGCGAGCCAGTCGCCGGCCTGCACGCCCGCCTGCGCGAGGGCGAGCTTGCCGAGGAAGCCTGAGAACGGCGGGATCCCGGCGAGGTTCATCGCCGGCACGAAGAACATGACGGACAGCACCGGCGCGGCCCGCGCCAGGCCGCCGAGCCGGTCGAGGTTCGTCGTGCCGGAGCGGTGCTCGATCAGGCCGGCCACGAGGAACAGCACGGTCTGCACCGTGATGTGGTGCGCGATGTAGAAGATCGCGCCCGTCAGGCCCAGCGGGGTCGCGAGCGCGATGCCGAGGAGCATGAAGCCGATGTGGCTGACGAGCGTGAAGGACAGGACACGCTTGACGTCGGACTGCGCGACGGCGCCCAGGATGCCGATGACCATCGTGAGGATCGCCGCCCACAGCAGCAGGGTCCGCAGGTCGCTGTCGGGGAACAGCAGGGTCTGGGTCCGGATGATCGCGTAGATGCCGACCTTCGTGAGCAGGCCGGCGAACACGGCGGTGACCGGGGCCGGGGCCGTGGGGTAGGAGTCCGGGAGCCAGGCCGAGAGCGGGAACACGGCGGCCTTGATGCAGAACGTCACGAGCAGCAGCAGCTGCAGCACGCGCGCGACGTCGGGCGGCAGGTCCTGGATCCGCTCGGCGAGCGACGCGAGGTCGACCGTGCCGGTCGCGGCGTACACGCAGGCGATCGCCAGCAGGAAGATGACCGACGACACGAGGCTGACGACGATGTAGATCGTGCCCGCCCGGATGCGGGCCTCCGTGCCGCCGAGCGTGATCAGCACGTAGCTCGACGCCAGCAGCACCTCGAACCCGACGAACAGGTTGAACAGGTCGGCCGACAGGAACGCGTTCGACACGCCCGCGCTCAGCACCAGGTACGTCGGGTGGAAGACCGACAGCGGGGTGTCCCGGCCGAACTCGACGATGCCCTGGCCGAAGGAGTACAGCAGGACGCACAGCGTCACGATCGTGGAGACGAGCAGCATGAGCGCGGCCAGCCGGTCGGCGACGAGCGAGATGCCGATGTCGGCCGGCCAGCCACCGACGTGGACCGACTGCGGGCCGTATCGGTCGGCGCGTACGAGCAGCACCGCGGCGGTCACGACGACGACGGCGAGCACCGCGATGCTGACGACGCGCTGGGCGCGGGCCGAGCGGCCGAGGACGAGGCAGAGCCCGGCGCCGAGCAGCGGCAGGATGACGGGGACGAGGACGAGCTGGTTCACGGGCGCTCCTCCTCGGCGGAGGCGGGCTCGGACTCGTCGTCGGGCTCGTCCGCGCCCTCCTCGTCGGGGACGTCGGTGTCGGCCTCGTCGTACGTCGAGGACGTGACGTCGAGGTCGGCGCGGCGGCGCACGAGGTCGTCCTCGAGGTCGTCCTGCACGTCGTCGTGCCCGAACAGCTGCCAGGACCGGTAGGCCAGGGCCAGGCCGAACGCCGTGACGCCGAGGGTGATGACGATCGCCGTGAGGGCCATCGCCTGCGGCAGCGGGTCGCTCATCGGCTCGTCCGACCGGCCGATGAGCGGGGGCGCCCCGGCCGGTCCGGACGAGATCAGGAACAGCACGTTGACGCCGTTGCCGATGAGCACGAAGCCCACGAGGATCCGGGTCAGGCTGCGCTCCAGGACGAGGGTCACGCCGCAGCCGACGAGCACGCCGACCACGACGACGAGGAGCAGGTTGACGCTCATGCGATCGCCTCCTCGCGCGTGCTGCTGCCCTCGTCCTGCTCACGGTGCTTGTCGATGCCGCCACCCAGGCTGCGCAGAACGTCGAGGGCGAGGCCCACGACCACGAGGTAGACGCCGATGTCGAAGAACACGGACGTCACGAGGTGCAGCGTCCCGAGCACGGGGACCTCGACGTCGATGATCGCGCTCTGCAGGACCCCGCCACCGAGGAGCGTCGGCAGCAGGCCGGCCAGCGCGGCGACGGCCAGGCCGAGGCCGAGGACCGTGCCGGCGTCGATGGGCGCCGCGGCGTCGAGCTCGCGGCGGCCGCCCGCGAGGTAGCGGACCATGAGCGCCAGACCGGCGACGAGGCCACCGGCGAAACCTCCGCCGGGGTCGTTGTGGCCCGCGAGCATGAGGTAGATCGAGAAGACGATCAGGCTGTGGAACACGAGGCGGGTCACGACCTCGAAGACCGTGGAGCGGCGGGTGTCGGGCAGCGTGGCGGCGGCGGGGAGCGTGGCGCCGGGGTTCGCGCCGGGCCGTCGCGCGAGGCGGGCGCTGCGGTGCGAGGTGGCGCGGTCGGTGAGCAGGAAGATCAGGCTCGCGACGCCGGTCGCGGCGACCACGAGCACCGAGAGCTCGCCGAGCGTGTCCCAGGCGCGGATGTCGACGAGCGTGACGTTGACGATGTTCTTGCCGCCGCCGTACTCGTAGGCAGGCTTCTCGAACAGCTGCCCGATCGGCTGGGCCGTGCGGGCGCCGGCCGTCACGAGCGCGATGCCGGAGACCGTCAGGCCGGCGAGCACGCCGAGACCGATCCGCAGCAGTCGCGTGGTCGTGAAGGGCCGGTCGCTGAAGAACGGAGGGAGCCGGCGCATGACCAGCACGAAGGTGACGAGCATGAAGGTCTCGACGAGCACCTGCGTGAGCGCCAGGTCGGGCGCGCCGTGGGCGACGAACAGCAGGGCCGTGCCGTACCCGGTGACGCCGAGCAGCAGGACGGCGCGCAGCCGACGCCGCGAACGGACCGTCATGACGGCGCCCACGACGATGAGCGCGGCGACCGCGAGCTGCAGCACGTTGTCGGGGCCGCGGAGGGAGACGGGTCGCCACGCCATGACGAGCGCGGTGCCGGGCACCACGACCAGCACCACGAGCACGACCGCGAGGTACGCCGGCAGCGAGCCACGCTGCGTGCGGCCGGTGACCTCGACGGACAGCCGGTCGACGCCGCGGACGACCGCCTGGTAGCTGCGCTCGGCGTCGGGGACGTGCAACCGCTCGACGAAGGCCGCCTGTGCGACGGCGACGGGGCGGCGGGCGAGCCACAGCGCCAGGCCGCCGACGAGGCACAGCACCGACAGGGCGAGGGCGAGCGTGAACCCGTGCCACAGGGTGAGGACGGGCTCGTGCGCGCCCTCCGGCAGCGCGTCGGCGTAGGTCGAGAGCCGGTCGGTCAACGGGCCGCCCGCGAAGCCGGCGGCGAGGCCGGCGACGGCCAGGACGACCGGGGGAGCGAGGAACCCGGCGGCGGGCCGCTCGACGGAGGGCTCGGGGACGTCGCGGGTGCCGAAGGCGCCCCAGACGAACCGGGCGGTGTAGGCGACCGTCAGGACCGAGCCGAGGACCAGGCCGACGAGCGCGAGGTCGCCCCAGGCGCCGATCCCGGCGTCGGTGCCGAGGTCCTCGAACGCGGCCAGCGCCGCCTCCTTGGCGGTGAAGCCCAGCAGCGGCGGCACGCCCGCCATCGAGGCGGCCGCGAGGACGGCGGCGACGGCGAGCACGGGCATCCGCCGGGCCAGGCCGGTGAGCTCGCGCAGGTCGCGGGTGCCCGTGGCGCGGTCGACGACGCCCACGACGAGGAACAGCGTGGCCTTGAACAGGGCGTGGCTGCACACGAGGGCGAGCCCGGCGAGGAGGGCCGACCGGGTCCCGGCGCCGATGACCGCGACGAGGAAGCCGAGCTGGCTGACCGTGCCGTAGGCCAGCAGCAGCTTGATGTCGTGCTGACGCAGCGCCCGCAGGCCGCCGATCACCATGGTCACGAGGCCGAGCCCGACCAGGACGGGTCGCCAGCCGGGCGTCGCCGCGAAGGCCGGCGCGAGCAGCGCGACCAGGTAGACGCCGGCCTTGACCATCGCGGCGGCGTGCAGGTAGGCGCTCACCGGGGTGGGCGCCGCCATCGCCCCCGGGAGCCAGAAGTGGAACGGGACGAGGGCGGACTTGCTGATCGCGCCGACCAGGATCAGCAGGACCGCGACGGTCGTGGCGGCACCCGTCGGCGGGTCGGCCACGATCTCGGTCAGCCGGGCCGTGCCGGCCTCGCGGCCGAGCACGACGAACCCGACGAGCATCGCGAGGCCGCCGAACGTCGTCACGAGCAGGGCGTTCATCGCGGCCCGACGGTTGGCGCGCCGCTCGGGGTTGTGACCGATGAGCAGGTACGACAGGACCGTCGTGAGCTCCCAGAACACGTACAGCACGTAGAGGTTGTCGGCCAGGACGAGGCCGAGCATCGATCCGGCGAAGCCGACGAGCACGGCCGAGAAGCGCCAGATCTCCGGGTCGCCCGCCCGGAAGTACCAGGCGCAGTAGGCCAGCACGAGGGCGCCGACGCCGGTGACCACGAGCGCCATGACGCCGCTCAGCGGGGTGATCGCGAGCTCGAGGTCGAGCCCGAGGCCGGGGATCCACGTCAGGTCGACCCGCGTGACCCGGCCGTCCGCGGTCGCGGCACCGACCGGACCCAGCAGCCAGACGAACGACGCGAGCGGCACGAGCGCCAGCACGAGGAAGGCGCGACGGTCCAGCCACCGGGTGAGTCCGGGCGCCACGGCTGCGGCGAGGAAGTGCAGCGTGACGAGCGCGATCATCGTGCCGCGATCCTATCGGTCGTGACCACGGTCGGCCCATTCGCGTCGTTCGCCGGACACCGGGGTCCGGTCGGGCGCACCATGGGGGTCCGGCCCGCAGGGAGAGCGGGCCCCTGGGAGGAACCATGCACCGATCGATCGTGCGCGCCGCCGTGCTCGCCGGACTGTCCGCCGTCGTCGCGGGCCTGCTGGCCGCCCCGGCCCAGGCGGCCGGGGAGCCGGTCACGTTCCCCAGCAGCCCGAAGGGCCTCAAGGCGCCCGTCGCGCAGCCGAAGGAGCTCGACCCCGCCGCGTCGTACCAGCCGCAGGTCGCCTGCAGCCCCATCGCCCTGCCGGGTGCCGAGAAGCTGCGGTCCCTCCTGCTGAAGACGTACGGCGAGGGCCGGGCCGGCCGGATCGCCGGTCCGTGCACCGAGGGCGTCTCGGAGCACGCCGACGGCCGCGCCGTCGACTGGATGGTCGACGTGGGCGACGCGAGCGAGCGCAAGGCCGCCGCGAACTTCCTGGCCTGGCTCACCAAGGACGCAGGCCGCAACGCACGCCGGCTCGGGGTCATGTACGTCATCTACAACAAGAAGATCTGGGGCGTGTACCGCTACCGCGACGGCTGGCGCAAGAGCTCGGGGCACACCGACCACGTCCACGTGTCCCTGAGCTGGAACGGCGCCCGCGGTGCGACCTCGTTCTGGACCGGGAAGGTCCAGCCGGTCGACCACGGCCCGTGCCGGGTCTTCGCCGGCCAGTACGCACCGCTGCGCAGCAGCGCCAACCCCACGTCCTGCCGCACGCCCGCGAGCTTGCCACGCAGCACGAGCCACGCCGTCCGGGCCTACGGCTCTCGGGCCGGCGAGGTCAAGGACGCGCAGGGCTGGCTCGGGGTCAAGCGCACCGGGGTGGTCGACATGGCGACCCGCGCGGCCGCCGCGACCTACCAGTCGGAGCACGACCTGCCGCGCACCGGCGTCCTCGACGAGGTCACCTGGGCCTCCCTGCACCGGAGCAGCGTCGACCGCAGCGCGATCTCGGGCATGACGACGCAGTCGGCCCGCGAGTACGGCCGGGACCACTATGGCGACGTGACGCTGCGCCGCGGGTCGGCCGGCAAGGCCGTGCTCGTGCTGCAACGAGCCCTCGGCATGCCGGCGCGGAGCTGGTCGGGCTGGTTCGGCCCGAGCACCGAGGCCGCGCTGAAGTCCGCGCAGAAGACCCTCGGTCGCTCGGCGAGCGGGACCTGCACCGGCGCGGACTGGAAGGCCCTGGCCGGCTGAGGCGCTAGGAGGCCAGCTGCTCGGGCTGCTCCGGGCGCTCGACGGCTGCCGTCGGCCGGCTCGCGCTGCCCAGGAGCTTGCCCGCCTCGCGGTTCATCAGACGCATCGCGGTGGTGTACCCGAAGGGGAAGTACCGCTGCGCGAGGTGCCCGAGCCGGACGTCGCCGGAGGTGAACACGAGGTACTTGCCACGCTCGACGCCCTTGACGATGGTCGCCGCGGCCCGGTCGGGGGAGACGGCGTGCCGCTGGAAGCGCTTCACGGCCGCCTGCAGGCGCGGGTCGTCGCGGTCGGCACCGACGATGTCGACGGTCCCGACGAGCGGGGTGTCGACGGCGCCGGGGCAGACGAGGCTCACGCCGATGCGGTGACGCTCGAGGTCGAAGCGCAGCACCTCGCTCACCCCCCGGAGCCCGAACTTGGCGGCGCTGTAGGGCGCGTGCAGCGGCAGCCCGAACAGGCCGGCCGCCGACGACACGTTGACGACGTGGCCGCCCTGGCGCGCCTCGATCATGGCCGGCACGAAGGCCGAGAGGACGTGGATGGGACCCATCAGGTCGATCTCGACGGTGCGGCGCCAGTGCTCGGGCTCGAGGTCCTGGATGCGGCCCCACGTCGAGATACCGGCGACGTTCATGACGATGCGCGCCGGGCCCGCGACGGCGTGGGTCGCCGCGGCGAACGCGGTGACGGCCTCCTGGTCGGTGACGTCGAGGGCCGCGTGGTGCAGGACCGTGCCGCCGGCCTGCTCGACGAGACGCACGGTCTCCTCGAGGGCGTCCGCCTGCAGGTCGGTCAGGACGAGGCGCGCTCCACGGGCGGCCGCGAGCAGCGCCGTGGAGCGCCCGATGCCGCTGGCGGCACCGGTGATGACGGTCGTCGCGCCGTCGAACGAGGTGCGGGTCATGGGGTCCTCCGTCTGAGTTGAGGCAAATGTACCAGTTTTGACGTCGGTGGTGTCGCGTGTCCTCCGACCGGTGGCCGCGACCCGCTCCTAGCCTGGCCGGGACCCCGAGGAGGCGCACGGTGCAGACCAACCGGTTCGACGGCTTCTGCGACGCGTGCTCGGCCCAGGTGCTGGCCGGTGGCGGCGCCCTCACGGGTCGTCCCGGCGCCTGGCGGACCTGGTGCCTCGCCTGCTCGCCCAGGCCTCCGGCCCGGGGACGGCACGACGGCTGGCACCGCACGGTCCTGGCCTCCCTCGACTTCGAGACGACCGGCGTCGACCCGCTGGCCGACCGCGTCGTCAGCTACGCGCTGCTCGACCAGCCGGGCTTCGAGATCACCGGCCTCGTCGACCCCGGCGTCCCGGTGCCGGAGGCCGCGTCGGCCGTCCACGGCATCACCGACGCGATGCTCGTGGGCGCTCCCGGCTCCGCCGAGGCGATCGCCGTCGTCGCCGACTGGGTGCAGACCCTCGTGGAGCGCCAGGTCGGGCTCGTCGTGTTCAACGCGAGCTACGACCTGACGATGCTGCGGGCCGAGTGCCGCCGGCACGGCGTGGCCGAGCCGGACTGGTCGCGGCTGCTCGTCGTCGACCCGCTCGTCGTGGACTGGGGGATCGAGCGCGGTGCGCTCGGTCGTCGCCGCCTCACCGACGTCGCGGCCTACTACGAGGTGGCGGTCGACCAGGCGCACGACGCCTCCTGCGACGCCCGCGCGGCCCGGGACGTCGCGGTCGAGCTCGCGGCGCGGCACGCGCACGTGGGGACGCTCGACCTGACGGACCTCATGGACCAGCAGCGCGGCTGGTACGCCGACCGCGCCGCCGACTGGAACGCCTACGCCCGCCGCGTCGGCCGTGAGCTGGACGACCCGGCCGCCTGGCCGCTCGCCGGCTGACTCAGGTCCGGACCGGCTGCACGGTCAGCTGGCCGGCCGACGTCTGCGTGCACGCCGACGACGGCAGCGGCACGAACACGGCGTCGCGCTGGTTGGGCGGGTAGACCCGCAGGCCCCGGACCCGGTGGACCGTGCACGGGCTGAAGTCGCCGGGGTCCGCGACCTGCAGCAGGGCCGTAGCGGTGTCGCCAGGGGCGAGCCGGACGACCCGGGGGGTGCCCTGTCGGGCCGCGGGGGAGCCGACCTGGCGTCCGTGCGAGCCGGCCACGAAGGACACCCCGGGCCACCCGGTCATGAGGCAGGCCGAGCCGCTCGTGTTCCGCAGCCGCACGTCGTCCACGGTGCTGCCGGCGTGGCCGCCGCCGGGGTCCGGACGCACGGAGACGGACAGTCCCGGTGTCGAGCAGGTCCGGGTGACGGGCGACGCCGACGCGGTGGGGGAGACGGCGTCCGGACCGCTGGTCCGGGTCGGGGTCGTGGGGCGCGCGGAGGCGTCGTGGCGCGGGGTCGCGTCGTGGACTGAGCAGCCGGCCGTCAGCAGGAGGGCGGCCGAGGTGACGATCGCAGGAAGAGCCCTCACGGGTCCGACGCTAGGTCGGCCGAGCGCGTGCACCCAGGTGAGCAGTGGCCTTCTTCGGGGATTCTTCTAGTCGACCGTGACGCCGATGCGGGCGAGGGCCTCGCGGTCGAGCCGGGCCGCGGTCTCGACGTCCGGTGCGGTGCCACCGGCGTCGTGCGGCAGCCACCAGCGGTCCTTCGCGTTGCGCGGTGCCTGCGGGTACGTGGCGATCGCCTCGTCGAGCAGCTGCTCCATCGCGACGTGCAGTCGGTCGGTGAGCTCGAGCAGCGTCTCGCCCGGCTGCGGGTGCAGCTGCGGGCCGAGGGTGACCGTGACGGCGATGCCCCGTCGGCGGGCCCAGCGGCCGTCGACGCTGAGCACCCGCTGCGACCCCCACACGATGCAGGGCACGACGGGGACGTCGCGGGTCAGCGCCAGGCCGGCCGCCCCGGGGCGGAAGGGCTTGAGCCGCCAGGACCGGCTGATCGTCGCCTCGGGGAACACCCCGACGACCTCGCCGGCGTCGAGGGCGCGACGCCCCGCCCGGTAGGCGCTGGCCCCGGTGCTGCGGTCGACGCTGATGTGCCGCATCCGACGCATCAGCCAGCCGGCGACGGGAAGGTCGAAGATCGACTTCTTGCTCATGAACCGGATCAGTCGTCCACGCTCGCGGGCGGCGAAGCCGACGAAGGTGAAGTCCAGGAAGCCGATGTGGTTGCAGGCCACGACGGCGGGTCCGTCGGCCGGCAGGTGCTCGACGCCGGTCGCGGTGACCCGCAGCCCGAGCAGGCGGAAGACCACGGCGAAGGCGCGGACGACCCGGCGGTAGGTCCGGTCGGGGTCCTTGCTCACGGGCGGACGGGGTCCGGCGTCGCGTCGGCCCGGGCCCGCGTGACGCGGGTGGCGCCGATCGCGAGCCCGGCGATGCCGGCGAGGTAGAGCACCATGATGGCGAGCCGTGGCAGCAGGTCGGAGGAGTCGATCCGGCCGGCCTCACCCAGCGCGATGATGCCGTCGGACACGAGGAACAACGCCCCGCCGAGCCCCGCGACCCGGTCGACGGCGAGCGAGGTCGCGGCGGTGGCGACGAGCAGGAGGGCGTAGACGGGGACGGCGGCGCGGAGCCCGACGTCGAGCCCGGTCCAGGCCCAGACGACCATGCCGACCGCGAGCACGAGGTAGAGGAGCGCGGCCCAGGGAGCCCGCCGCACCGCCTCGCGGGCGCCCCGCCGGACGAAGAAGGTGACGAAGCAGACGTGGGCCGCGGCGAACGCGGCCATGCCGACGACGAAGAGCCCGTCCAGCTCGAGGAAGAGGTCGCCGAAGAAGCACAGGACAAGGGCGTCGACCAGCAGGTGGGGCGCTCCGGCGCGCCAGGCCCACACGGCGAGAAGCGGTGCGCAGAAGCACTTGGTGATGCTGTCCCACGGCGAGAGGTCCAGCCCGAGGAGCAGCAGGTGCAGCGCCGAGGCGACGAGGAAGGCCCGGAACCACGGACTGCGCCACGCCTCGGTCACCATGCCTCCACGGTACCGCCCGGCGACGCCGCCCCGGACCGCCGCGACGGGAGGTGCCCCCAGACCGCCGGTGGGTTCCGGCGGTCGAGTAGCGCGACCGCGACGAAGGAGCGGGTCGCGCGTATCGAGACCGCAGTGCGTGGTGTCTAGGGGCGGTAGCGGTGGTTGGTCTGCCAGGTCGAGCTTCCGGGTGGGCGCCAGGCGATGGTGCCGTCGGGTTGCTTCTGGTGCTCCCAGTCGACGTCGTGGACGTGGTGGTGGTGTCGGCAGCAGAGCAGGGCGCCGTTGTCGAGGTCGGTGGGTCCGTCGTCGTCGTACGGGGTGAGGTGGTGGGCTTCGCACCAGGAGGGTGGCCGGTCACACCCGGGGAACGTGCACCCGCCCTGGGTGACCGCGAGGGCTCGTCTCTGGGCTGGGGTGAAGAGTCGCTTCTTGAGGCCGTGGTCCAGGACGTTCGAGCGGCCGCCAAGGACGGTGGGGACGATCCCGGCGCCGCAGGCGACCTTCCTGGCCTGGGAGGCGCTCAACCGGGTGCCGTCCGACAGGGTCGCGGCGGCGATGCCGTCCTGCAGGGTCTCGAGCTCCATGGTGACGGTCACGACGGCCGAGACCCCGCCGTCGTTGGGCAGGCGGTCGGTCGGCAGGTGGGTCCAGAGGTCGGCGAACGCGAGCCCGGCGCGGTAGGCGCGGGCCTCGTACGGGTCCTCGAACGTCGGCTCACCGGGCACGGGAGCCTTCGGGGTCTTCGATGGTGCGGTGACGGCGTCGTACCAGGCCTTGGCCGACGCTGCTTCCACGGTGGGGAGGGTGAAGTCGCCGGACCAGGTGCCGTCGTGGTTGTCCCACATCCGGAACCGCGACTTCGCCCGAGCCCGGCGCTCACGCTCGACCAGGATCTCGTTCTCGAACCGGTCGGTCTGCTTCTTGTCGGCGTAGACGTCGAGCAGCCGGTCGGTCCGGCGCCGCAGGTCGGGCAGGCGGAGGCGGTCGGCATCCTTGAGCAACGTGCGTTCGGCGAGGTCGCGCTGCGCAGGCGTCGCCTTGGGCGGGAGCTTGGCCAGGCCGGTCGCGATCACGTCGGCCTGCTCGGGGGTCACGCGGCCCTTCGAGAGAGCTTCCTGGGTGTGGGACGTCTTGGAGATCCGTTCGGCCCGACGCACCAGCCGGTCGGCGCTGTGCCGGTCGCCCCCGAAGTCCTTGGCCAACAACGCGCCCGTCGAGGTGGCGCCGGCAGCACGGGCCGCGCCGGACTCCTCCAGCGCGCGAGCGGCGGCCATCTTCTGACCCACCAGCCGCGCCTCCGCCCGCGACAGATCACTCACCAACCGGCGGGCAGTCGCCGCATCCAGACCCGCCCAGGCCGCCGGATCCATCCGGTCCAGCTCGGCGTGCAGACCCGCGACAGCAGCCACCAACGGGTGAGTGTCGAGGTGCTGCGCGGTCATCATTCGGTCCTGTCTCGAGGTGATGACTCCACGCTAGGGACCCCCTCTGACACACCCCTCCGACACCCGATCAGGCTGTGGACAAGGGGCTTCGACCGGCTCAGCCGCGGGGGTGGGTCGGGCTTCGACGAGCTCAGCCGGCGGGTGAGGGCCGCGACGACCCCGGCGGTCAAGGTGCCGCCGGGCCGTACACCCACGCCTCGCCGCCGCCCTCGAGCGGGACCCGGACCCGGGCGTAGGCATCCACCTCGTACGCGTCGGCGGCAGCGAGCTGCGCGTCGTCGAGCCGCAGCACGACGCCCTCGACCCGGGCGCTGGGGTCGTCGCTCGGCAGCAGCAGGGGGTGAATCTCCGTCCCGCTGGCGGCGATCACGGCCGGGTCGTCGACCACGACCTCGCCCAGCACGTGCCCCAGGACCGCTGCGGGCTCAACCGGAACCGGCCGTCCGAAGACCTCACGCTGCACCGAATCCAGCTGCAGCGTCCCGTACGAGAACACGAGATGTGCCGTCACGGACCCATCGAAGCACCGATCCGCACCGAACCCCTGGTGAACTCAACGAAGGGCTTCCCATGACCACGCTCGCACTCATCGGCCTCGTCGGCGGCCTCATCACGGGCGTGTCCCCGTGCGTGCTCCCAATGCTGCCGATCATCTTCTTCGCGGGTTCCACCGGCAAGGACCAGCCTGGTCGGCCCGGAGGAGACGGCGGTGTCGCGACCGCCGAGGCACCCACGAAGCGCGCGACCATCGTGCGCCCCCTCATCATCATCGCGGGGCTCGTGACGAGCTTCAGCCTCATCACCCTGTTCGGCACGACGGTGCTGCAGGCGCTCGGCCTCCCCGACGACCTGCTGCTCTGGGTCGGCCTCGTCGTCCTCGTGGCGGTGGGCCTCGGCCTGATCTTCCCGTCGATCGGGCACTTCATCGAGAAGCCGTTCTACCGGCTCCCCAAGGTCAACAACTCCGACGCCGGACCGTTCCTGTTCGGCATGGGCCTGGGCACGCTGTACGTGCCGTGTGCCGGCCCGATCCTCGCGGCCATCGTCGTCGCCGGCGCGACCGGCGAGGTCGGCCTCGAGACGGTCGTCCTGACGGTCTCGTTCGCGATCGGTGCCGCCCTGCCGCTGCTGTTCTTCGCCTCGGCCGGTGCCAAGGCGGGCGAGCGCATCCGCGCCTACCGCAGCCGCGCGCAGAAGTACCGCATCGCCGGTGGTGTCGTCCTGATCCTGCTCGCCGTGGCACTCGCGTTCGACGCGCCGGCCGCGCTGCAGAAGGCCCTCCCGAACTACACCGGCGGGCTCGAGAACAAGGTCGCCAACTCCAAGACGGTCCAGGGCGCGCTCGCGCCCGGCGAGACGGACGAGAACAAGCAGCTGTCCAAGTGCGAGCCGGGCTCGGCCAAGCTCGCCGAGTGCGGTCCCGCGCCGAAGCTGCGCGGCACGCAGAAGTGGTTCAACACCGAGGACGGCAAGGCCGTCACGCTCGACAGCCTCAAGGGCAAGGTCGTCCTGGTGGACTTCTTCGCCTACTCGTGCATCAACTGCCAGCGCGACGCGCCGCACATCAAGGACTGGTACGACGCCTACAAGAGCAAGGGCTTCGAGGTCATCGGCGTCCACTCGCCGGAGTTCGCGTTCGAGAAGAGCGCGGGCAACCTGCAGCGGGCCATCAAGCGCGAGGGCATCACGTGGCCGGTCGTGCAGGACAACCAGCTGCAGACCTGGACCGCCTACCGCAACCGCTACTGGCCGGCCAAGTACCTGATCGACGCGAGCGGCACCGTCCGCGCGATCAAGTTCGGCGAGGGCGACTACACCGGCACCGAGAAGAAGATCCGCACCCTGCTCAAGGACGCCGACCCGTCGGTCAGCCTGGGCAAGGCGGTCGAGACCGGCGCCGGCGACTCCGCCGAGACGAAGGACAAGACCCCGGAGACGTACTTCGGCTGGAGCAAGTCGACGAACTACGCCAGCAAGTCGAAGATCGACAACGACGACCCGGCCAGCTACCGGCTGACCACCGACCAGCCGAACGACACCTACAGCCTCGGTGGCCGCTGGACGGTCGAGTCGAAGTCGGCCAAGGCGGGCGACGGGGCGACCTCTCGCCTGAACTTCAAGGCGCGCAAGGTGTTCCACGTCCTCTCGGGCGACGGCACGATCACCGTGAAGGTCAAGGGTGAGAAGACGCGGACCATCAAGGTCTCCGGCACCCCGAACCTCTACGAGATCTACTCGTCGAAGAACGACGACCGCAAGACGCTGGACGTCACCTACTCCGGTGACCTGAGCGCCTACACGTTCGCGTTCGGCTGATCGGCGAGCCCCAGCTCGAGGGGGCCGCGGTCGGTGAGTCCCGTGGTCCCCTCGACCGACCCGACGACGGTCGGACCTCGACCCTCATCCGCTCCGGCGGGTGAGGGTCGAGTGCATCGTGTAGTCCTTCTGCGGGCCGGTCGCCCGCCACGTGACGCTCCACCGGTCCTCGGCGAGCACCTCGACGCGGCCGCGGTAGGTGTCGGGCGCGCACGGGTGGACGACGTCGTCGCCCGGGCTCCACGGGTGGAAGTCGCGGCCGTCCTCGAACGTCACCCACCAGCCGCCGTCGCGCTCGACGGCGTAGAGCGTGCGGGACACCGGCACCTCGTGCCAGGCCCAGCGCATCGTGCCGACCTCGTCCCAGCGCACCGTCGCGGCGTCGACCTCGGTGAGCGTCGTCGATCCCTCGACACGACGCTGCTCGCCGTTGAGGTGGTCGTCCACGTCGCGCTCCAGGACCCAGGTCCCGAGCAGGTCGCGGGGCGTCGTCATCGCGACATCGTAGGGTCAGCCGGCCAGCTCGCGCTGCAGGCCCTTGGCGAAGCCGCCGCCCATCGTCGCGAGGACGCCGCGCATCGCGGTCCGGACGCCCGGCCCGGCGACCTTGGGCAGCGGCAGCCGGACCCGCACCGTGAAGTCGATCGCGACGACGGTGTGCTCCGGGTCCTCTCCGTCGGAGAGGACGTAGGTGCCCTCGACCCCGGCGACCTCGTCACGGTCGGCCTGGGGGTCGTGCGTGAACGTGATCCGCTCGCCCTCGTCGAAGCTCATCCGCTCGGTGAAGCGAGGCGCGAGGGACTGGCCGAGCGCCTTGACGACGCCGAGCTGCCAGGCCCAGTGGTCGCCGTCGACCTCGATCGCCTGCAGCAGCGGGGTCATCCGCACGATCGCGTCGGGGTCGGTCAGGACGGCCCAGACCTCGTCGCGGGTCCCCCGGACGGTCGACTCGGACTCGTCGGAGACCTCGAACCACGTCATGGGCCCATGCTGGCAGCGCGGGCGCTGCCACGCCCGCTGAGCGGCAGGACGTCGGGCGTCGTGGCGGACGAAACCTTCGACGCGGGCGGGGTCGGAAGTGATACTGACGATGTCGGGCACGAGGGGCGGCGAGCCGGCGGGTAGATGGCGCAGCCAATCGTCGCGCCACCTCCGCAGCGTAAGGTGCTTGGTCGAAACCCGGATCTCTGAAGCTCACCTGCGGCCCGATCGGGGTCTTGTGGTTGCTGAGAGAGCAGGCCCCGGGGTGAAGCACCACCCATCGGCTTGCGTCACCCGGGGTTCTGCCGGCGGATCTTGCCAGCAAAGGAGAGCCGATGGGCCGAGCGGACGACGGCGGGGCTGCCGGTCTGGGCTGCCTTGGAGAGGGGATCAATTCCTATGCGCCGTAGATCCTGGAAGCGTCATGGTCGGATGTCGCGGCGCGCTGCTCGCTTCCTCGGATTGAGCGGCGGGCCTGATGCCCGCACAAACTGGATGTTCGTGGCCATCGTGTGCGTCATCAGCCTCGTGATCATTGTGGGATGGAACCGCCTGTGACTCTGCGGTAGCTGGACGAGCCCCCCGCTGCTCGAGGTCGGGACAGTTCTCACAGCCTGACCTGGTCGCCGGTGGGTCCGCAGGCTCCCGAGGTACCCCGGCGCAGGAGGATGCCTTCGCCTAGGTCGACGGTGACTGCGGCCGGCTGTACTTTCGGGAGCATCGAAGATGAGCAGGGCGGGGTGGTGAGAGCTCGAATGATAGGCCGGGTTCGGGTTTTCCGAGTCGTCTGGTTCGTGGCGGTCTGGACCGTCGCGGCCATCCTCATGGGGACCGTCGGGAAGGGTTCGAGCGGTCGCGAGTTGGTGGGCCTTCTCGTGATTGCCCTTCTGACCGGAATGGTCGTCCAGGTGTCGTCCTCTTACTTCTCTTCGCGGCGATGAAGTGTGCGCCCGTCAGTGGGGGGGGCGACCCTTCGCGGCGTGAAGGTGCAGCTGAGTAGCCGAATCCGGAAATCTCCTGGTGGCGAGCCTCGATGAACGTGCGCCGCTGGTGCTGGCGGGGCTCGCCCGACCCGGCGATCGTCGAGGATCGCGGCGGCGTCGCCCGTCGGCACCTCGAGGCTCAGGCGCGGGTCGCGGTGCTCGTGGGGTCGACGAGGATCTTGGCGTGCTGCTCGGGGTCGGCGAGCTGCTCGAAGGCCGTGGCGACGCCGTCGAGCCCCACGGTGCCCGTGAGCAGCGGCGTCGGGTCGACCTTGCCCGAGGCGATCATCATGAGCGACTCGCGGAACTCCGCGGGGTCGTAGCAGAACGCGAAGCGCAGCTCGACCTCCTTGTTGATCGCCATCGACGGCCGGAAGGTGTCGGGCTCCATGCACACGCCGACGACCACCACGCGGGTCATGAGCGGCGCCGCGCTGACGATCTGCTCGATGATGCCGGGCAGCCCGACGCACTCGAAGACGACGGGACCGCGCGGCGTCGCGCCGAGCCGGTCGGCCAGCTGGAACGCGCGCCACCAGGGGGTGCGGGGCAGTGCGCGCAGCCGGCGCATCGTGGTGAGGCCCAGGTTCATGAAGTCGGGGGCCGACGTCATGTAGCGGCGGTCGTCCTCGAACAGGTCCCACGGCGACTCGACGGCGGGGTCGACGACGACGTCGGCGCCGCACTCCCGGGCGAGCTCGCGGCGTCCGGGGGAGAAGTCGCTCGCGACGACCCGTTTCACGCCCGACGCCTTCAGCATGAGGATCACGGCCAGGCCGATCGGGCCGCAGCCGACGACCACGGCGGTGTCGCGTCGCCCGACCTGTCCCTTGCGGACCGCGTGCCAGGCCACGGCCAGCGGCTCGGTCGTGGCGGCGTGGTCGTCGGGGACGCCGTCGGGCACGGGCATCGCGACGGCCTCCTGCACGAGCACGAGCTCGGCGTAGCCGCCGGCGGCGTGCGCGGACAGGCCCGTCATCTGCAGCCCGTCGGCGTTCTCGACGAACGGCAGGGCGACGACCCGCGACCCGACCGGCCAGCGACCGTGCGTGCGGGGACCGTAGGCGACCACCTCGCCGACGAACTCGTGGCCCATCACGACGTGGTCGTCGGTGCGCATGAAGTCGGCGTACCCGACCTCGCCGGCCATGTCGGCGGTCGCGTCGCAGTGCACACGGGCGTGCAGGTCGGACCCGCAGATGCCGGCCCGCAGCACCCGCAGCAGGACCTGCCCGGGGCCCGGCTCCGGGTCGGGGACCTCGGCGACCTCGAGCTGGGACTGGTGGCAGACGACGGCGCGCATGGGGTGACCTCCGGGGTGGGTTGGCTCGGAGCCTAGGCCACGGGCGTTCGCAGGGCGGCGACGACGAGGCAGCCGAACGCCGCGACGCTGGTCGCGGTGCGGACGAGGTTCGCCGCCGTCCACCGCCGCTCGAACGCAGCGCGTGCGGCGGCCGGCTCGGCGTCCGAGGTCTCGAGCCCGGTGTTCAGCGGGACGTTGACGGTCAGGGTGACCAGCACCGTGCCCACGGACAGGACGGCGCCCGCCACGAGCCACGGGCCGCCCGGCTCGTCGTGCCGCGTCGCGCCGAGCAGGACCGGCAGGGCGACGCTCGCCAGGAACAGGACGCCGAAGACGGGGTTCAGGATCGCGGCGTTGATCCCGCGCATCGCCTGCACGACCGTCCGGTCGTCGGCGCGGCGCAGGCCCGGCATGACGGCGTAGGCGAAGGCCGCGAACAGCCCGGCGACGAGGCCGGTCGCGACGACGGCGAGCAGCAGGATCACGCGACCATCCCAGCAGACGGAGGGCGCTGCAGGGTCCCGCCACGCGGACGGCTCAGGTGAGCGTGACCCCGGCGGCGCGCCGGGCCCGACGTGCGGTCGCGGTGGTGAGGATCGCGGCCGCCGTCCAGGCGAGCAGCACCAGCAGCGCCCGAGGCAGCGGTGCGGACTGGCCGAACGTCACCGCGACCGCGGACTCGACGGCGGCCCCGTGGAGGGTCCAGGGCGTCACGACGTCCCACGGGGTGGGCAGCAGGCTCGGGTCGGCGCCGGTCACGAGCGGTCCGGCCGCCAGGACGAACAGCACGGTCGCGACGCCGAGGCCACGAGCCCCGAACAGGCTCTGCAGGGCGTCCGTCGTGACGGCTGCGGTGAAGGTCGTGACCGCGGCCACGAGCCCGAGCGTGACCGGCGACCCGGCCAGGCCCGCGACGAGGGCTGCGGCGACGCCCACCCCGGCGGCCCAGGCCGCGCTGGTGGCCAGGCGTCGGACCGCCTCGGCGAACGTCTCGTCGACCGACCCCCGGCGCAGCGTCCCGACGACGGCGCCGGCCCACCCGAGCACGACCGCGACGATCGCCAGGACGAACGCCAGGTCGCGGGCGCCCCGCCGCGGGCCGCCGTCGAGGTGCTCGACGCTGGTGCGGGTCGTGAAGCGCTCCGCGACCGCCCGGACCTCGGTCTCCAGGGTCGCGTCGAGGCGCCGACCACCCGCCGACGACAGCAGGACGGTCGAGCGGTCGCGCCGCAGGTCCAGCAGCAGCGCCGCCTCCGCGCGGCCCTCGCGGACCGCCTCGAACGCGTCGCCGCGCGACGTCGCGGCCGTCAGCCGCAGCGTCCCGGACGGTGCTCCCTGGGCCGCGACGAGTCCGGCCAGACGATCCGGCGCCGCGACGACCACGGGCACGTCGTGCGGGTCCGAGCGCCCGGTCGCGACCGTCCAGACGGCGACGACCTGCACCGCGACGACGACCGCCATGACGACGGCAGTGGTCACGGGTCGCAGGCGCACGGCGCCGACGCTACCGAGCGGCGGGTCCGCGTCACCCCTGCCCGTAGGAGGATGGCGCCATGGCGACGACCCGGCGGCTCTCCTGGCGCTGGTCCGTGGTCCTCGTGACCGGACCCGCCGTGCTCGCGATGGCGCTCGCGATCGCCGTCGCGCCCGCGCCCGAGCCGCCGCGCGCCCCGACCTACGACCTGGCGTCGTCGACGAGCTGCCGGCCCTACGCGCCGTTCCGGTCCGTCGACGACCTCAACCGGTTCGTCGGACAGGTGCGGGGCGCCGGGGAGTTCCAGGGCGCCGACGTGGGCGCCGACGTCACGCTCCAGGACGGCCGCGTCCTCTGGGTCTTCGGGGACACGCTGCGGGCGGCCGACTTCCCCGGGCAGCGGTTCGTGCGGAACTCGATGCTGGTCTTCAGCCGCGGCTGCGTGCGCACCGTGCTCCCCCGTGACCGGGGCGCGCTCGTGCCGGACCGGGCCGACGGCGTCGGCTACTGGCCGATGAGCGTCGGTCGGATCCAGCGGGACGGCTACGACCTGGTCGGGGTCGGTCTGCAGCGCGTGAAGGGGGCGGCGGCTCCTGACGGGCCGCAGGCGTTCGACAACCTCGGCCCGGCGCTGGCGCTGTTCGTGGTGAGACGCGGGGCGACGCCCCAGCTCGTCGCGGTGCGGGACCTCGGTCCGGACTCGTCCGACCCGAGCCGCCCGGCGTGGGGCGCCGCGGTGACGGTCCAGCGCGGCTGGGTCTACCTGTACGGCACCGCACGACCCCGCGACGGGGCGAAGCGCCTCGTGTTCGGGTTCTCGCTGCGCGTCGCGCGGGTCCGGGTCGACGACCTGACCGACCAGCGCAAGTGGCGGTACTGGGACGGCCGGCGCTGGCAGCCGCGGGCCTCACGGGCGGCCGAGCTCGTGCCCGCGCAGGGTGGCGTCTCGCAGACCCTGAGCGTGTTCGAGCGGGACGGCCGGTGGTACGCCGTCAGCAAGCGTGACGAGTTCCTCGGGTCCGACCTCGTGATCTGGTCGGCCCCCGGTCCGACCGGCCCCTTCGTCGCGTCGCCGCCGGTCGCCCAGATCCCGTCCGCGTCCGACGGCAGCGAGCTGCGCTACATGCCGCTCGCGCACCCCGACCTGCTCCCGGAGCCCGGCACGGTCGTCGTGTCGTACAGCCAGAACACGACGGACCTGGGCCGGCTGGCCTCGGACCCGTTCCTCTACCGCCCGCGGTTCCTGCGGGTGCCCCTTCCGCAGTAGCTGCCGGAGCGGCATCGTCCGACGTCCGCTCCCCGACGGGTCAGGGGAGGGCGGCGTATCCGGAGGCGTCGCCGCGGCGCGGGACCGACGGGACGCCGTCGACGCTGACGGGCACGTCCCCCGCCAGGGTGATGCGGTGCATGCGGCGCGGGTGGTCGCCGTAGTCGGCGACGGCGTAGTGCTGGGTGGACCGGTTGTCCCAGATCGCGACGTCGCCCGGCTGCCAGTCCCAGCGGACCGTGTTCTCGAGCCGGGTGACCTCACGCTGCAGCAGCTCGAAGACCGCCGCGGAGTCGCGACTGCCGAGCCCGACGAGCCGCTTGACGAACTGGCCGAGCAGCAACGACCGCTCGCCCGTCTCCGGGTGGACGCGGACGACGGGGTGCTCGGTCTCGAAGACCTGGGAGCCGAACTCCTCGCGGTAGGCCTGCTCGGCCACGTCGATGCCGCCGAGGCGGGACTCGTCGACCTCGGCGGCGTAGTCGTACAGGTTGGTGTGGACGGCCCAGAGCCGGTCGGCCATCGCCTGGACCGCGGGGGAGAGTGCGGCGTACGCCGCGACCGTGCTGGCCCAGACCGTGCTCCCGCCGTGCGGCGGCAGGGTCACGGCGCGAAGCACGCTGATCGCCGGGACCCGGTCCACGAAGGTGACGTCGGTGTGCCACGCGTTCGCGCGACCGTGCCTGGAGTCGATCGGCAGGACGGCGGGCCCCGAGCCCCGGACGGTCGGGTGCGGTGCCGTGGGGTGACCGAGCAGCGCCGCGACCTCGTGGTGGGCCGCGTCGTCGAGGTGGTCCTGCCCGCGCAGGAAGACGACGCGGTGTCGCAGCAGCGCGTCGCGCAGGGCGGCGACGGTCGGGGCGGGCAGGTCGCCGCTGAGCCGGATGCCCTCGATCCGGGCGCCGATCCGCTCGCCCGTGCGGTGGACGGTGAGCCCGGCCGGGGCGGCCGGCGTGCCCGTGCGGGTCTCGGTGATCGTCATGCTGCCTCCCGGAGTGGTGACGTGCAGGACACCACTGTCCGCCGGAAGGCGGGACGCACGCCGACGTCCCAGCAGGTGAGAACCGACGGCTACGGGTCGCTCGTCGTGGCAGGGGCGCAGGGCTCAGGCGGCGGGGAGGATGAGCGTCAGGCAGGTCGTCGGCGACTCCGCGACGGTCAGGTAGCCGCCGACGGACTGCGCGAGACCTCCGGCCTCGGCGAGCGTGAGCGTCTCGGTCCCCCGCTTGCCCGTGGCCGGGCCGTGGATGACCCCGGGCGGGAACCGGGCCTCGCTCGCGTCGCACACCTGCACGCGGACGGCGTCCCGGACCCGGCTCACGTCGACCGTGACGTCGCCGCGGCCGTCCCGCCCGAACTGCGTGAGCATCGTCGTCATGACGCGCTCGACGACGTCGGGCTCGATCCGGACCAGGGTGTCGTCAGGCGCCACGTCGAGCGCGACCGTGCGAGCGGGGGCGAGGGTGCCGCGCCACCGGGTGACGGTGCTGCGGGTCAGGCAGCCCAGGTCGACCCGGTCGGTGGTGTCGCGGTGCTCGACCCGGCGTCGCTCCAGCAGTTCGGACACCGCGCCGGAGAACCGGTCGAGCTCGCCGATCGCCCGCTGCAGCTCGGCCTGGACGTCGGGGGGCGTCTGGGGCCACAGGGTGAGGTCCTCGAGCGACAGCCGCAGCGAGGTGATCGGGGTGCGGAGCTCGTGCGACGCCGACATCGACAGCGCCTGCTCGCGCTCGGCCATCGCGCGGTAGGAGCGGGTCAGGCGTCGCCCCACGACCAGGCCGATCGTGGTCGACACGGCGATCGCGAGGAGCACGAGCAGGAACGTGACCCACGGCGGGACGAACGGTCCGGCCACGGCCACCACGACCGCGACGTAGCCGGTCGTGAGCCCGAACGAGAGCGCGAGCCGCCTAGCCATCGGCCGGGTCCAGGTCCAGCCTGAAGCCGACCCCGCGGACGTTGGCGACGCGGGACCGGGCGCCGCTCTCCTCGAGCTTCTGGCGCAGCCGGCCGATCGTCGCGTCGAGCGTCTTGGTCGAGCCGAACCAGTTCTCGTCCCAGACCTCGTCCATGACGCGCTCGCGCGTGAGGACCGCGCCCGGCTCGGAGCCGAGCAGCGCGAGGACGTCGAACTCCTTGGCGGTGAGCCCGAGCTCGGTGTCGCCGACCCAGGCCCGTCGCGACTGGGTGTCGACCCGGACGACGCCGGGTGCGACGGACGGGGGCGCGGGGGCCGGGTCCGCCGGCGCGGGCGCCTGGCCGGCACGGCGCAGCAGGGCGCGCACCCGGGCCAGCAGCTCGGCGAGCGCGAACGGCTTCGCGATGTAGTCGTCGGCCCCGACGTCGAGCCCGACCACGCGGTCGAGCTCGCCACCGCGGGCGGTCAGGATCATGATGCCGCCGAGGTAGCCGGCCGCGCGGAGCCGGCGGCAGACCTCCAGGCCGTCGACGTCGGGCAGGCCAAGGTCGAGCAGCACCAGGTCGACGCCCCCTTGCGCGACGCGCTCGATGCCGGGCTGGCCGGCCGCGACGCGCTCGACGACGTAGTCCTCGCGCTCGAGCGTGCGGATGAGCGGGGTGGCGATCTGGTCGTCGTCCTCGATGAGGAGCAGCTGCGCGGTCATCTCGTGCAGCATAGGACGATCCAGGACCTCGGCCTCAGAAGTCACGGTCGGCCGCGCCGGTCTCGGTGACGGGAGCCGCGGCGCAGCGGTTGCCCGTCAGGTCCGTCGCCGCGGTGGACGGCGTCCAAACCATCGTCGAGGTGCCGCTCGTCGTGCGCAGGCCGGACCCGGTCGCGGCGCCGAGCTGGACGGTGACGACCGTGCGGACCGCACTGCCGCTCGTGGTCGTCGTCGCGCTCAGGGTGGCGGTGAAGGTGACGGTCTTGCCGCTCTTGACGTAGTCGTTGCCGAGCATCACCGAGCCGAGGGCGACCGGCGTGCTGCCGGACAGGACGTCCACGGTGTCGTTGCGAGCGCCGCCGCCGACGAGGTTGCCGTCGCGGAGCCGCAGGGTCACGGCCCTCGACGAGCCGTCCCAGCCGGCCAGCAGGCTGCTGGGCTTGACCTGCTCGCTGTACGTCAGCGTCAGCTTGTCGCCGGAGTCGAGCCGGCCCACCGTGCCGCCGCCGTTGGCGGCCTGCACGTCGATCGCCCGGACCAGGCTGTTGTCCACGACCCGGTTGGCGACGACGGCGGAGGTGGTGGTGCGGCCGGCGCCGTCGAGCAGCACGGCGCGCAGGTCGTAGCCGCCGTCGGCGACCTGCGTGGTGTCCCAGCTGCAGGTGTACGGCGCGGTCGTCGTGGTGCACACGTCGGTCCAGGTCGAGCCACCGGTCGGCGCACGCTGGATACGGACCGAGGTGACGCCCGACGACGCGTTGGCGCCGGCTCGCAGCGTCGTGGTGCCGTTGAGGTAGGCGCCCGGGTCCTCGACCGACACCGACGACGCGGTGTTGTCGACGACGCGGTTGGCGACGACGGCGGAGGTCGTGGTGTTGCCGGCGACGTCGGTCGCGACCGCGCGGACCGAGTAGGAGGCGTTGGCGAGCGTCGTGGTGTCGACGCGGCAGGAGAAGGGAGCGTCGGTGATCGTGCAGAGGGTCTGCCAGGTGGAGGTGCCGGTCCTGGCGACCTGCACGACGACCTGGGCGACGCCGGAGTCGGCGTCCGACGCGGTCGCGCTGAACGTGCGGGTGCCGGCGAGCGGGGTGCCCGGGTCGGACATCGTGACGGTCGGCGCGGAGTTGTCGACGAGCACGCCGCTGTCGACGGGGGAGTAGTAGGAGCCCAGCAGCGTCGTGACGACCGAGCGCAGCTCGTAGGAGCCGTTCGGCACGGTCGTGGTGTTCCACGTGCACGTCGAGGCCAGGGGCGTGAAGTTCGTGCAGGCCGTCCGCCACACCGTCGATCCCTCCGCGCGGTACTGCACGGAGACCGACAGCGGCAGGAAGATGTTGTAGTAGGCGGTCTCGAGCGAGATCGAGCCCCGCACGACGTCAGGGACGTCGCTCAGCACGACCGAGGCGTTGTTGGCCACGACCGTGCGGACGCTGTCCGAGGTCGTGGCGTTGCCGGCCACGTCCGTGGCGACGGCGCGCACGTCGTACGCTCCGTCCGCCACGGACGTGGTGGCCCACGAGCACCCGTAGGGCGCTGTGGTGTCGCTGCACACCGTCGTCCAGCCCGCTCCCTCCACGGCCTGGTACTGGATGGCAACGTCCTTGATGCCGGTCCCGTCGTCGGCGGCGGTCGCCTCGAGGGCGACCGTCCCGCGCACCGGGGAGCCGGGGTCCTGCACCGACACCGTCGGCCCCGTCCAGTCGGACGAGGTGACGGTGCCGGTGGCCGCTTCGCTCTGGGAGGAGAACGTCGCGGAGGAGAAGCCGGTCGCCGAGAGAGCGACGACCGCGAGCAGGGCCACCAGGGCGAGGGCGCGGACCTTCGGGTCACGCGGCGCCGCCGGGAGGCGGTGGCGGGGCTGCTCGTTCATGAGGATCACGCTACGAAGGGTCGATCGACACGGAAGCCACGCGACGTCGACAGGACGTCCACAGCTCGGTGTCGAGGGTGGGAGAGGTCGATGCTCAGGCGACGACGGGCTCGTCGGCCGGCGCCTCGGACTCGTCGCGGCTGCGGAGCACGCGGACGATCTCGACGAGGCTGAGCAGGGCGATCAGGCCGGCGGGGACACCGATCGCGACCATGCGCACCTCGCGGTCGGCGAGGCCGATGAAGATCCAGCCGATGTGCGGCACGTGGTGCTCCACGACGGGCTGGACGCCGTCGACCAGCTGGAACTTCCAGGGGTCGGGGTCCGGGTTCGCGTCGCCCTGGGTGCGGTACTGCGTAGCGCCGGACTCGAGCTGCTTGATCCCGATGATGCGGTGCGTCACCAGCGTGGAGACGCCGCTGTCCGCCGGGGGCTGGTAGGTGATGACGTCGCCGACCCGGAGGTCCTCGACCGGCACCTTCTTCTCGAAGACGACCGAGCCCTTGTCGATCGTGCCGGTCATGGAGCCGCCGGTGATGACGTAGCGCTCGTAGCCGAACAGGCTGGGCGCGAGGTACGCGAGACCCGCGAGGGTAGCGACCACCAGCAGCAGGTTGACCGTGGCGTTGCCGAGGCGGCGGACGAGGTGGCGGGGCTCACGCTCGGCGAGGTGCTGGCTCATCGGTCCTCCTCGGATCGGTGGTCGGGCTGGTGGTCGGGGGAAGTCTCACGCGAAGGGGTGGGAAGGATCGACGGGTCCGGGACGCCCCTCCAGCGTCCCGGTCCCGCCGAGGTCACTGGTTGGTCGTGGTGGCGGCCTGCTGGACCGAGTCCCACTGGTAGGCGGCGGTGGCCGTCTTGTTCTGCTGGCTGTTCGGGGCGTCGTCGGCGAGCTTCACGCTGAACACGTAGGTGTGCGCGGCGCCGGCCGGGAACGAGCCGAGGGCGTTCTTGGTGCCGTCGGCGAGACCGCCGAAGTTGCCCGAGTAGATCTTGGTGTTGGTGGTCGTGTCGGTGATCGTCAGCGTCAGGTTCGGGTCGGTGAAGCCGTTGGTCGAGCTGGTCTCGGTGAGCGAGAAGTCGGCCGGCAGCGAGCCCGTGTTGGTGATGACGACGGAGCCGTTGACGACGTCGCCCGGCTTGATGTCCTTGAGCGTCAGGATGGCCTTGCCGTCCTTCGAGTTCGTGTGCGTCAGCGTGCCGGACGTGACCGAGCTGATCGTGTTGGCCGTCGTCGACGTGAAGGTCGCGCCCGAGCCGATCGCGATGGCGGCACCGGCCGCGAGGGTGGCGAGCGGGACGAGGATCTTCTTGGTCTTCATGGGGTTCTCCTGGAGGGGGGTGCTCGGGGGTGAGCGGTGGTTCCTGGTGGACGAGAACGACGCTACGCAGGCGCGATCCACCCGTTCTCCACACGAGATCCCCACGACCTCCACAGTCCGGAACGGCCCGTCGTGCCTCGGTGGAGGCTGTGCACGGAGCGGTGCACAACTCGACTCATGGTCGATTCCGAGCGGATGGTCCGGGCGCGTCCGCCCTGGTCAGGGCCGCGTTCCGAGAGAACTTGTTCAGGTTCGCCACCTGTTGACAAGGTTGTGCGCAGTTTGTGCTGAGGTTCGGTCCCGGACCGGCGCTCGGAGAGTCAGGCCGGCAGCTCGAACCACACCGCGGCGCCGCCGGCGGCCGACTCGTCGGCACCGACGCGCCCGCCGTGCGCCTCGACGAGACGTCGGGTGGTCGACAGCCCGATGCCGTGGCCGGCGACGTCGTCGGCCTGCTCGGCGACTCGCGAGCCGTGCGCGAACACGGCCTCGCGCTGGTCCGCCGGGATGCCGACGCCGTTGTCGGCGACCGTGACCCGCCAGCCGAGGTCCGTCCGCTCGGCCGTCACCTCGATCTTCGGGGTGACGCCGGGGCGACCGAACTTCAGCGCGTTGGTCATGAGGTTCAGGACGACGGAGTAGAGCATGTCGGCGTCGGCCATGACCGTCGGGAGATCGCCGACGACGACCTCGGCACCGGTCTGGTCGACGACCGGTCCGAGATCGGTCTGGACGAGGCTCACGACGTGGGCGACCGGGGTGCTCGCGAGGCTCAGGCGGCCGCCCTCCAGTGCGTAGCCGAGCATCTCCTCGATCATCCGGTTCATCCGGTGGCCGGCCTGGTTGACGAGGTTGACCATCGAGCCGAGCTCGGCGTCGAGCTCGACGGCCGGCTCGGTCGCGAGCAGCTCGGTCGTCGCGAGGATCGCGGTGAGCGGGCTGCGCAGGTCGTGGCTGACCTGGCCCGCGAACACCGCGAGGTGCTGGTTGGACCGGCGCAGCTCGTCGCGGGCGGCGGCGAGCTCGGCCATCGACCGCTCGAGCTCGCGGGAGCGGTACCGCAGCTCGAGCGTGTCCATGACCTGGCGCGCGAGGGTGACGAGGGCGCGGCGCTGCGCGGCGGTCAGCTCGCGCGGCTCGTCGTCGAACACGCACAGTCGCCCGAGGGTCGTGCCGTCCGGCGTGACGAGCGGGGCCGAGGCGTAGAACCGGACCGATCCGATGACCCCGGTGACGAAGGGGTTCGTGGCGAAGCGGTCGTCCGCGGTGGCGTCGGCGACGATGACCGGGTCGACCTCGTGGATGACGGCGGCGCACATCGAGTCCTCGCGCGAGCACACCGACGGGTCGAACCCCGCGGTCGCGACCTGGTGCTGGTGGTCGCGGGAGATGATGTTGATCGCGGCGGTCGGCACGTCGCACACCTGGGCGACGAGGTCGACGAGGTCCTGCAGCTCCTGCCCTGCGGGCGAGCTCAGGATCGCGTAGCGCGAGATCTCGCGCTCACGGTCCTCGGCGAAGTCGGTCATCGATGGTCCCTTTCCCCGCTGCCGACCCTTTCACACGTCGGGACCGGCGGATGGGATCAGGCGCCGGGGACGATCCGCAGGTCGCGGGTCACGCCGTCGCCGAGCGCGGCGAGCGCCTCCTGGTACGCGGGGCTGTCGTGCGCCGCGACGGCCGCCTCGACCGAGGGGAACTCGACGAGGACGCTGCGCTGCAGCCGGCCCGCCTCGTAGGCCTGCACGGCCTGTCCCCGGGCCAGGAAGGTGCCGCCGGCGGCCGTGATGGCCGGCCCGGCCAGCTCGGCGTAGGCCTTCAGCTTCTGCTCGTCGTGGACCTCGAGGTAGGTGCTGATCCAGTAGGCGCTCATGACGTCATCGTCGCAGAGCGGGCACGCCGTGTCGTCGACGGTGCGGGCGTCGCGGTGGGCCGGCCGGACGAGCCGCATCGGGGACGACGCAGTCTGAGGGTTCGTGATCGCTGGGACAGCCTCGATCCCTCAGGCTGCGTCGAGCGGAGCTGCGGTCGGGGTCGGTCCGGTCGAGGCGGGTCAGGCCGGGCGGCGACCGATGGCGACGAACAGGTCGCACGCGACGTCGACGAGCGCGGCGTCGTCGAGGGTGAGGGTGCCGGCGAGCCAGCCGGCGACGAGCTCGGCGAGTCCGGCGATGTAGACGACGCCGTGGGCGCGGGCCCGGTCGCGCGACCACGCGCTGTCGCCGAACAGCTCACGCGCCTCGTCCGCCACGAGGTCGGCGAAGGTGCCGAGCAGCTCGGTGCGGCGCGACCGCAGGGGGGCGAACGCCTGCGCGTGCACGACCGCGAGCCGGACCCGGTCCGGCTGCTCGCGCGCGTACGCGACGAACGCCGTCATGACCGCCCGCACCCGCTCCTCCGGCGAGCCCGGCGTCGCGGCGACGATCGTGCTGGCCGCCGTCAGGATCTCCGTGCTCACGGTGTCGAGCGCGCCGAGCAGGGCGTCGTCCAGCGACGCGAAGCTCTCGTAGAAGTAGCGCTCGGTGAGCCCGGCCTCGGTGCAGATCGCGGTCATCGTCGTCGGTCCCGGTCGCGACAGGACGTGCACCGTGGCGTCGACCAGGCGGGCCCGGCGCTCGGCCGCACGCTCGGCCGACGTCTTGCCGCCGTAGGTGCGTCGCGACGGGTCGGCCATGCGGCGAGCCTACGGCCGACCCTTGACGCGGGACGGCCGCGACCCCAAACTGACAGGACTGTCTGTCAGATGGAGTCGAGATGCCTGCACGCCCCGCCGGAGTCCTGCCCACCTCGCTCGTGCGTGCGCTGCCCTACGTCGGCGGCACCCTCGACTACCTGCGCGACCCCACCGCGTTCATGGCCCACCACCTCGAGCGCCACGGCCCGGTCTCGGAGATGCCGTTCCTCGGCCGGCGCTGGACGGTCCTCATCGGGCCGGACGCGTGCTCGACCGCGCTGCGCAACGCCGACAAGGCCTTCGCGAACCGGCCCGGCTGGGGCGAGCTCGTCGGCCCGTTCTTCGACGGCGGCCTCATGCTGCTCGACTTCGAGGAGCACCACCGGCACCGCCGGCTCATGCAGCAGGCCTTCACCCGCGACCGGGTCGAGGGCTACGCGGCCGCGCTCTCGCCGGCGATCCAGCAGCTGCTCGGTGACTGGCCGACCCACGGTCCCGTCGACGCGTACCCGGCGCTCAAGTCGCTCACGCTCGACCTCGCGACCCAGGTCTTCATGGGCGGGGCCGACCTGACGCGCGCCGAGCAGGACCGCATCAACCGCGCGTTCGTCGACTGCGTCCAGGCGGCGACCGCGTTCGTCCGGCTGTCCGTCCGGGGACGCGCTGGGGCCGTGCGCTCGCGGGACGCCGGCTGCTCGAGTCGTTCCTGCGGGAGCGCCTGCCGCGGCACCGCGCGAGCGACGGTGACGACCTCTTCACGACGTTGTGCCACGTCGTCGACGGCGACGACCGCCTGGGCGACCAGGACGTCGTGAACCACATGATCTTCCTGCTCATGGCGGCGCACGACACCTCGACGATCACGGTGTCGACGGCGATGCGTCAGCTCGGCCTGCACCCCGCCTGGCAGGACCGGCTCCGGGACCAGGCGCTGGCGCTGCCCGAGCACCCCACCCTCGCGGACCTCGACGGCCTCGACGACTTCGACCTCGTCGTCAAGGAGTGCCTGCGGCTCGTCCCGCCGGTGCCGGTGCTCGCGCGCCGCACGGTCAAGGAGACCGAGGTCCTCGGCGTGCGGGTGCCCGCCGACCGGCTGACCGCCGTCATGGTCCACCACCAGCACCTCGACCCGCGCTGGTGGACGGACCCGCAGCGCTTCGACCCCGAGCGCTTCGCGGAGCCGCGGCGCGAGGACCGCGCCCACCGGCACGCGTGGGAGCCCTTCGGCGGCGGCGTGCACAAGTGCCTCGGCATGTTCTTCGCGGGCGCCGAGGTCAAGCTCCTGCTCGTGCACCTGCTGCGTCGCCATCGCTGGACCGTCGCCGGGGACAGCGGCGCCCGGCTGAGCTACCTGTCCCTGCCGTTCCCCGCCGACGGACAGCCCGTCGAGCTCCACCCCCTCGAGAGGACCGCCGCATGAGCCGCTCCACCCGTCCCCGCCCCGTCGACCTGCCGGGCGCCGTCGTCGTCGTGACCGGCGGCGCCCGCGGCATCGGTCGCGCCACCGCCGAGCGGCTGTCCGCCGCCGGGGCGTTCGTCGCCCTCGGTGACCGCCGACGGCGACCTCGCCGCCGAGGTCGCGGCCGGCCTGGGGCGCCCCGCCCTCGGCGGCACGCTCGACGTCACCGACCCCGCGTCCTGGGAGGCGTTCCTCGCGCGGGTCGCCGAGCACGGTCCCGTCGACGTGCTCGTCAACAACGCGGGCATCATGCCGCTCGGCCCGGTGTCGAGGAGTCGTCGGACGTCGCCCGGTCGATCGTCGACGTCAACCTGCACGGCGTCGTCAACGGCACCAAGGCGGTCGCGCCGGGCATGATCGCGCGCGGTCGCGGGCACGTCCTCAACATCGCCTCGGCCGTGGGTCGGGTCGCGGTGCCGCACGGCGCGACCTACTCCGCGTCGAAGTTCGCGGTCGTCGGGTTCACCGAGGCGACCCGCGCCGAGCTCGCGCCCCACGGCGTCGAGGTCGGCATGGTGCTGCCCACCGTCGTCCGCACCGAGCTCTCGGCGGGCGTCCCGGCGGCGCGAGGGGTCAAGCCGGTGACCGCGGAGGACGTCGCCGAGGTCGTCGAGCAGGTGCTGCGGTCGCCGCGTGGCGAGACGTGGGTGCCGCGCTGGAGCCAGGCGATCACCCGCTCGACCGACTTCCTGCCGCGCGGCCTGCGGGACCGGGTGGCCCACGCGATGAAGGCCGACGCGGTCCTCGCCCAGGCCGACCCGTCCGCGCGGGCCGCCTACGAGCGACGGGCGCGAGGAGCGGGCGAGCACGTCTGACCGCTCCGCGAAGGTGCGCGGCGCTGTGACCGGGGCCACAGTGGTGGGAACCCCCTGTCGCGGCCGGTCCGCGACACCGCTTCCCTAGGAGTCGACATGTACCTCGGTGGATCTCTCGCCCTGATCGCCATCGGCGCGATCCTCGCCTTCGCCGTGCAGGACGCCATCTCCGGCGTCGACCTCGTCATGGTCGGCTACATCTGCATGGCCGTCGGAGCCCTCGGCCTCGTCCTCGGGCTCGTCATGGGTTGGCCGGCGCCGCGACCAGGTGGTCGTGCGCGACGACCGCCCGCCGCGCTGACCCGACCCGTCTCCCCGCGCGCTGGTCCGCGCGCGGGGAGTGGGCGCGGCTAGCCTGGACGCATGTCCTCGCAGCTGACCGTCGCCGAGGCCGCCGACCTGCTCGGCGTCCCGGGCGCCGAGGTGCACCGCCTCATCGCGACGGGTCGCCTCGAGCACCAGCTCACGTGCTCGGGACGGTGCGAGCTGCTCGTGAGCCTCGAGTCCGTCATGGCGGTCCGCGCCGCGCGCACCGCATGACGGCGCGACCCCGCCCGGCCTGGCTCGACCGCTGGTTCGTCACCGCCGCCGGCTGCCTGGTCGTGGCGGTGCTGACGATCGCCGTCTGGACGCTCTACCTCGTCCTGGGCGTCGCGCGCGACGGCGCCGACTTCGACCCGGCGCCCGCCGCGCTGCTGGTGGCCCGGGTGATCGGCAACGGCACCTTCGTGGTCGGCCTCTTCTGCGCCGCCGTCTGGAGCGCGCGCCGCATCCGGGCCGACCGTCCGCGCCGCGGGCGCTGAACCCTGACGTCCGATCCCAGGAGACCCGATGACCGAGACCCGGCCCGCCGTCGACGTGCTCACCGAGCCGTTCACCCTGCCGAACGGGTTCGTCGTGCCGAACCGGATCGCCAAGGCCGCGCTGAGCGAGGGCCTCGCCCGCCGCGACGGCTCGCCCGGCTCGCGGATCAAGCGTCTCTACCGACGCTGGGCCGACAGTGGCGCGGGCCTCGTCGTCACGGGCAACGTCATGATCGACCCGCGCGCCGTCGGCGAGCCCGGCAACGTCGTGGTCCAGGACGACCGGCACGCCGCCGACCTCGCCGAGTGGGCGACGGTCGCGAAGGCGGGCGGCTCGGCGGTCCTCGTCCAGCTCAACCACCCCGGCCGCCAGGTCCCGCGCACGCTCTCCGCGCGTCCGGTGGCCCCGTCGGCGATCGCCCTCCCCGGTGGCGCGGGGGTGTTCGCGGAGCCGCGGGAGCTGACGTCGGAGGAGATCGAGGCGATCGTCCGCGGGTTCGCGGCAGCGGCCGGCGCCGTGACGCGCGCGGGCTTCGACGGCGTGCAGATCCACGGCGCCCACGGCTACCTGGTCAGCCAGTTCCTCTCGCCCCTGAGCAACGTGCGGACCGACGACTGGGGCGGCACGCCCGAGAAGCGTCGCCGGTTCCTGCTCGAGGTCGTCCGGGCGGTGCGGGCCGAGATCGG
>JAQIJP010000004.1:0-94212 GCA_036946185.1 Aeromicrobium erythreum
ACCGTTGGGCTTGATCGTGACGACGCGCGGCTCGGCGTCGTCGGCGACCTCGCCCTCGACGGGCGTCCCCAGCGGGTCGATCGGTCGCGCCCCGCGCACCTCGATCGTGACCGAGAGCCAGCTGTCGTTGAGCTGCTCGGCCATGCCGGCGCCCCACTCGACGACGGTGACGGCCTCGTCGGTCGTGGCGTCGAGGTCGATGTCGTCGAGCTCCTCCGGCGAGCCCAGCCGGTAGGCGTCGACGTGCACGAGCGGCGGCCCGTCGGAGAGGTTCGGGTGCGTGCGGGCCAGCACGAACGTCGGCGACGTGACGGGACCGCGCACGTCGAGGGCCGCCCCGAGACCCTGTGTGAACGTGGTCTTGCCGGCGCCGAGGTCGCCCGACAGGACGAGCAGGTCGCCCGGCCGGACGAGGGAGGCGACCCGGCCCGCGAGCTCGTGCATCGCCTCGGGCGTCGGCACCTCGCGGGCGAGCCAGAGCGTCTTGCCGAACTCGATGAGCGGGCCCTCCTGGCTGACCGGGAAGTACTTGCGACGCGCCCAGAACTGGATGGTCTCGGGCAGCTCCTCGCGCACGTGCAGCCAGATGCCGTCCTTGCCGCGCTCCTCGGCGGTGTCCTCGGCGACGCCGACCATCGCCGACGCGACGCCACGCGCCTGCAGGTCGGGGTCGACGGCCACGCGGCGCAGCCCGAGCTTGTCGGGGCGCGACTCGTCGAACAGCAGCGCGCCCATCGGCTCGCCGCGACGCTCCACGAGCAGCCCGCCGGCGGTCTCGAGGACCTCGGCGACCGACTCGGGCGTCTCGTCGAGGGCCGTCGACGGCGGGTCGAGCTCGGGGCGGGCGCCGAACGAGCGCCGGATGATGTCGACGATCGCCTCGGCGTGCTCCGGCCCGGCGTCGATGACGTCGAGCGCGCGGGTGCGCAGGCCGCTCATCCGACCCGCTCCAGCAGCGCCACGAGCGCCTGGGTGACGCGTTCGTGCTCCTCGAACATGACCATGTGGCCGGCTCCCTCCACAGCGACGAGCGTGGCCCCCGGGATCGCCTCGGCGAGCCGGCGGCTGTGCTTGAACGGGGTCAGCAGGTCGGCGGTTCCTCCGACGACGACGGTCGGCACGCGGCCGAGGTCGGCCAGGCCCTTCGTCGTGTCGAGGCTGACGAAGTTCGGGTAGAAGTCGAGCAGCACGTGCGTGCGGGCGCGGCGGATCATCTCGTCGGACATGTCGACGTAGACGTCGGCGGCGCGCGGCCCGACGGCCCAGCGCTTCATCAGGCTGCGGCTGTTGAAGCCGCGTCCCCAGTCGAGCGCCGGGGACGCCGCCCGCAGCAGCGGGGCGAGCTTGACGATGCCGGGCGCCTTGCCGATGAGCTTGCCGGAGCTCGTGCCGATGAGCATGGCGCCGACGACCTTGGTGCCGAACAGGTCCGGCCGCAGCCCGGCCAGCTCCATGATCGTCATGCCGCCCATGGAGTGGCCGACGAGCACGACGGGCCCGTCGGGGACGCACTCCTCGATCACCCGCAGCAGGTCGCCCGCGAGGTCGGCCAGCGAAGAGTTGTCGGCGCGCGAGCGGCCGGAGCCGCCGTGGGACCGGTGGTCCATCAGCACCATCCGGTGCCGGCCGCGCAGCGCGAGACGCTGGAAGTGCCAGGAGTCGAGCGTGCACACCCATCCGTGGACGAAGACGATCGTCGGGCCCTTGGCGCCGCGCCGGGACGGCTCGTCGACCTCGACGTTGATCGCGGTGCCGTCGTCCGCGACGACGGTGCGCGCCGGCGAGTGCACGGTCCCGAACCGGACCGACTCCTCGAGCTCGCGGCGTCGGGACGCGTGCCGGCGGTCGTCGAGGACCTTGGCGGTGACGCCGGCGGCCACGAAGGCTCCCGCGGTGGCACCGAGCGCGGTCAGGCGGTTCATCGTCCTCCTCGATGGCTGCGGACGACCCGTCCGCCGAGCCGCGTCACGACCTCGTAGCCGATCGTACCGGCGGCTCGACCCCAGTCGTCGGCCGTGGGCTCGCCGTGGTCGCCCGGCCCGAACAGGTGGACGACGTCGCCCCGCTCGGCCGCGAGGTCGCCCACGTCGAGCACGAGCTGGTCCATGCACACGACCCCGGCGACCGGGACGCGTCGGCCACCCACGGCCGCCTCGGCGCGGCCGGACGACGTCCTCAGGATGCCGTCGGCGTAGCCGACCGGGACGTCGACCAGGGTCGTCTCCCGGTCGGTGACGTAGGTGTGGCCGTACGAGACGCCGGCGCCGGCGGGGACCCGCTTGACCGCGGCCGCCTGGGCCCGCAGCGTCATGACGGGGCGCACGCCCTCAGGCAGGCGCACGCCGTCGCCGGGCGAGAGACCGTACGACGCGATGCCGACCCGCACCAGGTCGAGGTGCACGTCGGGCCGGACGATCGTCGCCGCGGAGTTGGCCAGGTGCCGCAGCCCGGGCTCCAGGCCCGCCGCGCGCACCGTCTCGATCGCCGCGTCGTAGGCGGCCCGCTGCGCCGCGTTCGCGGGGTGGTCCGGGTCGTCGGCGCAGGCGAGGTGCGACCAGGTGCCGCCGACCTCGAGCCGGCCGGCGGCGACCGCGGCGGCCGCGGCCGCCACGAGCTCGTCCCACTGGCGGCCGCGGGCACCGTTGCGCGACAGGCCGGTGTCGACCTTGAGCTGGACCCGGACGCGGCCCGGGGCGGCGGCCAGCACCTCGGCGAGCTGCTCGGCGCTGGAGGCAGTGACCTCGATGCCGGCGGCGTGCGCGGCGGCGTAGTCGGCCCCGGGCGCGTTCAGCCAGCACAGCACCGGCCCGACGTCACCGGCCTCGCGCAGCGCCAGGGCCTCGCCGAGCGTCGCGACCCCGAGCCACTCCGCCCCCGCGTCCCGCGCGGCCCGCGCGACGGGCGCGAGCCCGTGGCCGTAGGCATCGGCCTTCACGACGGCGAGCTGCTGGGCGGTCGGGGCGACGGCGCGCAGCAGCTCGAGGTTGCGGCGGTAGGTGTCGAGGTCGATCACGGCCTCCGCCTGCGGTGCGGTCACCCGACCATCCTGGCCTACCCGGCCGCCGCGCTCACGCGGTGGCGAGGAAGTCGGCCACGACGCCCGGCAGCAGGGCCGCGACGTCGCTCGCCGTGAACGGGCCGCCCGGGTTGGCGTGCTGACCGGCGCGACCGTGCAGGAACGCCGCGACCGAGCCGGCGTCGTGCGGGTCCAGGCCGGCCGCGAGCAGCGAGCCCGCAAGACCGGCCAGGACGTCGCCGGAGCCGGCGGTGCCGAGCCATGGCGTCCCGGTGAGGTTGACCCGCACGGGACGGCCGGGGGTCGCGACGAGCGTGCGCTCGCCCTTGAGCAGCACCGTGCAGGACCAGCGCTCGGCGGCCGTCGTGACGTGGCCGAGCGGGTCGGCCTCGACGGCGTCGCGGTCGACGTCGAGCATGCGGGCGAGCTCGCCCGCGTGCGGCGTCAGCAGGGCGGGGACGGGCAGCGCGTCGGGCAGGTGGGTCAGGGCGTCCGCGTCGACGACGACGGGCACGCCCTGCGCGAGCACGGTCGCGAGGCGCTCGCCGGCGTCGTCGCCCGTGCCCGGCCCGACGACCCACGCCTGGCAGCGGCCCGGCTCCGCGGCGGCGACGACCTCGGGCGCGCGGTCGACGACCCGGCGGTCCAGCTCGTCCTCGCCGAGGAAGCGGACCATGCCGGCGGGCCCGGCCTGCGCCCCGGCCACGCAGAGATGGGCGGCGCCGGCGTACTGCGCCGAACCGGCCGCGACGCCGACGACACCGCGCGTGTACTTGTGGCTGACCTCGGTCGTGAACAGGTGGTCGGCCAGCAGGTGCCCGTCGCCGGGCTCGATCGCCTCGACGGCCGGTGCGGGCAGGTCGAGGCCGAGGTCGACCAGCGCCGGGACGCCGTCGCCACCGGCGCGGGCGGCGGGGGTCGACGAGCCCGGCGACCTTGTAGGTGCCGAACGTGACGGTGCGGTCGGCGACGACGTGCGGTCCCGGCAGCGTCGCGCCGTCGACGTCGACGCCCGACGGCAGGTCGACCGCGGTGACGTCGGCGTCCCGCACCGCGGCGGCGAGGTCGGCGGCCCGGTCGCGGAGGCCGGGGCGGGCCCCGATGCCGAGCAGCCCGTCGAGCACGTACCGGTGCCCGTCCGGTTCCGGCACGACCTGCGCCCCCGCGGCCCGCGCCGCGGCAAGACCCTCGGCGTGGACGGCGTCGTCGGACAGCAGGCAGAGGTCGACCCGCACGCCGCGGCCGAGCAGGTGGACGGCGGCGTACAACGCGTCGCCGCCGTTGTCGCCCGGGCCCACGAGCACCAGCAGCACCTCGCCGGCCGGCACGTGGTCGAGCCGGTCGGCCAGGCCGCGCGCGGCGCGGCGCATGAGCTCGCCCTCCGGCAGCCGCTCCATCAGCGCGGCCTCGGCGGCACGGACGTCCTCGACGCGGTGCGCGCGCAGCACGTCAGGCCTCCGCGACGACGAACCCGGTCGCGACGCCCGTGTCGTGGGCGAGGGAGACGTGCAGCGTGGTGATGCCGAGCTCGGCCGCGCGGTCGGCCGCGGCACCGCTGAGCTGCACCGACGGGGCTCCCGCCTCGTCGGTGACGACCTCGACGTCCTGCCAGGACATCCCGGCCGGGCGGCGCAGCGCCTTGACGAAGGCCTCCTTGACCGCGAACCGCCCGGCGAGCGACTCGGTGCTGAGCCCGGCCTCGAGCTCGGCCGGCGTGAACAGCCGGGCGCGCAGCTCCGGCGTGCGGTCGAGCGAGGTCGCGAACCGGTCGAGGTTCACGACGTCGATCCCTACTCCCCAGATGGCCATCGGATCACTCCACCGTCACGGACTTGGCGAGGTTGCGGGGCTGGTCGACGTCGTGGCCGAGCAGCGTCGCGAGCTCGCAGGCGAACAGCTGCAGCGGCACCGTTGCGACGAGGGGCTGCAGCAGGGTCGGGACCTTGGGAAGGCGGATCACCTCGTCGGCGTACGGCAGCACGTCGTCGTCGCCGTCCTCGACGAGGACGATCGTGCGCGCGCCGCGCGAGCGGATCTCCTGGACGTTCGAGACGAGCTTGGACTGCAGCTGGTCGCGGGCCTTGGGCGGCACGACGACGAACACCGGCGTGCCCTCCTCGATGAGCGCGATCGGCCCGTGCTTGAGCTCGCCGGCCGCGAAGCCCTCGGCGTGCAGGTAGGCGAGCTCCTTGAGCTTGAGCGCACCCTCGAGGGCCACCGGGTAGCCGGTGTGACGACCGAGGAACAGCACCGAGCGCGACTCCTGCAGGTCCGCCGCGAGCTTGCGGACGTGCTCGCCCTCGTCGAGCATCCGCTGGACGCCGGCGGGGATCTTCTGCAGCTCGGCCACGATCGCGGCGATCTCGTCGCCGTACTTGGTGCCCTTGACCTGCGCGAGGTAGAGGCCGAGCAGGTAGCACGCGACGACCTGGGCGAGGAAGCCCTTCGTCGACGCGACCGCGATCTCCGGCCCGGCGTGGGTGTAGATCACGGCGTCGGACTCGCGCGGGATCGTCGAGCCGTTGGTGTTGCAGATCGACAGGACGCGGGCCCGCTGCTGCCGCGCGTGGCGCAGGGCCTGCAGCGTGTCCATGGTCTCCCCGGACTGGCTGATGGCGACGACGAGCGTCGAGCGGTCGATGATCGGGTCGCGGTAGCGGAACTCGCTCGCGAGCTCGACCTCGCACGGGATGCGGGTCCAGTGCTCGATCGCGTACTTGGCGACGAGGCCCGCGTACGAGGCCGTGCCGCACGCGATGATGATGATCTTGTCGATGTCGCGGAGCTCGTCGTCCGAGAGGCGCATCTCGTCCAGCTGCAGCCGGCCGTCGGCGGTGTGCCGGCCGAGCAGCGTGTCGGCGACGGCCTGCGGCTGCTCGTCGATCTCCTTGAGCATGTACCAGTCGTAGCCACCCTTCTCGGCCGCCGAGACGTCCCAGTCGACGTGGTACGACGTCGTCTCGGCCGGGGCGCCCTCGAAGTCGGTGACGACCACGTCGTCGACCGTGATCTCGACGACCTGGTCCTGGCCGAGCTCGATCGCGTCGCGCGTGTACTCGATGAACGCCGAGACGTCGGAGCCGAGGAAGTTCTCGCCCTCGCCGCGGCCCACGACGAGCGGGGAGTTGCGGCGGGCCCCCACGACGACGTCGGGCTGCTGCGCGTCGGTGATGACGAGGGTGAACGCGCCCTCCAGGCGCCGGCACACCGCCCGCACGGCGTCGCCGAGCCCGGGGGTGCGGTCGAGCTCGTCACGGACGAGGTGCGCGACGACCTCGGTGTCGGTCTCGGACACGAGCTCGTGGCCGCTGCGCTCGAGCTCGTCGCGCAGGGCCGCGAAGTTCTCGATGATGCCGTTGTGGACCACCGCGACCCGTCCGTCGGTCGACAGGTGCGGGTGGGCGTTGACGTCGTTCGGGGCGCCGTGGGTGGCCCAGCGCGTGTGGCCGATGCCGGTCGTGGACCCCGGGACGGGGTGCTCCTCGAGCACCCCGGCGAGGTTCGAGAGCTTGCCGGCCTTCTTGGCCCAGGCGATCGTCGGCGCGTCGCCGCTGGTGTCGACGACGGCGACACCGCCGGAGTCGTAGCCGCGGTACTCCAGGCGGCGCAGACCACCCATGACGACGCCGAGAGCCTGGCGGTGGCCTACGTAGCCGACGATTCCACACATACCCGGAAGGGTACCGAGTGGCCGCGACCGTCCGGCCTACCGGAACAATGGCGCGCATGGCACGTGAACGATCCCCGTACGTCGAGCTGGACCGCTCGGCGTGGGCCGAGCTCGCCGGCGACGCGCCCCAGCCGCTGTCGGCCGAGGACGTGGCCCGGCTGCGGGGTCTCGGCGACGAGCTCGACCTCGAGGAGGTGCGCCAGGTCTACCTGCCGCTGACGCAGCTCATCGGCCTGCGGATCCGCGCGCACGTCGGGCTCTACCGAGCCACCGAGAAGTTCCTGGGCAACCCGCAGCCCACCCGCACGCCGTTCGTCATCGGCGTCGCCGGGTCGGTCGCGGTCGGCAAGTCGACCACCGCCCGCATCCTGCGCGACCTGCTGCGCAAGGGCCCGGACCGGCCGCAGGTCGAGCTCGTCACGACGGACGGGTTCCTGTGGCCGAACGCCGAGCTCGAGCGGCGCGGCATCCTGCACCGCAAGGGCTTCCCCGAGTCCTACGACCGCAAGGCGCTGCTGCGCTTCGTCGTCGACGTGAAGTCGGGCGTCGACCACGTCGAGGCGCCGGTGTACTCGCACCTGACGTACGACCGCACCGACGAGGTCGTGACGATCGAGCACCCGGACATCGTCATCGTCGAGGGCCTCAACGTCCTCGCACCGGCCGGGGTCCGCGGCGACGGCACCCCCGGTGCCGCCGTGAGCGACTACTTCGACTTCGGCGTCTACGTCGACGCGTCGAGCCGGGACATCCGCCGCTGGTACGTGGAGCGCTTCCTCAAGCTGCGCCGCACCGCGTTCAGCGACCCGGCGTCGTACTTCCACCGGTACAGCACGCTCTCCGACGACGAGGCCACCGCCCGCGCCGGCGAGCTGTGGGACACGATCAACTGGCCCAACCTGCGCGAGAACGTCCTCACGACCCGCGGCCGCGCCGACCTCGTGCTGCGCAAGGACTCCGACCACTCCGTGAAGTGGATCCGCTTCCGCAAGATGTGACCTGACCCGTTCCCAGGACTGATCCGGCACAGAGGCCCTACGATCGACTCGGCCCGACGTCCGGGCATCCGTCTCGGGAGGTTCGTCGTGCGCCGTCTGCTGCTCCATGTCCTGTGCCTGGTCGCGTTCGCGGCAGCCACCCTCGTGGCCTCGCCCGGCCCTCCCGCCGCGGCTGAGGCCGTCACGTTCCGCGGCGTCGGGACCGTGATCGACGAGGACTTCCAGAAGCCGGTCGGCGGGCTGCGGGTCGAGGTCCACCAGGACTTCCCGGACGGCCAGGTCCGACCCGTGACCACCGACGCGACCGACGGGAGCGGACGGTTCGCCGCGGACCTGCCGGGACCCGGTGACTACTGGGTCTCCGTCGTCGACCCGAGCGGGACCTTCGAGGCCCAGACCGTCAGCCACCACTTCGACGTCGACGCCCCCGCCGTGTCGATCCGCCTGCGCCACGTCCAGGGCAAGGTCACGGGCTTCGTGCGCGACCAGCACGGCCAGGCCATCGACTACGGCGTCGCGGCCTTCTCGACGACCGATCCCACGACCCCGGTCCGCCCGATCAGCAAGGACCGGTACAGCGACCGGTTCGCCCTGAGCCTGCCGCCGGGCTCGTACAAGCTGCGGCTCGAGGGCCCGTTCGAGGGCCCGGACCAGCGCTGGGTCGGGGGCGCGGACTTCGACTCCGCGCGGGTCCTCGAGGTCACCAGCAAGGGACTCGACGTCGGCCTGGTCGTCACCCCGCGGGCGGGCTACGTCACGGGGCGGGTCGTGGACGAGCAGGGCCGACCTCTCAAGGGCGTCCTGGCGCGGCCGGCGGTCCTGTCATCGGGCCGCTGGGTCCTGCTGGGCGGGGCGCTCACCCGGGCCGACGGCACGTACGTCGCCGGCCCGTACGCGGCGTTCGACCAGGTGCGGATGTCATTCGAGGACCGCGCGGGCGGTCACGTGGCGGAGTGGTTCGACGACTCGCCCGACCTCGAGGGCGCTCGCGACCTGAGCACCCGCGAGGGCATCGTCAACGACCAGGTCGACGCGACGTTGGCCGCGGGCCCCGACGTCGCCCAGGGCAACGTCTCGGGACGGCTGCGCGACGCCACGGGCGCCCCCGCCGACGACGTCTGGGTCGTCGCGCACCGCGCCGACACCGGTTCCACGGTGCAGACGACGATCAGCCGACGGGACGGGCGCTACGTGTTCGGCTCGCTCCCGGCCGGCACCTACGTGATCTCCTTCAAGGAGGTCGAGCGCCTCGGACCGCAGCGCTTCGTGCCGGCCGTGCTCGGCGGCGGCTCGTCCCTTGCGACGGGACGTCGGGTCGTGGTCCCCGAGAGCGGTCAGGTCGACGTGCCCGACCAGGTCCTGCGGCGCTACGGGACGATCGCGGGCAGCGTCGTCGCGCCCGCCTCGGTCCGCCGGCTGCCCGGCTTCCAGCGGCTCGACGTCAGTGTCGTCGACGAGGACGGCCGCACCGTCCCGGACCACTCGAGCGGCGGCATCGAGCAGGACTTCGACGTCTCCGAGCTCGAGCCCGGACGGTACCGGGTCACGGCCTACGCGGTGCTGGTCGACGACGTGGGCCGCGAGCGGCACGTCGCCGCGCGCTGGAACGGCGGCAGCTTCACCCGCGACGCGGCACCGTGGATCACCGTCCGCGACGGCGCGACGGCGCGCACCAGCTTCACCCTGACCGACGCCCTGACGTCGGTGACCCGACCGACGGTGCGCGGCACGGCCCGCAAGGGCTCGACCCTCGTCGCGTCGCCCGGGACCTGGGGCCCGACCACCACGACGACCTACCGCTACCAGTGGTACCGCGGCGCGTCGGCGATCAAGGGCGCCACCTCGGCCCGGTACCGCGTGGTGTCAGCCGATGTCCGCTCGCGGCTGCGCGTCCGGGTCGTCGCCTCCGACGCGCGCGAGACCTACCGTCCCGGCAGCGCGATCTCGGCCTGGACGTCCACCGTCCGCACGAAGTAGCGAGGCTCGATCCCGCCCGACTTCCCACGGCAACCTGTGCGACTCAGGGGAGGCTTGCCCCGATGAGCACCGTGTGCCGCGCCCGAGCTCGGTTCACCCGCTCCAGCGGTAAACCGTCGATCCGCGCCGACTTCTCAAGGCAACCTGCGCGACTCAAGGGAGGCTTACCTCGACCGGTGTCGGTTTACCCGCTCAAGCGGGTAAACCGCAACACCCGCGTCAGAGGGCGAGCTGGGTGCGGACGACGCCGGCCAGGTGGTCGGCGACCTCCTGGGCGATGTCGAGGGTCGTCGCCTCGACCATGACGCGCACGAGCGGCTCGGTGCCGGACTGCCGCAGCAGGACCCGGCCCTCGGTGCCGAGCGAGGCGGCCGCGGCCGCGACCTCGGCCTGCACGGTCGCGTCGGTGGACGCTCGGGCCTTGTCGACGTCGGGGACGTTGACGAGCACCTGCGGCAGCCGCGTCATGACCGCGCCGAGGTCGGCCAGCGGACGACCCGTGGCGGCCATCCGGGCGGCGACGTGGGCCGCGGTGAGGACACCGTCGCCCGTGGTCGCGAACTCGGCCATGACGACGTGCCCGGACTGCTCGCCGCCGAGCAGGTGGCCGCCCTCGCGCATCGCCTCGAGCACGTAGCGGTCACCGACGGCGGTCTGGACGACCCGCAGGCCAGCGCCCTCCATCGCCCGGACGAAGCCGAGGTTGCTCATGACGGTGGCGACGACCGTCGCGTCGGGCAGCCGGCCGGCGTCGTGGGCCGCGAGCGCGAGGATCGCCAGGATCTGGTCGCCGTCGACGACCCGGCCCGCCGCGTCGACCGCGAGGCACCGGTCGGCGTCGCCGTCGAAGGCGAAGCCGGCGTCGGCGCCCTCGGCGACCACTGTCGCCTGCAGGCCGCCGAGGTGCGTCGACCCGCAGCGCTCGTTGATGTTCAGGCCATCGGGCTCGGCGTTGATCGCGATCACGGTCGCGCCGAGCGCCTCGAAGACCGCCGGGCCGACCTCGTAGGCGGCGCCGTTGGCGCAGTCGAGCACGATGCGCAGCCCGTCGAGCCGCTGCGGGACCGTGCCGACGAGGTGCTTGATGTAGGTGCCGATGCCGCCGCCGTGGCTCTCGCCGACGCGGCCGACGGCAGCGCCCGTCGGACGCTCCCACGGCTCCTCGAGGCGGGCCTCGATGGCCTCCTCGATCGCGTCGTCCAGCTTGACGCCGCCGCGGGCCAGGAACTTGATGCCGTTGTCGGGCATCGCGTTGTGGCTGGCCGAGATCATGACGCCCATGTCGGCCGCCAGCTCACCCGTCAGGAACGCGGCACCCGGCGTCGGCAGCACGCCGAGCCGGTGCACGTCGACCCCGGCCGAGGCCAGGCCGGCGACGACGGCGTTCTCGAGGAACTCCCCCGACGCCCGGGTGTCCCGGGCGACGACGGCCGTCGGCCGCTGGTCGGCGAACGCACCGGCCTCGCCGAGCACGTGGGCGGCCGCGACCGACAGGTCGAGCGCGAGCTCGGCCGTCAGGTCGCGGTTCGCCAGCCCTCGCACCCCGTCCGTGCCGAAGATGCGGGCCACGGTGACCTCCCTGGGGGCGATCAGCGCTTGCTGTACTGCGGAGCCTTGCGGGCCTTCTTGAGACCGGCCTTCTTGCGCTCCTTGATGCGGGCGTCGCGGGTCAGCAGGCCGGCCTTCTTCAGGACCGGACGGTTGACCTCCTCGTCGATGCCGTTGAGCGCACGGGCCACGCCGAGGCGCAGGGCGCCGGCCTGACCGGTCATGCCGCCGCCGGTGACCCGGGCGATGACGTCGAAGCGGTCGACCAGCCCGGTGGCCGCGAGGCCCTCCTTGGCGATCTGCTGGTGCAGCTTGTTCGGGAGGTACTCCTCGAGCGGCTTGCCGTTGACGGTCCAGACGCCGGTGCCGGGGACGATGCGCACGCGCGCGATGGCCTCCTTGCGGCGGCCGGTCGCGGCGCCGGGGGCGATGGTCGCGGGCTGCGCGTCCGGATCGGCGCTCGGCGCGGACTCGGAGGTGTAGGCCACGCCCTCGGCGGTGGTCTCGAACTCGGTGTCGGTGGTGTCGGCCACGGTGTTGTTCCTCGAAACTTCGGTCACTGGGAGATCTGCGTGATCTCGAACGGCTGGGGCTTCTGGGCGGCGTGCGGGTGCTCCGGGCCGGCGTAGACCTTCAGCTTCTTGATGAGCTGACGGCCGAGACGGTTCTTGGGGAGCATGCCCCGCACCGACTTCTCGATCGCCTTGCGGGCGTCCTTGTCGAGCAGGTCGCCGTACGCGATGGACTTCAGGCCGCCCGGGTAGCCGCTGTGGCGGTAGACGTCCTTGTCGGTGCGCTTCGAGCCCGAGAGCGAGACCTTGTCGGCGTTGACGATGACGACGAAGTCGCCGCCGTCGACGTGGGGTGCGTAGGTCGGCTTGTGCTTGCCCCGCAGCAGCGTCGCCGCCTGCACCGCGAGGCGGCCCAGGACGACGTCCTCGGCATCGATGACGTGCCACTGACGGGTGATGTCAGCAGGCTTGGGGCTGTACGTAGGCACGGCGTGACCTTCTCGTGTTTCGAAGCGTGTGGATCAGGGGTCGAGGGCCCTCGACGTCCGCGCGGCGGACCGATGGGCACAACGACGTACAAGAGTAACCGGCGCTCCCAGCCGGGGTCAAAACGGGACCGGCCCGGACGGACCCCCCGGTGCAGCCCTCGCGCGCGCGGGCTAGGTTTGTGAGCGTCCGCACACCACAGCGGACCCCTTTTCTGCACGGCACAGGAGACCCATCGTGACCGACCAGACGCTGACCGTCCGCGACAACCGCACGGGCGCGGAGTACGAGATCGAGATCACCGACGGCACGGTGCGTGCCGGCGACCTCGGCAAGATCGGGAAGACCGACGACGAGCCCGGGCTCGCGGTCTACGACCCCGGCTTCACCAACACCGCGTCGACCCGCAGCGCGGTCACCTTCATCGACGGCGAGAAGGGGATCCTGGAGTACCGGGGCTACCCGATCGAGCAGCTGGCCGAGAAGTCCACGTTCCTCGAGGTCGCCTACCTGCTCATCCACGGCGAGCTGCCCACGAAGGAGCAGCACGACCAGTGGGTGCACGACATCACGTTCCACACGTTCGTGCACGAGAACCTCAAGAGCCTCATGCAGGGCTTCCGCTACGACGCGCACCCGATGGGCATCCTGCTGTCGAGCGTCGGCGCGCTGTCGACCTTCTACCCCGAGGCCCGCGCGATCCACGACCCCGAGGTCCGCCGCGAGCAGATCGTGCGGATGATCGCGAAGATGCCGACCCTCGGCGCCTGGTCCTTCCGGCACGCGCAGGGCAAGCCGTACGTCTACCCCGACAACGAGCTGTCCTACACCGAGAACTTCCTCTCGATGCTCTTCAAGATGAGCGAGCCCAAGTACGACCCGGACCCGCGCCTGGCAAAGGCACTCGACGTCCTGCTCATCCTGCACGCCGACCACGAGCAGAACTGCTCGACCAACGCGGTGCGCTCGGTCGGCTCCAGCCAGGTCGACCCGTACTCGGCGGTCTCGGCCGGCGTCGCGGCCCTCTACGGACCGCTGCACGGCGGCGCCAACGAGGCGGTCCTGCGGATGCTGAAGCGGATCGGCTCGAAGGAGAACATCCCGGGCTTCATCGAGGGCGTCAAGAACGGCGACGAGAAGCTCATGGGCTTCGGTCACCGCGTCTACAAGAACTACGACCCGCGCGCCAAGATCATCAAGAAGGCCTGCGACGACGTCTTCGAGGTCACCGGCGTCAACCCGCTGCTCGAGATCGCCCAGGAGCTGGAGAAGATCGCCCTCGAGGACGACTACTTCGTCTCGCGCAAGCTCTACCCGAACGTCGACTTCTACTCGGGCCTCATCTACGAGGCGCTGCAGTTCCCGCCGGAGATGTTCACGGTCCTGTTCGCCATCGGCCGCACTCCGGGCTGGCTCGCCCAGTGGCTCGAGATGGTCGACGACAAGGAGCAGAAGATCGCCCGGCCGAAGCAGATCTACACCGGCGACCGTCAGCTGACGTTCACGCCCGCGGCCGAGCGCTGGGCCTGAGCCCGGTGCCGGTCGTCCGGACCGTCGTCACCAGGTGACGGTCTTGGCGCCGGCCTCGTCCTTGGTGATCGTGACCGCGTCGAGGACCGACCCGACGGGCTTCGACGGCTTGGCGCCGGAGCCGTTGCGGGCCACGACCGCGCGGTAGCGCAGCGTGGAGCCGTCGACCTCGACGACCTGGTACGTCGAGACGTTCTGCGCCCAGACCTCGCGGGTCGCCCCGCGCCGCGTCCAGTCCTTCGACGAGGCGACGTAGTACTTGGGCCCGGAGTCCGAGGTCGCGTAGACCGTGCTGTTCCTGGAGCCGCGGTAGCCACGGGAGTACACGTGGTCGTGACCGGTCAGGACGAGGTCGGCGCGGCAGCGCTCGAGCACCGGTCGGATCCGGCTGTAGACGGCGGAGTTCGTGCGGTCTGCGCGCGACGAGAACGGGCCGGCGTGCATGAGCACGACCGACCAGCGCTGCGGGTTGTCGCACAACCGCCCCTGCAGGAACGCGGCCTGGCGGTCGAGGTCCGGGCCGAAGCTGTCGAGCACGACGAACCGCACGCCCTGGTAGTCGGTGCTGAACCAGGTGGACCGCTGCTTCGGGTAGCCGTTGCTCGGGAAGGTGAACGCGTGCCGGAACGCCTCGGCGTGGCCCGAGCGGCACGTCCTGAGCAGGATGCACTGCTCGTGGTTGCCGATCGAGGCGAGCACGTTGATGCGGGTGCGCAGGGGCCGCAGCGCGATCATGAGGTCGCGCCACTCGCTGCCGACCCAGGGGTGGTTGACGACGTCGCCGGCGTGCAGCAGCAGCCGGGCGTCGGGGACCGCCGCCGCGGCCCTCTTGACGATCGCGGCGGGGACGCCGGCGTTGTCGACCTGGGTGTCCCCCAGGGCCAGGAACCGCCAGCTGCCGCCGTCGCGGCTCGCGGTGGTGAAGCGGCCCGTCATCGTCGAGCCCTGGTGCTTGATGCGGTACGCGTAGGCCGTGCCCGGGGTCAGTCCGTCGATCCGGGCGCGGTAGGCCCGCAGGCTCGTCCCGCTGTTGCGCACGGACGGCTTGGGCTTCGCGGTGACGGTGGCGCGACGCCACGGGCCGCCCGCCGCGGGCCACACGTCGACGCGCTGGCTGGTGGCGGGCTCCGACGACCGCCACGTGAAGTACTGCGACGTGGCCGGGGACGTCGTCGGGGTGAGCACGACGTGGGCCGGCGGGTCGGTCGCGGCGCCGGCGCCGGACGGCGCGGCGAGGATCGACGCGACGAGGGCGATGACGGGGGCCACGAGGGCACGGAACCGGCGGGACACGACCATCGGGCCATGGTAGGTGCCGATCGGGCCGCTCGGCGGCGGTTCGGCCGCCGCTTCGTCACCAGGTGACGCGGTTCCTGCCGTCCGTCCCACGGTCGATGGTCACGTCGTCGAGCACCTGGCCGACCGCGGCGTCCCGGGGCACGGCTCGCTCCCCGACGAACCCGACGACCGCCCGCACCCGCAGCCGGTCCCGGGACACGTCGACGACCTGGTAGGTCGAGACGTGCTTGGCCCACACGACCCGCGTCGCCCCGCGGCGCTTCCAGTCCAGGTCGGAGGGCGGGTACTCCTTGGGGCCGGAGTTCGACGTCAGGACGACGGGCCCGTCCGGGTCGCCCTGGTACCCGCGGTCGTAGGAGTGGTCGTGCCCGGTCAGCACGAGGTCGACGCGGTGGCGCTTCATGATCGGCCAGAGGTCGTAGAAGACGTTCGTGCTGCTGCGATCGGCGCGGGAGGCGAACGGCCCCTGGTGCATCAGCACGACGGTCCAGCGCATCGGGTTGCGCTCCAGCGACGCCTCGAGGAACCGCGCCTGCCGGGCCAGGTCGGGCCCGAACGGGTCGAGCACGACGAACCGGACCCCCTGGTAGTCCGTCCGGAACCACGTCGGCCGTTGGTGGGCGAACCCGTTGTCCGGGAACGTGAAGGAGTCCGTGAAGGCCTGGGCGTCCCCGTCCCGGCAGCGCATGAGCTTGCACTGCTCGTGGTTGCCGATCGACACGAGCAGCGGCAGCGAGCGCGCCGGGGCGAGGGCCCCGAACAACGCGTCCCACTGGCTCCCCTCCGTGGGGTCGTCCACGACGTCACCGGCGTGCAGCAGCAGGCGGGCGTCGGGGTGCTCGCGGACGGCGCGGCGGACGATGTCCCGGGGCACGCCGGCGTTGTCGACCTGCGTGTCGCCGAGGGAGAGGAAGCTCCACGCCGCACCGAGGTCGGCGTCCGCGGTCCGGAACGTCCCGCGGGCGGCCGCGTCGCCGCTGCCGATGCGGTACCGGTAGGTCGTGCCGGGCTCCAGCCCGTCGACCGTCGTCGTGAACGCCGGCACGTCGGTGCCGCTGAAGCGCTGCCGGACCACGCCCTTGGACACGGCGTCGACGCGGCGCGACCCCGACGGGCCCGTGACGACGACCCGCTGGTCACGCGCGGGCGCCGAGGAGCGCCACGTCAGCGTCGTCGAGCGGGCCGGGTCAGCCGTCGGCGTCAGCACGACGTGCTGCGGTGCGCGGCGGTCGGGCTCGTCGGCGGCGGCGCCGCACCCCGCGAGGAGGGCGACCGGCAGCAGGAGCGGCAGGACGAGGCGACGACCGAGCACGCGGCGACCGTAGGCCGGTCAGGTGGACGCGGCGTGGCCGGACGGTGGCGCCGCGACGTCGGCTCGGGCGCAGTACCGTGACGTCGTGCGGCTGCGTCTGGACCTCTCCTACGACGGCGGGGCGTTCCGTGGTTGGGCGACCCAGCCGGGACTGCGCACCGTGCAGGGCGTCCTCGAGGCGGCCCTCGCGACCGTCCTGCGCCTCCCCGAGCCCGTGGCCACGACGTGCGCGGGCCGCACCGACGCCGGCGTCCACGCCCGTGGGCAGGTCGTGCACGTCGACCTGCCCGACGACGTCGACCCCGAGCAGCTGGGCCGAAGGCTGCGGCGGCTGCTCCCCGACGACGTGACGGTCCGCGCGGCCACTGTCGCCCCTCCCGGCTTCGACGCCCGGTTCGCGGCGCTCGAGCGGCGCTACGCCTACCGGCTGTGCGACGACCCCGCCGCGCTCGACCCGCTCGCGCGCGACCACGTCGTCGCGTGGCCGCGTCCGCTCGACGTCGACGCGATGCGCCGCGCAGGCGACCGGCTGCTGGGCGAGCACGACTTCGCCGCGTTCTGCCGGCGTCGCGAGGGCGCCACGACGGTCCGGACCCTGCTCGAGCTCTCGCCCGTGCGCGAGGGATCCCTCGTGGTGACCACCGTGCGTGCCGACGCGTTCTGCCACTCGATGGTCCGCGCGCTCATGGGCGCGCTGGTCGCCGTCGGCGAAGGCCGCTACCAGCCCGGGTGGGTCGTCGACGTGCTCGCCGGCCGCGAGCGCGACCCGCGCGTCAAGGTCATGCCGGCCCACGGGCTCGTCCTCGAGGAGGTCGTCTACCCCGGCGACGACGGCCTCGCCGACCGCGTCACCGCGTCGCGCCGGCGCCGTGACGAGCCGGGACCGGACGTCTCCGGCCTCGACCGCGGCTGAGGCTGAGGCTGAGCGGGCCGCCGACCGGGAAACGGTCCCAGCGGCCCCGCCCGGTGCCAGGATGGACGGGTGAAGCACCTGGTCCTCGTCGTCGCGCTCCTGCTGTGCTGCTCCTGCGGCGCGAGCGCGGAGCCCACGCCGGCCCCGGCCGTGACGCCGCTGCCGCTCGGCGCGGTCGTCGACTACCAGCTCGGCGGCGCCTACGCGCCCGCCGACGACGTCACCGTCGTGGTCCGCGACCGGACGGCCGCGGCCGACCCGGACCGGTACTCGGTCTGCTACGTCAACACCTTCCAGACGCAGCCGGGCTCGCTGGGCTGGTGGAAGAAGCACCACCCGCGGCTGCTGCTGCGCGACCGGAAGGGCCGTGCGGTCCGCGACCCGGGCTGGCCGGACGAGGTGCTGCTCGACCTGCGCGGCGACGCCCGCCGGACGGAGCTCGCAGGGGTCCTGTCGTCCTGGTTCGCCCGGTGCGCGAAGGACGGCTACCGCGCGATCGAGGCGGACAACCTCGACTCGTTCACCCGGTCCCGGAAGCTGCTGACGAAGGCGCAGGCGACGTCGATGGCCCGCCTCATGGTGCAGGCGGCCCACCGGCACGGGCTCGCGATCGCCCAGAAGAACACCCCGGAGATCGACGGCCGTCGGGTCGGCTTCGACTTCGCCGTGGCCGAGGAGTGCCAGGTCTACGCCGAGTGCGGTCGCTACCTGAAGTCGTACCCGGGTCGGGTCGTCGAGATCGAGTACACCGACAACGGCCGCAAGGCCTACGCCACCGCGTGCGCGCAGCGGGCGGGGCAGCACCCGATCCTGCTGCGGGATCGCGACGTCGTGCCCCGCGGCGCGAAGGGGTACCTGTACCGGCACTGCTGAGCGCCTGACGGCAGGATGGGGACGTGAGCGGGCACTACTTCGACGCGGCACCGGCCGGCGACGAGCGACGGCGCGAGGTCGTCGTCCAGGCCTGGGACCGCGAGCTCACGTGCACGACCGCCTCGGGGGTCTTCTCCGCCGACGGGCTCGACCACGCCACGCGGGTCCTGCTCGACGCGAGCGAGCCGCCGACCGGGTCGCCGACGCTGCTCGACCTCGGCTGCGGCTGGGGCCCGATCGCCTGCCTGCTGGCGGCGACGGCGCCGGAGGCGACCGTCTGGGCGGTCGACGTCAACGAGCGCGCCCGCGAGCTCACCGCGCTCAACGCCGCTCGGCACGGGCTGAGCGTGACCGTCGCGGCACCGGACGAGGTTCCGGCGGACGTGCGCTTCGACGCCATCTGGTCGAACCCGCCCATCCGCATCGGCAAGGCGGCGCTCCACGACCTGCTCACGACCTGGCTCGTGCGTCTGACCGACGACGGCGAGGCCCGCCTGGTGGTCGGCAAGAACCTCGGCGCCGACTCGCTCCAGCGCTGGCTCGTCGAGCACGGTCACCCGACCGACCGCGTCGCCAGCGCCAAGGGCTTCCGGGTACTGGCGACGCGCCGTCAGTAGACCCGGACCTTGACGGACGACGACGTCCGAGGGGAGACGACGGACGATCCGTCGTACTTCACCTTCAGGCGGTGCGTGCCCTTGCGGAGCTTCGGCAGCACGAGGCGTGCGCGTCCGGCACTGCTCGACCCGAGCGTCGCGGACCTGACCAGGCGCGACCCGTCGTAGACCCTCACCCGACCGGTCGGGCTGGGCACGCCGCTCACGACCACCCGGACGTTCACGACCGGCTTCTTCTTCCGGCTGACCTTCGACGACGTGCTCATCCGCACCGAGGACGGCCGGGCCTTCGAGACCTGGACGTCGAAGCTCTCGCTGGTGCCGCGTCCGGTGCCGTCGCTCGCCACGGCACGCAGTCGGTTCGTCCCGGCGGTCCATGCGGTCCCGGCGACGGGGACGGCAGCCGTGCCGTCGGCAGCCACCGCGGACCCCAGACGCACCTCACCACGCCACACCTCGACCGGACCGGTCAGTCCGGGGCGAGTGACGGTGACGGTCGTCGGCTGTCCGTAGACCCGTGACGTGTGCTGGGCACTCGCGAGCAGCGCGTCCGAAGCGATCGGCAGGCTGGGTGCCGTCGTGGTCGTGATGCCGGTGAACGACGTCGTCGTCTGGGCGACCTGGGCCGTCACGCGCTTCCCGACGTCGGCGGATCGCACGGTGTACGACGGGCCGGTCTCTCCCTCGACCGGCTGACCGTCGACGAACCACCGCACGACGTGCAGGCCGGCCGGTGAGCCCTGCCAGGTCCCTCGCGAGACCGTCAGGTCCGAACCGACCGCGAAGGCGCCGACGACGATCGGGCGCCCGATGTTCGCCGGGACCTTCGCGAGGTCGAGGATGCCGGTGCCGCAGTGGGTCGTCGTCTCCCGGCAGTTCAGGTTGCCCGCCTTGTAGCTCGTGCCGGAGGAGTCGCGGAGCACGACCGACCGCAGGCCCTTGTCGACCGGTGCGAAACCGCTCACGCTCGACCGCAGCGCCTGCCGCATGTCGGAGGCCGGGACGCCCAGCGAGCTCAGCAGGGCCGCACCACCGGCCACCGCCGGCGCGGCCATGCTCGTGCCCATCCAGCCGTCCCGGGAGTACCCGTTCTGGCCCGCCGTCGTCCGGCCGAGGTTCACCGTCGAGAGGATGCCGCGTGAGGCGATGACCTCGTCGCCACCGGGAGCCATGACGTCGACTCGTCGGCCCCGGTTCGAGTAGAAGGCTCGATAGCCCAGCTCGCTCGTGGCGCCGACCACCACGGCCTTCGTGCCGCAGGCCGCGGGCGTGGAGTTGCTGACGCTGCCGAGCTCGTTGCCGGCGGCGATCACCGTCGTCGCACCACGGGCCTGGGCCGCGTCGATGGCGTCGACGTAGGCCGGGCACGTCTCCTGGGCCTCCGCGGCCGTGTCGTAGTACCCCCCGAGCGAGAGGTTCAGCACCTTCGCGGGGGTCTGGTTGGCCGGCACACCGGGGACCGTGCCGCCGGAGGCCCAGGTGATGCCCGCGAGGATGTCGGCGTCCCAGCCACCGCACCGACCGAGCACGCGGACCGGCTGCACCTTGACCCCCGGGGCAACGCCGGAGACGCCGGTGCCGTTGCCGGCCTCGGCGGCGACGATGCCGGCGACGTGGGTCCCGTGCCAGCTGCTGTCCACCTGCTCGGGGTCGGGGTCGACCTCGGGGAAGCACTGGTAGCCCGCAGGGGTCCAGTCGCCAGGATCGGTCGGGTCGGCGTCCCGCCCACCGCCGTCGTTGGCCGTGGAGTACGTGGGCGACCCACCGAGCGGGCCCCCGTTGATGTCGCGGTCGGCGCCGATCATGTCGTAGCCCGCGACGAGCTGGTTCGTCAGATCAGGGTGCTCCGGGCGGACGCCCGTGTCGAGCACCGCGACGACGGTCGACGAGGTGCCGCGGGTCGCCCGCCACAACGCCGGCGCCTTGACCGCGTAGCCACCGGTCGGGAACGACTTCTGTCGCACCTGAGCGGCCGTGCGACGGTCCCAGAGATTCTCCTGGTTCGGGAAGCCCGGGTCGTCGACGCTCACCGGAGGAGCTGCCGCCGCCCGCACCCGACGGTTCGGCACGGCCCACACGACGTCGTCCCGGGCTGCCACGCGTGCCGCGGTCTCGGCCGCCTGCGCGCCTGGCACGACCTGGTCGAAGTCGACGACGTCGACCCGCCCGGTCACGGGCTTCGGGGTCGCGACGTCGACGTCCTCGTCGAGCACGGCGTCGGCCGCCTTCTGGGTCGCGCGCTCGATCGTGGCGTCGGACGTCCCGCTGCGGGTCTTGACGATCAGTCCGCGGGCGACCGCGGGCCGAGGGGACGCGACGTCGGTCGGCGCCACCCGCCGGGCCTGCGGCTCGGGGTCGGCCTGCGCGCCGGGCGCGGTCAGCACGGTGGCGGCCAGGACGATCGTGCCGCATGCGGCGGCGACGGTGGTTCGCACGGTCGGAGCTCCCTCTCCTCGGACCGTCCGGCACGGACGATCAGGGACCAAACCTAGCGGCGAGGGGGGTCGGGCGTCCCGAGAACGACGAACGGCCCGTCACCTCGCGGTGACGGGCCGTTCGGACGGACTCACTTGTCCTCGGACGACTCCTCGGCAGCGGCCTCGGGGGTCGCCTCGGCGACGGCCTCGGCGGCCTCCTCGACCTCGTCGGTCGTGGCGGGCTCGGCCTCGGCGTCGTCGGCGGGGGTGCCGGCGACGACGTCGGTCTCCTCGACCTCGTCGACGTCCTCGGTGTTGACCGCGGGCTTCTCGTCGGCAGCCGGAGCCGGGGCCGCAGCGGCCTTCGGCGTCTGGTTCTGCGCGGCGAACTCCTGGGCCTCGACGATCTCGATGACGGCCATCGGCGCGTTGTCACCCTTGCGCGGACCGATCTTGGTGATCCGCGTGTAGCCACCGGGACGGGTCGCCATGGCCGGCCCGATCTCGGTGAACAGGGTGTGCAGGACGTCCTTGTCACGGATGACCTTGACGACCTGGCGACGGTTGGCCACCGTGTCGGTCTTCGCCTTGGTGATGAGCTGCTCGGCGTACGGACGCAGACGGCGGGCCTTGGCCTCGGTCGTCGTGATGCGGCCGTGCTCGAACAGCGCCGTCGCCAGGTTCGCGAGGATCAGGCGCTGGTGCGAGGGGCTACCGCCGAGACGGGCTCCCTTGGTGGGCGTAGGCATGGTTCTCTCTCCGGTTGGTTCGTGCCGCGGGCGGGCGGATCAGTACTGCTCGTCCTCGGCGAAGCTGCTGTCGTCCTCGTAGGCCTCGATGGCGGCCGACGGGTCGAAGCCGGCCGGGCTGTCCTTGAGGGCCAGGCCCATCTCCGCGAGCTTGGCCTTGACCTCGTCGATGGACTTGGAGCCGAAGTTGCGGATGTCGAGCAGATCCTGCTCCGAGCGCGTGATGAGCTCACCCACCGAGTGGATGCCCTCGCGCTTGAGGCAGTTGTACGAGCGGACCGTGAAGTTCAGGTCCTCGATCGGCAGGGCCAGGTCGGCGGCGAGCTGCTCGTCGACGGGCGACGGGCCGATGTCGATGCCCTCGGCCTCGACGTTGAGCTCGCGGGCCAGGCCGAAGAGCTCGACGAGGGTCGAGCCGGCCGACGCGATCGCGTCGCGCGGCAGGAGCGACTTCTTGGTCTCGACGTCGATGACGAGCTTGTCGAAGTCGGTGCGCTGCTCGACTCGGGTGGCCTCGACCTTGTAGGTGACCTTGAGGACCGGGCTGTAGATCGAGTCGACCGGGATGCGGCCGATCTCCTCGTCGCCGGTCTTGTTCTGCGCCGCGGAGACGTAGCCACGGCCACGCTCGACGACGAGCTCGATCTCGAGGTCGGCCTTGTCGTTGAGGGTCGCGATGTGCAGGTCCGGGTTGTGGACCTCGACGCCGGCCGGCGGCTCGATGTCCGCGGCCGTGGCGACGCCGGCGCCGGTCTTGCGCAGGTACATCACGACGGGCTCGTCGATGGTCGACGAGACGACGAGGTCCTTGAGGTTGAGGATGATCTCGGTGACGTCCTCGGTGACACCCGGGACGGTCGAGAACTCGTGCAGGACGCCGGCGAACTTGACCGACGTGACGGCCGCACCCGGGATCGACGACAGCAGCGTGCGACGCAGCGAGTTGCCGAGGGTGTAGCCGAAGCCCGGCTCGAGGGGCTCGATGACGAACCGCGAACGGAACTCGTCGACGACCTCTTCGGACAGGACGGGGCGCTGGGCGATCAGCATGGTTGCTTCCTTTCCGGACCACCACTATTTGAGGACCGGGTCGGGGTGTCCCGTCGGCGGGCCCGCAGCGCGGACCCGCCTCGGGGACGGGTGGACGGGATCAGATCTTCGAGTAGAACTCGACGATCAGCTGCTCCTGGATCGGCACCGTGATCTGCTCACGGACCGGGGGCTGGTGCACGAGGATGCGACCGCGGTCGGGATCGACGCTCAGCCAGCCGGGGACGGTGTCCGCGTCGTGGGTCTCGCGCGCGACGATGAACGGCGTCGTCTCGAGGCTCTTGGCCTTGACGTCGATGATGTCGTGCTGGCCGACCTGGAACGACGGGATGTTCGTCTTGACGCCGTTGACCACGAAGTGGCCGTGCGTCACCAGCTGACGGGCGTGGCGACGCGTGCGGGCCAGGCCGGCACGGTAGACCACGTTGTCGAGGCGCGACTCGAGCAGGATCAGCAGGTTGTCGCCGGTCTTGCCGGGCTTGCGGTGCGCCTTCTCGTAGTACTTGCGGAACTGCTTCTCCAGCACGCCGTAGGTGTAGCGCGCCTTCTGCTTCTCCTGCAGCTGGGTGCGGTACTCCGACTCCTTGACGCGGGCGCGTCCGTGCATGCCGGGCGGGTAGGGACGACGCTCGAACGCGGCGTCGCCACCGACGAGGTCGACGCCGAGACGGCGCGACTTCTTGGTCAGAGGTCCGGTGTAACGGGCCATGGGTCATCTACTCCTGGAACGAAAGGTCGACGCGTCAGAGACGACGGTGCTTGGGGGGACGGCAGCCGTTGTGGGGGCTGGGGGTCACGTCGGAGATGGTGCCGACCTCGAGGCCGACAGCGCTCAGCGACCGGATCGCCGTCTCGCGGCCCGAACCCGGACCCTTCACGAAGACGTCGACCTTCTTCATCCCGTGCTCCTGCGCCTGACGTCCGGCGGCCTCGGCGGCCATGCCGGCGGCGAACGGCGTCGACTTGCGCGAGCCCTTGAACCCGACGGTGCCGCCGGAGGCCCACGCGATCACGGCGCCCGAGGGGTCCGTGATGGTCACGTGCGTGTTGTTGAACGTGCTCTTGATGTGGGCCTCGCCCTGAGCGACGTTCTTCTTCACCTTGCGGCGCGTCTTCTTGGCGCCTGCAGTCTTGGGAGGCATGTCCTAGCTCACTTCTTCTTTCCGGCGACGGTGCGCTTCGGGCCCTTGCGGGTGCGCGCGTTGGTCTTGGTGCGCTGGCCGCGGACGGGCAGGTGCGCACGGTGACGACGACCCTGGTAGGTGCCGATCTCCATCTTGCGACGGATGTCGGCCGTGACCTCACGACGCAGGTCACCCTCGACCTGGTAGTTGGCCTCGATGTGGTCACGCAGCGCGACGAGCTGGTCGTCGTTGAGCTCGTGGACCCGGGTGTTGGGGTCGATGCCGGTGGCGGCGAGGGTCTCCTGGGCGCGGGTGCGACCCACGCCGAAGATGTAGGTGAGCCCGATCTCGATGCGCTTGTCGCGCGGGAGATCGACTCCGACGAGGCGTGCCATGGTGGCGTTCCTTCCGATTCGTCACAGGTGTGGTCGCCTGCGGCATCCCGACTGCCTCCAGGGATCTTGGTCCCTGAGCCGGGCCCCGGCCTGTGAGTCCGGGGGTGACCCGCGGTCCGTCCCTCTCAGGGAGCGGCCGCGGGAGCCGTCAGACGTTCAGTGCTTCGCGAAGAAGTGCTGCGTCAGCCCTGGCGCTGCTTGTGCCGGGGGTTCTCGCAGATGACCATGACGCGGCCGTGGCGACGGATCACCTTGCACTTGTCACAGATCTTCTTCACGCTCGGGTTGACCTTCATCGAGAAGCTCTCTTCTTCAGTCTCTGAACGTGATCGTTATGCAGTTGTGGTCGTGCGCTCGGCCGGGGCCGGGCTCACTTGTAGCGGTAGACGATGCGCCCACGGCTGAGGTCGTACGGCGAGAGCTCCACCACGACCCGGTCCTCGGGGAGGATCCGGATGTAGTGCTGACGCATCTTGCCGCTGATGTGCGCCAGGACCTTGTGACCGTTGGCCAGCTCGACCCGGAACATCGCGTTCGGGAGTGCCTCGACGACGGCACCCTCCATCTCGATGACGCCTTCTTTTTTCGCCATGACCTCAGCTTCTCTGGTTGCTTCGTCCTCGGCCCCGACACACGCGTGCGCCACCCCGCTGAGCGGAGCCCCGAGGCGGCGCCCGGAGGGCTGGACCGTGGGCATGCCCCTGAGGGCATGGGTGGACGCGCCTGAAAAGGCCGACAGGTCAGTCTAGGCGGTCAGGGGGCGTCAACTCAAATCGGTCCGCGACCGGTCCGCCCACGGCGCGGACAGCGGTGGAGCCCACGGCCCGGATGCGTCAGGATCGGGGCATGAGCGATCAGCACCCCCAGGGGAACTCCTACCCGCCGCCGCAGCAGGGCGGCCAGTACCCGCCGCCCCAGCAGGGCTGGTCCCAGCCGGCCCAGCCGTCCCAGCCGCAGGCGGGTCAGTACGGGCAGCAGGGCCAGTACGGGCAGCAGCCTCAGTACGGCCAGGGCCAGTACGGCCAGCAGGCGCCGTCGAAGCCGAAGGTCGACATCCCGTGGGTGCCGGTGGCGATCGGCGCCCTCGCGCTCGCCGGCTACGACGCCCTGAGCTCGTTCCTCACGACGATCTCGTACCAGATCGGCGCCCAGTACGGCGGCTGGGGCTTCACGTCGATCATCACGATCCTGACGGACCTCGTCGTCCTCGGTGCGGCGATCCTCGGCGTCCTGACGCTGCTGGGCCAGCGCGGCCTGCAGGTCGTCGCGGCGGCGGTCACGGGCGTCGCGGCGTTCCTGACGCTCATCGTCGCGATCACCCGGTTCGCCAACTGGATCAGCCGGTCGGACAGCTACCCCGGCGGGTACACCGCCGGCGAGCTCTTCGCCGTGCTGTTCACCTTCGGGACCGTCGCGATCCTGGGTGGCATCGCGGCCGTCCTGTTCATGAAGCGTCGCTGACCCGCGCCTCGGCCGACCCCGGGGCCTGCCCCGCGGGTCGGTCGATCAGGCGTGACAGCACGATGGCCGTCTGCGTGTGCCGGACGTTGGCGGTCTCGACCCGCACGCGCTCGAGCGCACGCTCCAGGTCGCGGACGTCGCGCGCCACGATGTGCAGCAGCGCGTCCGCCTGGCCGGACACGGTCGCCGCGGCGTGCACCTCGGGAACACGACGGAAGGCGGCCCGCAGCTCGTCGGGGGCGATCGCCCCCTGGCAGTGGACCTCCACGTAGGCCTCGGTCGTCCAGCCCATCTCGTGCGGGTCGACCACGACGGTGAAGCCCGAGATGACGCCGTCGGCGACGAGGCGGTCCATCCGGCGCTTGACCGCCGACGCGGAGAGCCCCACCTGCTCCCCCACGACCGCGTACGGCGCCCGCCCGTCGGCCGTGAGCACCTCGATGATCCGCCGGTCCACCACATCCATGCGGACAGTCTTGCAACAGATCGTCGATCCTGCGTGATCGACGCACGAAACGTGCGCCGACGTGCGCAGTTTCGGCTTCGTCTCGCGCGGTCTCGGCGCCCTAGCATGGATCCGTTGCGTCCCGACGTCCCGCAGGAGGCTCGATGACCGTCGTCGACACCGCGCCCCGCCCGCCGACCCGCGTCCCGGCCCGCCCTGACGCGCCGGCCCCGGACCCGGAGCTACGCGATGTGCGAGCCACGGTTCTTCGACGTGCAGTACGCGATCAACCCCTGGATGGACCCCGCCGCACCCGTCGACCGGGACCGCGCCCTCCTGCAGTGGCAGGTGCTGGTGCAGACCTACCGGGCCCTCGGGCACCGCGTCGACCTCATCGACCCCGTCGCCGGGCTGCCCGACATGGTCTTCGCGGCCAACGGCGCCGTGACGGTCGGCGACCGCACCTACGGCTCCCGGTTCGCGTTCGCCGAGCGCCGTCCCGAGGCCGACCACTGGGCCGCCTGGCTCGCCGACCGCGGGCTCGACGTCGTCCGCGCGTCCGAGCCGTCGGAGGGCGAGGGCGACTTCCTCGTGCTGTCGGACCGCGTGCTCGCCGGGACGGGCTTCCGCACGAGCCTGGCGGCCCACGTCGAGGCCGCGGCCGTCCTGGACCGCCCCGTCGTGTCGCTCGAGCTCGTCGATCCTCGCTTCTACCACCTCGACACCGCCCTCGCCGTGCTCGACGACGGTGGGGGCGAGGCGCCGGCCGACGTCGCGTACGTCCCCGAGGCGTTCAGCCCGCACAGCCGACGCACCCTGCGTGAGCTGTTCCCCGACGCGCTCGAGGTCGCCCCGGCCGACGCCCTCGTGCTGGGGCTCAACGCGGTGAGTGACGGAGCGAACGTCGTCGTGCCCGTCCAGGCCACCGGACTGGCCGAGCCGCTGCGCCGGCGCGGCTACCGGGTCGTCCCGATCGACGTCAGCGAGCTGCTCAAGGCCGGCGGGAGCGTCAAGTGCTGCACGATGGAGCTGCACCGCTGAGCCGTCGGCGTCGCCGTCCCTGACACCGGTCCGAGCGGCTCATTCGTCCCATCAGTTCACACGAACCCCAGAAGTCACGTAGGCTGCTCGGCGTGTCGCGGATCTCAGCCTGGCTCGGCGTGCTAATTTTCGCCGCTTGTCTCGTGCCGCTGAGTGCTGCCCAGTCGGCGTCGTCCCTGCTGTGCACGAGCTACTCCTCGTGCAGCCGCGCCGGCTACAGCCACTACGGCTACGAGAGCAAGCAGCGCACCTCGTACTGGCGGATGTACTCCGGCACCAACTGCACCAACTACGTGGCCTACCGCCTCATCACGACGAACGGCATGTCGACGACGCGGCCGCGTTCCGGCGTGGGCAACGCGCGCGACTGGGGCCCGACCATGAAGGACGTCACCGACAAGACGCCCACCGCCGGCTCGGTCGCCTGGTGGGGTCGCCCGTCCGGCGGCAACCACGTCGCCTACGTCGAGCGCGTCATCTCCTCGACGGAGATCCTCGTGTCGGAGTCCAACTACGGCCGGGCCTTCGACTGGCGACGCATCTCGAAGGGGTCGGGCTGGCCCGACGGGTTCATCCACTTCGCCGACGTGACGCTGTCCAACACCGCGAAGCCGACCGTCGGCGGGACCGTCAAGGTGGGCGTCGCGGCCACCGCGACCCCCGGCTCCTGGACCATGACGCCGTCGCTGTCGTACCAGTGGCTCCTCGACGGCAAGGCGGTCAGCAAGGCCACCGGCCGGACCTTCACCCCGCCCGGCACCGCCTGGGGCCGCAAGCTCAGCGTGAAGGTGACGGCCAAGAAGTCGGGCTACCCCACGAAGACCGCCACGTCCGCCGCACGGACCATCTCGCCCGGCAAGCTCGACAAGGTCGCCACCCCGAAGGTCACGGGCGACCCTGCCGTCGGACGCACGCTCGGCGTCGACACGGACGGCGCCTGGTCCCCCACGCCGGAGACCTTCAAGTACCAGTGGTCGGCCGACGGCGAGCCGGTCGAGGGCGCGACCGAGCCGACCTTCACGCCCGACGTGGACCAGCTGGGCGACCGGATCTCCGTCGCCCTCTCGGTCTCGAAGCCGGGTCACGGCTACTCGTCGGCCACGACGGCGGCCACGCCGGCCGTGGTGCCGGGAACCCTGACCGCCTCGAGCGAGCCCTCGGTGACCCGCTCCCCCGTCGTCGACCGGGCGATCGAGGCCCTGCCGGGTCGATGGTCGCAGGCCGACGTCACCGTCACGCGACGCTGGACCCGTGACGGCACGACGATCCCCGGCGCCACCGGCGCGACCTACACGCCGACGCCGGCCGAGGTCGGCTCCACGATCGCCGTCGTCCAGACCATCAGCCGACCGGGCTACACGACCGTCACCCGGACCCTCACCGCCGGCAAGGTCGGGCTCGCAGCCTTCTCCGCGGCCCCGCAGCCCACGGTGAGCGGCCGACCGACGGTCGGCGAGGCCCTGAAGGCCACCCCGGGCACCTGGGCGCCGACGGCCACGCTGACGTACCGCTGGTCCGCCGACGGCCGGGCGATCGAGGGCGCCACCGGGCCGACGTTCGTGGCGGGAGCCGCGCAGCAGGGCAAGGTCCTCACGGTGAGCGTCACCGGCCAGCGCCCCGGCTACACCTCCCGCACGGTCACGTCGGCGCGCACGGCGGCCGTCGCCGCCGGACGGATCGCCTTCCGCGCCGACCCCCGGATCACCGGCAGCGCGCGCCCCGGCTCGCGCCTGACAGCCGAGCCCGAGGTCACGGTTCCGAGCGGCGGGCGGGTTACGTACCGCTGGTACCGCGGCACGAAGCCGCTCAGCGCGACCGGCCGCACCTACACGCCGGTCTCCGGCGACCTCGGTCACCGCCTCTCGGTCGAGGTCACGGCCTCGGCCCCCGGCTACGTCTCCGCCAAGCGTCGCACCGCCGAGACCGCCGTCGTGAAGTCCCCGGCCCGGCTCACCGTCAAGGGCACGGGCGAGCGCAAGGCTGCGACGTTCCGCTTCACCGTCACCGCCGCCGGCACGACGCCGACCGGCACCGTGAGCGTGACCCTGGGGTCCAAGCAGGTCCGGGCCAAGCTCGTCGACGGCCGGGCGACCCTGCGCCTCACGAAGATCTACAGCGGCAAGAACCGGTCGTTCAGGGTCGCCTACAGCGGCAACAGCAAGGTCGACCGCACGTCGCACACGGTCAAGGTCACCGTCCGCTGAGGCGTCAGGCCGCCGAGTCGAGCACGACCCGCCAGGCCCCCGCCACGCGCTGGAGGTCGAAGGACTCGGCCGGGACGGACTCCCGGCCGGGCGTCCAGTCGACCCGCACGCGCGCGTCGGACGACGTGCGCTCGACCACCACGTAGCGGACCCGGTCGAGCTCGATCCCCTCGTCGGCCAGCGTGCCCTGCGACGCCTCGATGTCGGAGCAGTCCACCGCGTCCGGCGTCACGACCAGTCGGCGCACCGTCCGGCAGTCCCCGTCGTCGATCGCGGCGACGAGCCGGCGCACCTGTGCCGCCGGGTCTCGGTCGTCGGCCGGCGTGGGGCTCGCCGACCGGGTCGACGCGGTCGACGTCGGCTCCGGGGTCTCGCGGTCGTCGTCGCCGCCGCACGCGCCGAGCCCGGCCAGCAGCAGCCCGGTCAGGGACATCGTCAGGACGCGCACGCGTCCATGCTCCCCCACGGCTGCGACGCGCACCAGGACCGCACGGGTCAGGACAGGCGCGAGCGACCCTCGTCGAGGGCCGTGAGGACGCGTGGGCCGGCGGGCGTGACGGCAACGGTGTGCTCCCAGTGGGCACCGCGGCTGCGGTCGACCGTGACCACCGTCCAGTCGTCGTCGAGGGTGTGGGTGCGCGAGGTGCCGAGCGTGACCATCGGCTCGATCGCGAGGACCAGGCCCTCCTTGAGGACCGGGCCGCGTCCGGCGCGTCCGGTGTTCGGGACGTCGGGCGGCATGTGCATCGCGGTGCCGATGCCGTGGCCGGTGAAGCCCTCGACGATGCCGTAGTCCCCCGCGGCACGGATGCTCGTCTCGATCGCGTGGCTGACGTCGCCGAGCCGCGCGCCGACCTGGGCCGCTGCGATGCCGGCCCACAGGGCGTCCTGGGTCACCTGGGACAGCCGCTGGTCGGCGGTGCTCGCCGTGCCGACCGCGACCGTGACGGCCGCGTCGCCGTGCCAGCCGTCGACGATCGCGCCGGCGTCGACCGACAGCAGGTCGCCGTCGACGAGCACGCGGTCGCCCGGGACGCCGTGCACGACCTCGTCGTTGACGGACGTGCAGATGACGCCTTGGAAGCCCCCGTGGCCGGCGGCGTCGGCGCCGTAGTCGAGGAAGTTCGACGTCGCGCCGTGCTCGACGAGGACGCCCCGGGCGACGGCGTCGAGCTCACGCGTGGTCGCGCCGGGCACCGCGGCGCGGGACACCGCGTCGAGCATCGCCGCGACGACGAGACCCGCCGAGCGCATGCGCTCGACCTGGTCCGCGGACTTGAGCTCGAAGGAGCGGCCGAACACGCTCAGAGACCGAGCGCGGCGTCGATCCGCGCGGCGACCTCGTCGATGTCGCCCATGCCGTCGACCTCGCGCAGCAGGCCACGCTCGCGGTAGATCGGCAGCAGCGGCGCCGTCTCCGCGATGTAGACCTCCTGACGGTGCCGGATGACGTCCTCGGAGTCGTCGGAGCGCCCGCTCGTGGCGGCCCGCTTGAGCAGCCGCTCGATGAGCTCCTCGTGGTCGACCGTCAGGACGAGGACGTGGTCGAGGCCGGAGCCCAGCTCGGCGAGGATCGCGTCGAGCGTCTCGACCTGGTCGGGCGTGCGCGGGTAGCCGTCGAGGATGAACGACTCTCGTGCGTCGTCCTGCGAGAGCCGGTCCTTCACCATGGCGTTCGTGACCTCGTCGGGCACGTACTCGCCGGCGTCCATGTACCGCTGCGCCGTGCGGCCGAGCTCGGTCTGGTCGGCGACGTTCTGGCGGAAGATGTCGCCGGTCGACACGTGCACGCCGTCGATCCGCTCGGCCAGCGTCGCGGCCTGGGTGCCCTTGCCCGCACCGGGCGGGCCCATGATGAGGAGTCGCGTCACCGCAGGAACCCTTCGTAGTTGCGCTGCTGGAGCTGGCTCTCGATCTGCTTCACGGTGTCGAGACCGACGCCGACGATGATGAGGATCGTCGTGCCGCCGAACGGGAAGTTCTGGCTGGCGTCGAGCAGGGCCACCGCGATCATCGGGATCAGCGCGATGATGCCGAGGTACAGCGCGCCCGGTGCCGTGATCCGGCTCAGGACGTAGGCCAGGTAGTCCTGCGTCGGGCGACCGGCCCGGATGCCCGGGATGAAGCCGCCGTACTTCTTCATGTTGTCGGCGACCTCCTCGGGGTTGAAGGTGATCGCGACGTAGAAGTACGTGAAGAACACGATCAGCACGAAGTACGTGATCATGTAGTACGGGTGGTCGCCGCGCACGAAGTGGTCCTGGATCCACTGCGAGAAGGACGAGCCCGGCTGGAACTGCGAGTACAGCGCCGGCAGGTAGAGCAGGCTCGAGGCGAAGATGACCGGGATGATGCCGGCCTGGTTGACCTTGAGCGGGATGTACGTCGACGAGCCGCCGAACATCCGCCGCCCCACCATGCGCTTCGCGTACTGGACCGGGATCCGCCGCTGCGCCTGCTCGATGAAGATGACGCCCGCGACGACGACGAGGCCGACCAGGACGACGATGATGAACGTCGTCCAGCCCTTCTGCTGCTTGATGAGCCACATCGCGCCGGGGAACGTGGCAACGACCTGGGTGAAGATCAGGATCGACATGCCGTTGCCGATGCCGCGGTCGGTGATGAGCTCGCCGAGCCACATGATGACGGCGGTGCCGGCGACCATCGTGAGGACGATCAGCAGGAACGTCCAGATGGAGTCCTTGTTGTACAGCAGGTCGCCCGTGGTCTGGCCGCCGAAGAGCTGGCCGGAGCGCGCGAGGGCGACGATGCCCGAGGCCTGGAGGACCGCGAGGCCCAGCGTCAGGTAGCGGGTGTACTGCGTGATCTTGGTCTGGCCGGCCTGGCCCTCCTTCTTGAGGGCCTCCAGGCGCGGGATCACGACGACGAGCAGCTGCAGGATGATGCTCGCGGTGATGTACGGCATGATGCCGAGCGCGAACACGGTCAGCTGCAGCAGCGCGCCGCCGGAGAAGACGTTGATGAGGGCGAACAGGCTGCCGTTCTCGCCCTCGGAGGCGGCCTGGACGCTCGCCTGGACGTTGCCGACGTTGACACCCGGCGCCGGCAACGTGGAGCCGAAGCGGAACAGGATGATGATGCCGAGCACGAACAGGAGCTTGCGCCGCAGGTCGGGCGTCCTGAACGCGTTGACGAAGGCGCTGAGCACGTCCGTTCCTCCTCGAGGTTCAGCGGGGCGAGGTGCCCCGGCGACTGTAACAGTCGGTTCCATCCCGGAGGCCGTGGCGTCCGGGCGGGGCCGCGATCGGCCCCGGATGCCAGACGGCGACGAGGCCCTCACCAGGAGGACCCCGTCGCCGATCAGGTCAGAGCCCCACTCAGAGCTCCGTGACGCTGCCGCCGGCAGCCTCGATCTTGCTCCGGGCCGAGCCCGAGAACTTGTGCGCCGTGACCTGGACGGCCACGCCGAGGTCGCCCGTGCCGAGGACCTTGACGGGCTCGCCCTTGCGGACGGCGCCCTTCGCGACCAGGGCCTCGACGTCGACCGTGCCACCCTCGGGGAAGAGGGTGCCGATGCGCTCGACGTTGACGACCTGGAACTCCTCGCGGAACGGGTTCTTGAACCCCTTCAGCTTGGGCAGCCGCATGTGCAGCGGCGTCTGGCCGCCCTCGAACGCGGCGGACACCTGGTAGCGGGCCTTGGTGCCCTTGGTGCCGCGGCCAGCGGTCTTGCCCTTGGAGCCCTCACCGCGACCCACGCGGGTCTTGGCGGTCTTGGCCCCGGGGGCCGGGCGCAGGTGATGGAGCTTGAGCGCCATGTCAGTCAACCTCCTTGAGGTCCACGAGGTGCGGGATGGACTCGGCCATGCCGCGGATCTCGGGACGGTCTTCCTTGACGACGACGTCGCCGATGCGCTTCAGGCCCAGCGAACGCAGCGTGTTGCGCTGGTTCTGCTGACGCCCGATCGCCGAACGGGTCTGGGTGATCTGCAGCTTCGCCATCAGACACCCGCCCCCGCGGCCGCCGCCTGGTCGTTCTTCGCGGCCTGCTCGCCCTCGGCGCCGGCCTTGAGCAGCGCCGCCGGAGCGACCTCCTCGACCGTGAGGCCACGACGCGACGCGACCGCCTCAGGCGACTCCAGCGTGCGGAGCGCCTCGACCGTCGCGTGGACGATGTTGATCGCGTTGGACGAGCCGAGCGACTTGCTCAGGACGTCGTGGATGCCGGCGGCCTCGAGCACCGCACGCACCGGGCCACCGGCGATGACGCCGGTACCGGGCGAGGCCGGACGCAGGAAGACCACACCGGCGGCCTTCTCGCCCTGGACGGGGTGCGGGATGGTGCCCTGGATGCGCGGGACGCGGAAGAAGTTCTTCTTCGCCTCCTCGACACCCTTGGCGATCGCCGTGGGCACCTCCTTGGCCTTGCCGTAGCCGACGCCGACCTGACCGTCGCCGTCGCCGACGATCACGAGGGCGGTGAAGCTGAAGCGACGGCCACCCTTGACGACCTTGGCGACACGGTTGATCGTGACGACCTTCTCGATGTAGTTGGACTTGTCGCGGTCGTTGCCGCGACCGCCACGACGGTCGCCGCCACCGCGGCGCTGCTGGGCGCTCATGCGGCCCCCTCCAGGTTGTTCTTGGTCAGGTTGGTCATCAGAACTCCAGTCCGCCCTCGCGCGCGCCGTCGGCGAGCGCGGCGATCCGACCGGCGTAGCGGTTGCCCGCACGGTCGAAGACGACCGACTCGATGCCGGCGGACTTCGCGCGGTCGGCGACCAGCTGGCCGACCTGCTTGGCCTTGGCGGTCTTGTCGCCGTCGGTCGAGCGCAGGTCCGCCTCCATGGACGAGGCCGACACGAGGGTGCGGCCCTCGTCGTCGTTCACGACCTGGGCGACGATGTGCTTCGTCGAGCGGGTCACGACCAGGCGGGGACGCTGGGCCGAGCCCTGGATCTTCTTGCGACCACGGATCTGACGGCGGCGACGCGAGGCGGCGCGGGCCGAGGATCCCTTGGTGTGCTTGATGGAGATCGCCATGATCACTTACCAGCCTTTCCAGCCTTGCGCAGGATGCGCTCGCCGGCGTACCGCACGCCCTTGCCCTTGTACGGCTCGGGCTTGCGGATCTTGCGGATGTTCGCGGCGACCTCGCCGACGCGCTGCTTGTCGATGCCCTGCACCGTCAGCTTCGTCGGGGACTCCACGGTGAACGTGATGCCCTCGGGGGCCTCGAACGGGACCGGGTGGCTGAAGCCGAGGTTCAGCTCGATCGCCGCCGGGCCCTTGGACAGGACGCGGTAGCCGACGCCGACGATCTCGAGCTTCTTCTCGTAGCCCTCGGTCACGCCGATCACCATGTTGTTGACGAGCGTGCGGCTCAGCCCGTGCAGGGCCTTGCTCTTGCGCTCGTCGTCGGGACGCTGGACCTCGAGGCTGCCGTCCTCAGCGCGAGCGACGGTGATGGGCTCGGCCACGGTGTGGCTGAGCTCGCCCTTGGGGCCCTTGACACGGACGTTCTGTCCGTCGATGGTCACCTCGACGCCGGACGGAACGGCGACGGGGAGCTTGCCGATGCGCGACATGTTCTCTCCTCCTCCGTTCTCACCAGACGTAGGCGAGGACTTCCCCACCTACGCCCTTCTGGTTGGCCTGGCGGTCGGTCAGCAGACCCTGGCTCGTCGAGATGATCGCGACGCCCAGGCCACCGAGGACCTTCGGCAGGTTGGTCGACTTGGCGTACACCCGCAGTCCGGGCTTGCTGATGCGCCGGATGCCGGCGATCGAACGCTCACGGTGCGAGCCGTACTTCAGGGTGATGGTCAGCCGCTGGCCGACCTCGCCCTCGGGGGCGTCGGCCACGCTGAAGTCCGTGATGTAGCCCTCCTGCTTGAGGATCTCGGCGACCCCCACCTTCAGCTTGGAGGACGGCATCGTCACGGAGTCGTGGAACGCCTGGTTGCCGTTGCGGACACGCGTCAGCATGTCCGCGATCGGATCGGTCATCGTCATGTTGGGTGTGATTCCTTCTTGCCCTGGTTTCGCTTCTCGTCCTCGGTCCCGGTGGTCGGGTCGAGTGGGAGAGGACCTGTGGCACTCGTGGTGTGGATTACCAGCTGCTCTTGGTGATGCCCGGAAGCTCGCCCCGGTGCGCCATCTCGCGGAAGCAGATGCGGCACAGGCCGAACTTCTTGTAGACCGCCTGCGAGCGTCCACAACGCTGGCAGCGCGTGTAGCCACGCACCGCGAACTTGGGCTTGCGAGCCGCCTTGATCTTCAGACCGGTCTTCGCCATGTCAGTTCTCCTTGTACGGGAAGCCGAGCAGCTTGAGCAGCGCGCGACCCTCGTCGTCGTTCGTGGCCGTGGTGACGACCGTGATGTCCATGCCGCGCGACCGATCGATCTTGTCCTGGTCGATCTCGTGGAACATGACCTGCTCGGTCAGGCCGAACGTGTAGTTGCCCCGGCCGTCGAACTGCTTGGCGCTCAGGCCGCGGAAGTCACGGATGCGCGGGAGCGCGAGCGTGAGCAGGCGGTCCAGGAACTCCCACATGCGGTCGCCGCGCAGCGTGACGTGCGCGCCGATCGGCATGCCCTCGCGCAGCTTGAACTGCGCGATCGACTTGCGGGCCTTGGTGACCTGCGGCTTCTGGCCGGTGATCGCCGTGAGGTCGCGCAGGGCGCCCTCGATGAGCTTGCCGTCACGGGCCGCCTCGCCGACGCCCATGTTGACGACGATCTTGGTCAGGCCGGGGACCTGCATGACGTTGCCGTAGCCGAACTGCTCCTGCAGCGCGGGCACGATCTCCTCGCGGTACTTCGCCTTGAAGCGAGGCCCGGCGGTGGTGGTCTCAGCCATGTCAGATCTCCTTTCCGGTCTTGGTCGAGACGCGCACGCTGCGGTGCGCGGGGTACGAGGAACCGTCGGGACGGTTCTTGGTGACCTCGTCGCGGCGGAAGCCGACGCGGGTCGTGGTCTTGTCGCCGTCCGCGTCGACGACGAGCATCACGTTGGAGACGTGGATGGGCGCCTCGCTCGTGATGATGCCGCCGGTGCTGCCCTGGCCGGCCTGGCCGGCGCGGGTGTGCCGCTTGACGCGGTTGACGCCCTCGACGATGACCCGCTCCTGCTCGGTCAGGACCTCGATGACCTTGCCCTCGACGCCCTTGTCGGCTCCGGCGATGACCTTGACCTGGTCACCCTTCTTGATGTTCACGCTGTTCCTACCCATCTCAGAGCACCTCCGGGCGCGAGCGAGATGATCCGCATGAACTTCTTGTCGCGCAGCTCGCGGCCCACGGGGCCGAAGATGCGCGTGCCGCGCGGATCGCCGTCGGTCTTGAGGATGACCGCGGCGTTCTCGTCGAACTTGATGTACGAGCCGTCCGGACGCCGGCGCTCCTTGACGGTGCGCACGACGACCGCCTTGACGACGTCGCCCTTCTTGACGTTGCCGCCCGGGATGGCGTCCTTGACGGTGGCGACGATCGTGTCGCCGATGCCGGCGTAGCGCCGACCGGAGCCACCGAGCACGCGGATGCAGAGGATCTCCTTGGCACCCGTGTTGTCGGCGACCTTGAGTCGCGACTCCTGCTGAATCATCTGTCTCTCACTTCGCCTTCTCGAGGACCTCGACGAGCCGCCAGCGCTTCGTGGCCGACAGCGGTCGGGTCTCCATGAGCAGCACGCGGTCGCCGACGCCGGCCTCGTTGGCCTCGTCGTGGGCCTTGAGCTTGACGTTGCGTCGCAGCACCTTGCCGTAGAGGCCGTGCTTCACGCGGTCCTCGACGCTCACGACGACGGTCTTGTCCATCTTGTCGCTCACGACGAGGCCCTCGCGGACCTTGCGTGCGGTGCGGTCGTTCTGGGTCACGGTGTCCTTCTCGCTCATGCGTCGACCTCGTCGTTGCTCTCGATGATCCCGAGCTCACGCTCACGCAGGACCGTGTAGATGCGCGCGATCTCGCGGCGCACCGTCTTCAGGCGCGCGGTGTTGTCGAGCTGGCCCGTGGCGTTCTGGAAGCGCAGGTTGAACAGCTCTTCCTTCGCCTCGCGCAGCTTGGTCTCGAGGCCCTCGGCGTCGAGGCCGCGCAGCTCGGCGGCAGTCGTGGTGGCAGCCATGCTCACATGCCTCCCTCGGTCTCGCGGCTGATGAAGCGGGCCTTCATCGGCAGCTTGTGGATCGCGCGGCGCATCGCCTCACGTGCGACCTCCTCGGAGACGCCCGAGAGCTCGAACATCACCCGACCGGGCTTCACGTTGGCGACCCACCACTCGGGCGAGCCCTTGCCGGAACCCATGCGGGTCTCGGCGGGCTTCTTGGTCAGCGGGCGGTCCGGGTAGATGTTGATCCAGACCTTGCCGCCACGCTTGATGTGGCGCGTCATGGCGATACGAGCGGACTCGATCTGCCGGTTGGTCACGTAGTGACCCTCGACCGCCTGGATGCCGTAGTCACCGAACGCGAGCGTCGTGCCGCCCTTGGCGACGCCACGTCGCTTCGGGTGGTGCTGCTTGCGGTACTTGACTCGTCGGGGCATCAACATCAGCCCTCACTCCCTTCAGCGGCGGCCGGAGCCGCGGTCGCCTCGGCCGGGGCCGCGGTGGCCTCGGCGGGTGCCTGCTCGGCGCCCTGCTCGGGGCGCGCGTCACGGGCCGGGCGGCGACCGCCGCGCTGCGGGCGACGACCGCCCGGAGCGGCGGCGCGCTTGGCGGCCTCGGCCTCGCGCTCGGCGCGGGTGCCCGCGACCTCGCCCTTGTAGACCCAGACCTTGACGCCGATGCGACCGAAGGTCGTCTTGGCCTCGTAGAAGCCGTAGTCGACGTCGGCGCGCAGCGTGTGCAGCGGGACGCGGCCCTCGCGGTAGAACTCCGAGCGGCTCATCTCGGCGCCGCCGAGACGACCCGAGCACTGGATCCGGATGCCCTTGGCACCCGAGCGCATCGTGGTCTGCATCGCCTTGCGCATCGCGCGACGGAACTGCACGCGACCGCTCAGCTGCTCGGCCACGCCCTGCGCGACGAGCTGGGCGTCGAGCTCGGGCTGCTTGACCTCGAGGATGTTCAGCTGGACCTGCTTGCCGGTCAGCTTCTCGAGGTCGCCACGGATGCGGTCGGCCTCGGCGCCACGGCGACCGATGACGATGCCGGGACGGGCGGTGTGGATGTCGACGCGGACGCGGTCACGCGTGCGCTCGATCTCGACGCGGCTGATGCCGGCGCGATCCATGCCCTTGGTCAGCATCTTGCGGATCTTGACGTCCTCGCCCACGTAGCTGCTGTACAGCTTGTCCGCGTACCAGCGGCTCTTGTGGTCGACGGAGACGCCGAGTCGGAAGCCGTGCGGGTTGATCTTCTGACCCATGCTCAGTTCCCACCCTTCTTGGTCGACGTGGTGACGGTGTCGGCCGGCTGGACGACGACGGTCAGGTGGCTGGTGCGCTTGAGGATGCGGTTGGCCGCACCCTTGGCGCGCGGGCGCCAGCGCTTCATGGTCGGACCCTCGTCGACCATGACGGTCGACACGACGAGGGTGCTGCGGTCCAGGCCCTCGGTCGTGACCGCGTTGGCGGCCGCCGACTCGACGAGCTTGTAGAAGTTGGACGCGACGGCCTGCGGCGCGAACTGCAGGATGGCCAGCGCCTCCTCGACGTCCAGACCACGCACGAGGTCCGCGACGCGGCGGGCCTTCTGCGGGGTGACGCGCACGAAGCGGGCCACGGCGAACGCACCGGGCGTGTCGCCCAGGAGCCGCTCGCGGCGCGCGCTCACGTTCTCTCGGGTGGCTGCACTCATCGCCTCTTCGCCTTTCGGTCGTCCTTCTCGTGACCGCGGAACGTGCGGGTCGGGGCGAACTCGCCCAGCTTGTGACCCACCATCGCGTCGGTGACGAACACCGGGACGTGCTTGCGGCCGTCGTGCACGGCGATCGTGTGACCGATGAAGGTCGGCAGGATCATCGAGCGACGCGACCAGGTCTTGATCACGTTGTGGGTACCGGCTTCGTTCTGAGCGTCCACCTTCTTGCTGAGGTGGTCGTCGACGAAGGGACCCTTCTTCAAACTACGAGGCATATCTCTTCCTTGGTTCCTGAGCTCGTCGAAACTCAGCGGCCGGACTTGCGGCGGCGGACGATCATCTGGTCACTGGCCTTGCGCTTGCGCGTGCGGCCCTCGGGCTTGCCCCACGGGCTGACCGGGTGGCGACCACCCGAGGTCTTGCCCTCACCGCCACCGTGCGGGTGGTCGATCGGGTTCATGGCCACACCACGGACGGTCGGGCGCTTGCCCTTCCAGCGGTTGCGGCCGGCCTTGCCCCAGTTGATGTTGGACTGCTCGGCGTTGCCGACCTCGCCGATCGTGGCGCGGCAGCGGACGTCGACGTAGCGCATCTCGCCCGAGGGCAGACGCAGCTGGGCGCGCGAGCCCTCCTTGGCGACGAGCTGCACCCGCACGCCGGCCGAGCGGCCCATCTTGGCGCCGCCACCGGGGCGCAGCTCCACGGCGTGGATCTGCGTGCCGACGGGGATGTTGCGCAGCGGCAGGTTGTTGCCGACCTTGATGTCGGCCCCGACGCCGGCCTCGACGCTCATGCCCTGCTTCAGGCCGTCGGGCGCCACGATGTAGCGCTTCTCGCCGTCGGCGTAGTGCAGGAGCGCGATGCGCGCGGTGCGGTTGGGGTCGTACTCGATGTGAGCGACCTTCGCGGGGATGCCGTCCTTGTCCGCACGACGGAAGTCGATGATGCGGTAGGCGCGCTTGTGACCGCCACCCTGGTGACGGGTCGTGATGCGCCCGGAGTTGTTGCGGCCGCCCTTCTTGGGCAGCGGCTCCAGGAGCGACTTCTCCGGCGTCGACCGGGTGATCTCGGCGAAGTCGGCGACGCTCGAGCCGCGACGGCCCGGCGTGGTCGGCTTGTACTTACGGATTGCCATGTCTGCTCAGTCCTCAGCTCGGGCTCGAGAAGATGTCGATGCTCTGGCCGGCGGCCACGCTGACGATCGCCCGCTTGGTGTCCTTGCGCTTGCCGAGCCCGTTGCGGGTGCGGCGCGTCTTGCCCTTGCGGTTGATCGTGTTCACGGAGGTCACCGTGACGCCGAAGATCTGCTCGACGGCGATCTTGATCTCCGTCTTGTTGGCGTCGGGGCGCACCACGAAGGTGTACTTGTTGTCGTCGAGGAGGCCGTAGGCCTTCTCGCTGACGACCGGCGCGATCAGCACGTCGCGCGCGTCCTTGTGCAGGGTGCTCATGCGTCCTCTCCTGCCTTCACGAAGCCGGCCGCCTCGGCGGAGGCCTCGGTGTCGAACCAGACCTCGGCGACCGTCTGGTCGTACCAGGGGCTGTCGGGCGTGTGGTACTTCTTCGAGTCCTCGTTGCCCTTGATCTCGTGACCCTTGGGCGCGTTGCCGCTCTTGAGCGGCGCCTTGCTGCCCGGGCCGTACGGCTGCGTCTTGGTCGCACCCTCGGACGCCGGCTCCGCGGCGGCCTCGGCCTTCTCGGCCTTCGGCTCGGCGGCGGCCTTCGTCGCAGGCGCCTTCCTCGCCGGGGCCTTCTTGGCCGGCTTGGCGGGCGCCGCGTCGGCCTCGACGACGGCCTTGCTCAGCGCGACCGTCTCGACGCCCTCGGCGGAGCGAGCGGCGACGAACGCGTCGAACGCGGCCTTCGTGAACACCACGTCGTCGGACTTGACGACGTCGTAGGTGTTCAGCTGGTCGGAGGTCAGCAGGACCAGGTCGGTGACGTTGCGCAGGCTCTTGAGCGTCAGCACGTCGTCACGCTCGACGACGACCAGGACGCGGCGACGACCGGTCAGCTCGGCGAGGGCCGCGACGGCGGCCTTCGTCGAGGGAACCTCGCCCGAGACGAGCGCGTCGACGACGTGCAGGCGACCCGTGCGAGCCCGGTCGGTGAGGGCACCGCGCAGGGCGGCGGCCTTCATCTTCTTGGGCGTGCGCTGGTCGTAGCTGCGCGGCGTCGGGCCGTGCACGACGCCACCACCGGTGTACTGGGGCGCGCGGATCGAGCCCTGCCGGGCGCGGCCGGTGCCCTTCTGGCGGTACGGCTTCTTGCCGCCACCGCGGACCTCGCCGCGCGACTTGACGTCGTGCGTGCCCTGGCGGGCGGCGGCGAGCTGGGCCGTGACGACCTGGTGGATCAGCGGGATGTTGACCGGCGCGTCGAACACGTCGACGGGCAGGTCGGCGTCGATGGTCTTCACCATGGGACTCAGGCCCCCTTCTTGGCGGCGCTGCGGATGACGACGAGGGCACCCTTGGCCCCGGGCACCGCGCCCTTGACCAGGATGACGCCCTTGGCGGCGTCGACCGCGTGGACGGTCAGGTTCTGGGTGGTCACCGTGTCGGTGCCCATGCGGCCCGCCATGCGCAGGCCCTTGAACACGCGACCCGGGGTGGCGCAGCCACCGATCGAGCCGGGCTTGCGGTGGTTGCGGTGGGCGCCGTGCGAGGCGGAGACGCCGGCGAAGCCGTGACGCTTCATGACGCCGGCGAAGCCCTTGCCCTTGCTCGTGGCCGTGACGTCGATGACGTCGCCGGCGGCGAAGATCTCCGGGGAGATCTCCTGGCCGAGCTCGAACTCGCCGATGGCCTCGGTGCGGATCTCGACCATGTGGCGACGCGGCGTGACGCCGGCCTTCGCGAAGTGGCCGGCCTGCGGCTTGGTGACCTTGCGGCCCTCGATCTCGCCGAAGCCGATCTGGACGGCGCTGTAGCCGTCGGTCTCGCGCGTGCGGATCTGGGTGACGACGTTCGTGTCGGCGGCCAGGACGGTGACGGGGACGACCTTGTTGTCGGCGTCCCAGACCTGCGTCATGCCGAGCTTGCGGCCGAGGAGGCCGCGCGTCGTGGCGGTGGAGGTGCTGCTCATGCGTCGGTCCCCTCTCAGAGCTTGATCTCGATGTCGACACCGGCCGGCAGGTCGAGTCGCATGAGCGAGTCGACGGTCTTCGGCGTCGGGTCGATGATGTCGATGAGCCGCTTGTGGGTGCGCATCTCGAAGTGCTCGCGGCTGTCCTTGTACTTGTGGGGCGAACGAATCACGCAGTAGACGTTCTTCTCCGTCGGCAGCGGCACCGGACCGGCCACGGAGGCACCCGTGCGGGTGACCGTGTCGACGATCTTGCGCGCCGAGGAGTCGATCACCTCGTGGTCGTAGGCCTTGAGCCGGATACGGATCTTCTGTCCCGCCATGCTCTGTCGTCCTTCTCTTCGTCAGCTTCGGTGTCCCGCCGGTCAGCCGGCCGGGCTCGCTCCCCTCCGCACCCCGAGGTCGGGCGTGTCGCGCCCTGAGGCACCGACGACGTCGCAACACTTCTGGAGTTGGGTGGTTGGACCGGGCGGGCGGGACATCGGCCCCGATGGGTCCGACACGTCCCGTTGCACCAGTCAGGCCGGAGTCGGTGTGGCGCTCTCGTCGTCCCCGGCGTGAGTTCCGGGCGAGTGCGCCCCCGCCATCCGGCCGGAGCAACCGCACTAGTCTGACAGATCGCCGTCCCCGAACACAAATCGGGTCGGACGCCTCTCGCGTGAGGCCGGCCACGGCCCGTCAGTGGTGCAGGTGGTGCTCGCTGTCGGCGTGCCCCGCGGGCTCGAGCTGCAGCGTCGAGTGCTCGACGTCGAAGTGCTCGGACAGGCACGCGCGCAGGCGGTCGAGGACCGCGTGAGCCTCCCCCATCTCCTCGACCGACGGCTCGAGCACGACGTGCGCGCTCATGACCGGCATGCCCGACGTGATGGTCCAGACGTGCAGGTCGTGGACGTCCGCCACGCCCTCGGCACCGAGCAGGTGCGCCCGCAGGTCGGCGAGGTCGACGTCGCGGGGCGTCGACTCCAGCAGCACCTCGACGACCTCGCGCAGCAGCGAGACGGCGCGCGGCAGGATCAGGACCGCGATCGCGAGCGACGCCACCGCGTCCGCCCGGACCCAGCCCGTCAGCAGGACGACGGCGGCGGAGACGAGCACGGCCACGGAGCCGAGCGCGTCCCCGAGGACCTCGAGGTAGGCGCCGCGCACGTTGAGGCTCTCCTCGGCTCCCTCGCGCAGGAGCAGCAGCCCGACGACGTTGGCGGTCAGGCCGACCGCTCCCGCGACGAGCACCGGCAGGCCCTCGAGCTCGCCGGGGTCCTGGAGCCGGCCCACTGCCTGGACGACGATCCAGGCGCACAGGCCGAGCAGCAGCAGCCCGTTCAGACCGGCCGCGATGACCTCGGTGCGGTGGTTGCCGAAGGTGCGGCGCGACCCCGGGGCTCCCCCGCGCTGGGCGACCGAGATCGCGACGAGCGCCATCACGAGGCCGATGGAGTCGCCGAGCACGTGGCCGGCGTCGGCGAGCAGCGCGAGGCTGCCGGTCAGGACGGCGACGACCGCCTCCACGACGAGCACGGTGAGCGAGAGCGCGAGCACGACCGCGAGACGTCCGCGGTGGCGGAAGCCCGTGCCGTGCTGGTGCGCGTGACCCATGCTCCGACCGTACGCACCCCGGGCGGCCTGGGCCACGCCACGTCTCGCGAAGAGGACGCCCACGACAATCGTTCCCGACGCGGGCCGAACGGGAACGACGAAGCCCCCCGGACCCGAGGGGTCCAGGGGGCTTCGTGCAGCGAACGTCAGATCACTTGATGATCTTGGTGACGCGGCCGGCGCCGACGGTGCGGCCACCCTCACGGATGGCGAACCGCAGGCCCTCGTCCATCGCGATGGGCTGGATGAGGTCGACCTTCATCTCGGTGTTGTCGCCGGGCATGACCATCTCGGTGCCCTCGGGCAGCGTGACGACGCCGGTGACGTCCGTGGTCCGGAAGTAGAACTGCGGACGGTAGTTGTTGAAGAACGGCGTGTGACGGCCACCCTCCTCCTTGGACAGGATGTAGACCTGGCCCTCGAACTCCGTGTGCGGCGTCGTGGAGCCGGGCGCGATGATGACCATGCCGCGCTCGACGTCCTCGCGCTTCGTGCCGCGCAGGAGCAGACCGACGTTCTCGCCCGCCTGGCCCTCGTCGAGCAGCTTGCGGAACATCTCGATGCCCGTGACCGTGGTGGTCTGCTTCTGCTCGCGGATGCCGACGATGTCGACGGTCTCGTTGACCTTGACGACGCCGCGCTCGATACGACCGGTGATGACGGTGCCGCGACCGGTGATCGTGAAGACGTCCTCGACCGGCATGAGGAACGGCTTGTCCGTCTCACGCTCGGGGGTCGGGATGAACTCGTCGACCGCGTTCATGAGCTCGACGATCGAGTCGGCCCACTTGGCGTCGCCCTGCAGCGCCGGGTGAGCGGCGACCTTGACGACGGGGACGTTGTCGCCGTCGAACTCCTGCTCGTTGAGCAGCTCGCGGACCTCGAGCTCGACGAGCTCCAGGATCTCCTCGTCGTCGACCATGTCGCACTTGTTCAGCGCGACGACCATGGCCGGGACGCCGACCTGGCGGGCCAGGAGGACGTGCTCACGCGTCTGCGGCATGGGGCCGTCGGTGGCGGCGACCACGAGGATCGCGCCGTCCATCTGCGCCGCACCCGTGATCATGTTCTTCACGTAGTCGGCGTGACCGGGGCAGTCGACGTGCGCGTAGTGACGGTTCTCGGTCTGGTACTCGACGTGCGAGATCGAGATCGTGATGCCGCGCTGACGCTCCTCGGGAGCCTTGTCGATCTGGTCGAAGGCCGAGGCCTCGTTCAGCTCGGGGTACTTGTCGTGCAGCACCTTGGTGATCGCCGCGGTCAGCGTCGTCTTGCCATGGTCGATGTGACCGATGGTGCCGATGTTCATGTGCGGCTTCGTCCGCTCGAACTTCGCCTTAGCCACTTGGGGCTCCTCCTGGTTGTGTGTTGCTGTGTCTGTGAAAGCCGTCAGGCGCCGCGTGGCAAACCTTGGGCCACCTTATGCGATGGACCGCTGTTACTCGCCGCGGACCTTCTTGATGATCTCCTCGGCCACGGCCTTGGGGACCTCGGCGTAGGAGTCGAACTGCATCGAGTACGAGGCACGGCCGGAGGTCTTGGACCTCAGGTCGCCCACGTAGCCGAACATCTCCGAGAGGGGCACGAGCGCCTTGACGATCTTGGCGCCACCGAAGCCCTCCTCCATCGCCTGGACCTGGCCACGACGGGAGTTGAGGTCGCCGATCACGTCGCCCATGTAGTCCTCGGGCGTGGTCACCTCGACGGCGAACATCGGCTCGAGCAGGACGGGACCGGCCTTGCGGGCGGCCTCCTTGAAGGCCATGTTGCCGGCCAGCTTGAAGGCGAGCTCGCTGGAGTCGACGTCGTGGTAGGCGCCGTCCTCGAGGGTGAACTTGACGTCCACCATCGGGTAGCCGGCGAGGACGCCGAACTCCATGGCGCTCTGGCCGCCGGCGTCGACCGACGGGATGTACTCGCGCGGGACGCGACCACCCGTGACCTCGTTGACGAACTCGTAGCCACCCTCGCCACCGGCGTCGGGACCGTTGGGCGCCAGGCCGATGACGACCTTGGCGAACTGGCCCGAGCCACCGGTCTGCTTCTTGTGGGTGTAGCTGTGCCCCGTGACGGTCTTGCGGATCGTCTCGCGGTACGCGACCTGCGGCTTGCCGACATTGGCCTCGACGCGGAACTCGCGCTTCATCCGGTCGACGAGGATGTCGAGGTGCAGCTCGCCCATGCCGGCGATGATGGTCTGACCCGTCTCCTCGTCGGTGTGGACCTGGAACGTCGGGTCCTCCTCGGCGAGCTTCTGGATCGCGACGCCCAGCTTCTCCTGGTCGCCCTTCGTCTTGGGCTCGATGGCGACCTGGATGACCGGGTCGGGGAACGTCATCGACTCGAGCACGATCGGGTTCGACGAGTCGGCGAGGGTCTCACCGGTCGTCGTGTCCTTGAGGCCCATGACGGCGACGATCTGGCCGGCGCCGACCGACGCGATCTCCTCACGCTTGTTGGCGTGCATCTGGTAGACCTTGCCGATCCGCTCCTTGCGGCCCTTGGTCACGTTGAGGACCTGGGTGCCCGCCTCGAGACGGCCGGAGTAGACGCGCACGAAGGTCAGCTTGCCCAGGTGCGGGTCGGTCGCGATCTTGAACGCGAGGCCGGCGAACGGCGCCTCGTCCGACGGGGGACGCGTGTCGGTCTTGGACTCGTCCTTGGGGTCGAGGCCGTTGACGTCGCCGACGTCGATCGGCGACGGCAGGAAGTCGACGACGGCGTCGAGCAGGGGCTGGACGCCCTTGTTCTTGAACGCCGTGCCGCACAGGACCGGGTTGAGCGTGGCGGCCAGGGTCGCGCGACGGATCGCGGCCTTGAGCTCGTCGACCGAGATGTCCTCGCCCTCGAGGTACTTCTCGGCGATCTCGTCGTCGACGTCGGCGAGCGTCTCCAGGAGCGCCTCGCGGCCCTCCGCGGCGGCGTCGGCCAGGTCGGCGGGGATCTCCTCGACGGTGTAGTCCTCACCGATCGTGGTCTCGCCGCGCCACGTCAGGGCGCGCATGCCGACGAGGTCGACGACGCCCAGGAAGTCGGCCTCGGCGCCGATCGGCAGCTGCAGGACCAGCGGCGTCGCGCCGAGGCGCTCGCGGATGGTCTTGACGCAGAAGTCGAACGACGCACCGGTGCGGTCGAGCTTGTTGACGAAGCACATGCGGGGCACGCCGTACTTGTCGGCCTGGCGCCACACGGTCTCGGACTGCGGCTCGACGCCGGCGACACCGTCGAACACGGCGACGGCGCCGTCGAGGACGCGCAGCGAGCGCTCGACCTCGACGGTGAAGTCGACGTGGCCGGGCGTGTCGATGATGTTGATCTGGTGGTTCTTCCACCAGCAGGTCGTCGCGGCGGACGTGATGGTGATGCCGCGCTCCTGCTCCTGCTCCATCCAGTCCATCGTCGCGCCGCCGTCGTGGACCTCACCGATCTTGTAGTTGATGCCGGTGTAGAAGAGGATCCGCTCGGTCGTCGTGGTCTTGCCGGCATCGATGTGCGCCATGATGCCGATGTTCCGCACGCGGGTGAGGTCGGTGGTGATGTCGGTTGCCACGGTGAGCTACCAGTTCCTTACGTCGAGGTGGGCGGGTGAGCCGAGGCTCACCAGCGGTAGTGGGCAAAGGCGCGGTTGGCCTCGGCCATCTTGTGCGTGTCCTCACGCTTCTTGACGCTGCCGCCGAGGCCGTTGCTGGCGTCGAGGAGCTCGTTCATGAGGCGCTGCGCCATGGTCTTCTCGCGACGCTCGCCGGAGTACTTGACGAGCCAGCGCAGGGCGAGGGTCGTCTGGCGGGCCGGACGGACCTCGATCGGGACCTGGTAGGTCGCACCGCCGACGCGGCGGCTCTTGACCTCGAGGCTGGGCTTGACGTTGTCGAGCGCCCGCTTGAGCGTGATCACCGGGTCGGTGCCGGTCTTCTCGCGCGTCCCCTCGAGGGCGCTGTAGACGATGCGCTGCGCCGTCTGCTTCTTGCCGTCGACGAGGATCTTGTTGATCAGCTGCGTGACCAGCTGGCTGCTGTAGACCGGATCCGTCTCCGGCACGCGCTTGGGCGCGGGTCCCTTGCGGGGCATCAGCTCTTCTCCTTCTTCGCGCCGTAACGGCTGCGAGCCTGCTTGCGGCCCTTGACGCCCTGGGTGTCGAGGGAGCCGCGGACGATCTTGTAGCGGACGCCGGGCAAGTCCTTCACACGACCACCGCGCACGAGCACGATCGAGTGCTCCTGCAGGTTGTGGCCCTCGCCCGGGATGTACGCGGTGACCTCGGTGCCGCTCGAGAGGCGGACACGAGCAACCTTGCGCAGCGCGGAGTTCGGCTTCTTCGGCGTCGTCGTGTACACGCGGGTGCACACGCCACGGCGCTGCGGCGACCCCTTGAGGGCCGGGGTGCTGGTCTTGACCACCTTGGACTGGCGGCCCTTGCGGACCAACTGGTTGATCGTGGGCACTACGTACTTCTTTCTTCAGGCGAGAAGGACTCTGAGTCGTGCTGCACTCACCGCCGGAAGGGTGCTCGGTGGCGGGATGCGCGCAGCGGCCCGGACAATCCAGGCACAGCGGTAAAGACTACCGGAGCCCCCAGGGCCGGTCAAAATCGCCCGGAGGCGTCGAGACCGGCCGTCCGGACCCCTCCATGATGCCACGCCCACCCTGAGGTCCGGGCCGGCGGACGGGGCGGGAACGACGTCAGCGACGGGCCGGGTCGAGCAGCTCGGCGAGGTGCACGGCCTGCACGTCCGCGAGGTCGTCGAGCTGCGTCCGGCACGAGAAGCCGTCGGCGAGCACGACGGCGTCGGGACCGGCGGACCGGACGGCCGGCAGGAGCTGCTGCTCCGCGACCGCGACGGACACCTCGTAGTGGCCGCGCTCGACCCCGAAGTTGCCGGCGAGGCCGCAGCAGCCCGCGAGCCGGGTGACGGTCGCGCCCGAGGCCTCCAGCAGCGCGAGGTCGGGGGCGAAGCCCATGACCGAGGCCTGGTGGCAGTGCGGCTGGACGACGACCTCGGTGCCGGAGAGATCGGGCACCTGCCAGTCCTCGGTGCGCTGCAGCAGCTCGGCCAGCGTCACGACGCCCGCGGCCACCTCGGCGGCGCGGGGGTCGTCGGTGAGCTCGACGGCGTCGGAGCGCAGAACCGCCGTGCAGGACGGCTCCAGGCCGAGCACCGGGACACCGGCCGCGACGTACGGGTGCAGCTGCTCGACCGCCTGCTCGACCAGGCGGCGGGCCGTGTCGAGCTGGCCGGTCGTGATCCACGTCAGCCCGCAGCACGCCTGGCGCTCGAGCAGCTCGACCGCGTAGCCCGCGCCCTCCAGGACCCGGACCGCCGCCTCGCCGCCCGCGGTGGAGAAGAACTCGGTGAACGAGTCGGCCCACAGCAGGACCCGCGGCTGCTCCGGACCGGCCGCCGGCAGCGGCCGCACGACCCGGCCGAGGCGCCGCGTCGCGAACGACGGCAGGCTGCGCCGCTGGTCGACGCCCGCGACCCAGCGGGCCACGTGGGCCAGCCCGGGCACGCGCAGCGCCAGGTTCGCGAGTCGCGCCACCGGCGAGGTCAGCCGGGCCCAGAACGGCAGCCGGCCGAGGACGTAGTGGCTGCGCGGCCGGAGCCGGCCGCGGTAGGTCTGGTGCAGGACCTCGGACTTGTAGGTCGCCATGTCGATGCCCGTCGGGCAGTCGCTCAGGCAGCCCTTGCAGGACAGGCAGAGGTCGAGCGCCTCGTGGACCTCCGGCGACCGGTAGCCCTGGGTCACGAGCCGGCCGTCGACCATCTCCTGCAGGACCCGGGCGCGCCCCCGGGTCGAGTCCTTCTCGTCGCGCGTCGCCTGGAAGGACGGGCACATGACGCCGCCCGAGGCGCGGTTGTCGGCGAGGCACTTGCCGACGCCGGTGCAGCGGTGGACGGCCGCACCGAGGTCGCCGTCGTCGTGGAGCAGGCGCAGGCCCGTCCGGGTGCGCTGCAGGCCCGGCTCCCAGCCCTTCCCGGGACCACGCAGGTCCCCGTCGAGCGGCGCTGCTCCCTGCCGCCCGGAGCCCGGCACCCCCGCCGGTGCTGATCCCTGCCGCTCAGGGCCCGGCACCCCCGCCGGGGCCGGCCGGACCAGGACGCCGGGGTTGAGCAGGTCGTCGGGGTCGAAGGTCGCCTTGACCTGGCCGAACAGGCCCAGGACCTCCGGCGAGTACATGAGCGGCAGCAGCTCGGAGCGGGCGCGGCCGTCGCCGTGCTCGCCGGAGAACGAGCCGCCGTGGCTCGCGGTGAGCCGCGCCGCGTCGGTGATGAACGCGCGGTACCCGGCGTGGCCGCCCGGCTCGCCGAGCGGGAAGTCGATGCGCACGTGGACGCAGCCGTCGCCGAGGTGGCCGTACGGCTCCCCGTGCAGGCCGTGCTGCTCCAGCAGGGCCGCGAAGTCGCGCAGGTACGCCCCGACCGCGGTCGGCGGCACGGCCGCGTCCTCCCAGCCCGACAGCGCGGGCCGGTCCCAGATGCGCGACGCCAGCCCGGCCCCCTCCTCGCGGATGCGCCAGAAGGCGGCCTGCTCGCCGCGGTCGAGCACGTGCCGGTGCGCGAGCGCGCCCGAGGCGGCGACGACCTCGTCGGCCCGCTGCGCGAGCTCGGCCGCGTCGTCGCCGGCGAGCTCGACGTACAGGTAGCCGCCGCCACGGGGGTACTCCGGCAGCCCGGTCGGGCCCTTCGCGTCGCGGAACACCTCGACGATCCGCGCGCCCAGCCCCTCGCAGGCGATCGGCTCGAACGGCAGCATCGTGGGGACGTCGTCGGCGGCGTCGGCCATCGACGGGTAGCCCAGCACGACGAGGTGGACGTGCCGCGGCGCCTCGACGAGGTCGACCGTGGCGCCGAGCAGCACGCCGAGCGTGCCCTCCGTGCCGGCCATGAACGAGGCGACGTCGAAGCCGCGCTCGGGGAGCAGGTGCTCGAGGCTGTAGCCGGAGACCTGGCGACCGAAGCGGCCGAGCTCGGTCCGGATCGGCCCGAGGCCCGTGCCGACGACCTCGCGCAGGGCGTCGAGCGTCGGCGACGCGGGGCGCGACGTCGCGGCCGACGCGGAGCCGCTCCCCCGTGCCGGTCACGAGGTCGAGCGCGGCGACGTTGTCGGCGCTGCGGCCGAACCCGAGGGCGTGGTTGCCGCAGGCGTTGTTGCCGATCATCCCGCCGACGGTGCAGCGGGTGTGGGTCGACGGGTCCGGTCCGTACCGCAGGCCGTGCGGGGCCGCGGCACGCTGCAGCACGGCGTGGACCACGCCCGGGTCGACGACCGCGGTGCGGGCCTCGGGGTCGATCGCGTGCACGCGGTTCAGGTGCTTGGCGAAGTCGACCACGACGCCGGTGCCGACGGCGTTGCCGGCGATCGACGTGCCCGCACCCCGCGAGGTCAGCGGCACGCCGGTCTCGCGGCACGCGGCGACGACCGCGAGCACCTCGTCGACGTCGCGGGGCCGCACCACGACCTGCGGGACGACCCGGTAGAGCGAGGCGTCGGTGCTGTAGAGCGCGCGGGTCGTGCTGCTCGTGTCGACGTCGGCGACGCCCGCGCGGCGCATCGCGGCGACGACGTCACCGGCGGCGCCGGTCGTGGAGGGCTCCACGGTGGGGGCGGTCATGGCACCTCCGGTGCGGTCGTCGGGGTCGGGATCAGGCGTCGTCCGCCAGTAGCATGCTACTCGGCGCGACCCAGTCACGCAGCGACGTCCCCGCCTCGACCTGGCCGAGCAGCAGCTCCGCGGTGCGCACGAGGTGCGCCCGCATCGCCGTCGCCGCCGCCTCCCCGTCGCCCGCGGCGACCGCCTCGACGATCGGCGCGTGCTCGTCGGCGACGTCACGCATCGACCGGGTGCGATCGATCGTCGACACGCCCCGCACCTGGATCGAGTCGCGCAGCCGGTCGACCTCGCGCGACAGCCGCGTGTTGCCCAGGCTCTCGCCCAGGAGCGCGTGCAGCCGCCGGTCGTGCTCGGTGAACGTCGCGGCGTCGTCGCGGTCGGCGGCGTCGCGCATCGCGGCGAGGGCCCCGCGCAGCCCCGCGGCGAGGGCGTCGTCGACGCGGCGCGCCGCACCGGCGGCCGCCGGGACCTCCAGCAGCAGCCGCAGCTCGAAGACGTCGCGCACGTCCTCCGCCCGGACGCCGCGCACCCGGACGCCGCGGTTGCGCTCGATCGTCACCAGGCCAAGGTCCGCGAGCCGCAGCACCGCCTCCCGGACGGGGGTGCGCGAGACGCCGAGCTCGTCCGCCAGGCGGTAGACGGAGTGCCGGCTGCCGGGCGCCAGCCGGCCGGTCAGGACGTCCTCGCGCAGGCGGGCGAAGGCGTCGTCGGTCGCCGACCGCCGGTCGTCCCCCGCCGCGGTGCTCACCAGAGCTCGAGCGAGTCGGTCAGGATCGTGGCGACGTCGTCCTCGGTCACCTCGCGCGGCGCGGTGGCGAGGAGTCGCTGCTGCTTCATGGTGCCCTCGACCAGGCCGTCGACGTCGTCCGCGCCGAACCCCACCGCGCCGAGACCGGCCGGGATGCCGACGTCGCGCATGACCGCCGTCAGGACCTGCGGCAGGAAGTCCGCCGGGTCGTCGGGCCGCACGGCGTCCGGGGCCAGCAGCTCCGCGGCGCGCACGTGCCGCTCGGGCGACGCCGCGAACGTGAACCGGAACGCCGCCGGCGCCGTGAGCGAGACCGCCATCCCGTGCGGGACCATCGCGTGGTCCGCCGGGCCGCCGTCGGGGCCGTAGCCCTCCGGGCGGAAGTCCCGGACCTGGCCCGCCACGGGGTAGGCGTTCGCGTGCGGGATGTGGACGCCGGCGTTGCCGAAGCCGAGCCCCGCGAACGTCGCGGCCATCGCGACCTGCGTCCGCGCGGCCAGGTCGTCGCCGTCGCGCACCGCGGTCCGGAACGACCCCGCCATGAGCGAGAGCGCCCGCTCCGACCACAGGTCCGCGATGGGGTTCGCGCCGCAGTACGGGACGCGCTCGTCCGCCTGCTTGTGCTCGTAGGAGGTGTAGGGCCGGGCCGTGTAGCTCTCCAGCGCGTGGCACAGGATGTCCAGGCCCGACGCGGCGGTGACCGCCGCGGGCTGCGAGACCGTCAGCTCCGGGTCGACGATCGCCGCCGTCGGGCGCAGTGCCGCGTGCGAGATGCCGGTCTTGACGTGCTGGCTCACGACGTCGAGCACGCAGATCGTCGTGCTCTCGCTGCCGGTGCCGGTCGTGGTCGGCAGCGCCACGAGCGGGAGGAGCCGGTTCTGCGGCGCCCGCGCCTTGCCCACCGGCGCGTTGACGTAGTCCATCAGGTCGCCCGGGTTGGTCACGAGCAGGTTGACGGCCTTGGCGGTGTCGATGCTGCTGCCGCCACCGATCGCGACGATCGCGTCGAACGGGCCGGCGTCGCGGCCGAACTCGACGGCCTCGACGAGGCTCGCGTCCGTGGGCTCGACCCGGGCGCGGTCGAACAGGACGGCCGTGAGCCCGGCCCGCTCCAGCCCCGCGACGAGCTCGGCCGGGTGCCCGGTCGCGGCGACGCCCGGGTCGGTCACGACGAGCACGCGGGACGCGCCGAGCCGCGACAGGTCGTGGCCGAGCTCGTGCCGCGCTCCCGCGCCGAACTTGAGCGTCGGGGCACCATAGGTGAAGACCGTCTCGGGGTGCTCGGGTCGGAAGGCGGCGGTCGGGTCGGACGTGGTCACGGTGACCTCCTGGTCGTTGCGGGACGCGGTCCGGCTGGAACAATGACGGACGCACCATCGCCGAGGATACGCACGCAGCGCCGTGCCGACCGGCTCGACGAAAGGCAACGCCACATGAGGAGAACCGCGACCGCCGTCACGGCCGTGCTCACGATCGCCCTCGCCTGCGGGGCCTGCGAGTCCTCCGCCGACCCCGACGACTCGCCGCGTCCGACCGCCAGCACGACGTCCGCGCCGAGCGTGTCGGAGCACGAGTCCGGGCCCCAGAGCCCGATCGCCTACGGCCTCGAGGTGCCGCGCGGCGCGACCCAGCTCGGACCTCTGGTCCGCTACCGCAGCGCCCGGCTCATCGCCACGTACAAGCCCGACCTCGACGCCGCCCTCGCCCAGGAGAAGGCCGAGGAGGAGAAGAAGCTCAAGGAGGACGAGGAGAACGGCACCCCGTCGCCGTCGCCCTCCCCCTCGCCCACGACCCGCCCGAGCGAGGACACGTACTCGCTGCTGGACGAGCCGCCGCGGGCCGACGTCGTGGTGTCGTTCATGCGCATCGACGGCTCCCCCACCGAGATCGTGCGGCGGATGGCGGCCCAGATCAATGCCGTCATCCCGACCGCGAAGCTCCGGACGAACGACATCTCGACGTTCTGCCAGGCCAAGGAGCGTCGCGTCACCGGCTGCCGGATCGAAGCGCGCGGGGCGACGAAGGACGACCGCGACCTCCGCGTCACCGTCACCGTCGACCCCGGCGACCTCGCGACCCGCAGCTCGTACCCGTCGGACGAGCGCAAGCCGGTCATGACGCTCACGGCCGAGTACCTCGGCGACCCGCGCGAGGGCCAGGTCAGCCGGCCCGAGACCGTCGACGTGCCGCGCGACGTCAAGGGCTCGGACACCTCCGACCTCATCTGGCCCCGGATGGACCTCGACGAGCCCCGCGACGACTGGTCGCTCGCCGGCTGGAAGGTGCCCGACGACGGCGCCATCCTGCTCAGCGGCGACCGACCCGGCTTCGCCGCGATCGCCACGACCCGCGTCGGGACGGCGGACGAGATCGCGCAGGAGTTCGCGCGCAGCGTCGGCACGCCCCGCAAGGACGTCCTCGAGGACCTCAACGAGATCGTCACGACGTACACGGCCACCGGGAAGAAGGGCACCGCGGTCGCGTCCTTCGTGCTGTCGGCGCGCGGCAACTACGCGATGCTGAGCTTCACCCCGAGGTCGTCCTGAGCGGCACCGACCGGTAGTCGTCGAGCCGCTCCAGGGCGTGCTCGACGGCGGGGAGCAGCCGCATCGAGTCGTCGATCTCGTGCAGCGGCACCCAGCGCGCGACGTCGGTCGTGCCGCCGACCTCGGTCACCCGGGGCGTCGGCAGCGGTCCGCCCCCCGGCTCCCGCTCGAGCTCGACCCGGTAGAGCAGGTGCACGCCGTGGTAGTCCTCGTAGCGGTCGGCCCGGCCCTGCTCGACGACGTGCACGTCGTGGACGTCGACGAGCCACGTCGACGCCGCGCGCAGCCCGGCCTCCTCCCACAGCTCGCGCAGCACGGTGCGTCCCGGTGACTCGCCGTGGTCGACGCCGCCTCCGGGCAGCGCCCACCAGCCCGGCGGGTAGCCGACGGCGGAGACGCGGGTCAGCAGCAGGTGCTCGCGCCCGGCCGGGTCGGGGCGCACGACGACGGCGTACGCGCCGAGCCGTTGGGTGCGATGGGCCTCGTCGACCACGGATTCTCCTCAGGTGACTTCCAGCGTCCTCCACTAGAGTCAACCACGATGAGCGCACTCGCCCCCCTGCCGACCATCACCGCGCCGCCGAAGGAACGCATCGCCTACCTGGACAACGCGCGGTACTGGGTCATGCTGCTCGTCGTCATCGGGCACTTCCTGACGCAGTACACGGTGATGGACTCCGCGCGCGGCGTGTACGTGTGGATCTACACGTTCCACATGCCGTTCTTCATCCTGATCTCCGGCTACACGGCGCGGAACTACATGGGCGACGCGCGGCAGGTGCGCCGGATCGTCAGCACCCTCGTCGTGCCGTACCTGATCGTCGAGACCAGCCTGCAGCTGATCATGCAGCACTACGGCAAGGGGCCGGACCACCTGGCGATCCTGTCGCCGCAGTGGCTCGGCTGGTTCATGGCGGCGCTGTTCGTGTGGCGGCTGACCACCCCGATCTGGCGGGCGCTCAAGTACCCCATCACGACGTCGATCGCGATCTCGCTGCTCGTGCCGCTCATCGAGGTGCCCAACGTCCTCGCGCTGCCGAAGATCCTGGGCTTCCTGCCCTTCTACGTCGTCGGCATGCACATGAACCGCCAGCTGTTCGAGCGGCTGGCCGACGCCCGGATCCGGATCGCGTCGGCCGTCCTGCTCGTCGGGTCCTTCGTGGTCTGCTACCTGTACTCCGGCGGCTGGGACAACGCGACGGACTGGCTGCTGTGGAAGCAGCGCTACGGTGAGGACCCGCTCGGTGTCGGCCCCCTCGAGGGCGTCACGCAGCGCGCGCAGCTGCTGGTCGTGGGCTTCGTCCTGACGTACGCCGCGCTGTCGCTCATCCCCCGCCGCCGCTCGTGGACCACGCGGCTCGGCGCGCGCACGCTCTACTGCTACCTGCTGCACGGCTACGTCATCCTGATCCTCAACTACCAGTTCGACCTGTTCGAGAAGACCACGAAGTACGGGGCCGCGGCCGCCGTCGTCGCGATCCTCGTGGCGATCGTCCTGGCCAACCTGCTGATGACGAGCATCGTGTCCAAGGTCTTCCGCCCGGTGTTCGAGCCGCGCCTGTCCTGGCTCTTCCGCGACGACGCCCCGCCGCGCAAGGCCGCCGCCGAGGCCGCCCGCCGCGAGTCGGCCTCCACCCCCTCCTGACCCCCACCCCGTCCCGCCGACGCGAGATGATGCATTCGGGTCGCTGGGTCGACGCGAGATGATGCATGAGGGTCGCCAGGGCAGCCACGATGCATCACCCCGGCCGCGCGCCCGACGCGGAACGATGCATCGCGGTCGCCATCACGACCGCGATGCATCAGCTCGCGTCGTCCGGCTGCGGGGGCGACGAGCCGTGCGGGGCGAGACCGGCCTGACGATCCCCCGCCACCCGCCTGCACGCAAGGCGCGGACGAGCTGGTCGAGCACGACACCGGGCTCGTGCCGGATCACGTAGGACGTGAACAGCAACAGCCGCGGGCCGGCGATGACCACCTCGTTCGCGCGCACGAGGTCGGCGGACCACTGGGCGACGCCGTGGTGCGGCAGTCCGTGGACCTCGACCGCGACGCCGAACTCGTCCCAGTCGACGTCGAGGTAGTAGCGGCCGTCCGGCCCCTGGACGGCGTGTTGGCGCGACGGGCTCGGCAGCCCCGAGACGAGCACGAGGTCGTCGAAGTCGGCCTCAGGCAGCGACTGGATGCCGCCGACCGCGTCGAGGACCGACTCACGCACGAGGCCTGACCGCAGGACCTCGCCGCGGACGTCGAGCGCGGCGTGCATCGCCGGCCCGTTGACGAGCCGCTGCTGGAACGCAGCGAGCACGCCGGCGCGGGCGTACCGGTCGGACGGGGACCAGGAGGCGAAGTCGATGAGGCTGCGCTCGACCCGGGTGCGCCGCGGGCGCCGCAAGGGGTGCACGTCGCGCTCATCGAGCAGGATCGACCAATGGGTGGTCAGCCCGTCGACCGTCGGTCGTCGCGCGCCTTCCGGGAGGATCACGAACGTCCGTTCGGTCTCGAAGCCGACCAGCCCGTCGAGGGCCAGCGCCGTGGCGCCTCCGAGTGCGGACCGCGGCGGGCAGGCCATGAGTCGCGCTTCGACGCGTTCGTGAGAGCTGAGCGGAGCGTTGTGCGTGACGACGACCCCTCGCCACGGTCGTTGCCAGCGCCCGGAGGCGATCAGGTGGCGAAGACGCGGTCGGCCCAGCTCGGCCACGGCGTCGGCGGTGCGCAGCACGGTCACCCTGCTGATCTCATCGTCGATCGGCTCGGCGGAGGGCCGGGCGGCCTCGCCCTGTGGAGCACCCCGGAACGGTCGCCTCCCTGGGGACGACCCGAGATGATGCACCGAGGCTGCTCAGGCGACCTCAAGACATCATCTCGCGTCACCCGGCGACGGGAGTCGATGCCGTAGGGCTGCCGTGGCGACCCCGATGCATCATCTCGCGTCGATCGAGCGATCGCGTCGAGGCCTTGGGCTGCCGCTGCGACCCGGAGGCATCGTCTCGCGTGGGCGGGGTGGGGCGGGAGAACGGGGACGGGCCCCGGACCAGGTGGTCCGGGGCCCGTCTCGCGGGATCAGCTCAGCGGTCGTACGACGTGAAGTCGTAGTCGTCCAGCTGGACCGGGCTGCCGTCGGGCGAGCCGAAGCCGTAGTCGTACGACTCGTAGCCCGTCACGGCGTAGGCGGCCTGGCGGGCCTCCTCGGTCGGCTCGACGCGGATCTTGCGGTACCGCTCGAGACCGGTGCCGGCCGGGATCAGCTTGCCGATGATGATGTTCTCCTTCAGGCCCCGCAGCGAGTCCGAGCGGCCGTGGATGGCCGCATCGGTCAGGACGCGGGTCGTCTCCTGGAAGGACGCGGCCGACAGCCACGACTCCACGGCGAGCGACGCCTTCGTGATGCCCATCAGCTCCGGACGGCCCGAGGCCGGCGTGCCGCCCTCGGCGACCACGCGACGGTTCTCGGACTCGAACCGGGCCCGGTCGACCAGGTCGCCCGGGATCAGGTGCGAGTCACCCTGCTCGATGACCGTCACGCGCCGCAGCATCTGGCGCACGATGATCTCGATGTGCTTGTCGTGGATGGCGACGCCCTGGCTGCGGTAGACCTCCTGGACCTCGTCCACGAGGTGCTGCTGCGCCCGACGGACACCGAGGACGCGCAGGACCTCCTGCGGCTTCGGCGTGCCGTGCGTGAGCTGGTCGCCGACCTCGACGTGGTCGCCGTCCTGCACGAGCAGGCGCGAACGCTTCGTGACCGGGAACTCCAGCGGCTCCGACCCGTCGTCGGGGGTGACGACGATCTTGCGGGTCTTGTCCGAGTCGTCGATCGTCACGCGGCCGGCGGCCTCGGTGATCGGCGCCTCGCCCTTGGGCTGGCGGGCCTCGAAGAGCTCGACGACACGCGGCAGACCGTGCGTGATGTCGTCACCGGCCACACCACCGGTGTGGAAGGTGCGCATCGTCAGCTGCGTGCCCGGCTCACCGATCGACTGCGCGGCGATCGTGCCGACCGCCTCGCCGATGTCGACGAGCAGACCCGTCGCGAGCGACCGGCCGTAGCACTTGGCGCACGAGCCGGCAGCCGCCTCGCAGGTCAGGACCGTACGGACGCGGATCGTCTCGACGCCGGCCGTCACGAGCTGGCCGATCTCGACGTCACCGATGTCGCCACCGGCCGGCACGAGCACCTCGCCCGTCTCCGGGTGGACGATGTCGACCGCCGAGCAGCGCGAGTACGCCGAGGTCTCGACGTTCTCCGCCGGCACGAGCGTGCCGTCGTCCAGGCGCTCCGCGATGACCTTCGGCAGACCACGCTCGGTGCCGCAGTCCTCCTCGCGGATGATGACGTCCTGGCTGACGTCGACGAGGCGACGCGTCAGGTAGCCCGAGTCGGCCGTCCGCAGCGCGGTGTCGGCCAGGCCCTTGCGAGCACCGTGGGTGGCGATGAAGTACTCGACCACCGACAGGCCCTCGCGGTAGTTGGCCTTGATCGGACGCGGGATGATCTCGCCCTTCGGGTTGGCCACGAGGCCTCGCATGGCGGCGATCTGACGCAGCTGCATCATGTTCCCTCGCGCGCCGGACTGGATCATCATGAAGATGGGGTTGTCCTCGTCGAAGGTCTTCTCCATCTCGCCCGCGACCTCGGCCGTGGCCTGGGTCCAGATCTCGATGAGCTCCTGACGACGCTCGTCCTCGGTGATCAGACCGCGGTCGAACTGCTGCTGGACCTTCGCGGCCAGACCCTCGTACTTCGTGAGGATCTCGGGCTTGGACTCCGGCGACACGACGTCGTCGATCGAGATCGTGACGCCCGAGCGGGTGGCCCAGTGGAAGCCGGTGTCCTTCAGCGCGTCGAGGGCCACGCCCACGTCGACCTTGGAGTACCGCTCGGCGAGGTCGTTGACGATGACGCCGAGCTGCTTCTTGCCGACCTGGAAGTTGACGTACGGGTAGTCCTCGGGGAGCGCCTGGTTGAAGATGGCGCGACCCAGGGTCGTGTCCGTGATCGCCGACGAGCCGTCGGGCTGGGGCAGGCGGATCTTGATCTTGCTCTGGAGACGGATCTCCTTGCGGTCGAACGCCATGATCGCCTCGGCGACCGAGCTGAACGCCCGGCCCTCGCCCTCCTGGCCCTCACGCTCGAGGGTCAGGAAGTACAGGCCGATGATCATGTCCTGCGTCGGCATCGTGACGGGGCGACCGTCGGCCGGCTTGAGGATGTTGTTCGTCGACAGCATCAGGATCCGGGCCTCGGCCTGCGCCTCCGCGCTCAGCGGCAGGTGCACGGCCATCTGGTCACCGTCGAAGTCGGCGTTGAAGGCCGAGCAGACGAGCGGGTGGATCTGGATGGCCTTGCCCTCGATGAGCTGCGGCTCGAACGCCTGGATGCCCAGACGGTGCAGGGTGGGCGCACGGTTCAGCAGGACCGGGTGCTCGGTGATGACCTCCTCGAGCACGTCCCAGACCTCGGCCCGGACGCCGCGCTCGACCATGCGCTTCGCGCTCTTGATGTTCTGCGCGTGGTTGAGGTCGACGAGCCGCTTCATGACGAACGGCTTGAACAGCTCGATCGCCATCTGCTTGGGCAGGCCGCACTGGTGCAGCTTGAGCTGCGGGCCGACGACGATGACCGAACGGCCCGAGTAGTCGACGCGCTTGCCGAGCAGGTTCTGACGGAACCGGCCCTGCTTGCCCTTGAGCATGTCGGAGATCGACTTGAGCGGGCGGTTGCCCGGGCCCGTGACGGGCCGGCCGCGACGGCCGTTGTCGAACAGCGAGTCGACGGCCTCCTGCAGCATCCGCTTCTCGTTGTTGACGATGATCTCGGGCGCGCCGAGGTCGAGCAGTCGCTTGAGGCGGTTGTTGCGGTTGATGACGCGGCGGTACAGGTCGTTCAGGTCCGACGTGGCGAACCGGCCACCGTCGAGCTGGACCATCGGGCGCAGCTCCGGCGGGATCACCGGGACGGCGTCGAGGACCATGCCCTCGGGCCGGTTGCTGCTGCCGAGGAAGGCCGAGACGACCTTGAGGCGCTTGAGCGCGCGGGTCTTCTTCTGGCCCTTGCCGGTCGCGATGATCTCGCGCAGCGCGACGGACTCGGCCTCGAGGTCGAACGACTGCAGGCGCTTCTGGATCGCCGCGGCGCCCATGTAGCCCTCGAAGTACTGGCCGAAGCGGTACGTCATCTCGCGGTACAGGAGCTCGTCGCCCTCGAGGTCCTGGACCTTGAGGTTCTTGAAGCGGTCCCAGACCTCGTTCAGGCGGTCGATCTCGCGCTGGATGCGGTCGCGACGCTGCTTGGCCTCGCGCTCGGCGGCGTCCTTGACCTTGCGCTTGGCGTCGGCCTTGGCGCCCTCGTCCTCGAGGGCCTTGAGGTCCTCCTCGAGCTTGGCCATGCGCTCGTTGACCTCGTTGTCGCGACGGGTCTCGAGCTGCTTGACCTCCATGTCGATCTTCGCCTCGAGCGAGGGCAGGTCGCGGTGACGCGCGTCCTCGTCGACGTGCGTGATCATGTAGGCCGCGAAGTAGATGACCTTCTCGAGGTCCTTCGGGGCGAGGTCGAGCAGGTAGCCCAGGCGGCTCGGGACACCCTTGAAGTACCAGATGTGCGTGACCGGGGCGGCGAGCTCGATGTGGCCCATCCGCTCACGGCGGACCTTCGAGCGCGTCACCTCGACGCCGCAGCGCTCGCAGATGATGCCCTTGAAGCGCACGCGCTTGTACTTGCCGCAGTAGCACTCCCAGTCCCGGGTGGGACCGAAGATCTTCTCGCAGAAGAGGCCGTCACGCTCGGGCTTGAGCGTGCGGTAGTTGATCGTCTCGGGCTTCTTGACCTCGCCGAACGACCAGTTGCGGATGTCGTCGGCGGTCGCGAGACCGATCCGGATTTGATCGAAGAAGTTCACGTCGAGCACGGAGTCTTCTTTCCCTTACTTTTCGAAATCTGTGGTGATCGGGGAGTGAGGGTCGGGGTGCCGCCACGCGGGCGGCACCCCACCGACTCACACTTCTTCGACGCTGGACGGCTCGCGGCGGGACAGGTCGATGCCGAGCTCCTCGGCGGCGCGGAAGAGGTCCTCCTCCGCGTCACGCATCTCGACCGCGGAACCGTCGGCCGAGAGGACCTCGACGTTCAGGCACAGCGACTGCATCTCCTTCATGAGCACCTTGAAGGACTCCGGGATGCCGGGCTCGGGCACGTTCTCGCCCTTGACGATCGCCTCGTAGACCTTGACGCGCCCGACGATGTCGTCGGACTTGATCGTCAGGAGCTCCTGCAGCGCGTACGCGGCACCGTAGGCCTCGAGGGCCCAGACCTCCATCTCACCGAAGCGCTGGCCACCGAACTGGGCCTTACCGCCGAGCGGCTGCTGGGTGATCATCGAGTACGGACCGGTCGAACGGGCGTGGATCTTGTCGTCGACCAGGTGGTGCAGCTTGAGCAGGTACATGTAGCCGACGCTGATCGGGTCGGGGAACTGCTCGCCGGTACGGCCGTCGAGCAGGATCGCCTTGCCGTCGGGACGGACCATGCGCTGGCCGTCACGGTTGGGCAGGGTCGACTCCAGCAGGCCGCTGATCTCGTCCTCGCGGGCACCGTCGAAGACGGGCGTCGCAACGTTGGAGTCCGCCGGGGCCTCGGCCGCGTCGATCGCCCGCAGGCTCTCGGCCCACTCGTCGGTGACCTTGGGGTCGATCTTCCAGCCGGCCTTGGCGATCCAGCCCAGGTGGGTCTCCAGGACCTGGCCGACGTTCATGCGGCCGGGCACGCCCAGCGGGTTCAGCACGATGTCGACCGGGGTGCCGTCCTCGAGGAACGGCATGTCCTCGACGGGCAGGATCTTGGAGATGACGCCCTTGTTGCCGTGGCGGCCGGCCAGCTTGTCGCCGTCGCTGATCTTGCGCTTCTGCGCGACGTAGACGCGGACGAGCTGGTTGACGCCCGGGCTGAGCTCGTCGCCCTCGGACGCGTCGAAGACGCGCACGCCGATGACGGTGCCGGACTCGCCGTGCGGGACCTTGAGCGACGTGTCGCGGACCTCGCGCGCCTTCTCACCGAAGATCGCGCGGAGCAGCCGCTCCTCCGGGGTCAGCTCGGTCTCGCCCTTGGGCGTGACCTTGCCGACCAGGATGTCGCCGTTGCCGACCTCGGCGCCGATGCGGATGATGCCGCGCTCGTCGAGGTTGGCCAGCATCTCGTCGCTGACGTTCGGGATGTCCCGGGTGATCTCCTCGGGGCCCAGCTTGGTGTCGCGCGCGTCGACCTCGTGCTCCTCGATGTGGATCGAGGTGAGCAGGTCGTCCTGCACGACGCGCTGGCTGAGGATGATCGCGTCCTCGTAGTTGTGGCCCTGCCACGGCATGAACGCGACCAGCAGGTTCGTGCCGAGCGCCATCTCGCCCTCGTCGGTGCACGGGCCGTCGGCCAGCGGGGGTGCCGACCTCGACCCGGTCGCCGGTGCGGACCAGCGGACGCTGGTTCGTGCAGGTGCCCATGTTGGAGCGCACGAACTTCTGCAGGCGGTACGTCGTGTACGTGCCCTCGTCCTCGGCGATCTCGACCGCGTCGGCCGAGACCTCCTTGACGACGCCGGCCTTCTTGGCGACCGTGACGTCGCCGGCGTCGACGGCGGAGCGGAACTCCATGCCGGTGCCGACGAGCGGGGCGTCGTTGCGGATCAGCGGGACGGCCTGACGCTGCATGTTGGCGCCCATGAGCGCGCGGTTCGCGTCGTCGTGCTCCAGGAACGGGATCAGCGCGGTGGCGATGGAGACCATCTGCCGCGGCGACACGTCCATGTAGTCGACGTCGGCGGCCGGCCGGAGCTCGGCCTCGCCGCCGCGCTGGCGGACCAGGACCGACTCCTCGACGAACGAGCCGTCGGGGTTCAGCGCCGAGTTGGCCTGCGCGATGATGTAGCGGTCCTCGTCGGTCGCGATGAGGTAGTCGATCTGGTCGGTGACCTTGCCGTCGACGACCTTGCGGTAGGGCGACTCGATGAAGCCGAACGAGTTGATCCGGCCGTAGGACGCGAGTGAGCCGATCAGGCCGATGTTCGGGCCCTCAGGGGTCTCGATCGGGCACATGCGGCCGTAGTGCGACGGGTGGACGTCGCGGACCTCGTAGCCGGCGCGCTCACGGGACAGACCACCCGGGCCGAGGGCGTTCAGACGCCGCTTGTGCGTCAGGCCCGACAGCGGGTTGTTCTGGTCCATGAACTGCGACAGCTGGCTGGTGCCGAAGAACTCCTTGAGCGCCGCGACGACCGGGCGGATGTTGATCAGGGTCTGCGGCGTGATCGCCTCGACGTCCTGGGTCGTCATCCGCTCGCGCACGACGCGCTCCATGCGGGCCAGGCCCGTGCGGAGCTGGTTCTGGATGAGCTCGCCGACGGTGCGGATGCGGCGGTTGCCGAAGTGGTCGATGTCGTCGGCCTCGACGACGACCTCGCCCGCGGCGGTCTCCAGCTCGGTCTGGCCGTCGTGCAGCGCCACGACGTACTTGATCGTCGCGACGATGTCGTCGATCGTGAGCGTCTGCTGGTCGAAGGCCTCGGTCGAGCCGATCTTCTTGTTGATCTTGTAGCGGCCGACCTTCGCGAGGTCGTAGCGCTTGCCGTTGAAGTAGTAGTTCTCCAGCAGCGTCTGCGCAGCCTCGCGCGACGGCGGCTCGCCCGGACGGAGCTTGCGGTAGATGTCGAGCAGCGCCTCGTCCTGGCCCTGGACGTTGTCCTTCTCCAGCGTCAGGCGGATCGACTCGTACTGGCCGAACTCCTCGAGGATCTGCGCCTCGCTCCAGCCGAGCGCCTTGAGCAGGACGGTGACGCTCTGCTTGCGCTTGCGGTCCAGACGGACGCCGACGAGGTCGCGCTTGTCGATCTCGAACTCGAGCCACGCGCCGCGCGACGGGATGACGCGCGCCGTGAAGATGTCCTTGTCCGACGTCTTGTCGGGGGTGCGCTCGAAGTACACGCCCGGCGAGCGGACGAGCTGCGAGACGACGACACGCTCGGTGCCGTTGATGACGAAGGTGCCCTTGTCGGTCATGAGCGGGAACTCGCCCATGAAGACGGTCTGGCTCTTGATCTCGCCGGTCTCGTTGTTCATGAACTCGGCGGTGACGAACAGCGGCGCGGCGTAGGTGACGTCGCGGTCCTTGCAGTCCTCGACCGAGTACTTCGGGGGCTCGAAGCGGTGGTCGCGGAACGAGAGGCTCATCGTCTCGGAGAAGTCCTCGATCGGCGAGATCTCCTCGAAGATCTCCTCGAGGCCCGACTTGGTGGAGACGTCGGTGCGTCCGGCGGCGAGGGCGGCGTCGACCTCGGCCTTCCAGGCGTCCGAGCCGATCAGCCAGTCGAAGCTGTCGGTCTGCAGGGCGAGGAGCTCGGGAACCTCGAGGGGCTCGGAGATCTTCGCGAAGGAGATGCGACGGGGCGCGTGCTGGACGATGTTGTTCTGGGCGGGTGCGGCAGTGCGCGAGGCGGCCAAGAGGGGTCCTTCCAGAGGCTCGCAAAGGTGGCACGGTATGGACTTCGGCGCACACCGAACGACCCCCGTCAAGGGCAGGGGGCGTCAGAGGGCGGGCGCGAAAGATCAGTGTAACCCTGCGCCACACACCGACGCAACCCTGGTCCTTGACAAGTCACGGTCCGATGGGTCAGGCTATTCGGCCGCCCTGACGTGCCAGGCTTTTTCCGGCCCCGCTCAGAGCGCCTTGATGTCGTCGACGAGCCAGTCGTCGCCGATCTTGCGCATCTCGACCGTCACGCGGTTCGCGAAGACGGTCGGTGTCTTGGACCCGTCGGCCAGCCGGGCCTGGTCGAAGAACACCAGCACGGTGGCCCGGTCCTTGGCGCAGTCCTTGACGCACGGCACGGCGCCGGCGTCACGGGTCTCGGCCTTGACCTGGATCTTGCGCTGCGGCGCGAGCTCGTCGAGGGTCGGCGAGATGCTCTCGAACTTCTTGGCGAAGGCGGGCGTCATGAGCTTCTTGGACTCGCTCAGGTGCTGCGGGAGCCGGTCGAACCGGTAGGAGAAGACCGTCGTGACGGCCGCACCGGCGGCCTCCGCGGCGGCGTTCTGCGCCGACTCCACGCCCCGGGTCTGGTTCCACGTGCGGACGCCGAGCGTGCCCATCGCGACCGCGAAGGCCAGCGACAGGGCCGTGACCACGGTGACCGCGACGAGACGGGCGTCCCAGACGGCCTTCTCGCCCGCGGGCGCCGCCGGCTTCGCGCTGGACGGACGGACCGGGGTCGCGGTCGCCGGGCGGGCCGGTGCGCGACCCTTCTCCTCGCGCGCCGGCGTCGCCGTCTCGGCCTTCGCCGCCGTGGCGGTGGGCCTGTCGGGCTTCGGCGCCGGGGCGGCGGGCTTCTCGACCTTCGGCGCCTTGGCGGCGGGCTTCTCGGGCTTCGGCGTAGCCCCGGGGCGCGCGACGGGCTTGCGGACGACGCGGCGCGCAGGCTTGCGCTGCTCCTCGCCCGGCTTGGGCTCCCCCGCGATGCGGCGCCGGCGCGGCGGCTGCTGTCCGCTCACTGGTCGGCTCCGGACGCGCTGGGCGAGGCGGACGGCGAGGGGTCGCCGGTCGTCGCCTCGGCCGGGATGACCGAGTCGAACTTGCGGACCCGCCAGCTGCCGTCGTCACGCACGAGGTCGACCTTCCAGCGGAAGCGGCGCAGCGCCGAGGCGGATCCCTCGGTGCTGATGGAGGCGTCGACCGCGACGAGGGCCGAGGCCGAGTCGCCGTCGAGCTCGTCGACCGCGACCGACAGGACGTCGACGTCACCGCTGCGCTGCTTCTTGCCCTGCAGCGCCGAGAAGATCCCGTCGGTGACCTTCGTGAAGTCCTTGTAGTAGCTCGGCGTCAGCAGCGGCTTCATCCGCCGCTGGTAGTCGGCCTTCTGCGACACGTCGTAGGTGTTGTAGACGGTCGCGAACGCGGTGACGCGGTCGACCACGGCCGACCGGGACTCCTCGTCGCTGCGGCCGGGCACGAACAGCCCGGTGAACGTGACGAGGCTGCCGACCACACCGACCACGAGCGCGACGACCGTCAGCGCCAGCAGCCTGACGCGCAGTCGACGGGTGGTCTCGTTCTCGGTGGAGGGGGTCACTGGGCCGCGGGGCCGAGCAGAAGCCACTGCCAGGTGTCCTTTCCGGGCGACGACGAGCTGGCGGTCGCCCGGTCCCGGTTGATCTCGGTCTTGCTGGGGTTGCGGGCCACCTTCGACTCGACCTTACAGTCGCTGTTCACGTCGAACGCCCGGTCGCTCAGGTCGGCCGGCGAGCGGCGCTCGCGGTAGCCCGACGCCGCGCCGTCGTTGGCGAAGCTGCAGGTCTTCGGCTCCGGGGTGATGACGAGGCCGAAGGTCGCGTCGTACTCTCCCTTGTCGGACTTGCTGGGCAGCGCGACGGAGTACGAGCCCTCGAGCAGGTACGGGTACAGGATGCCGAGGACCGCGAGGCTCTTGTTGTTGCGGGCCAGCGGGGCGCTCGCGGTGTCGAGGTCGGCGAGGACCGAGGTCAGGTCCTTGCGGTTCTCCCGCACCACGGCGTCGATCGTCCGGGCGCTGGACGGCCCCTCGTCGAGCAGGCGACGCAGGTCCGGGTCGGCGTCGCGCAGCGTGTCGGAGAGCTTCGCGAGGTTGTCCGAGAAGGTCGCGAGGTCGCCCTGCTTGTCGATCTGCGTCTGCAGCACGCCGCGCGAGTTGCGGATGAGCTCGCGCGTCACGCCGATGTTGTCCTGGGCGGCCGTGATGAACTCCGACGACGTGTCGAGGATGCGCGCCAGGTCGGGCCCGGTGCCCTCGAAGGCGGCGCCGAGCTCGTCGACGAGCGTCTTGAGGTCGCGCGTGTTGATCGACGTGACGAGGCTGTTGAGGTTCAGCAGCAGCGTCGTGGTCGAGAGCGGGATCGCGGTGTTGCTGCGCTCGATCACCGAGCCCTTGGCCAGGTAGGGCGCCTGACGGCTGCGCGGCTGCAGGTCGACGAACTGCTCGCCGATGGCCGACTTGTTGGCCACGACGGCCTTGGTGTCGGCCGAGATCCGCGGCGCGCTCTTCTCGATGTCCAGACGCACGTCGACGCCGGAGTCGGTGAAGGTCAGCTTGCCGACCTTGCCGACCTCGATGCCGCGGTAGGTGACCTGCGCACCGGCGAAGATGCCGCCGGAGTCGCTGAACTTGGCCGTGACGGGGTACGTGCGATCGACCACGAGGCGGTCGATCTGCGCGTACTTGCCGCCGACGTAGGCGCCACCGAGCAGCGTGATGATCGCGAAGAAGATCAGCTGGATCTTGGTCAGACGGTTGATCATCGGGTCACCACCGGTGCGAGGAGGATCCGGCCGACGTCCGAGGTCGTGGCGGCGTCGAGGGTCTGGGCGCTCGTGCGGCAGCTGCCCATCAGGCCGCAGAAGCCGGGCAGGTCGAGCGTCGGGTTCTTCGACGACGAGCCGGAGGAGCCCGAGGACGGTGCGGTGGAGGGGCTCGCGCCCGGCAGGCTCGGCGTGGCGCCCTGCTGCGGGACGAGGCCCTCGACGAGGTCGACGAGACCGCTCGTGCCGCCGGCGCCCGCGGTCGGCGCGTCGCCGGCCGGGGCGGTCGGGACGCCCTCGCCCGCGAGGCCCTTGAGGAGAGAGAAGATGCCGGTCAGCAGGTTGATGCCCTGGTTCGCGTTGAGCCCGAGCCGGATGCTCAGGTTGTAGTAGTCGCCGAAGCAGGCGCCCTCGGCGATCTTCTGCTTGTTGGACGCGTCCGAGTTGCAGATCGTGGACTGGGCCCGCGCCACGCTGTTGCCGACGACGCCGTCGGTGAACGGGAACGACAGCAGCGCCTGCGTGGCCTTCGGCAGCGAGTCGCCCGCGTCCGCGAGCGCCTTGAGCGTCGGGGCCAGGTCGCGCAGGGTCGCGAGCGTGTCGGCCTTGGAGCGCCGGATCACGTCGGTCGCGACGTCGCTGAGCCGGTCGAGCGACTGCAGCAGGCCGACGAGGTCGTCGCGCTGGTCGTTGATGACGTCGAGGGCCTCGGGCAGCTGGTCGAGCGCGCCCGTGATGGCCTTCTTCTGCTTGTTGGTCTCGACCGCGAGGCGGTTGACCTTCTCGAGCGCGCCGAGGATCTCGGTCTTGTTGTCGTCGAGCTGGCCGAGGAAGCGCTCCGAGGTGCGCAGCAGCTCGCGGACCTCGGGCTCGTTGCCGTCGAGCGCCTTGTTGAGCTCGCGCACGATCGTGTTGGTCTTCTCGAGCCCGCCGCCGTTGAACAGCAGCGACGCGGCCCCGAGGACCTCCTCGATGTCGGGGTTGCGCCCCGAGCGGTCCAGGCCGATGACGTCGCCGTTGCCGAGCCGGCCCGAGCCGCCGCCCGGCGGCGGGGCGAGCGAGATGAACTTCTCGCCGAGCAGGCTGGTCTGGCGGATCGTCGCCTCGGCGTCGTCCGGCAGGTCGACCTTGCGGTTGACCTTGACCGTCGCGACCGCGGTCCAGCCGTCGAGCTGGATGTCGGTGACCTTGCCGACCGAGACGTCGTCGACCTTGACCGAGCTCTGCGGCACGAGGTCGAGCACGTCGCGGAACTTGATCTTGACCGTGTAGGGGTCGTTGCCGAGATCGGCTCCGCCGGGCAGGGGGAGCTTGTACGGGTTGAAGCCACAGCCGGAGAGCGCGACCGCGGACGCCGCGACCAGCGCGGCGAGCTTCACGCTGCGGGGGGACCTGCGCACGGACCTCATCTCACTTCACCGCCAGCATGTCGGCCACGGACTCGTGGGTGCGTTCGGGCAGGACCTGCGGACCCGACGCAGCGGCCGCCCGCGGCAGGACGCCGCCGAGGATGCCGTCGAGGCCGCCAAGGATGCTCTTGCACTGGTCCTCGGTGAGCGTGCCCTCGGGCAGCTGGTTCGCGATCGCCGTGCAGGCGGTGGTCGGGAGGTTCTTGAGTGCACCGGTCAGGAGCTCGAGGATGTCGGCGCGGTTGTCGAGCGTGCCCGACGAGCCGTTGTAGGTCAGGGCCACGTTCGACAGCGCGGTGGGGGCGTCGACCGTGAAGTCGCCGATCTCCTTGTTGCGCTTGGCCAGGATGCGCGCGAGCTCCTGCAGGTTGGAGATGTTCGCCCGCAGCTCGCCCCGGTTGTCGCGCACGAGGCCGCGCACGTCGATGAGCGCCTTGCCGAGGGCCTCGAGCGTCTTCTGCAGGTTCTCGCGCTCGTCCGCCAGGACCGTCGAGACCTTGGCCGTGCTGTCGAAGAACGACCGGACCTGGGTGTCGTTGCGCTGCAGGAGCTTGACGAAGTCGTTGACCTCGCGGACGCTGCCGAACAGCTCCTCCTTGTTGTTCGACAGCGTCGTGCTGAGCTTGCCGAAGTTGCGCAGCGTCTCGTTGAGCTGGGCGCCCTGGCCGTCGAGCTGGTTCGCCGAGTCCTTGATGAGGCTCGCGAGCGCGCCGTTCTTGTTGGCGCCCTTGGGGCCGAGGGCCACCGACAGGTCGTCGAGCGACTGGTAGATCTGGTCGAGCTCGACCGGCACCGCGGTGCGGCTCTCGGGCAGCGAGGCGTTGTCGGCCAGGACCGCTCCCCCGTCGTACGCCGGGGTGAGCTGCACGAAGCGGTCGCCGACGATCGAGGGCGACACGATGACGGCCTTGACGTCGCGCGGCAGCTTGACGTCGCCACGGTAGGAGAGCTTGACCCGCACGGACTCGCCGCGCGGCGTGATCTCCTCGACCCGGCCGACGGCCACGCCGAGGATCTTGACGTCGGAGCCGCGGTAGAGCGAGTTGGTCTGCGGGAAGTCGACGACGAGGTACTTGGTGCCGTCGCGCTGCCCGAACATCACGACGAGCGCGCCGACGAGGGCGAGCACCACGAAGACGGTCACGACGCGCGACAGGCCCGCGAACCGCTGGGACAGGCCGGCCATCACGCACCGCCGATCTTGACGTAGGTGTCGAACCACGGCCCGTTGCCGAGCGCGTTCGAGAAGACGGTCAGGAAGCCGGGCAGGACCCGCAGCGCCTCGTCGAGGCTCTCCTTGTTGCGGACCAGCATGTCGGTGACGGCGTCGAGCTGGCGCAGCGCCGGCTTGAGGTCGGACCGGACGTCCTTGACGAGGCCCCGCAGCTGCGTGGAGATGCTCTGGGTCGAGACGAGCAGCGTGCGGATGGCGTCGCGGCGGGCCGTGATCGCGTCGAACAGGACGGTCGAGTCGCGGAACAGCTTCTCGAGCTCGACGTCGCGCGAGTTGAGCACGCCCGTGACCTTCTTGAGGTTCTTGAGCAGCGTGTTGATCTGCTCGTCACGCGCCGCGAGGTTGGCCGACAGGTCGGACACGCCCTTGATCGCGCCGCGGAACTCCTCGGGCGTCTGGGCCGCGACGTCCGCGAGGGTCGTGAAGGCCTTCGCGATCTGGTCGGTGTCCAGCTCGTTCGTGGTGACGCTGAGCTCGCTGAACGCCTCGACGACGTCGTAGGGCGGGGTCGTGCGCGACAGCGGGATCGTGGCGCCCCGGTCGAGCTCGCCCGAGCCGGTGGGCTGCAGCGCGAGGTACTGGGCGCCGAGCAGCGTGCGGATGCCGACCGACGCCGACGTGTCCTTGCCGAGCTTCGTGCCCTTGTCGATCTTGAACGTGACGTCGACCTTGTTGCCGTCGAGCTCGATCTTGTTGACCTTGCCGACGGGGACGCCGGCCACGCGGACCTCGTTGCCCTCCTTGAGCGAGCCGATCTCGGAGAACTGGGCGTGGTACGTGTCGCCCGCGCCGATGATCGGCAGCTTGTCGGCACGGAACGCGGCCAGCATGAGCAGCGCGATCACCGCGAGGCTGACGAAGCCGACGATGACGGGGTTGCGTTCGCGGAACGGCTTCATGTCAGCCCTCCCCGAGGCAGCGCGAGCCGCCGGTCTTGACCTTGGTCAGCGGCGCCAGCACCTGCTGGAGCGCCTCCGGCAGGTCCTCGATCCGCACGTCCAGGGTGCAGGCGTAGAAGTTGAACAGGCCGCCCGTGGACGCCAGCGTGCCGAGCTTCGAGAGCTTGATCGGCAGGATCTGGACCGCGTCCTCGACGGTGTCGAGGTTCTTGGGCTTGCTCAGGTTCTTGGTCAGGCGGTTCAGCTGCTTGACGTCCTTCGTGAGGTCGGGCCGGCCCTGGACGAGCAGGCTGGCCGTCTCGTCCGAGAGCTGCGAGACGCCGTCGATCGAGTCGAGGATGGCGCCGCGGTCGTCCTTGAGGCCGGTGATGAACTGCTGCAGGGTGTCGATCGTCCGGGTCAGCTGCCGGTCGCGGCTGCCGATCGTGTCGAGGGTCTCCGACAGGTTCGTGACGACGTCGCCGATGAGCTCGTCGCGGTCCGCGAGCGTGCGGGTCAGCGACGCCGTGCGGGCGAGCAGGTTCTCGACGTTGCCGCCCTCGCCCTGCAGCGTCTGCACGATCTCGAAGGCGAGCTTGTTGGTGTCGTCCGGCGACAGCGCCTGGAAGACCGGCTTGAAGCCGTTCAGGAGCGCATTGAGGTCGAGCGCCTCGGTCGTGCGGTCGAGCGGGATCGTCGAGCCCGGCCGCTGCGTCGCGGTGCTGCCCTCGGCGTTCTTGGCGAGCGCCAGGTAGCGCTGGCCGACGAGGTTGCGGAACCGGATCTGGACCGTCGTGTCCTGGGTCAGCGGGGTCTGCGAGCGGACCGAGAAGGTGACCTCGGCCTTGTCACGCTCGACGACCTTGACGCTCTTGACGGCGCCGACGGACACGCCGGCGATCCGCACGTCGTCGCCCTTCGTGACGCCCGTGGCGTCGGTGAACAGGGCCTTGTACTCGCGGCTCCCCCCGAGCTGGATGTTGCTCATCGTCATCATCAGCAGGGCCGTCGCGGCACCCGTGACGACGAGGAAGACCGCGAGCTTGACCAGCGCGGACAGGGACTCCTTGTCGAGCTTCATCGGACGCTCACCTCCGATCCGCGGACGACGGGACTGATCAGCAGGGACGCGACGTCGGGAACCTTGGAGGCCTTGACCCCGGTCTGGCTCGCGACGATGCGGTTGAGCATCTGGCGCTGCGCCGGCGTGTCGACGGCCGAGAGGCTCGCGTCGAAGAAGCCCGCCTTCTGCAGCGAGGCGACCGTCGTGCGCTCGAAGATCGTCTCGTCGTCGCCGAACTTGCCGTTGTGGGTGCTCTTGACGCCGACGAGCTTGTAGACCTGGGCGGACGGTCCGGGGTAGATCAGGCCCTTCATCGGGTCCTGGCCGCGGCCGTAGGCGTAGAGGTCGTCGCAGACCGCGCCGAGGCCGACCGGGACCGAGACCGGCTTCGTGGCACCGGCCGGCCCGTTCGGGTCGGTGGCCTGGACCGTCTTGCGCTGGTGGTTCTTCGGGTTGGCCTGCTCGACCGAGTCGATGACCTTCTGCGACGGCACCGTGGCGTTCTCGTTCGGCTTGTAGCCGGTGGGCTGGTCGGCGAGCGTCTTGAGGTCGATGTGCACCTCGCGGCCGCGGAACACGCTGTCCAGGCGCGGGATCACGGCGTCCATCGCCTGCAGGAAGCAGGGGAAGGTGCTCGCGTACTGCGAGGCCGTGCCCAGGATGCGGGCGTTCTTGTCGGCCAGGCCGACGAGCGACTCGCGGTTGTCCCGGGTGAAGGCGGTCAGCGTGTTCGAGAGCCGGGTCGCGTCGTCGAAGAACGCGGCCAGCTGCGTGCGCTTGGCGACGATCGTGTTGCCCGTGAAGGTCGTGTTCTCCAGCAGACGACCGATCTTCGGCATCTGGGCCGCGTAGCCGTCGGACACCTTGCCGAGGGCGACCAGGTCGTCGACGAGGGCCGGGACGTCCGGGTCGATCTGCTTGAGGTACTCGTTGGCCTGCACGAGGGTCTTGCCGAGCTTCTCGCCACGGCCGTCGAGGGCCTGCGAGACCGCGGTGAGCGTGTACGACAGCTCGGCCGGGTCGACCGCGTTGAGCAGCGGGTACAGGTCGTTGAGCAGGCTCTCGACCTCGATCGGCACGTCGGCCTTGCGGATCGTGTCGCCGGCGCGCAGGTGCTCGCCGTCGAGCTGCTGGGGGGCGATGAGGGCGATGTACTTCTCGCCGAACAGCGTCTTGGGGATGATCTGCGCCGAGACGCCCTGCGGGACCTTGTCGATCAGCTTGGGGTCCATGCCGATCGTGATCTTGACGCCCTTGCCGGACGCGGACGGCTCGATGTCCTTGACCTCGCCGACGATCATGCCGCGCAGCTTGACGTCGGCGTTCTTGGGCAGGTTCTGGCCGGCGTTGGACGTCAGGACGGTGACGTCGTCGGTCTTGACGAAGGTCTTGTTGAAGAAGGCGTAGGTCAGCCACACGAAGAACAGCATCAGGGCGACGAACCCGATGCCCAGGATGCGCAGGCTGCTGGGCCGTTCGGCCAGGGAGGTGCGTGCCATCGTCAACCCGCCAATCTCACGGTCGCGGTCGTGCCCCAGATCGCCATCGAGGCGAGCAGGTCGACGACGTTCACGGCGACGATGGACGTCCGGACGGCGCGGCCCACGGCGACGCCGACGCCGGCGGGGCCGCCGGTGGCGTAGTAGCCGTAGTAGCAGTGGATCAGGATGACGACGACGGCGAAGATGAGTACCTTCGCGAACGACCACAGGACGTCGCCGGGCGGCAGGAACGTCGTGAAGTAGTGGTCGTACGTGCCGGGACTCTGGCCGTTGATCTGCGTGATCGTCAGGCGCGTCGCGAAGTACGACGACAGCAGGCCGACGACGTACAGCGGCACGACGGCGATCAGGCCGGCCAGGACGCGCGTCGTGACGAGGAACTGCATCGACGGGATGGCCATCACCTCGAGGGCGTCGACCTCCTCGGAGATGCGCATGGCGCCGAGCTGGGCGGTGAAGCCGCAGCCGACCGTGGCGGCCAGCGCGATGCCGGCGACGATCGGCGCGATCTCGCGGGTGTTGAAGTAGGCCGAGACGAAGCCCGACAGCGCGGCGGTGCCGAGCTGGTCGAGGGCCGCGTAGCCCTGGATGCCGACCTCGGTGCCGGTGAAGAAGCACATCGCGACGATGACGCCGACCGTGCCGCCGATGACGGCGAGCGCGCCGGAGCCGAGCGCGACCTCGGCGAGCAGCCGGATGATCTCCTTGCCGTAGCTCGTGATCGTGCGCGGGATCGCACCGATCACGCGCAGGTAGAAGAGCATCTGCCGGCCGAGCTCCTCGAGCTTGGCGGCGGGCGTCTCGTAGAGCGCGGTGACGCGCGAGGAGGCCATGGTCACATCCCCTTCGCCGGGACGAGCTGCAGGTAGATCGCCGAGATGAAGAAGTTCACGACGAACAGCAGCATGAAGGTGATGACGACGGCCTCGTTGACGGCGTCGCCGACGCCCTTGGGGCCGCCCTTGGCGGTCATGCCCTTGTAGGACGCGACGATCGCGGCGATGAAGCCGAAGATCAGGGCCTTGACCATGCCCTGGTAGACGTCGGGCAGCTGGGCCAGGGCCGTGAACGAGGCCAGGTAGGCGCCTGGTGTGCCGCCTTGCAGGATGACGTTGAAGACGTAGCCGCCGGCGACGCCGACGATCGAGACCAGCCCGTTGAGGAAGACGGCGATGAGCATGCAGGCCAGGACGCGCGGGACGACGAGGCGCTGGATCGGGTCGATGCCGAGCACCATCATGGCGTCGAGCTCCTCGCGGATCTTGCGCGAGCCGAAGTCGGCCGCGATGGCCGATCCGGCGGCGCCCGCGATGAGCAGGGCGGTCGCGATCGGGCCGGCCTCACGGACGACGGCGAGGACCGCCGCGGAGCCGGTGAAGGACTGGGCGCCGAACTGCTTGATGAGGCCGCCGACCTGGAGCGCGATGACCGCGCCGAACGGGATGGCGACGAGGGCCGTCGGCACGATCGTGACCGTGACGATGAACCAGGCCTGCTGGAGGAACTCCTTGAGCTGGAACGGTCGGCGGAACAGCGCGACGAAGACGTCGAGCATGAACGCGAAGAGGTTGCCGGCGACCCGGACGGGTGCCGTGACGCGGGTGGTCGTCACGCGGTGGCCCCCGGGGCAAGCGACATGTTCTTGTCGAACGAGCCCTCGGGCGGGGTGATGCCGTTCTCGCGCAGCCACTGACCCGCGGGACGCTGGGCGCGGCGGGGACGGCCGTCGGAGGGCTCGAGCTGCGCCGGGATCGGCGGCAGCGGCGGCATCTCCATGTTCGCCTCGGCCGCGAGCTCGTCGGCGTCCTTCTCCTCGGACATGCCGATCGGACCGACCCGCTGGGCGTTCAGGAACTGCGCCACCACCGGCTCGGTGCTCGAGAGCAGCATCTCGCGCGGACCGAACATCGCCAGGTGCTTGTGGTACAGCAGCCCGATGTTGTCCGGCACCGTGCGCGTGGAGTTGATGTCGTGGGTCACGATCAGGAACGTCGCATCGATCTGCGCGTTCAGGTCGATGAACAGCTGGTTGATGTACGCCGTGCGCACCGGGTCCAGACCCGAGTCCGGCTCGTCGATCAACAGGATCTCCGGATCCAGCACCAGGGCCCGCGCCAGACCCGCCCGCTTGCGCATGCCGCCCGAGATCTCACCGGGGAGCTTGTTCTCCGCCCCCGCCAGACCCACCAGCTCCATCTTGTCCATCACGATCTGACGGATCTCGGACTCGGACTTCTTCGTGTGCTCACGCAACGGGAACGCCACGTTGTCGTACAGGTCCATCGACCCGAACATCGCACCGTCCTGGAACAACACCCCGAACAGCTTGCGGATCTCGTAGAGGTCCTTCTCCTTGCACGTCGCGATGTCCACACCCTCGATGTGGATATGACCCTCATCAGGCTTCAACAGACCGATCAACGTCTTCAGGAACACCGACTTGCCCGTGCCCGACGGACCCAGCATCACCGAGATCTCACCCGCCGGAAGCGTCAACGACACGTCGCCCCAGATCAGCTGCGACCCGAACTTCTTCGTCAGGTTCTCGACCTTGACCTCGACGCCCACGGACCCCTCCTTGCCTCACCGCGGCGTGCGCTCGCCGCGGTGCTCGTGGGTCATGTGACCCGGACCACTCATCCTAACGAATCCCAGCCCTCGGGGTTACGAGTTCGCCGGACCGTGCCGACCTGCGGACGCGTGGCGCAGGTCTCAGAGAAGGTACCTCACGTAACTCCCGGTTACCAACGTCGGGGTGGGCGTCGGCACGCACGACGACGCCCGCCCCCGCAGCGCGGGGACGGGCGTCGTGCTGGAGCCGTGGGGCCGAGGCCCCGACGATCACTTGAGGGTGATCGTGGCGCCGGCGGCCTCGAGGGCCTCCTTCGCCTTGTCGGCGGTCTCCTTGTTGACCTTCTCCAGGACGGGCTTCGGAGCGCCCTCGACGAGGTCCTTGGCCTCCTTCAGGCCGAGGCTCGTGAGACCGCGCACCTCCTTGATGACCTGGATCTTCTTGTCGCCGGCCGACTCGAGGACGACGTCGAACTCGTCCTGCTCGGCGGCGTCGCCGCCGGCGTCACCACCGGCAGCCGCGGGGGCGCCGGCAGCGGCCACGGCCACGGGGGCAGCGGCGGTGACCTCGAAGGTCTCCTCGAAGGCCTTCACGAACTCCGAGAGCTCGATGAGGGTCAGTTCCTTGAATGCGTCGAGCAGCTCGTCGGTGCTGAGCTTCGCCATGATGGCGTCCTTCCTGTTGGTGAGACCCCGAGGGCGGGGTCCCGATCGTGATCGGGCGTTCAGCCCTCGGTGGTCGCGTCGGACGAGGAGTCCTCGGCGGGCGTCGCGTCGGCATCGGCCTCGGCGGCGGGGGCGGCGTCGGCGGGTGCCTCGGCCGCAGCATCGGCGGGAGCCTCCTCGGCCCGCTTCGCCTCGAGCGCACCGACGAGTCGGGCGGTCTGGGCGAGGGGGGCGTTGAAGAGGGACACGGCGTTCTGAAGGCTGCCCTTCATCGCGCCCGCGAGCTTCGCGAGGAGGACCTCGCGGGACTCGAGGTCCGCCAGCTTCTTGATCTCGTCAGCGCCGAGCGTCTTCCCGTCGAGGAAGCCGCCCTTGATGACGAGGGGGTCGTTCGCCTTCGCGAAGTCACGCAGGCCCTTGGCCGCCTCCACCGGGTCTCCGGTGATGAAGGCGATGGCCGTGGGACCGGTGAGCAGGTCCTCGGACAGATCGATGCCGGCCTCCTTGGCCGCGATCTTGGTGAGGGTGTTCTTCGCGACGGCATAGCTCGCGCTCTCACCGAGCGAGCGCCGCAGGTCCTGCAGCTGCTTCACGGTGAGGCCGCGGTACTCGGTGAGGACGGCGCCGTTCGACTCGCGGAAGCTCTCCACGAGCTCGGCGACGGCGGCGACCTTGTCCGGGTTAGCCATGGGTCTCCTTCTTCCGGCCTGCCCGACCGGGCTCGGCCGGGACAGTGGTGCTGACCGTCGACCGGCGGATGAAGGACCCAGCAGAAACGCCCCGGCGCGAGGCACGGGGCGTGGGGACGCAACGAGGTCGGGGACCTCTACTCGTACCTGCGCGGGCCACCCTGTCGGGCTCTTCGCGACGTCCGGGTCGGACCCGGGCGCCGGACCAGCGGTCTTCGGCTCGGCCTACTCTACGGGACGCCTCCGGCCCCGACCAAATCGGCCCGCGTCCCCGGAGGGACGCGGGCCGACGCAGGCGAGCGGGATCAGGCCCCGGCGCTGGGCATCCCGGCGAACGGGCTCTTCTCGGTGACCTGCGAGGCCGGCGGCGCCGCGATGTCGACCGGCTCGCCCCACTTGGAGTAGTCCATCGAGATCGAGGTGCCCGAGACCGTGGCCTGCACGCGACGCGGCAGCTTGTCCTCGCCGATGTAGATCGTGTACACGAGCTGCTTCGGGACGCCGGTGGTCGCGCCCGGGGCGCCCAGCGCCTCGCCGAGCTTCGCGGTGTCGACGGTGACCTCGTACGGCGTCGCCTTCGTGCCGTCGATGGTCGTGGCGGCGCCCTTCTGCTCGAACTTGGTGACGGCCTTCTCGAGCTGGCCGAGCTGCGCCGACGGGTCGACGTTCTTGACGATGCTGCGGTACTGCTGGGCGAACGGGTTGCTCGAGTCGTTGAGGTCGATCTTGGCGAACTTGTTGCCCGTGAGGGAGCCGAAGTTCATGTAGAAGACCTCGTCGACGAGCCGCATCTCGCCCTTCTGCGAGCCGAGGTCGAGGGACATCGACATCGCGGTGTCCTTCGGCGAGCTGCCCGCCTTGACGTCGCCCTCGCCGGACAGGTCCTGGCCGGCGGCCTTGATCTTCATCGTGACGTGGGTCGTCGAGGCCTTCTTCTGGGCCGCCGACAGGTCCGAGAAGAACGACGCCTGCGTCAGCGTGCCGGAGCCACCGCCGGTGGACTGGCTCGACCCCTGGCCGGAGGCCTTGTCGTCGGAGTCGTTGCAGGCCGAGAGCGTCAGGGTCGCGGAGAGGGCGAGCACGAGGCCCGCGGCAGTGGTCTTGAGGCGCATGGGCACAGCCTAACCGGGACCATCCGCGAGCGCCGCCCCGCGGACGACGGACGGCCCGCACCCCGTGCTGGGGTGCGGGCCGTCCGGTGCCGGGACGAGGACTCAGGCCTCGTCGGAGGCGTAGTTGCGCGTGCGCGCCGGGTCGACCGGGACGCCGGGGCCGTTCGTCGTGGAGATCGTGACCTTCTTGACGTAGCGGCCCTTGGAGCTGGCGGGCTTGAGGCGCAGGATCTCCTCGAGCGCCGCGCCGTAGTTCTCCGCGAGCTGCTCGGCCGAGAACGAGGCCTTGCCGATCACGAAGTGCAGGTTCGCGTGACGGTCGACGCGGAACTCGATCTTGCCGCCCTGGATCTCCGAGACGGCCTTCGCGACGTCGGTCGTGACGGTGCCGGTCTTGGGGTTCGGCATGAGGTTGCGCGGGCCGAGGACGCGGCCGAGGCGACCGACCTTGCCCATCATGTCCGGCGTCGCGACGACGGCGTCGAAGTCGAGCCAGCCGCCGTTGACCTTCTCGACGAGCTCGTCGGCACCGACGAAGTCGGCACCCGCCTCACGCGCGGCGTCGGCGTTGGCGCCGGTGGCGAAGACCAGGACCCGGGAGGTCTTGCCGGTGCCGTGCGGGAGGTTGACGGTGCCGCGCACCATCTGGTCGGCCTTGCGCGGGTCGACGCCGAGGCGGACGGAGACGTCCACCGTCGAGTCGTAGTTCTTGCTGCCCGACTCCTTGGCGAGGGTGGTCGCCTGGAGCGGGGTGTAGAGCGAGGACTTGTCGATCTTCTCGGCGACCGCGCGGTACGCCTTGCTGTGCTGTGCCATGGCTTTTCCTTGTCTGCCAGGTCGTGGTCGCGGGCCCAGCCGGCCCTCCCACGGTGGATGGTTGGTGGTGGTGGTGCTTACTCGACCGTGACGCCCATGGAGCGGGCGGTGCCCTCGACGATCTTGGCCGCGGCCTCGACGTCGTTGGCGTTCAGGTCGGGGAGCTTGGTCGTGGCGATCTCGCGGACCTGGTCCTTGGTGATCTTGCCGACCTTGTCGGTGTGCGGCACGGACGAGCCCTTGGACAGGCCGGCGGCCTTCTTGATGAGCTCGGCGGCCGGCGGCGTCTTGGTCACGAACGAGAACGAGCGGTCCTCGTAGATCGTGATCTCGACGGGGACGACGTTGCCGCGCATGGACTCCGTGGCCGCGTTGTAGGCCTTGCAGAACTCCATGATGTTGACGCCGTGCGGGCCGAGCGCGGTGCCGACGGGCGGCGCCGGGTTGGCCTGGCCGGCCTGCAGCTGCACCTTGACGAGCGCTGCGACCTTCTTCTTGGGAGGCATTCTTCTCGGGTCCTTTTTCTTGGGGTGTTTCGGGTGTTCGTTCGACCGCGGAGCGATCGAGGTCTCGATACGCCGCTCGTTCCTCGCGGCTACTCGACCTGTGACCGCAGAGCGGTCAAACCTTCTCGATCTGGCTGAAGCTCAGCTCGACCGGGGTCTCGCGACCGAAGATCTCGACGAGCGCCTTGACGCGCTCGGCGTCGAGGTTGATCTCGGTGATGGTGGCGTGCATCGTCGCGAACGGGCCGTCGACGACCATGACCGAGTCGCCGGTCGAGAAGTCGGAGACCTCGACCTTGGGCGCCTTGGCCTGCGCGGCCTCGGGCGCGTCGGCGACGGCCTGGGCCGCCTCGGCCTCGATCGTCGGGGCGAGCATCTGCTCGACCTCGTCGAGGCTCAGCGGCACCGGCTGGTGCGCGTTGCCCACGAAGCCGGTGACCGACGGCGTGTGGCGCACGACGCCCCACGACTCGTCGGTGAGGTCCATCCGGACGAGGACGTAGCCGGGCAGCACGGTGCGCTTGACGAGCTTGCGCTGGCCGTTCTTGATCTCGGCGACCTCCTCGGTCGGCACGACGACCTCGAAGATGTAGTCCTCGGCGTTGAGCGAGGTGATGCGGTTCTCGAGGTTCGCCTTGACCCGCTTCTCCATGCCGGAGTAGGTGTGCACGACGTACCAGTCGCCGAACTGGCTGTGCAGCCGGTCGCGGAACTCCTGCAGCGGGTCGGCCGGGGCCTCGTCGGCGTCAGCCTCGTCCGACGCCTCGGCGTCGTCGGTGTCGGTCGCGTCGACCTCGGCGGCCGCGTCGGTCTCGACGTCGGTCGCCTCGGGGGCGTCGGTCGCCTCGGCGTCGGCCTCGGTGCGGTCCTCGACGTCGACGGACTCGTTGAACTCTTGGGTCACTGGATTCCTTCTGGACTCACGCGAACACGGCGAACATGGCCTTGCCGAACCCGTAGTCCAGCCCGGCGACGATCGCCATCATGATGAGCACGAACACGAGCACGACGAAGAAGTAGTTGACGACCTGCGGTCGGGTCGGCCAGACCACCTTGCGGAGCTCGGCGATCACCTGGCGGTAGAACGTGATCGGCGACGTGCGCTGGCGGTCACCCGACAGCTCGTGGCGGTCGCTCACGATGGTCCCTTCGTCGTTCGGTCGGTCCCGGCGACGGGTGTCGCCGGCTCGGGCACGGCACGAGGGACTTGAACCCCCAACCTTCGGTTTTGGAGACCGATGCTCTGCCAGTTGAGCTAGTGCCGTCTGGTGAGGACTCGCGACAGACCTGCGCGCGGGCATGACGAACTAGCCTGAGCCTTCACCGGTCCAGCCAGTGTACGGGGTCGGTCCGCGCGCGGCCTAATCGAGGGCCGCTAGCCTGCCGGGATGGACTCCGGACCCGTCACGCCCGCCGCCCGCTCGCTGCGCACGCTCGCCATGGCGCTCGTGAGCGCACCTGTCGTCGTGCTCGTCGCGGTCGTCGCCGCCCTGCCGACGGACTGGGACCGCGTCCCCGGCCTCACGCTCCTCGGTCCGGTGGTGGCCTTCGTGCTGGTCGGGCTGGTCGCGGCCGAGACGATCGGCTACCGGGCCGAGCCGCTCGCGGCCGACGACCCCGACCCGCAGCGCACCGCCCTGGCCCGGTTCCAGCAGCTCATGATGCTGCGCCTCGTGTGCACCGAGGTGCCGATCATCGTCGCGGTGGCCGTCTCGTTCGCCTTCGACGAGGGGGCCTGGCCGCTGCTCGTGGCGGTCGTCGTCGGCCTGCCGGCGCTCGTGCTCGAGGTGTGGCCGTCGCGCCGGGCGGTGCGCAAGGTCGCGGACGCGCTCGAGTCGACCGGGACCGCGTCGGGCCTGCCCACGGCGTTCGGCCACGCCTGAACCACAGGTGACAGGATGGGGCCGTGCGCGACGTCCACGAGCTCCCGAAGGCGCACCTCCACCTGCACTTCACCGGCTCGATGCGGCACGGGACGCTGCTCGAGCTCGCCGAGCGTGACGGCATCCGGCTCCCGGCCGCGCTGACCGAGGACTGGCCGCCTCGCCTCGTCGCGACCGACGAGAAGGGCTGGTTCCGCTTCCAGCGCCTGTACGACGTGGCGCGATCGGTCCTGCGGACCGAGGACGACGTCCGCCGCCTCGTGCTCGAGGCGGCCGAGGACGACGTCCGCGACGGCGCGGTCTGGACCGAGATCCAGGTCGACCCGTCGGGCTACGGCGCGCGGTTCGGCGGCATCACCGCGTTCACCGACCTCGTCCTCGACGCCGTCGCGGACGCCTCGCAGCGCACGGGCCTCGGCATGGCGGTCGTCGTCGCGGCCAACCGCACGCGCCACCCGCTCGACGCCCGGACGCTCGCCCGGCTGGCGGCCCAGTACGCGGGCCGCGGCGTCGTCGGCTTCGGCCTGTCCAACGACGAGCGCCGGGGCCGCACGAGCGAGTTCGGCCCGGCCTTCGCGATCGCCGAGCGCGCCGGGCTCGCGCTCGTGCCACACGGCGGCGAGCTGCGCGGCCCGGACCACGTCCGCGAGTGCCTGACGCACCTGCACCCTCGTCGGATGGGGCACGGCGTGCGCAGCGTCGAGGACCCGCGGCTCCTCGACGAGCTCGCCGAGCGCGAGGTCGCGCTCGAGGTGTGCCCGACGTCGAACGTGGCACTCGGCGTCTACGCCACGATCGACGAGGTCCCGGTGCGCGACCTCGTCGCCGCAGGCATCGACGTCGCGCTCGGCGCCGACGACCCGCTGCTCTTCGGGTCGCGGCTCGCGGGGCAGTACGCGGTCCTGCGGGCCGCCCAGGAGCTGGACGACCGCGAGCTCGCGACGCTCGCCGCGATGTCCGTGCGCCGGTCGCACGCGCCGAAGCCGCTGCAGGACGCGGCCGCCGAGGGCATCGCCGCCTGGCTGGCCCAGGACGACGCCTCGTGAGCGCCGTCGCGCCGGTCCCCGGACGCCCGCTCCCGTCGCACCCGCGGGCCGCGCGCGCCCTGGTCCTCGGCATCGTCGGGCTGGCGGGCGGGTTCGTCCTGCTGGTCCCGCTCGCCCTCTCGCCCGTGGCCTGGTACCTCGGCGCCAGCGCGCAGCGGGCCGTCGACCGCGAGCCCGAGCGCTGGTCCGGGCGCTCGGACGCCACGGCGGGGCTCGTGCTCGGCATCGTCGGCACCGTGGTCCTCGTCGGCGCGGCGCTCGTGCTGTCGGCGCTCACGGCGCTCGTCGTCGTCGGCTCGTCCGTCGACACGGGCTACGGCAGCTGAACCGTCGCCTGTTCGAAGGAACCTGCACGACTCAGGGGAGGCTTCCCTCGACCGGTGGCGGTTTACCCGCTCAAGCGGGTAAACCGTCGCTCGACCCGGGCGACTCAGGGGAAACTGCACGACTCAAGGGAGGCTTCCCTCGACCGGTGTCGGTTTACCCGCTTGAGCGGGTAAACCGTGGACCCGCGGCGCGGACGGGCCTGACGCCAGGGCATCGGTCGTGAAAGAGTGTGCGCCATGAGCGACCAGCAGCCGCCCTCCTCCGGACCCGACCCGCAGCAGCCGGGGAACCAGCAGCCCCAGCAGCCGGGCTACCCGCAGCCCGGCCAGGGGCAGCCGTACGGCACCTACCCGCCGCAGCAGCCGGGCTACCCGCAGCAGGGGTACCCGCAGCCCGGGTACGGCATCCCGTGGGCGCCGCCGAAGCACCCGCAGGCCACGACGGTCCTCGTGCTCGGCATCGTGGGCATCGTCATGTGCCAGGTCATCTCGCCCTTCGCCTGGTACATGGGCGGCAAGGCGCTCAAGGAGATCGACGCCGACCCGACGCGCTACAGCGGCCGCAGCGAGGTCAACGCGGGCAAGATCCTCGGCATCGTCGGCACCGTGCTGCTGGGCCTGGTCGTGGCCTTCTTCATCATCTACTTCCTGTTCATCATCGTCATCCTCGGCGTCGCCGCGGGCACGAGCTCGAGCAGCAGCTACGACGTGATCGGTCTGCTGCGATGACGCAGCCGCCGCAGGACGGCCGGCCGTCGTACCCGGGCGAGGGCGGCGACGACTGGGTCGACCCGTACGCCGACGGTCCGGGCCGGACGCCGGAGGACCCCGAGCCCACGGTGCAGCAGCCCTACCCGACGTACCCGCCGCAGCAGCCCTACCCGCCGCAGGCCTACCCGGCCCAGCCTCCTGCGGCCGGCCCGGCGTACCCGCCGCAGCCCGGCACGCCGCCGTACGGCTACGCCCCCTACGGCCAGCCCACGTATCCCCCGTACGCCCCGCAGGGCGCGTCCTACCCGCCGCCGGCGTGGCAGCCCGCCCCGCCGTCGCACCCCAAGGCCACGTCGGCGATGGTCCTAGGCATCGTCGCGATCGCCGGCGGGCTCGCGTGCTACCTGCCGCTGTTCCTGGCGCCGTTCGCGTGGATCCGCGGCGCCGCGGCGCAGCGCGAGATCGACGCCGAGCAGGGCCGCTGGGGCGGCCGCAGCGAGGCGACGACCGGCAAGATCCTCGGCATCGTCGGCACGGTCCTGCTGGTCCTCGCCCTGCTGTTCGTCGCGTTCATCATCGTGCTGGCGATCGTGAGCCCGGAGTCGTTCGAGGACGACTCCGCCTACTAGGGACCCGCTAGATCGAGCAGCCCACGAGGTTCGGCTCCGGCTCCAGCGTGATGCCGAAGGCCTGCTCGACGCCGGCGCGCACCTCGCGGGCGAGCGTCAGCAGGTCGGCCGTCGTCGCGCCACCGCGGTTGGTGAGCGCGAGGACGTGCTTGCTCGACAGCGCGGCCGCGCCGGAGCCGTGACCGCGCTCGAAGCCGGCGTGCTGGATGAGCCAGGCGGCGCTGGTCTTGACCGAGCCGTCGTCCTGGCCGAAGCGGGGCGCCGCGGCCGGCAGCGCGTCGGCCTGCCGCGCGGTGAGCACCGGGTTCGTGAAGAACGAGCCGGCGCTCCAGGTGTCGTGGTCGTCCGCGTCGAGCACCATGCCCTTGCCGCGTCGCAGGGCGAGCACGGCCTCCCGGACCCGCGCCGTGGGGGCACGCTCGCCGAGCCCGACACCGAGCGTGCGGGCCAGCTCGGCGTAGGCGACGGGCGCGCCGAGGTCGCCCAGGGGCAGCTGGAACGCGACGTCGAGCACGACGTGCCGTCCGGGCTCCTGCTTGAACCGGCTCGTGCGGTAGCCGAAGCCGCACGACGTGACGTGGTGGGTGCGCACGGCGGACTCCAGCCGGTCCCACGTGCGGACCGTGGCGATCGTCTGCGCGACGTCCTGCCCGTAGGCGCCGACGTTCTGGATCGGGGGTGGCGCCGACCGATCCCGGGATGCCGCTGAGCGCCTCGACGCCGACCCAGCCCTCGGCGACGGCGCGGGCGACGAGCTCGTCCCACGACTCCCCCGCCGCGACCGTGACCATCGCCCCGCTGCAGGCGTCGGCGTCGACGCGCACGCCGCGGGTGCGCACGAGCACGACGGTGCCGTCGAAGCCCTCGTCCGCGACGACGAGGTTGCTGCCGCCGGCGACGAGCAGCACCGGCTCGTCCGCGGCGTCCGCGGCACGGACGGCGTCGACGAGCTCGGCCTCGGTCGTGGCCTCGACGACCGTGCGGGCCGGACCGCCCAGCCGCAGGGTCGTCACGTCGGCGAGGTCCATGCGCCCGACCCTAGCGAGCAGGACCCCGGGGACGACGCGACCCCCGGAGCCAGGGGCTCGACGGGGGTCGGGTCGGGACGCGCAGGGCGTCAGCGGGTCTCGCGGTGCGGCTGGTGGGTCTTGCAGCGCGGGCAGTACTTCTTGATGTCGAGCCGGTCGGGGTCGTTGCGCCGGTTCTTCTTGGTGATGTAGTTGCGCTCCTTGCACTCGGTGCAAGCCAAGGTGATCTTGGGTCGAACGTCGGAGCTCTTGCTCGCCACTGCTCTGCCTCTTCTTCGTGGGGTACGTCGTGCGGAACCGGTAGCTGGGGCGGGACTCGAACCCGCGACCCCACGATTATGAGTCGTGTGCTCTAACCACCTGAGCTACCCAGCCGCAAAGAGACGAGTGTCCTCGTTTCTCAGAGCCCCTTTACGGAATCGAACCGTAGACCTTTTCCTTACCATGGAAACGCTCTGCCGACTGAGCTAAAGGGGCGGGCCGATCGCCAAACATACAGGGTCGCGAGCCAGATCCGAAATCGGGGTCGGCCTCACCCTGCGGCGCGTGCCAGCCGGGCCGGCCAGGCCGGTCCGCCGTAGAGGAACCCGGTGTACGCCTGGACCAGGTCGGCGCCCGCCGCGAGGCGGTCCCGCACGTCGTCGGGCGTCGTCACGCCGCCCACGCCGACGAGCGCCAGCCGGTCGCCCACGTGGCCCCGCAGCAGGCGCAGGACGGCGGTCGAGCGGTCGCGCAGCACCGGCCCGGACAGGCCGCCGGCGCCCGCCGCCTCGACCTCCGCACGCGGGGTGAGGAGGGACGGCGGACGGTCGATCGTCGTGTTGGTGGCACTGATGCCGTCGAGGCCGAGCTCGAGCGCCAGGTCGGCGACGGCGAGCACGTCCGCGTCGGCGAGGTCGGGCGCGATCTTGACGAGCAGCGGCACGCCGTCGGGGCGCCCGTGCACGTGCGGCGACCGGGCGGCGACCTCGCGCACGGCCGACAGCACGGGCCGCAGCGCGTCGACCGACTGCAGGTCCCGCAGACCGGGCGTGTTCGGGCTGGAGACGTTCACCACGAGGTAGCTGGCGTAGGGCGCGAGCAGCCGCGCGGACTCGCGGTAGTCGTCGACGGCCTGGTCGAGCGGGGTCGCCTTCGTCTTGCCGATGTTGACGCCGACGACGGCGGACTGCCCGGACGGCGAGCGACGGAGCCGGTGCAGGCGACCCGCGACGACCGCGGCGCCGTCGTTGTTGAAGCCCATCCGGTTGACCACCGCCCGGTCGGCCACGAGCCGGGCCAGCCGTGGCCGCGGGTTCCCGGGCTGCGGACGGGCGGTCACCGTGCCGATCTCGACGTGGCCGAAGCCCATCGCGAGGAGCCCGGGGACGGCCCGCGCGTTCTTGTCGAAGCCCGCGGCGAGCCCGAAGGCGTGCGGGAACGTCACGCCCATGACGGTGCGCGGCGCCCGGGGGACGTCGACGAGCGGGGCGACCGCGCGGCCGCCGAGGCGGATCGCGCGGAAGGCCTGCTCGTGCGCGACCTCCGGGTCCATGCGGGCGAAGACGGTGCGGAAGACACGGTCGTAGACCGCGCCACCCCCCTCGCTCGGGGACGTGCCGGACTGCGTGGGACGACTCACGCGCCTATCCTGGCAGGTGGGAGGAGACCAGATGACCGACCGGGACCGCCAGGACGTGCCGCCGACGGGCTCCGACGCGCCCTTGCACGAGATCAAGGCGAACTTGTTCAAGGCCCTGGCTCACCCGATCCGCATCCGCGTGCTCGAGGTCCTGACCGCGGACCCGACCCTGCCACGCGACCTGTCGGACCTCTCCGAGGAGACCGGCTTCGACCTCGAGACGCTCTCGCAGCACCTGTCCGTGCTGCGCCGGCACGGTGCGGTCGTCGCCCAGCCGACCCAGGTCGGAGCGCGCTACCAGGTCGCCCACGACCGCATCGGCGAGCTGCTGGTCGTCGCCAAGTCGTTCCTGCGCGACACCTCGTCGCCGGAGGAGCCGCCGGCGCCTCGCCGGACGCACCTGTCGTCGGTGCCGGACCTGCCCGACCAGCCGTCCTGACCCGCCCGCGGCGGACCGACGTCAGACGGGCTCGCCCTGCGTCATCCCTGCGGCGTCAGCGGTCGCGAGCTGCACGGCGATCTCGTCGGCGTCCAGGTCGAGCGCGAGCGCGGCGGCCTCGCGGGCGTGAACTCCGCGGTCCATGAGCGTGGTCATGAGACGCAGTCGCTGGATGTCGTCGCACGTGTAGCGACGGTGACCGCCGGTCGACCGGCCCGACGGCGCCATGCCGTACCGCGCCTCCCACGCACGCAGCGTCGCGGGCGCCAGGGCGAAGGCCTTGGCGCACTCGCCGATGCTCCACGAGAGCCCGCTGTCGGGGCCCACGGTCTCGCACACGGCCCAGAGCTCGTGATCGCGCATGGTTGGCCTTCCGCCGGGGTACCCCTGAGGGTAGGTCCCGCACGGGGCATCACCAATCACGCTGAACAACTTCGGTGACCTCGTGACCCCTGAGATTTCAGCGAATGCGGCACACCCTCGACAAAAGTTGTTCACAACCTTTGCCATGTGAACAAGCCCTGTCTAGGTTTCAACCAGGTTCCGCAGAGGTTCCTCCCATCCCTCAGGAGAGCACCCATGGTCAACGTGAAGCGCCTGCCCGCCCCCATCATCGAGTCGTACGAGTGGCAGTACGACGGCGCCTGCGTCGACCTCGACGTCGAACGGTTCTTCTCCCCGGACTCCGAGCGCGGCGCCCCGCGACGGGCCCGCGAGGCCGCGGCCAAGGCCGTGTGCGCGGAGTGCCCGGTCGTGGCCCAGTGCCTCGCCCACGCCATCCAGGTGCGCGAGCCGTACGGCGTGTGGGGCGGCATGACCGTCGAGGAGCGCGCCGTCATCATCAGCGGCGGCTCGGTCGAGCGGCGTCGCACCGGCGGAGCCGCCGCGTGACCGCTCCCGCCCCCGCCGTCACCCCGACCAGGGAGCACGGTCCGACGACCGTCGCCACGTGGTGCGTGCAGATCTTCGCGGTCGCGGACGCGGCTGCCGCCCGTGGAGCCGGGACCGAGCTCCTCGACCTGCTCGACGCCGGCTGCTCGGTGCAGGTCTCCGCGAGCGGGCCCGACCACTTCGTCGTCGTGGAGACCGCCGACGACCCCGTCCTGCTCGACCTGGTCGCCGCCACCGTGGGCGCTCACGCCGACCACGCCGAGCTCGTGCACCGGTCCGCCGGACCGGTCGCACCGTTCGCCGGGACACGGTAGTCCCGTGCACGTCCTGGTGACCGGCGCGAGCGGGTACGTCGGCGGGCGACTCGTCCCCACGCTGCTCGCCGCGGGTCATCGGGTCCGGGTCGGGGTGCGTCGTCCCGCGTCGGTCGCCGACGCCCCCTGGGCCGATGCGGTCCAGGTGGTGCCGTACGACGCCACCGACGAGCAGCTCACCGCCCGCGCGGTCCGCGGGACCGACGCCGTGGTCTACCTGGTCCACGGGCTCGAGCACGACGACTTCGCCGAGCGCGACCGCGAGGCCGCGCTGACGATGGCCCACGCGAGCCGCCGCGCCGGTATCGACCGCATCGTCTACCTCAGCGGCCTGGTGCCCGCCGACGACGAGCTGTCCGACCACCTCGGCTCCCGCCTGGAGGTCGAGGAGCTGCTCGGGTCGGCCGGCGTCCCGACCCTCACGCTACGGGCCGGGATCGTGATCGGTGCGGGTTCGACGAGCTACGAGCTCATGCGCCAGCTCGCGCAGCGGCTCCCGGTGCACGCCGAGCCGCCCCTGGCGAGGTCGCGCGTGCAGCCCGTCGCCGTGACCGACCTGCTCACCGCGCTCACCGGCGCGCTGGACGCTCCCGCGCGGACCCGGTCCTACGACGTCGCCGGGCCCGACGTCCTGACCTACGGCGACCTGCTGGCGACCTTCGCCCGCGTCACGGGCCTGCTCCGTCCCCGCGTCCCCGCGCCCCTCGCCCCGGCACCCCTGCTCGGGGAGGTCGCCGCCCTCCTGACCGACGTCCCGGGTCCCACGGTCCGCGCCCTCGTCGCGAGCATGAAGCACGACATGGTGGCCGGGGAGGGACGACTTCCGAGACGTCCTGGTGCCGCCCGGGCACGAGCTGCTCGACGTCGCGACGGCGATCCGTCGCGCGGCGGCCCGTCCCGACACGTCGCGCCCCGTGGCGGAGCGCGACCCGCTGGCCCGGCTCCCCCAGGACCCCGACTGGACCGCAGGCAGCCTGCTGCCGCTCGACGCCCTGGGCACCGCGGCCGGTGTCGCCCGCGGCAGCCTGGACCTGCTGCGCCGCGGGCTCCCGCTGCCGCCGTCCTGACCTCACGACGCACGAGGGCCCGCGACCGGTGGTCGCGGGCCCTCGTCGTGGGTGGCAGGTAGAGGATTCGAACCTCTGAAGGCATTGCCGGCTGATTTACAGTCAGCTCCCTTTGGCCGCTCGGGCAACCTGCCAGGCTCCCGGCACCCCGTGGGGCACCGAGGAGACAGCCTAGCGCAGCGCACTACGCTGGGAGAAACCCGGTTCCGCCGGACCCGTCGCACCCGTCCCGAGGGAGATTCACCGTGGCCGACTCGTCGTTCGACATCGTCAGCAAGCTCGACCACCAGGAGGCCGACAACGCGCTCAACCAGGCTGCCAAGGAGATCGCGACGCGCTACGACTTCAAGAACACGGGCGCCTCGATCGAGTGGAAGGGTGAGGACGGCGTCGAGATCACGGCGAACGCCGAGGAGCGCGCCCTGGCCGTGCTGGACGTGTTCAAGGAGAAGCTCGTCAAGCGCGGCATCTCCCTCAAGGCCTTCGAGGCCGGCGACCCGCGCCAGAGCGGCAAGGACGTCAAGATCAACGGCTCGTTCAGCCAGGGCATCAGCACCGAGCAGGCCAAGAAGGTCTCCAAGCTCATCCGCGACGAGGGCCCCAAGGGCGTCAAGGTCCAGGTGCAGGGCGACGAGCTGCGGGTGACCAGCAAGAAGCGCGACGACCTGCAGGCGGTCATCGCGCTCGTCAAGGGAGCCGACCTGGACTTCGCGGTCCAGTTCACCAACTACCGCTGAGGCCCGACGAAGGATTCTGCATCCGACACGAACGGTAGCAGAATCCTTCGTCCCCGCCCCACCCCGGGCGGACGCACGATTCTGCATCCGACACGGACGGTGGTGCGAAAAGCGGAATCCTTCGTCCCCCACCGACCGAAGACGTTCGCGTCAGGCGGGCGACAACCAGGTCCAGCCCGGGACGTTGCGCAGCACCCAGTACGCCAGGACGACGCCGAGCAGCGCGTAGACCCAGCGCGCCGGCACGTTCGTGGGGTGCCAGGCGTCGCGGCCCGCGAGCCGCAGCCCCCAGGCGGCCCAGGCGACCACCACGACCGGCAGCAGCAGCACGGCGAGGGGGGTTGCGCTCCCAGGCCGTGACGACGTCGCCGCCGGTCAGCGCGTGGATCGCGCGGAGCGAGCCGCAGCCGGGGCAGTACAGGCCGGTGGCGGCGAGGAACGGGCACGTCGGGTAGTGACCCGGCTGGTTCGGGTCGACCGACGCGAGCACGCCCGCGGCCCCGATCGCCGCGACCGTGGAGCCCGCGAACAGCAGCACCCCACGGCGCCGACCGTCGCGGTCGGACGCCGTGGGGCGCTGGATGGTCGTCAGGATCAGAAGCTCGACGAGCTGCTGCTCGACGAGGCGCCGATGCCGACGATGACGATGAAGACGACGTAGAGCACGATCACGATGACGCCGGCGATGGCGCTCCAGATCGCGAACTTCTTCGCCTTGTCGGCCGACTCCTGGGCACCGGCGTAGTCGCCGGCGGCCCACTTGCCGTTGACCTGCGCGGCGAACACGATCGACGCGACGCCGAGCGGGAGGCAGCAGAACAGCGTCGTCAGGATGGCCCAGACGAGGTTGTTGGCGGGCGGCGGTCCGGACGGCTGGCCGACGGGCTGGCCGGGTGCGGGATAGCTCATGGAAGGTCCCCTGCTTCTTCGATGGGTCGACCGCGGGCGGCCGGCGCGACCGGGCGGCCGCGTCGCGGACGAACTTATTCCGGTTCTCAGGTTCGACGCCACGAGGGGGCGCCGCGTGTCCGCATCGCGGGCGCGTCCGGCCGTCCCGGTCAGGTCCGCATCGTCTTCTTGCCGCCGTGCAGCACGTTGATCAGCAGGACGAGCTTGTTCTCGGTCGCGGCGTCGCGGGCGAAGGTCGTGAGCGCGAGGACCGGCTTGAACTTCTGCTTCGTGATCGACTTGGCGTAGGTGAACTCCTTGAGCCCGTCCGGGCCGTGGATCCGGCCGAAGCCGGACTCCCCCACGCCGCCGAAGGGCAGGGAGGGCACCGCGGCGAACGCGATGACCGAGTTGACGCTCGTCATGCCCGAGCGGACCCGCCGCGCGAGCTCGAGGGCCCGCGCGCCTTGGAGAACACCGCACCCGCGAGGCCATAGGGCGTCGCGTTGGTGCGCTCGATGGCCTCGTCCATGTCCCGGACCGGGTTGATGGCGAGGGTGGGGCCGAAGGTCTCCTCGGTGATCTCGGTGGAGTCCTCGGGGACGTTCGTGAGGATCGTCGGCTGGACGAAGCGCTCGCCGATCGCGTCCGGCCCGCCGAGGACGACGGTCGCGCCCTTGTCGACGGCGTCCTGGACGTGCGACCGGATGACGTCGAGCTGCGACGGCATCGTGGCCGGGCCGATCTTCTCGCCCGGCGCCGCCCGCAGGCCGGCCGCCTGCCGGGTGATCTCCCCGACGAAGTCGTCGAAGACGCGCTCGTGGACGTAGACCCGCTCGGTGCCGATGCAGGTCTGGCCCGCGTTGGACATGGCGCCCCACAGGGCGGCCTCGGCGGCGGTCTCGACGTCGGCGTCCTCGTCGACGATGAGCGAGTCCTTGCCGCCGGCCTCGATGATGACGGGCGTCAGGTTCTCGGCGCACGCCGCCATGACCTTGCGGCCCGTCCGGCCCGACCCCGTGAAGGCGAGCTTGCCGATGCGGGCCGTGCACAGCGCGTTGCCGGTCTCGCCGAAGCCCGTGACGACCTGCAGCACGGGACGGCCGCCGACGACCTCGGTGAACGTGTCCGCGAGCCAGCGGCCGACGCCGGGCGTGTACTCGCTCGGCTTGAACACGACGGCGTTGCCGGCCGCGAGGGCGTAGGCGATCGAGCCGACCGGCGTGAAGACCGGGTAGTTCCACGGCCCGATGACGCCGACGACGCCCAGGGGCCGGTACTCGACGTAGGCCGTCTGGTTGGCCATCACGAGACCGGAGGGCACCTTGCGCAGGCCCAGCGTCTTCTCGGCGTTCTTGGCCGCCCACGCGACGTGGTCGATCGCCAGTCCGATCTCGAGGGTCGCGTCGCCGTGCGGCTTGCCGGTCTCGCGGTGCGACAGGTCGGCGAGCTGCGCGATGCGCCGCGTGATGACGCTGCGCCACTGCAGCAGGTACTCGGCCCGCTCGTCGAAGCTCAGGGCGCCCCACCAGGCGAAGGCCTCGTGGCCCCGCTCGACGGCGGCCTGCACGTCCTCGGCGGTGTTGACCGGGTGCGTGCCGACGACGTCACCGGTCGCCGGGTCGAGGGAGTCGAACGTCTCGCGCTCGGGGCCGATGGGGGCGTTGGCGACGGGGGTGTCGATCGTGGCGGTCATGTCAGGCTCCTGCGATGAGGTCGGCGGCCTTCTCGCCGATCATGATGGTGGGGGCGTTGGTGTTGCCGCGCGGGACGCGTGGCATGACGGAGGCGTCGGCGATGCGCAGGCCCTCGACGCCGCGGACCCGCAGCTGCGGGTCGACGACCGAGTCCTCGTGCGCGCCCATCGCGCACGTGCCGACGGGGTGG
>JAQIJP010000005.1:0-77000 GCA_036946185.1 Aeromicrobium erythreum
AGTCGCCGGCGTCGGCCGACTGCGACCGGCCGAGCCCGGCGCCTCGGTCGCGACCGTCGTCCTGGACGGTGACCTGGCGGACGTCCCGGGGACCCGTTCCGTCGTCGCCGCCCTCGGACCGACCGACAACTTCGCGGGGTCGGAAAGCGCGCCGGTGACCCTCACGATCCGGCCGGCTCGCGTCAGTGCGTCGGTGTCGACGAAGCTCTCCGTGTCGTCGCGGCGCACCGGCAAGGCCACCGTCACGATCTCGGCCGGCCGCGTCGTGCCCACCGGCAAGGTCACCGTCCGCGACGGCAGCCGCACCCTGCGCACCGCCACCCTGACCACCCGCTCACGCGGCCGAGCCACCCTCACCCTGCCCAAGCTGTCCCGCCGCACCCACACCATCAGCGTCACCTACGCCGGCAACGACGACGTCAAGCCCGTCACCCGCAGCTACCGCGTCACGGTCCGCTGACACCCGGTCCGACGCCCTGCGCGGTCAAGGACCCCCACGTCGCTGGGATCTTCGCCGCGCAGGGCCCGGGACCCGACGTCATCTGCCACAGACTCGGACCATGACCGCCTCGCACCTCGCCCGTCGCCCCGGCCGGGCGCTCGCCGCCGCACTGCTCACTCTCGGTCTCGGCGCCACGACCGCCCTCGCCCCCAGCACCGCCTACGCCGCCACGGCCCAGACGGCCGCCCCCACCCAGGACACCCGCGTCACCTTCGACAAGGCCGACTACGCCTTCGCCGAGGGCTCGGGTGGGTCCGTCACGATCAACGTCACGTCCGGGTCGGGTCAGGGCGAGACGCCCGTCGTCGTCGGCGACGCCGTCCTCTCGGTGCTCGACCGGGACGGGAAGGAGGTCGGCTCCAGCTACCGAGGGATCACCCGTCAGGGCACCGCGTCCTTCGACCTCACGGAGTTCCTCCGGCTGACTGGTCGACCCGGCGAGACGTACACGCTCTCGGCGCGGTTCCGCGGCGCGGGCGACTACCGACCGTCCACCGGCACGGTGCCGCTCACCGTCGTCGCCGACCCGTCGGCGCCGATCGCGACCCGCACCACGGTGAGCCTCGCCCGCTCCGACTACCAGTACGGCGAGGCCGCTCGAGGTGGTCGCCACCGTCGTGGAGGCACGGACCGGGAAGCCGGCGACGGGTCGCGCCGAGCTGCAGAGCTTCACGGGACGGACCTGGACCCAGCCGCTCGAGGAGGGACGGACGACGTTCCGGATGCCGGGCTACCTCGGCGTCGACCCGGACCCCCAGGTCCTGCCCCTTACGAAGGTCCGCTTCCTCCCGGCCGCCGACACCGTGCAGGCCTCGGGCGGGGAGAGCCAGGGACTCTCGGTCACCGTCCGCCGCGCGACGACCACGACGTCCGTGACCCTCTCCCGCTCGAACCCCACGGCGGACCGGCCCGCGACGGCCACGGTGCGGGTCGAGGCACCGGCCTCGGCATCCAGCCCGGAGGGTGACGTCCAGGTGGCTGTCGTGAAGGACGACCGGTACTCGTTCCTCGGCACGGCGGAGCTCCACGCGACTGCGCGGGGCGTCTCCGAGGGATCGTTCGTGCTCGACGACCCGGTGTTCCGGACCGCCGGCACGGCCGTGCTGTCGACGCATTACGTGGGTACCTCGAACCACGTCGGGGGCCTCGGCACCGACCAGACGCTGACGGTGCGCCCCGAGCGGGCGACCGCGTCGGTGTCGACGAAGCTCTCCGTGTCGTCGCGGCGCACCGGCAAGGCCACCGTCACGATCTCGGCCGGCCGCGTCGTGCCCACCGGCAAGGTCACCGTCCGCGACGGCAGCCGCACCCTGCGCACCGCCACCCTGACCACCCGCTCACGCGGCCGAGCCACCCTCACCCTGCCCAAGCTGTCCCGCCGCACCCACACCATCAGCGTCACCTACGCCGGCAACGACGACGTCAAGCCCGTCACCCGCAGCTACCGCCTCAAGGTCCGCTGACCTCGGGCCGGACGCCGTGGCGTCAGGCGTGCAGCAGGCGGCTCCCGGCTGCGACCAGGTCCCGGACGACGCCGTCGTCCGGGGCCCGGTCGGTCACGATGCCGGTCACGGCGTCGAGCGGCAGGACGGTGTAGCGCGACGCCGTCCCGATCTTCTCGTCGCTCGCGAGGACGTAGGTGTCGGCGGCCCGGCCGGCGAGGACGCGCTTCATCGCGGCCTCGTCGACGTCCCCGGTCGTGAGTCCGGCCGAGGGGTGGACGCCGGTGACCCCCAGCAGGAAGACGTCGGCGCTGACGGCCCGCGCCGCCTCGACGGCGGCCGCGCCGCACGTCACTGCGGAGTGCTTGAACAGCTGGCCCCCGATGAGGAAGACCTCCGCGGGGTGCTCGACGAGAGCGGCCGCGATGGTCGGGCTGTGCGTGATGACCGTGCCGCGGAAGGTGCTCGGGAGCGCGGCGACCACCGCGAGGGTGGTCGTCCCGCCGTCGAGGATCACCGTGGCGTCGTCGGCGAGGAGCGCCACGGCTGCCGCCGCGACGCGGGCCTTGCTCTCGGGCGCCACGGACGTGCGAGCCGCGTAGTCGACGACCGCTCGCGACGCGGGCAGGGCTCCGCCGTACACGCGCACGGCGAGACCGGCGGCGTCGAGCTCACGCAGGTCCCGTCGGATGCTGTCCTCGGACAGCCCGAGCTCGGCGGCGACGTCCTTGACGACGATGCGACCGTCGCGGCGCAGGCGTTCGAGCAGCATCTCCTGACGAGCAGCGGCCAACATACCGATTCCTTCCGGTTTTTGCACGATTGTGCACTATGCTTCCGAGTCATGACCAAGCCTATGCTCATCCTCATCGCCGGCCCCTACGCCTCGGGCACCGACGGCGACCCCCACCTGATGGCCCGGAACCTGCGACGCCTCGAGGAGGCCGCCTGGCCGATCTTCCGGGCCGGCCACGTCCCGATGATCGGCGAGTGGGTCGCGCTGCCCGTCCTGTCGAGCGCCGGCGCGACCGGGCCGGACGACCCGCTGGCCGCCGACGTCATGTACCCGACCGCCGAGCGCCTCCTGCAGCACTGCGACGCCGTGCTCCGGCTCCCCGGGGAGTCGCGGGGCGCGGACCAGGACGTCGCGATCGCCCAGGAGCGCGGCATCCCCGTGTACCACCGGCTCGACGAGGTCCCCGGCCTCGCCGCCTGACGGGCCGACCGTCCACGGCCCACGCACCGGACGTCACGACGGGCGGGGGCGGACCTCCAGCAGGTCGCCCTCGCCCAGGCCGACGACGGAGGCACGCCAGTCGTCGCCGAGGGACGCGAGGTCGAGGCCGTCGAACCCACCGGTCGCGCCGAGGACGAGCAGCTGGGGTCCGACACCGCCCGGGTAGAAGCCTGCCGTGACCGAGCCGCCCGGCGGGGTGGTCCGGACCGCGTGCAGGACGTAGCCGCCCAGCACCGCGGCGACCTGCTCGTCCGGGGCGTCCACGTCGCCGGTCCGCGCCCGCAGCCGGACCCCGGTCCGCCGCGCCTCGCCGAGCGCACGAGCCATCCACTCGCCCACCCGGACGGACGCTGGGCTCAGCAGCAGCACCTGGCGCAGGTGGTCCTCCTCCTCGGCGCACCGCTCCCGGAGCCCGGCGTCGCCGACGCGGGTCGGGTCGTCGGCGACCTCGGTCAGGAGCGACGCCGCGCGGCGCAGCTCGGCCGTGCTCCACAGCCGCCGACGCCGCAGCACCTCGCGCTCGGCCGCGACGTCGATCGCGGTGGTCAGCGACTGCTCGCGCAGCTGCGACGCGCGCCGGACGAGGTCGTCGACGAGCCGCGTGTACCAGCTCCACGCGAGCGCGAAGCCCAGGCCGGGCGCCGCCGCGACGAGGGCCGTCACCGCCAGGTCGGTGGACCGCGTCACGACGACCCCCGCGGTCACGACGCTCGCCGCGGCGAGGATCGTGAGGCTCGCCCGCCAGGCGGGCCGGCCGCCCGCGACGAGGAGCAGCAGGGCCAGCGGCGTGATGCCGATGGCCTGGTAGTAGAAGACCTCGCGCTCGCCGAAGTCGACGCCGGCCAGGCTCAGCAGGTAGCCCGTCGGCAGGGCGCAGACGAGCACTCCCTGAACGACGCCGGGCAGCCTCGGCCGCCCTCGCAGCGAGAGACGCGCGAGGACGATGCAGCCCGCGACGAGCGCGAGCATCGCGTACGTCCACGTCAGCCGGCCGGGACGGTTGACGGCCTCGATCACGACGCCGACCGCGACGACGCCAACGCTCCACAGCCACGTCGAGCGGCGGACGACCGCGCCTGCGACCGCCTCGGCCTCGGCCTGGAACACGGGCTCGGACCCGGTCGCCGCGACGAGCGGACACGTCAGGGCCACGGTCGTCCCCGCTCCCTTCGCGGAGTCGACCACGACCGAGCCCCCGACGTCGGCCAGTCGCTGCTCGACCGACGCGAGCAGTCCGCGGCGCTCGACCGTGTACGGGTCGAACCCGACGCCGGCGTCCGTCACGGCGACCCGCACGACGTCGTCGTCGACGTCGACCTGCACCTCGACGGAGTCGACGCCCGCGTGCTTCTCGACGTTGCGCAGCAGCTCGCCGACCGCACCCGTGACCGCCTCGACCACGGGCCGCGCGGCCCGGGACTGCCAGTCGTGCGGGTCGTCGCCGGTGCGCCGCACCCGGAGGGCGGTCGCCTCGAGGACCTCGTCGAGCCCGGCCGGCGTCTCCGCCCGACGCCCGGCGAGCAGCTGCTCGACCACCTCGACGTCGCGTCGGCACCGGTCCCGCACCAGGTCGGGCTGGGCGACGGCGACGCCGCCGTTCGCGATCGCACCGAGGGTGTTGATGACGGTGTCGTGCACGACCCTGGCGTCCTCGGCGGCGTCCCGGCTCGCGCGGCGGACCGCCTCGCGCTCGGCGAGGTCGTCGGCAAGACGGTCGGCCGCGGCGTCGGCGTCGGCGGCCAGGCGCCAGAGCGACGGCAGGCCGGCCCGGACCGCGGCGACGATCGCGAGCGCCGTGACGACGAGGCCGGACCGCGTGCTCGCCTCCCAGCCCGGCGGGCCCGCGAGCGCGACCAGCACCGCGACCGCCACGGCCCCGCCGACGGGGACCAGCAGACGCGCGGGTCCGCGCAGGGTCAGAGCCCCGATGCCGTAGAGCAGGTCGCCGAACCAGCACCCGGCGAGCGTCAGCGGGTCGTCGATCGAGGACGCCGCGACGTAGTCGAGCCCCCACACGGCGAAGGCCACCGCCAGGGTCGGCCCGTAGAGCCGCGGCCGCCGCAGGCTCGCGACCGCGAGCAGGGCGACGCCGGCGTGCAGCAGCACCAGACCGGGCGCCCACGAGGCCCACGTGGCGAGGACGACCGCGGCCATGACGCCCTGCCAGACTGCGAGGGCCACGAGCAGCGCCCGACGCAACGAGCCGTCGAGCCCCTGCCGCACGGAGGCGTCGGTCGGCACGGTCACGGTCACGACGTCTCCCTCCCGCGCGGCCGCGAGGCCGACGCTGCCCGACACGCTACTGCTCTACGCCCCCGGCCCCCACCGTTCTCTCCTTCGCGCTGGGGGTGACGTTCTGACGCGACACGCCGGCGTGTCGACGTCAGAACGTCACGCTCAGCAGGGACCGGGGGCGGCGTCGGTCCGGCGCAGGGCGAGCAGGTCGCGGGTGGAGCCGTCGATGTGGTCGCGCACGGCGTCCGGACCCCGAGCGTCCACCTCGGCGAGCAGGGCGCGGTGCTCGGCGGCGAGGTCGCGGTCGGCGAAGGCCGGCCGCGTGTGCAGGAGCAGCAGGGCGAGCTCGTCCTCGAGCGACCGGTAGAGCTCGGACAGCCGGGCACTGCCGGCGGCGTCGACGAGCGCCTGGTGCACCCCGGCGTGCGCCCGCTCGACCGCGATCCAGGGGCTGCCGTCGCGCTCCCGGGCGGCCAGCCGGTCGATCGCCTCGCGGACGCCGGGCAGCTCGGCGGCGGGCGCGGGCAGCGCCCGGACGGCCTCGGCCTCGATCGCGGCGCGCAGCTGCTGCAGCTCCGCGAGCTGCACGTCGTCCAGCAGGGTCACGCGCACGCCGCGGTACGGCTCCGAGGTCAGGAGCCGCTGGGCGACGAGCCGCGACAGCGCCGAGCGCACGGTGTGGCGGCTGACGCCGAACCGTTCGGCCAGGTGCTCCTCGCGTACCGGCCGACCGGCCGGGAGCGCCCCCGTCAGCACGTCGTGCCGCAGCGCGTCGGCGACCTGCTCGACCGTCCGCCGCCCCGACGCCGTCACGCGGGCACCACCGCGACGGGACGGCGAGGACGCACCGCGAGCACGACGATGCCGAGCCCGATCGCGACCAGCCCGAGCCAGGACGCGAGGTCCAGCTGCTCCCCGAGGACGACGAGCCCGAGCAGCGTCGCCGTGACCGGCTCCGCGAGCGTCAGCGTCGAGACCGTGGGAGCCGGCAGCGCGGCGAGCCCCGCGGCGAACAGCAGGTAGGCGACCGTCACCGTGACGAGGCCGAGCCACAGCACGGTGGCCACGCCGGACCCTGACGCGAGCCAGCCGAGGTCGGTCGCCAGAAGGACGCCGAGGCCCAGCACGGCCGCCGCCCCGAACACGGCACCCATCGTCGCGGCACCGGTCCACCCGGCGTCGAGCAGTCGCTTCGACGCGAGGGTGTAGACGGCGTACGACAGCCCGGCACCCAGGGACCCCGCCAGCCCGAGCGCGTCGACCGACGACGCCCCGGTCCCGGCCCCCACGCCGACACCGGCGAGCAGCAGCAGGCCGATCACCGCGACCGCCGTGGCGACCACCCAGCGCACCCCCGGGAAGCGACGGTCGGTCGCCCAGGCGAGCGCGCCCGTCAGCAGCGGTGCGCTCCCGAGCGCGACGATCGTGCCGATCGCGACCCCCGTTGCGCTCGGTGCCGAGGAAGAACGCCGGCTGGTAGCCGACCACGCCGAGACCCCCGACGAGCACGGCCGGCCAGGCCGGACCACCGGTGCGGGCAGGTGTCGCCGAGGCCCGTCCCCGGAGCAGCAGGGCCACGAGCGCGAGCGCCGTGCCGCCGACCACGACCCGCGCCGCCCCGAGGGAGACGACGTCGACGGAGCCGGCCCCGAGGGCCCGGGCGGTGCCGGTCGTGCCGAACAGGGCCGACGCGGCGAGGACGAGCAGGAGGGGACGCACGCGGAGATTGTTACACAATCTGGCGATCTGGGGCGCTCGTCCGAACTCGTCTCGAAATGACCCCTGAACGGGGGTCGCAGAGGGGGCGGCGACTCAGGTGTTGCGGAGCAGTCCGTCGCGCTGCGCCTCGCGCCGCATGTCGATCTTGGTGCGCATCGGCCGCCCTGCGGACTCGTACTTCTCCTTCACCCGCGTCAGGTACTTCTTCGCGGTGCCGGGCTGCACCCCGATCGCGGCGGCCACCGCGTCGAGGGTCAGGCCCGACGCGTAGAGCACGAGCGCTCGCTCCTCCTGGTCGCTCAGGGCGGGCCGCTCGGCGTCACCGGCCAGCACCGCGGCGAGCTCCGGGGTGAACCAGGTCTCCCGTCGCAGCACCGTCCAGACCGCGGCCACGAGGTCGGCCTCGGAGTCGCGCTTGCCGACGATGCCGCCGATCCCGGCCCGGACGACCTCCCGGACCAGGGGCGGCGAGGCCATCGCCGACACGACCAGGACACGGATGCCGAGGTCGCGCAGCCGCGTCAGCTGCACCGGGTCGACGGAGGGGCCGCGCTCGACGAGCAGGTCGAGGAGCACGAGGTGGGGGCGGCTGCGCGGCGAGCTCGAGACGACCCACTTGAGCAGCTCGGGCATCGTCTCGAACGTCTTGACGACCGTGAGGCCGCGCTGGCGGTCGAGGATCTCCTGGGTCCGGCGGCGCTGCAGCAGGTGGTCCTCGACGATCGCGATCCGCCAGTAGTCCCCTGACTGCGGCTCGAGCTCATCTGCGGCCATCGTCACCTCCACGTCGTCGACGACGGGACTATGCCACGAGCGGGCCCTCGATCTCGACCAACGACTGGCCGGTGAAGCGATGGCTCGTGGCCGTCCAGCCGGGCGGCGGCTCCGGCAGCGGCGCGTCGGCGAGGTCCGCCGGCCCGACGACCATCAGCCGACGGGCCGAGGCGTCGGCGAACAGGCTGACGGTCAGGTCGGTACCGACCTCGACGGCGTCGAGCAGGTGCACGACGGCCCGACCGAGGCTGCGCGCGGTGCGCTCGTCCGGCGCGTCCCCTCCGGCGGTCCGGAGGGTCAGCCGCAGGTCGCGGGCGCGCGCCTCCGCCAAGGCGAGCGCGAACCAGCCCGCCAGGTGCACCGACTCGTGGGTCAGCATCAGGTGCTGGCGGACGTCGAGCTCGACGGCCGAGCACCGCTCGCGCACTGCCGGGTCGTCGACCCGGAGCGTCGCGTCGCCGAGCCCGCGCAGCAGCACCAAGGCGGCGTGCAGCGCGTCGGTGTCCCACCGCTCCCGGGCTGCCGTGACCGCGTCGCGCGCGACGCTCTCGCGACGGGTGGCCGCGGTCCGATCGTGGGCGGCGGCGAGGCGACGGCCCACGTCGTCGAGCGAGTCGTGGAACGACTGGCAGCCCGCGAACAGTCCCAGCTGGATCAGCGCCGCGACGACCACCGACGCCATGACCTCGACCTGTCCCCAGCCGACCGCGCCGGCCGTCGCGACCCCGGTCAGCACGAGCAGGAGCATGGCGACGCCGAGCGAGCGGCGCTCCGACCGCAGCGCGAGCAGGGCCATCAGCAGCGGCGTCAGGGCCACCGCCTGCCAACCGCTCACGTCGTCGCGTCCGGAGCCCGCCGCGACGACCTCGAGCACGAGACCGAGCGGGACCAGTCCCACGAGGAGCACCGTCGCGCCTGTCGGCAGGTCGCCCCCGGACCGGGTGGTCAGCCAGGCGACACCGATGCCGACCGCGACGACGGCGATCATCGCGAAGGACCACGCCGGTCGGCTCCCGTCGGTCGCCAGCTCGGCCAGGACGGTCGCTCCCAGGATGGCCCGCGCCCACACCCAGCAGCCGTGCCGCTGCAGGCCCCTGACGGGTCGTGGGGCGGGGTCGGCTCCGGCCGGGTCGGCCCCGGCCGGGTCGGTCCCGGCCGGGAGCAGCACGCCCGGGTCGGGGCAGCGCAGCTCGACCGTCGTGCCGCCGCCGGGTGTCGCTCGGACGTCGACGTCGACACCGACCTCGGCACACCGCCCCCGGACCGACTCGCGCAGACCGAGGCCGTCCGTGTGACCGGCGGGCAGCCCGCGGCCGTGGTCGACCACGCGCACGACGAGTGACCCGGACTCCAGCCGCACGTCGAGCGTCGCCGCCTGCACGCCGGCGTGCTCGGCGACGTTGCGCAGGGCCTCGTCCACGGCGCCCTCGACCGCGCGCACGACCGCGGGGTCCAGCAGCGCGGCGTGACGGTGCCGCGCCTGCGGGTCGAGCCCGGCCTGGTGCAGCACGAGGCCGTGCGCATCGAGGTCCCACCGCACGGCGTCGCGGCGGCCCGCCAGGATCGACGCGAGGACCGTCGCGTCCCGGGCGCAGCGCTCGCGTACCAGCGACGCGTCCCGGACGGCTGGTCCGCCCGCGGCGACGGCGGCGAGCGTGTTGACCACGGTGTCGTGGAGGGTCCGGGCGTCCTCGACGGCCTCGCGGCCGGCGCGGCGCGCCTGCTCCAGGCGCGCCCGCTCCTGCTCCTCGGCGGCCTCCTCGCCGTCGGCCGCGCGCGCGAAGGCGAAGAGGTCGCGCACGAGCACGGCGCCGCCCAGGGCGTTGGCCGTCCCGATGACGACGAGTGTCGTCACGACGCCGCCGGGCCACTCGGGGCGGACCAGGAGGACCACCGCGGCGAGGACCGCGGCGACGCCCGGCACGATCACCACGAGGACCCGGCCCCGGAGGACGAGCACCGGCGTGGCGATCGTCAGGATCGCGGTCCACAGCGCTGCGAGGGCCAAGGGCCCGGTGGGTCCGGCCAGCACCGCGACGTCGACCGCGAACCCGGCGTAGACGAGGCCGAGGACCGGCAGGGCCGACCGGCCGGTCCGCGCCGACCAGACCGAGAGCAGGGCGACGAGGACGTGCAGCCCGACCACGGCCGCGACCGGGACGGTCACGGCAGAGACCGACGCGGCCGCCGCGACGATCAGCTGCCAGACCGCGAGTCCTTCCAGCACGCCCGTCCGCATCGAGCCGACGACGCTGTCGACGACCCATCCGCGTCCGAGCGGGGTCGTGTCGTCGCCGGGGGAGGTCCGTGCCACGCGCCGCAGCATGCCACGGCGACGGGGCCCGCGCTGGTCAGTCCGAGTCGGCGCCGGAGCTCTTCGACGACACCTGGTCGCCCCACACGGCCCGGGCGCCGGAGTCGCCCACGCGGTACACCTGGACGCCGGTCGCGACCGCGGCCACGACGGCGAGCGCGGCGACGCCCGTGACGAGCCCCTTGCCCGAGCCGGCTGAGCCGTTCGCGTCGCCGGCGCCCCGGCGCCTGCGACGGTCCAGCAGGACGAGCAGCACCACGAGCACCAGCAGCGGGATCGCGAACCAGATCATCTGGTCGCCGAGCTCGGCGTGCCTGCCGGGGTCGCCGACCCGCTTCTCCAGCGCCTCGCCGCTCGACGTCGCGACCGGCACGAGCGCCGTGGCGACCGCCGTGACGCCGATCAGGAGCGGTCCGAACGTCGCGCGCCAGCGCGGCACGACGGCCAGGGCGATCGTGCCCAGCACCGCGAGCGGCAGCAGGACCACGACGGCGTGGACGACGAGCGGGTGGACGGGCAGGCCGTTGATGAGGTCGAACACGGGATCTCCTCGGTCAGGGACGTGAGCGGCCCGATCCTCCGGGTCGCGACGTCGTCGGTGGACCAAGAGAACCTCAAATCCGCGTCAAGCGCGCCGGACACGCCGGGAACGACCGCTAGCCTGCGAGGCATGGTCCAGGTGCTGCTCGTCGAGGACGACGACGCGATCCGCACCGCGTTGACCCGCGGGCTGGACGGCCTCGGCCACGTCGTCCGCGCGGTCCGCACCGGCGCCGAGGCCATCGCCGAGCTCAGCGCCCGGCGCCCGGACGTCGTGCTGCTCGACCTGGGCCTGCCCGACCTCGACGGGTCGGCCGTGCTCACGATGAGCCGCGCACTCGACTCCGCCCCGGTCATCGTCGCCACGGCGCGCGACGACGAGCGCGAGGTCGTCCGACTGCTCGACGCCGGCGCCGACGACTACGTCGTCAAGCCCTTCTCCGCGGCGCAGATCGACGCGCGCATCCGCGCCGTCCTGCGGCGGGTCGCGCCCGAGCCGACCGCGGACCCGACGCTGCGCGTCGGAGCGGTCGTCCTGGACCCGTCGGCCCGGACGGTCGAGGTCGACGGCCACGAGGTCGAGCTGACCCGCAAGGAGTTCGACCTGCTGCACCTGCTCATGCGGCACCGCGGCGAGGTGCTGTCGAAGCCCAAGATCCTCGCGGAGGTCTGGCAGCTGCCGTGGGGCGGCGCCGACCGCACCGTCGACGTCCACCTCTCGTGGCTGCGTCGCAAGCTCGGCGAGACCGCCGCCGAGCCGCGCCACCTCGTGAGCGTCCGCGGGGTCGGGGTCAAGCTCGTCGACCCCGAGACCGGTCGATGAGCCGGGGACCGTCGAGCCTGCGCCGCCGCATCCTGTGGCTGGGCACGGGAACAGCCGCGCTCGTCATCGTGCTCGCGGCCGTGCCGATCGCGGTGCTGCTGCGCTCGGCCGCGTACGACGACGCGACGCGGGAGGCGACGTTCGCGGCGCAGGGCGTGGGCGACTACCTGAGCACCGGTCGCTACGACGACGGGCAGCTCGCGAGCTACCTCGAGCGTCAGGACGACCGGGGCGAGGCGCGGGTCAGCGTCGTCATGCCGGACGGCGACGTCCTCGGGGCGCCCCTGCCCAGGGACCTGCGCGAGGACCGGCCGGGACGCCCGGAGGGGTACGAGGACGGCGACGGGGACGGCGACAACCGGCTCGGCCGCGTGTCACCCGCCCGCACGACGTCGGTGAGCGACGGCCGGGTCGTCGAGGTGCACGCCCAGGTCGACCAGGGGGTCGCCGAGGTCTACGCCTTCGTCGGGAGCGGCGCCGTCGACGAGACGGTGCGCGACCGCTACCTCCTGGTCCTCGGCGCGGCCCTGGCCCTGCTCGGCATCGCCGCGGCCGCCGCGGAGCTGACGACGCGGCGCCTCGTCCGCCCCCTGCAGCGCACGGCCGAGACCGCGGGACGACTCAGCGCCGGCGACCTCGCCGCCCGGGCGCCCGTCGACGGGCCGACCGAGGTCGCGCGGGTCGCGTCCGAGCTCAACGCGCTCGCCGACCGCATCGACGAGCTGCTGACCGCTGAGCGCGAGACCGTCGCAGACCTGTCGCACCGGATGCGCACCCCGTTGACGGCGATGCGGCTCACGGTCGAGTCGCTGCCGCCGGGACAGCGCACCGACGAGCTGGAGGCGCAGGTCGCCGACCTCGAGCGCACCCTCACGTCCGTCATCCGGGCCGCGCGCCGCCCCGGCCGCGAGGGCGTCCACCCGCACTGCGACGCCGTCGCGGTCGCCCGCGACCGGGTCGCCTTCTGGACGCCGCTCGCCGAGGACCAGGGTCGCCAGGTCGGGCTGGTCGTGCCGGACGGGAGCGTGCCGGTGCGCAGCGACGCCGACGACCTGGCGGTCAGCCTCGACGCGCTCATCGAGAACGTCGTCGCGCACACGCCTGAGACGACCGGCTTCGAGGTCGTCGTCGCGCGCGGCGACGGGGTCGTCACCGTGTCGGTCGTCGACGACGGTCCGGGCATCCCCGACGGCGCCGCGGTCCGCGGCCGCAGCGACCGCGGGTCGAGCGGTCTCGGGCTGGACATCGTGCGGTCGCACGCCGAGGGCGCGGGCGGCCGGCTGGCGGTCCTGCGCGAGGACGGCCGCACGGTCGTGCGCCTCACGCTGCTCGCCGCTCAGGGTCCTCACACCTCGACTTGACGTGGACTTGAGGTCCGGCTGCGGCAGGGCTGACGCGGCCCGACGCACGGTGGGGACATGAACGAGAACCCGCACCTGCGACCCAGTCCCCGGACGACGGCCCGACGCCTCACGGCCGGCGCCGCCGCGCTCGGCCTCGCCGCCACCGGCGGCTACGTCGTGCTCGCGGCGCGTTCGACCGACCCGGCCGCCGCGTCCACGAGCACCGGCTCGACGTCCACGACGACGACGCCGGACACCGGCTCCACGAGCCGCGGCACGACGTCCGACGGCACGCAGCCGGCCCAGCCCGGGCTGTCGTCGGGCAGCGCCGGCTCGAGCCAGGGATCGAGCGCCGGCTCATGACGGGCTTCGTCGGCTGGCGCGCCTGGTCGTGCAGCGTGCGTGTCGCGGCCCCGGTGCCGCAGCTCCCCCGGGCCCGCGCGATCGTGACCGGCCTGATGGCGGACGTCGACCGGGCGGTCAGCCGGTTCCGCGACGACAGCGACCTGGCGCGCGTCAACGCGGCGGCGGGCCGACTGGTGCCGGTCTCGGCCACGACGGTGCAGCTCGTCCGGGCGGCGCTCGACGCGGCGCGCTCGAGCGACGGCCACGTCGACCCGACGCTCGCGACGCAGCTCGTCGCGCTCGGCTACGACCGTGACGTCGAGGAGCTGCGCGGCCGGCGCGTCCCGACCCAGGCCCCGACCCCCGGCGGGGCATGGCGCGACGTCCGCGTCGACGAGCGGCTGCGGCTCGTCGGCGTCCCCGCCGGCACCGGGCTCGACCTCGGCGCGACGGCCAAGGCGTGGACGGCCGACGCCGCGGCGGACCTGCTGCACGCCGTGCTCGACGCGCCCGTGCTCGTCGAGATCGGCGGCGACCTGGCCGTGCGCGGCACCCCGGCGGCACCGTGGCGGGTCGACGTCTCCGAGGTGAGCGGCGGCCCGGCCGATCGCGTCGACCTGCACCACGGTGCGATCGCGACGTCGACGACCCAGGCCCGTCGCTGGGCCGACCTCGACGGACGCCCCGTCCACCACCTGCTCGACCCCGCGACCGGCCGGCCCGTCGACGGTCCCTGGCGCACGGCCTCGGTCTGGGCGCCCACCGCGCTGGAGGCCAACACCGCCGCGACCGCGGCGCTCGTCGCGGGCTTCGACGCCCCGGAGCGGCTGCGGGCAGCAGGCCTCGCCGCCCGGCTCGTCGACCGGCGCGGCCGCGTCGCCCGGGTCGGCGCATGGCCCGACGCCGTGGAGGTGGCGGCATGACGCTCTGGTTCCTGGCGCGGGCCCTCGGCTTCGTCGCCCTGCTGGCCTTCACCGGCAGCGTCACCCTCGGCACGCTCGCTCGCAGCGGGTCCGACGGGCGCGGGCGCACCGTCCGTCAGCTCGTGCACCGCTCGCTCGCGGTGACCGGTCTGGTCGCGCTGCTCGGCCACCTCGTGTGCATCGTCGTCGACCCGTTCGTGTCCGTCGGCTGGGTCGCCGCGCTCGTCCCCCTGGCGTCGGGCTGCCGGCCCGTGGCCGTCGGGCTCGGCACGCTCGCGCTGTGGGCGTTCGTCCTCGCTGCTGTCTCCGGCGCGGCCCGCGGCCGGCTCGCGACGAGTCCACGCGCGGTCGCCGCCTGGCGCTGGGTGCACCGCTCCGCGTGGGTCGGCTGGTTGCTCAGCCTCGGCCACGGGCTGCTCGCCGGCACCGACACCGGCACCCCGTGGGCGGTCGCCACCTACGCGGCCTGCGCCGCCGCCGTGGTGCTGGCCTGGGGCGCCACCCGCCGCGGCGGGCACCCGCGGACCACCCTGACCGACGGGACCCGTCGGCTGACCTCGGCAGGTGCCCGATGACGACCCTCGACCCCCGACCCGCCCCGACGACGACCGCCCGGCTGCTCGCGGGGGCCCACCCCGGCGGGGCCGTGGGGCTCGCGGAGCACCGCGACCTGCACGGCGCCCCCGCACCGCTCGACCGAGCGGCTCTCGAGGCACTGTGCCGCGAGACCGGCCTGCGCGGTCGCGGCGGGGCCGGCTTCCCCGTCGCGACGAAGCTCGCCGCGACGCCGGGCGGACGGCGCACGCACGTCGTGGTCAACGGCAGCGAGAGCGAGCCGGCCAGCCACAAGGACCGCACGTTGATGCGGCACGCCCCGCACCTCGTGCTGGACGGCGTCGCGGTCGTGGCGCGCGCCCTCGGCACCGACCGCACGAGCCTCGTCGTGCACGACCCGGCGGCCGCGCACGCGATCCGGGCGGCGCTCGCGGAGCGCTCCGACCTGTCCCTGCGGGTCGAGCTCACCCCCGCCTCCTTCGTGGCGGGCGAGGCCCGGTCGGTCACCTCGACGCTGTCCGGCGGTGCGGCCGTCCCGGGTGGTCGCCGGGTCCTGCCGTCGGAGTCCGGCGTCGACGGCCGGCCCACGTTCCTGTCGAACGCCGAGACGTTCGCGGCGATCGGCCTGCACGCCTGCCGCGGACGCGTCCCGTCGGACGGCGCCGAGGACGGGACGACCCTCGCGACGCTCTGGGGCGACGTCGACCGGGTCGGCGTCCTCGAGATCGTGCACGGCACGCCGCTCGACGACCTGACCGCTCGCCCGGGCCGGCCGGTGCTCGTCGGCGGCTACCACGGCACGTGGGTCCGCTCCGACGGGCTGACGGTCGACCGGGACGCGCTGCGCGCCGCGGGCGCGACGTGGGGCGCCGGCGTCGTGGCGGTCCTGCCCGAGGCGACGTGCCCCCTCGGCGAGGTCGCGCGGGTGGCGCACTGGCTGGCGCAGCAGTCGGCCCGGCAGTGCGGCCCGTGCACGTTCGGCCTGCCCGCGATCGCGGCGGACCTCGACGCCCTCGTGCAGGGTGACGTCACGGCGGCCGAGCGGCTGACCCGCCGCACCGCCACGGTCCGTGGTCGCGGCGCCTGCGCCCACCCCGATGGCGCGACCCGCTTCGTCGACACGGCGCTCGCCGTGCTGCACGACGACCTCGCGCTCCACCGGCACGGCGGCTGCGGTCGCCCCGTGCTCGGCGTCCTGCCCGTGCCGCACCCCGAGGAGGGTCACCGATGAGCCGCACCCCGACGATCGACTGGACGCGCTGCGACGGCCACGGCCTGTGCGCCCAGCTCCTGCCCGGCACGACGCTCGACGAGTGGAGCTTCCCGGTCCTGCCGCCGGACGGCACGGTGACCGAGCAGGACGCCCGCGCCGCGGTCCTGGCGTGCCCGGCGCTCGCGCTGCGCCTCGAGCGCGCTCAGAACAAGGCGTCGTAGGCGTTGCCGGCCAGCAGGAAGCCGACGATCCCCGCGACCCACGCGGTCGTCTCGCCGGCGGTCCGCCGGACCCAGGCGTCGATCCGCTCCAGCACCGGGTCGACCCGGCGACGCGCGGCGACCCGCAGGACGGTCAGCAGCAGTGCCGGCAGCACCATGACGAGGCAGTAGGCCGCCAGCACCACCACCCTGAGCGGCCAGGCGGCGTCGGACGACGAGATGGTCCCGACGGCCGCGAGGTAGGGCAGCATCATGGCCAGCTCGACGACCGTGACGACGAGCGCGAGACCCAGCAGGCCGCGCACGGACTCGTCGCTCGTCACCCGCTCCCGCCAGCGCAGCAGCCGGCCGGACCCGCCGTCCTTCGGCTTGGTCCACGTGACGGCCCAGAGGAAGAGCACCGCACCCAGGCCCAGCTGGCCCCACAGCAGCCAGCGCTGCTCCGCCAGGTCGCCGACGACCGACCCGACGACGTCGACGCCCGTGAGGAGCAGGACGCCGACCACGAGGTAGAAGCCGGCGACCGTCGCGAGGTAGGCGACCATCCGGCGCACCCGCACGCCGCCGGGCGACAGCAGCAGCCACACCGGCACGACGAGCGTCCCGACGCTGGTCGAGTCGACGAGGGCGAGCACCGCGAGCGTCCCGAGCTGGGCCGGCGAGAAGTCCATGCACCCACCCTGTCCGGGGACCGCCTCGACTCGCATCGGTCGCGCGGCCGGACCCGACCCGACTTTCGGCTGATCACGCCTCGGCCGGGCGGCGCGAGGTCGGCCCGACACCACTAGGCTCTCCCTCAGGCCTTCAGCAGCAAGGGCCGGACCACCTGCACCGCGAGGGTAGAGACATGGCGACGCACGACGACGACCGCGTGAGCTCCGAGACGATCCTGAAGATCCACGAGTCCGAGAGCAGCACGCAGACCGTCGAGCGCCTCGTCGAGTTCGTGCGCGCCGCGGTCGGCGCCGACGCCGCCGGCGTCCTCATGCACCACAGCCGCAAGGACACGGCGACGTCCTCGACCGACCGCCGCGTCGACGAGGCGCAGCGCCTCCAGGTCGACCTCGACGAGGGCCCGTGCCTCGAGGCGCTCAAGGCGCCCGACGACGACGTCATCTGGGTCCGTGACCTGCGCGAGGACGAGCGCTGGCCGCGGTGGCGGCCCCAGGCGCTCGAGCTGGGCTACCGCAGCGTGCTGAGCGTCGCCCTGGCCACCCGGTCCCGACGGTTCGGGTCGCTCAACGTCTACGCCGAGCGACCCGACGCCTTCGACGTCGACGACCGGGCCGTGGCAGTCCTGCTCGCCCGGCACGCGTCGACCTCCCTGGCCTCGGCGATCGACCGGGAGTCGCTCGAGCGCGCCGTCGAGGCCCGCAGCCTGATCGGCACGGCGGTCGGCTTCATCATGGCCACCTACGACGTCTCCGGCGACGCGGCGTTCTCGGTGCTGCGGCGCTACTCGCAGGACCACAACGTCAAGCTGCGCGACGTCGCCCAGCTCGTCGTCGACACCGGCAAGCTGCCGTCCGACGACGCCGCCTCCGGCTGACCTGTTCCTCGCGTCGATCGCGACGTACCGTCGAAGGACGGTCGAGCACACGGCCGGTCGCCCCGACGACCGGAGGCACACCATGGACGACGACACCGCCCAGCTGCTGACCCGCGTCGCGACGCAGCTGCTGCAGGAGCCCAGCCGCGAGGTCACGTCCCAGGCGATCGTGCAGCACGCGGTCAAGGTCGTGCCCGGCACCGAGCACGCGGCCCTGACCGTGCGCCGCGCGCGCGGCGTGGCCACCATCGCCAGCACGTCGGACCTCGCGGCGGCGCTCGACGAGGTCCAGAGCGAGGCCGGTGAAGGACCGGTCCTGAGCGACCTCGCCGACAGCGACTGGCACCGCAGCGCCGACCTGCTGCACGAGCCGCGCTGGCCCCGCTGGGGCCCGGCCGCCGCCGCCGCCGGCATCGCCGCCGTGCTGAGCGTGCCGCTGCACTCACAGGGCCGCCCGATCGGCGCCCTCACCTACTACTCCGGCTCGAACGGGGCCTTCGCGGACCGCGAATCCGTCGAGACCGCCCTGCTGTTCACGGTGCACGCCGCCAACGCGCTCGTGGCGGCGCGCGAGGTCGAGGGCCTGGAGACGGCGCTGACGTCCCGGCACGAGATCGGCCTGGCCCAGGGACTGCTGATGGCCCAGTTCGACCTCGACGCGGCGCAGTCGTTCGCCGTCCTGCGCCGGGTGTCGCAGGACCGCAACGTCAAGCTGCACGACGTCGCCCGCCACGTGGTCGAACGGCGCGGACTCCCCGCGGCCGAGGTGGCCGGGACGAACGGGCAGGGCCGCCGCCCCGAGGCGGGAGACCCGGACTCGCATGCGTGAAGGAGGTCCGGTGCGGGGCGACGGGCACCTGCCCGACGAGGTCGGTGACGACCTCACGCAGGGGGTACCCCTCGGCCCGGGTCCCAACCGTGCTGCCGTCCCGGCCGTCGGCCGGGTCTCGTGGCGGGTGGACGACCGCCCGCCGCACCCGTGGACGCGGGCCTACGTGCGCGTGATGCGCTGGTCCCGCGACGACCGGGCGTTCGCCGGAGAGACCCACACCCGCCGCGTCGCTCTCGCACGACAGCGTTCCGGCGACCGACGTCCGACCGCGTGGACCAGGGCGCGGTGGTCCGTCCGGGACGACACGGTGGCCGGCGTGCCGGTGTGGACCGTCCGACCGCGTCGCGCCCGCCCGCTCGTGCGCGTGCTCTACCTGCACGGCGGCGGCTACGTGCACCCGCTCACGAAGGACTACTGGCGTCTGGTCCGGGCCCTCGCCGGCACGCCGGCCGAGGTCGTGGTGCCGGCCTACCCGCTCGCACCGGGCGCCGACGTCGACGAGGTCCTGCCGCGCCTGGTCACCCTGGCCGGGACGTTGCTCGACGACCCGCTGCCCCTCGTGGTGATGGGTGACTCCGCCGGCGGCGCCCTGACGCTCGTCGTCGCCGCACGGCTGCGCGGTCGTGACCGCGAGCCGCTCGCCCTGGTGTGCCTCAGCCCGTGGCTCGACGCGACCCTCACCGATCATCTCGACGAGGTCCAGGACCTCGACCCCACCGACCCGATGCTCGCGGAGTCCGGCCTGCGGGCGGCGGGCCGGTGGTGGGCCGGTCGCCGGTCCCCCGACGACCCGCTGGTCAGCCCGTTGCACGAGGACCTGCGGGGTCTGCCACCGATCCACCTGCACGTCGGGCGGCGCGACATCCTGCGACCTGCCGTGGACGACCTGGCCGACCGGGTGCGCGCGACCCCCGGGGCGACGCTGACCGTCCGCGAGCGGACCGCGATGTTCCACGTGTGGATGACCCGCGCGGTCCCCGAGGGTGCCGCCACGCGGCGAGAGCTGCGCACGCTGCTGCGCGAGCTCCCCGCGGACCGCTAGAAGACCGGCTTGCCGCCGGTGACGCCGAGGACGGTGCCGGAGACGTAGCTCGCCTCGGCGTCGCTCGCGAGGAACACGAACGCGGGCGCGACCTCGGCCGGCTGGCCGGCCCGGCCGAGCGGCGTGTCGGACCCGAACTGCTCGAGCTTCTCGGGCGGCTGGGTCGCGGGCTGCAGCGGCGTCCAGATCGGACCGGGTGCCACCGCGTTGACGCGGATGCCCTGCGGACCGAGCTCGGCCGCCAGGTTGACCGTGAGGTTGTTGATCGCCGCCTTCGTCGCCGCGTAGTCGAGCAGCGACGTCGACGGCTCGTAGGCCTGGATCGACGTGTTGTTGACGATGCAGCCGCGCGAGGCCCGCAGGTGCGGGGCGGCCGCCCGGACGAGCCAGATCAACGCGTAGAGGTTCGTCTTGAACGTCCGGTCGATCCGGTCGTCGCTCATCTGCTCCAGACCCTCGTCGCGCGCCATCTGGTAGCCGGCGTTGTTGACGAGCACGTCGAGCCCGCCGAGCTGCTCGACGGTCGTCGACACGACCCGGTCGACCACGTCCCGCTCACGCAGGTCCGCCTCGATCGCGAGCGGACGCCGGCCCGCGGCCTCGACCAGGCCGACCGTCGTGTCGGCGTCGGGCTTCTCGTCGGGCTGGTAGGTGAAGGCCACGTCGGCACCCTCGCGGGCGTAGGCGATCGCGACGGCACGGCCGATGCCGGAGTCGCCGCCGGTGATCAGCGCGACCTTGCCGTCGAGCCGCCCCGAGCCGCGGTAGGTCCGCTCGCCGTGGTCGGGCACCGGGTCCATCGCCTCGGTCAGGCCCGGGGGCTCCTGCTGCTGGGCGGGGAAGCCGTCGCTCATGGTGCGCGTCCTCTCGTCGGGGGGTGGGATCGAGGAGAGGGTTCCCGGCAGGGACGGCTTCATGCGGCGCATGCGCACCTCCTCGTCGGGTACCCGACGGCCGAACCGCTCCCCACCGCCAGGAGGCACCATGAGCACGATCACCGAGTCGGTCGACGTCGACGTCGACATCCGCAGCGCCTACGACCAGTGGACGCAGTTCGAGACGTTCCCCGAGTTCATGAGCGGCGTCGACGTCGTCGAGCAGATCGACGACACCCACCTGCACTGGAAGGTGTCCGTCGGACCCGTGACCCGCGAGTTCGACGCGACCATCACCGACCAGGAGCCCGACCGCAAGGTCGCGTGGCGCTCCGACGACGGTCCCGAGCACGCCGGCGAGGTCACGTTCGAGAAGCTCTCCGACGACCGCACCCGCGTCACGACGGCGATGACGATCGACCCCGACGGGTTCCTCGAGACCGTCGGCGACAAGACGGGCCTGCTGCGCGCCCGCGTCGAGGGCGACCTGCTGCGCTTCAAGGACTTCATCGAGGCGCGGAACGGCCAGGAGACCGGCGCCTGGCGCGGCGAGGTCTGAGGGCGCCTGGCCGCCCCGGCCGGCTCAGCCGCGCCGGGCGCGACGTCCGAGGGCGTGGGCCAACGTCGCGACGAGCAGGAGCGACCCGGCCCACGCCGTCAGCCACCCGGTGGTGTCGTCAGGCGTCAGCAGGACGATCGGCGCCCGCCGTGCCTCGTCCAGGTCGGTCAGCGGCGCGTACGAGCCGGAGGCGAACCAGCCGGTCCCGGGGGTCCGTGTCCATCACGAGGAGGACGCCGAGGGCGACGACGGCGATCGCGAGCGTCAGGACGACGACGTGCTTCCTACTCATGACGGCAGTGTGCCCGACCGACGCGCCATCGTAAGGCGAACGGTCGAACCACCGATCGTGTGGCCCGGCGTGCGCGGGGTACTCCTGCGCCATGAGTCACGATCCCCGCTCCCCCCGCACCACCCCGGCGGCGCCGTGAGGGCCCCCACGCCTCGCGGTCCGCTCGGCGAGACCGTGCACGACTACCTGACCCGACCCGGCCTGCGCGCCCTCGGGCTGCCGGACCACTGGCCCGTCAGCACCGACGAGGACCGGGCGCTCGCGCTCTGGACGCTGTACGAGCTCTCCTACCGCGGCTTCGACGACGTCGACGACGCACTGGAGTGGGACCCCGCCCTGCTCGCCCTGCGTGGGCGGCTCGAGCAGGACCTCGAGCGGCGGCTGCGTCGCGCCTGGACGGCGTGGGACGGCCCGCGCGACCTGCCGGGGATCGTCGACCACGACCTGTCCGGCGGCGAGGGCACCTCGTCGTTCGTGCGCCGGCGCGCCACGGCCGACGACGTCCGCGCGATCCTCGTGCAGAAGAGCGTCTACCACCTCAAGGAGTCCGACCCGCACGGGTTCGTGCTGCCCCGGCTCGAGCCCGGCCCGAAGGCCGCGCTCGCCGAGCTGCAGTACGACGAGCTGGGCAACGGCGACCCGGGCCGCCTGCACGCCCACCTGTTCGCGCAGGCGCTGGAGGCCGCAGGGCTCGACCCCACGTACGGCGCGTACGTCGACCAGGCCACGGAGGCGACGTTGACGCTCAACAACGCGATGTCCCTGTTCTGCCTGCACCGGCGCCTGCGGCACGCCGCAATGGGCCACCTGGCCGCGTTCGAGGCCACCAGCTCGCTGCCGAGCGCCGACATGGTCCGCGGGCTGCGGCGTCTGGGGTTCGACGAGGCCGTCGTCCGCTACTACGACGAGCACGTCGAGGCCGACGCCGTCCACGAGCACCTGGCGGCGCGTGACATCTGCGGTCGCATGACCGGTGGCGACCCGGCGCTCGAGGACGAGGTCGGGTTCGGCGCGTTCACGTGCGTCGACCTGGAGGCCCGTAGCGCGGCCGAGCTCGTGCCCGCCGAGGCGGCGGCATGAGCGACGCGGGCGCCGTCGACGAGGGACCGCGACTGGTCCGCGGGGTCGGCTTCGTGGTCGACGCCGACGGGACGACGAACGTCGCCGCCCGCCCCGTGGTCGCGCTGTGCCGCTGCGCGGCGAGCTCCCGCCGCCCCTGGTGCGACGGGACCCACCGCGTGCTCGCGCAGCGCGGGCTGACGCCCGTCAGCGACGCGGGTCGAACAGGACCTTGACCGCGCCGTCCTTCTTCTCCTGGAAGATGTCGTACGCGTGCGCGGCGTCGTCCAGCCCCAGTCGGTGCGTCGCGAAGGTCTCGAGGCCCAGCGGGTCGTCCGAGCGCTCGGCGAGCGGCAGCAGGTCGTCGACCCAGCGCTTCACGTTGGCCTGACCCATCCGCAGCGTGACCTGCCGGTCGAACAGCGACTGCATCGAGACCGGGTCGGTCGTGCCGGCGTACACGCCGGAGATCGACACCGTGCCGCCGCGCCGCACGAGGGAGAAGGCGAGGTCGAGCGCGGCCATCCGGTCGACGCTCGCGTTCTTCATGGCGCCCTGGGCGATCGCGTCCGGCAGCAGGCCGACCGCCTTCTGCAGCACCGAGGGGCCGGGCGACCCGTGCGCCTCCATCCCGACCGCATCGATCACGCCGTCGGCGCCACGCCCGGAGGTGAGGGACCGGACGGCGTCGAGCACGTCGGTGCTCTCGAGGTCGATCGTCTCGACGCCCCGCTCGCGGGCTCGGGCGAGGCGCTCGGGCACGAGGTCGACGCCGATGACCGGATGCCGTGGTGCAGCGCGAGCCGGGAGGCCATGTCGCCGATCGGGCCGAGGCCGACGACCGCGAGGGTGTCCCCCTCGTGCACCTCGGCGTACTGCACCGCCTGCCACGCCGTCGGCATGACGTCGGACAGGTACACGTAGCGCTCGTCCGGCAGGTCCTGCGCCGCTGGGATCAGGCCGTAGCTCGCGTGCGGGACGCGCAGGTACTGCGCCTGGCCGCCGGGCACGCTGCCGTACAGCGAGCTGTAGCCGAAGAGCGCGGCGCCCATGCCCGACTCGCGGACCTGCGTGGTCTCGCACTGCGTGTTGAGCCCGCGGGTGCACATGAAGCAGTGGCCGCAGGAGATCTGGAAGGGCACCACGACACGGTCGCCCACCTCGTACGCCGTGACGTCGGGGCTCTTCTCGACGACGACGCCGAGGGTCTCGTGGCCCAGGACGTCGCCCGGCGTCATGAAGGGTCCGAGCACCTCGTAGAGGTGCAGGTCCGAGCCGCACAGCCCGGTGGTGGTCACCTCCAGCACGACCTCGTCCTTGCCCTGGACCACCGGGTCCGGGACCTCGATGGTCCGGACGTCCCTGCGTCCCTGCCACGTGACTGCCTTCATGCGTCGTCTCCTGTCGTCGTGGACGCCGTCGGGGCGTCGGCCGTCGTGCGTCGTGGCGCGAGTCCCGTCGACGCGGGGGCCCTCGAGGACCCGCCCGTCGGGACCGAACCGCGACCCGTGCAAGGGGCAGTCCCACGACTGCTCGAGGTCGTTCCAGCGGACGATGCCGCCGAGGTGCGGGCAGACGGCCGAGACGCTGCGCTCGCAGCCGTCGACCGTCGAGGTCGCGACCGGCGGACCACCCCGGGTGACGACGCCCCGGCCCTCGCCGGGCGGCACCTCGGGCCGGGCCAGCGCGCCGGTCCAGCCCGAGGCCAGGTGGGCGCCGACCTGCGTGTTCCACCACAGGATGGTCGCGAGGGTCCGAGGGTGGCCGAGGCGTCCCGGCGGCGGCAGGGTGGGGACCGTCTCGCCGGCGGCGAGCGCCACGGCGAGCCGGCGGCCGGTCTGGACGCCGGCGACGAGGCCCCACTTGCCGAAGCCGGTGATCGAGTGGACCGGCGCCGGTCCGGGGGACGCGGCCGGCGAGCGGGACGGAGTCCGGGCTCAGGTAGTCCTGGGCCGACCACGCCGACAGCTCGCGACCGACGGCCAGGTGCTCACGCGCCCACTGCCGCAAGGTCGCGACGTGCCGCTCGGCGGGGTGCGACCGGCCGACCGGGTGGCCCTGGCCTCCGACCAGGACGACCGGGCCGTCCGGCCCGACCGCGCCGCGGAGCGACACCGACGGCGAGCCGGCCGTCACGAGCATCGGGCCGAAGCCCTCGGCGTGCTCGAAGGCCAGCGAGTACGAGCGGTGCGCCTTCGCGGTCGCGAACGCGCCGCTTCGGTCGAGCACGGGGAGGCCGGTCGCGAGGACGAGGTGGTCGGCGCGGACCTCCAGCCCTTGGGCGGACGTCACGACGACGCCGTCGCCGTCGCGTCGCGCACCGTCGACGCGGTGGCCGAGACGGAAGGCCACGCCCTGCTGGTGCGCCTCCCGCGCCAGTGCTGTCGTGTACTGCAGCGGGTCGACCTGGACCTGGTCGTCGAGGACGACGGCGCCGTGGCCGGGGACGCCGCCCGGCACCTCGCGGACCCATCGCGTCGACAGGCCGGCACGACGGGCGGCCGCGTCCTCGGACCGGACGGCGGCGACCTGTGACTCCTGGGCGGCCCAGGTGCCGGCGAGCTCGCGCTGCGTCGTCACGTCCCAGGCGTCGAGCAGTCCCTCGACCCACTCCAGGCCGGCGCGACAGGTGTCCAGGTAGCCTCGCACGACGGCCGGCCCGTGGCTGCTCTCGATCGACGACAGCCGCGTGCCCTGGAGCAGGCTCAGCTTGCCCGTCGAGCGGGCCGTCGTGCCCTGGCCGACGGGCGTCGAGGGCCTCGACGACCACGACCTCCATCCCGCGACCGGCGAGCTCGATCGCCGTCGACAGGCCGACCACGCCGGCGCCCGCGACGACGACGTCGTACTCGTCGCCGTCGGCCTGCTGCGGCGGGACCCACGGCGTGCTCATCGCGTCCCACAGGGTCGGGCGGATCATCGGTGCTCCTCTCGGCGTGGACCCGAGGCGTACCCGGACGACCGGGCGGCATGCGCGACGTGTGCCGGTGCCGCCGCGGGGTACTCCTGGCGCCGACCGAGAGGAGCACCATGAGCGCGATCGCCCACTACGTCCACGTCCACCTGGCCGGCTCGGCCGCCGGCATCGACCTGTTCACCCGCAGCGGCGAGGGCCAGCTCGACGGGAGGATCGCGCGGATGGTGCTCGACATCCGTGACGAGCTCGTCGACGAGCGGGCCCGGCTGCAGCGGATGGCCGACGCGCTGGACGTCGGCGAGTCCACCGTGCTCACGACCGCGGCGCGGGTCGGTGAGCGGATCGGTCGGCTCAAGCCGAACGAGAGCCTCGTGCACCGCACGCCGTTGACCGACCTGGTCGAGCTCGAGGCGATGCGCGACGCGGTCGCCGGCAAGATCGCCGGCTGGCAGGCGCTGCTCACGGTCGTCGACGTCCGGCCGGAGCTGGACCGCGGCGAGCTGGACTTCCTGCTCGCGCAGGGGCTCGAGCAGCACGACCGGCTCACCGCGGCGCACCGCGACGTCGCCGGGCGGGTGCTGGCGCCCTAGTCGGTCGCTCTAGTCGTCCGGGTCGGCGTCCTCGGCGTCGGTGTCGTCCTCCAGCTCGGAGGCGTCGACGCTCGGCGACGGGTCGGGGTCGAGCTCGGTGTCCGGCTCGGTGTCGGGGGACGTCGCGGGGTCGACGGGCGCGTGGCCGTCGGTCGCGGGGCCGGAGTCAGGGGACTTTCCGAAGGAGGGCATGTCTCGGACGTACCCCGGAGCGGCTTCCCCAACCGCTTGTCCACAGCCTGATCGGGTGTCGGAGGGGTGTGTCAGAGGGGGTCCCTAGCGTGGAGTCATCACCTCGAGACAGGACCCAATGATGACCGCGCAGCCCCTCGACACCCACCCGGTGGTGGCGTGCGTGGACGCCTTGGAATCGGCGTTGGACTCGGTCTCGACCGAGGCGTGGTCGGGGCTCGAGCACGGCGCGGTGCGCTCGCTCGTGGGTCGGTTGGCTCGGGTAGAGGCCCGTCTGGTCGCGCAGAAGATGGCCGCCGCTCGCATGCTCGAGGAGTCCGGCGCCGCCAGGGCGGCGGGAGCGACGTCGACGGGCGCGCTGTTGGCGAAGGACTTCGGGGGCGACCGGCACAGCGCCGACCGGCTGGTCCGGCGGGCCGAGCGGATCTCCAAGACCTCCCACACCCAGGAAGCCCTCTCCAAGGGTCGCGTCACGCCCGAGCAGGCCGATGTCATCGCGACCGGTCTGGCGAAGCTCCCGTCGAAGGCGACACCGGCGCAGCGTGACCTCGCCGAGCGGACCCTGTTGAAGGATGCCGACCGGCTGAGGTTGCCGGACCTGCGCCGACGGACCGATCGGTTGATGGACGTGTACGCCGACAAGAAGCAGACCGACCGGTTCGAGAACGACCTCCTGGTCGAGCGTGAGCGCCGGGCTCGGGCGAAGACTCGGTTCCGGATGTGGGACAGCCACGACGGCACCTGGTCCGGCGACTTCACGTTGCCCACGCTCGAGGCCGCGTCCGCGAAGGCCTGGTACGACGCCGTCACCGCCCCCGCCAAGACTCCCAAGGCACCCGTGCCCGGTGAGCCCACGTTCGAGGACCCGTACGAGGCCAGGGCGTATCGCGCCGGCCTCGCGTTCGCCGACCTCTGGACCCACCTGCCCACTGACCGGCTGCCGAACGACGGCGGGGTCTCGGCCGTCGTGACCGTCACCATGGAGCTCGAGACCCTGCAGGACGGCATCGCCGCCGCGACCCTGTCGGACGGCACCCGGTTGAGCGCCTCCCAGGCCCGCAAGGTCGCCTGCGGCGCCGGCATCATCCCCACCGTCCTCGACGGCAGGTCCAACGTCCTGGACCACGGACTCAAGAAGAGCCTCTTCACCCCCGCCCAACGCCGAGCGTTGGCCGCCACCCAGGGCGGCTGCAACTTCCCCGGCTGCGACCGACCACCCGCCTGGTGCGAAGCCCACCACCTGAAGCCGTATGACGACGACGGACCCACCGACCTCGACAACGGCGCCCTGCTCTGCTGCCGACACCACCACCACGTCCACGACGACGAGTGGGAACACCAGAAGCAACCCGACGGCACCATCGCCTGGAGACCACCCGGCGCCACCACCTGGCAGACCAACCACCGCTACCGCCCCTAGCCGCCTGCCGACCGACGGTGGTCTCGATACGTCGGACGCTGCTCGCTGCGCTCGCCGTCCGCCTACTCGACCGACGTGACTCGCCGGCCTGGGGGCACCTCCCGCGAGCTCTGCGAGTGGGGGCGTAGGGGAACGGCGACGAAGGAGCCCGTTCCCCGTATCGAGACCACCCCCGGACCTGGTCTCGATACGCCCAGACCGGCGTGACGCGGCGGTCTGGGGGATCTCCCGCAGACCGCCGACGCCCGCGGCCGCACGCACGACGCCCGGCCCCGGGTGGAGGGGCCGGGCGTCGCGGGCAACGGCTACGCGTCGGGGGTCTCGGCGGACGGCTGGCCGTCGGTCTGCGGCGCGGTGTTGTCCGTGCCTCCGAGATCGGCCAGCAGCTCGTGCGCCCGGTGGGCCCGGTCGCTGTCCTCGCGCTGGACGGCCTCGAAGAACTCGGCGACGTCGTCGCGGCCCGCGTTCCGGGCGTCACGGACGTACTGCCCGTAGTCGTGACCGGCCTTCAGTGCGTGGTACTGCACCGAGATCAGGTCGAAGGTCACGTCGTCGAATCCGGTCTGTCCTGTGCTCATGCGTCCTCCTCGGACGGTGGGTGGTCGGTGGGTGGTCGGTGGGTCAGGGGCGCGTCGGTGCCGCGCTCGGCACGACGGGCGGTCGCTGCTGGTCGGGGTCCTCCGGCAGCTCGGGCACGTCGTCGGGGTCCGTCGTCGGCGCGTCCGGCGCCAACGGCTCCTGGGACGGGACACTCATCTGGTCCTCCTCGGGTCGAGAGCTCGGTCCTTCGGCGCGTGCCCCGCACGGGTCGTCCCATGCACCGTCGTGAGCACCCTCGGGCTGGGTACACGTCGGGCATGGACGCACTGCTGCTGATCGACCTCCAGGAGGACTTCCTCTCCGCCCCCGCGCTCGCGGAGCGCCGACCCGCGCTCGTCGCCGCGGTCCGCCGCTGGGTCGAGCGCGCCCAGGCCCAGGGCGCTCTGGTCGTCGAGCTCCGCACCGAGCTGGACCCGGACCCGTCGACATGGGCGCTCAACATGCGCGACGACGAGCAGCCCATCGCCCTCGCCGGCAGCCCGGGTGCACGCAGGATCCACGAGCTGGCGGATCTCGAGGCGGACCTCGTCGTCAAGAGTCGCGACGACGGCTTCCTGGGCACGGACCTCGCCGACCGGCTGCACGCGGCGGGCGTCGAGCAGCTCGTGGTGGCCGGCGTGTCGACCCAGGCCTGCGTCGCCCTGACCGCTGCGGGTGCCTACGCCCACGACTTCCGGGTCTCCCTCGCCGAGGACGCCGTGGCGTCGGACGATCCCGAGGCCCACGAGGCCGCCCTGCGCTGGCTCGAGCGCGAGTACCGGCAGCAGGTCCTGCCCCTCGAGGACTCCTGAGCCGTTCAGCCCCGACGGTGCAGGTCGACGGGCCGCGCCTCGGCGCGCGGCCGGACGAGCACGTCGCAGCGCGGCCGCGGCGGCATCCGCCGCAGACCGGGGTGCCCACCGAAGGTGAGGTCCAGGTCGAGCTCGGCGAGCGGCGGCAGCATCGCCGTCAGCAGGGCGATCGTCAGGTCCTCACCCGGGCACCGGTGCCCCTGGGGGTCGCCCCCACCCTGCGGCACCAGGTCGTCGTCGGTCACCGGCTCCCGGCGGAAGCGCGTCGGGTCGAACCGGTCCGGGTCGCGCCACACGCGCGGATCGTGGTTCGTGCCCCACACGTCGAGGACGACGAGTCCGCCCTCGGGCACGTCGACACCGGCCCACGACGTCGGACGGGCGGCGCGCGCGGCGAGCATCGGGACGAAAGGCGTCGTGCGCCGGACCTCCTGCGCGAGCTCGAGCGGCGTGACCTCGCCCGATCGCACGGCCTCCCTGACGGAGGGCGACCCGGCGATCGCGCGCGTCCCACCGGCCACCAGCCAGGCGACCGCGACCTGCGGGCGGACGAGGTTCAGCAGCTCGGTCGCCGCGACCTCGACCGGCAGCGGCCGGCCGTGCTCGTCCGCCGCGGCAGCCACGTCGGCCAGGGCACCGGTCGCCCCCTCGCGCCGCGCCTGCTCCACCAGGGCGGCCGCCCAGGACTGGCTGCGCGACCGGGCCGTCCGGGCCCGGAGGTGACGAGGTCCGGCCGACCCGAAGCCGTCGACCATCGCGACCATGTCGTCGACCCGTCGGTCGCGCTGGTCCAGCGGGACGACGACGCCCGCCCACCGGGTCGCGACCTCGAACAGCGTCGTCGCCGCGTGCCGGAACACGTCGACCTCGTCGCGCCAGCCGACGAGATCCGCCGTCCACGCAGCCGACGCCTGGGTCGAGACGTGCCGGACCGCTTCGACGTCCAGCACGTCGAGGAACCACCGCTTGCGCGTCGTGTGGGCCGCACCGTCGAGGCCGTGCACCGCGCCGGGTCCGAACAGCGGCCCCTTCACGGGCTCGGGGATCGCCCCGTCCCGGACGAGCGCGGGGTCGCCGTAGAAGAACCGGACCGCCTCCGGACCGCGCACGAAGAGGGCCGGTGAGCCCGCGATGCGGGTGCGCGTGGCGTCCTCGTCGGACGTGCGGCGACGGCGCTCGGCGAAGCGGTAGCCGTCGCGCGCGAGCAGGGCAGTTCGGTCGATCAGGGGAAAGTGCTCGTTCGACATGCCCGTGGTGTTCCCCGTCCCGCGCCCGGTGATGCACCGCTCAGGCGGCTGGGTCCTGCCCGTCGACGTCGAGCCCCATCGCGTCGCGGATGCGACCGATGACGGCGCTGAGCCGACGTGACACCTGCATCTGTGACACCCCCAGTTCGCGCCCGATGTCCTGCTGCGTGCGCTCCTCGACGAACCGCATGTGCAGCAGCCGCCGGTCGGCGGGGGTCGAGCGACCGCACCGAGGGGGCGACCGCCTGGAGCCGGTCGACGGCAGCCATGCCCGGGTCGTCGTCACCGATCAGGTCGCCGGTCGGCTCTCCGCTGACCGGGTTGGGGGTGTCGAGGGAGCGCGGCGTGAAGGCGCCCTGGACGGACTCCGCGTGCCGGAGCTCGGCGTCGGTGGCGCCGATCTCCTGCGCGACCTCGTGGTTCGTGGGCTCGTGGCTCGTGCCGTCACGGAGCGTCTCGCGGGCGGCGGACGCGGCGGACTGCAGGTCCTGGACCTGACGGCTCGGCCGCACGGTCCAGGCGCTGTCGCGGAAGTACCGGCGCAGCTCGCCGAGCACCGTGGGCACGGCGTAGGCGTCGAAGGACCGGCGGTCCGGGTCGAAGCGGCGCACGGACTTGACCAGGCCGAGGCGGGCGACCTGCTCGAGGTCGTCCTCGGCGACGCCGCGGTTGCGGTAGCGCCGCGCGAGGCGGCGGGCCATCGACAGGTTCAGCTCGACGACCTCGTTCTGGAGCTGCTCGCGCCGGGCAGGCCCGGCCTCGGCAGCGTCGTGCAGGAGTTTCCTGGACCGGTCGTCCAGGGCGCTGGGGATGGTGATGGACACGGGAGACTCCCGTCGTCGTCACGAGACGGGCTGCAAGCTCAACCGTTCCTCCACAGAAGCACGGATTTCGCCAGGGATCAAGCCGGGGTGCGCTCGAGCAGCACGAGCGCACCCCGGTCGGCCTGGTGCACGCGCACGGTCGCGAGACCCGCGGCGTCCAGGTCGTCCTGCAACGCCAGGGCCTGGTCGGCCGCGCCGAGCTGCAGCACCGCTCCACCGCCCGGCAGCAGCACGCGTCCCACCAGGCGGACGCAGGTGCGGGCGACGTCGAGCCCGTCGGCTCCACCGTCGATCGCCCACTCGGGGTCGTCCGGGTGCGCCGCGACGCCGTCGCTGGGGACCCACGGCGGGTCGGCCAGGACGGCAGCGAACCGCTCGTCGGGCCCCACGACCTCGTCCATCGGCCCGTGCCGGACCTCCACGGGCTCGTCGACCTGCGCGGCGTTGCGGCGCGCCAGCTCGCAGGCGTGCGCGTCGGCGTCGACGAGCACGAGCGACCGGCCGGACCCGGCGACCGCCACGAGCCCGATGTGACCCACCCCCGCACACACCTCGAGGACCGGGCCGGCGGGCGCGTCCGGGAGCAGCGCGGCGGCCCAGCGGGACTGCTCGAGCGTCCACGGCCGCGGCACCAGGACGGTGTCGTCGTGCTCGACCTGCAGCGGACCGAAGGCGACGGTGCGCGGGACGCCGCGCTCAGTCATCCAGCAGGTCCCGGTCCTTCGCGTCCTCGACGAGGCGTCGCACGTTCTCGACGGTGCCGCAGTCCTCGTCGACGAGCCGGTTGCGCTCGGCGCAGAAGGCCGCACCGAGCTCCCGCCGCTCGTCCTCGGGCACCTCGTCGCGCGCGGGGTTGAGGATCGTCAGCTCCTCCTCGGCGAGGTGGTGGCTCAGCGCCGCGGTCAGGTCCTCGACCGCCTCGTCGAAGTCGTCGCCCGACGTCTGCTCCGCCTCCAGGACGGCGAGGAGCGCCTCGTGTCCCTCGGCGTGCTCGTGCTCGCCGTGCTCGACCTCGTCCTCGTCGACCGCGCCCCGCCGGCGAAGCCGCGGGTAGACCTTGCGCTCCTCGGCCTCGGCGTGGGCGACGTGCAGGGTCGCCAGGTCGCGCCGGGCCTGCTCGCGATCGGCGGACGCGTCGCGGAGCTCGCGCAGCAGCGTCTCGAAGGCCACGTGGTCGGCGAGGATCAGGTCGATCACGTCACCCTCGGTCGGTCGGTCCAGCCCGCTCATCGCTCCCCCTCGGTGGTCGTCACGCAGTCGAGGCACATCGTGGCACGCGGGAACGCCCTCAGCCTCCCGAGCGGGATCGGGCCGTCGCACCGCTCGCACCGGCCGTGCTCGCCTCGCGCGATCCGGGCGAGGGCGCGCTCGACCTGGTCCAGGGCGCGTTCGTCGTGCCGAGCGGCGAGGTCCTCGAGCTCGGCCTCCGCCGCCTGCTCGGCCCGGTCGGCGGCGTCCCCGCACACGGGTCCGTGGGTGGTGCGCTGCGCGAGCCGTTCCTGCAGCTCGACGAGCGAGCGGTTCAGGTCGGCGGCGATCTCCTCGAACGGGGTCTCGGTGGTCATGGACCCTCCGTACCCGCGTGGGCGACGGCTGACGCGCAGGGCCCTCACGGGGCCGGGACGGTGTGCTCGAGGACGTGCCGCGCCCACCGCACCGGGTCGCCGGCGGCGACGGTCCGCGCCCGTCCCGCGGGCCCGCCCTCGTCGAGCAGCCGCTCCACGGCGTCGTGCACCGTCGGCAGATCGTCGGCCTCCTCCAGGTCGGGCCGGACGGCGTCGAGCAGGACCGCCACCGCGTCCCGCGCCGGCACCGCCCGAGCCGTCCGCGGGTCGAGCAACCGGTGGCCGAGGCCGTGTCGCTGCGCGAGCCAGCGTCCCGCCCGCAGGACGTCGACCCGGTGGCGCGGTGGCGCCGGGTCGCGGGCAGCCCAGGAGACGAGCGCGCGCACGAGCGCGGCCACGCCGACGGCGTCGTCGACCTCGGTGAGCACGTCCGTCACGCGCACCTCGACGGTCGGCACCTCGCGGCCGGGACGTGCGTCCAGGTAGACCATGGCGTCGTCGAGCACGGCGCCCGAGGCGACGAGTGCGTCGACCGCGCGGTGGTAGCCCGCAGCGTCGCCGAACGGCTCGGTGGGGCCGGCGCTCGGCCACCGGTCCCAGCACCGCCCCCGCCACGTGGCGTAGCCGGTGTCCCGTCCCTCGCTGAAGGGCGAGCCCGCCGCGAGCGCCGTCACGACGGGCAGCCACGGCGCCAGTGCGTCGACGACCCGCACCGCCTCCGCCTCGTCCACGACCTCCACGTGCACGTGCATGGCGCAGACCGCGGCCCGCTCCGGGACGTCCGGGTGGAGCCGCGCCATGGCCTGGTAGCGGTCGGTGGGCGTCACGACGCGCGGTGGCGGGCCGATCGCGGTGGCCGAGGCCAGCAGCGCGACGTCGGCCGTCTCCGCGGCCCGAGCCGCGCGGCGACGGGCACGGACCAGGTGCTCGCGGAGGCCTGCGAGCGTCCGGCTGGGCTCGACGTTCGTCTCGAGCTGCGCGAGGAACAGCTCCTGCGTGACCTCGTCGGGCGCCGGGTCGTCGCTCTCGCGCGCCGCGCGGACGACCCGCTCTGACACGTCACGGGTCCGCAGCGTCGGCGGGTCCACGAGGAACATCTCCTCCTCGACCCCCACGGTGCGGCTCATCCGGGGGCCCCGGCCACGACGCATGGCGCGGCTCGATGGGGGAACACCCGGCCTGAACAGCACGCGGAGGAGACCCCCATGAGCACCCCCCACCCCGAGCAGCCCGCCGAGGGCGCGGATCCGCAGCAGTCGCCCGACGTCCCCGGCGAGACGCAGCCGGCACCGCCCGACCCCCAGCACGCACCATGACCACCGCGTCGCGCACCGGGGCCTGGCGCTACGTCATCCCGGCCCGCCAGCTGCCCGAGACGGTGACCCAGGTGCTCCGCTCGGTGGGTCTCGCGCCCCGGCCCGGCACCGAGCAGGGCGTGGAGGTGGTCGAGCCGGTCAGCCCGGCCGCCGCGTCGGTCGTCGACCGGATGCTGACCGTCGTCGGCATCCGCGACGTGACGAAGGTGCGGACGATCCAGCGGACCCTCGACGGACCGGCGACGGTGTTCCTCGACTTCGACGACACGGACTGGCCCTCGCCGTGCCCCTGGTGCCGGGGCTGGCACGCCGAACGGACCCGCGACCTGCGCGGCGACCGGGTGCTGCGCGAGTGGCACCACGCCGAGTGCCCGCGCTACCTCGAGTGGGCCTGAGGTCATTCCTCCTCGACCACCTCGTGCTCGTGGTCGCACGTCACGCAGTGGTAGACCGCGACCGACCCTTCCCGACCCAGCAGGACGGCCGTCCTCCGACCGCACGCTGGACACGTCGTCAACAGCTCCGACACCCGGCTCTGAACCCCTACGCACCTGGTCCACGCCGCCGGCTGCATCAGCGGTTCGGGACCAGAGCATAGGACACGCGGCACGACCCCGGGACGGGGGTCGGCACGCGCGGGACGGGTCAGTCATCGGCGACCTCGTGCGCCCGCGCGACCGCGAGCAGCACGCAGGCGACGGCGCCGAGGGCCGCGGGCGCGAGGAACACGTAGCCCCACGGCCGGTCGAGCGGTCCGTAGCGGACGAGGGCGATGCCGCTGACCCCGACGACCACGAGCACGACGGCCAGGGGGACGGTCAGGAACCAGGTTCGACGGTCGGACACGCGGATCATCTCCTCGACGCAGGACGGTGGCGCGACCCTGCTGTGGGCTCAACAGGGCCGCTGCGAGCCGCGTACCCGACGGGGTTCGTCGCATGCGGACCCGAGCAGGATCCCGGTCATCCGGGGAGTGCTCCGCGCTGCTCCACGACCTGCCGGGCGACCTCCTGGAGCTTGACGTTCCGCTCCTGCGACGTTCGGCGCAGGACCTCGAAGGCGCGGTCGGCGTCGAGGCCGTAGCGCTGCATCAGGATGCCCATCGCCGTGCCGATGCGCTGCCGGCCGTCGACGGCCTGCCGCAGGCCGTGCACGTCCGTCGCCGCGGCGAGCGCGACGGCTGCGTGCCGGGCGAACGCGGTCGCGACGGACTCGTCACCGGGGTCGAAGGCGGCCGGACGCCTGGCGTAGGCGTTGAGCGAGCCGTACCCCCGGTCCGTCGTCACGAGGGACGCGCTGAGCACGGAGCGGTAGCCCTCGTCCGCGGCCCGGTGGCACCACCGTGGCCAGCGCACCTCGGTGGCGGTGTCGTCGATGCGGCGGCCCGCGTCCACCTCGACACCGACGTCGAGGCACGGTCCCTCGCCGAGCTCGACCTGCAGGGCGTGGACGTGCGCGACGGCCTCGTCCGTCGCGGCTGCGGTCTCCGCCCGCCCCCGGGCGCGAAGCACCAGGACACCGACGGCGTCGGCTCCCAGCGGGATCAGGGCACTCTCCACGATGCGCTGGACGGTCTCGGTGGGCGGCGCCCCGTGCAGGCGCAGGGCCGTCCGCGAGAGGACGTCGGCGAGGTCGTGCGCGGGGCGGCTCATGCGGCCGGCGTTCCCCGTCCCCCGGGCTCCACACCCCGACGTCCGGGCCTCCGTCTTGCGGGACCCGGCGACCCGGTGCAGGCTCGTGCCAGGTTGAGCAGCAGCCGACGGTGCACGACACCCTCGGGGGCTCCCATGAACGACGACCGACGCATCGACGACCGACCCGACCACGACCGGCTGGTCGAGGACCACCTCCCGCTCGCCGACCGCATCGCCCGGCGCTACGGGCACCGCGGCGTCGACGCCGACGACCTGCAACAGGTCGCCCGGCTCGCGCTCGTGAAGGCGGCGCGCGGCTTCGATCCGGAGCGCGGCGACTTCGCGCCGTTCGCGGCGGCGACCGTCCGCGGCGAGGTCAAGCGGTACTTCCGCGACCTCGCGTGGGACGTGCGGCCACCGCGCCGGGTCCAGGAGCTGCAGGCCCGGCTCAGTGCCGAGATCGACCACGACCCCCGCGAGACCGACCTGACCGAGCTCGCCGAGCGGCTGGGCGTCGACCCGGCGGAGGTGCGCGAGGCCGCGGCCGCCCGCGGCTGCTTCACGTGCGACTCGATCGACGCGGCCGAGGCCGCCGGCCACCCGTTCGCGGTCGTGGACGAGCGGCTCGACCTGGTCGAGGACTGGCAGGCCTTCCGACGTCTGCGCCGATCGCTCGACGACGACGCGTGCCGGCTGCTCACCTGGCGGTTCCTGGAGGGGCTCACCCAGCAGGAGATCGCGGACCGGCTCGGCATCAGCCAGATGCAGGTCTCGCGGCGGCTCAGCACGCTCCTGACGAGGCTCCGCACGGCCGCCGCGGCCTGATCGCTCAGGTCGGGTAGGGCGCGTCGTGCAGGAGTCGTGCGAGGTGGACGCCGTTGGCGACGGCGGCCTGCAGCGTCGACATCGTCGCCTCGGGGGTCTCGTCGAGGTCGAGGTAGTCGGTGCCGTGCATGGCCTCGCCGTTCCAGTAGGTGCCGCCCTGCGCGGGGATCGTGAACCCCGCGTCGTCGAGGCCCTGGTAGAGGTCGGCGGTCACGGCGTGCGCGCCGTCCTCGTTCCCGACCACGCCGACGAGCGCGACCTTGCCGTGGAGGACCGGTCGGCCGTCGGCGTCGGTCTCGCCGTTGTCGGCGTCGATCCGCTCGAGCACGCGCTGCGCGACGCTCGAGAGGTGACCCATCCAGGTGGGCGACACGACGACCAGCAGGTCGGCGGCGAGCACCTGCTCGCGGATCCCGGGCCAGGCGTCCGAGCCGCCCATGTCCTGCTCGACACCCGGCGCGACGTCGTGGTCGACGACGCGGACCGAGGTCCCGTCGACGTCGTGCTCGCGCAGCGCGTCGAGGAACTGCTGAGCCATCAGGTCGCTGCTCGAGGGCGCCGGGCTGGGCTTGAGGGTGCAGCTGAGGGCGAGGGCGGTCAGGGGCATGGGTCGACCTTCCGTGGGGGACGACGGCCGTCGCGACCGTCCCGCGGCGCGTACCCCGCCGCGGCACGGACCATGCGGCCGGATCAGGCCGGACGCAGGTCCTCGACGACGAACGTGCGGGCCGACGTCGCCTGCGCGGCCTGGCACGTCAGCACGGCGGCCTCGCGGTGCTCGACCCCGACGGTGGCGACGAGCCGCTCGGGCAGCGGACCCCGGCTGGTCAGCTCGACCCGCCACCGGGCGTCGGTCTCGAGGACCTCGACCCGGGCGCCGAGCACGTCCCGCGGACCGGCGGGTCCCCACCGCTCGTGCGCGGCGACCGCGACGGCCTGGGCGACCGGCGGCAGCGTGCTCGTCCCCCGCAGGTGGTCCACGTCGACGCGGCCCTCGAGGTGGCCCGCCACGACGTCGACGGCGTCGCGCACGTCGAGCCCCCCGTAGTACGTGCCGTCGGGCACCACGACGACGTTGGCGGCGAACCGGTCGCCACCCACGTGGCTGCACTCCCAGACGCGGTCACCGAGGCTCGCGGCCAGGGCGGCGGCGACCGGCCGGCCGCGGACGGCGCAGCAGGTGTCGTGACGGCCGTGCGCGCACACGAGGACGACCGGTTCGTCGTCCCAGTCGTCCGAGGGCTCGGCGAGAGCCTCTCGTGCCGCCAGCAGGTCCTGCGGCGTCGTCCAGGTGCCCCAACGGATCCGCCCGGCCTCGACGTCGGCGACCGCCCAGCGGTGCTGCCGGCGCTGCTGGCTGCGGCGTCCGGGGCGACGCACGAGCAGCGTGCGGCCACCGACCGCGCGGGTGCGCTCGACGAGCGCCGCCACGACCTCGGGGTCGAGGCCCTCGGCGGTCAGCGCGTGGAAGGGCCAGGGCCCGTGGTGCTCCACGAGCAGGAAGCGCCGGACGTGCAGCGCGGTGCCGGCGAGCGGGTCACCGCGCAGCCGGGCGCGGGCGGCGCACAGGTCGTCGAGGTCGGCCACGTGACGGCGGCCTCACGCCGGGACGACGACGCCGGCGGCCACGAGCGCGCGGGCCGGGCCGAGGCCGAGGTCGTCCGCCCGAACCACGGCGCCGTCCAGCAGCCGGGCGAGGGCCACGGGACCGACCTGCGCGACGTCGACGTCGCCCACCCGGGTGCGGAGCCGGTCGCCGTCGAGCCGGGCGGCGAGCGCGCCACGCAGCCGCAGCGGGGTCGACCCGTCGAGCCCGCGCCCGAGCCGCAGCTGGGCGAGCGGGCCGACGGGCTCCGCGCGGGACGTGGACGCCGAACGACCCGCCAGCGTCGCGGCGAGCTGCTCGACGGGCACGTCGCGCACCGCGGCCACGAGGCGCTCGCGGACGAGCTCGGCGTGGGCGCGGATCGCGTCCGGGTCGGCGACGTCGACGCCGAGCGGGAGGGAGGTGCGGACGTCGAGGTCGTCGGCCAGCCGGCGGACGGCGGCCGTCGCGAGGTCCTGCGCCAGGTGCTGGCGGTGCCACACGTGCACGCCGAAGGTCAGGTGGGTGCTGACGTCGCCGAGGGCCGTCGCCGCGTGCAACGTGCCGCGCGGCAGGTAGAGGACGTCACCGGGCTCGAGCGTCGCCTCGAGCACCGGCTCGCGCGCGGCCTCGGCGCCGACCGCATCGCGACGGTCGGTCCAAGGCTGGTCGCGCAGGGGCGCGGGGTGCACGGGGTCGTGCAGACGCCAGCGCTTGGTGCCGCCGACCTGGAGCACGAACACGTCGTGCACGTCGTAGTGGTCGTCGAAGCCCCGCGACTGCGGCGGGGTGACGTAGGCGTTGACCTGGACGGGGTGCCCCAGGTCGACGGCCAGCTGCTGGGTGAAGGTCACGAGCGGCGGCCAGGTGCGGTGCAGGGCCTGCAGCACGAGGGTCGAGCCCTCGGCGAACAGGCGGGCGAGCCGGGTGTCGTCGAGCTGGTCGGCGATGCCGGCCCCGACGCCGCCGCCGGAGGTGAAGGACCGATCGGGCTGGGTCGTCCCGTCCTTGGCGACCCGCAGGAACGGGGTCCGCAGGCCGCGGGTCGACACGAGCTCGTCGACGGCCGCCTCGGTGAGGAGCTCCTCGCCGGAGGGCAGGTCGCCCGCCCGCGTGAGGAGCGGTCGGCGCCCCCAGACGTCCGCCGCGAACCCGGCCGGGTCGGCGACGAGCCGACGCAGGGCCGGACCACCGGCCGCGAGGTCGTGCTGCTCGCGGTCGGTGGTCCGGCCCTGGTCGATCGTCGTCATGCGGGACGCTCAGGCCCCGGCGTCGGCGCCACCGTCGGCGCCACCGTCCTGGACACCCGGGGTGCCCTCGGCCCCACCGTCAGCGGGACCCTCGGCGCCACCGTCGGCGCCACCGTCCTGCACGCCGGGCGTGCCCTCGGCCCCACCGTCAGCGGGACCCTCGGCGCCACCGTCGGCGCCACCGTCCTGCACGCCGGGCGTGCCCTCGGCTCCGCCGTCCGCGGGGCCCTCGGTCCCGAGCTCGTCAGTCATGGGAACTCCTTCGTCGTCGTGTGCGCGCGGCTCCTGCCGCGTGGCTCCCACCGTCCCACCGGCGCCGGGACGCGCAAGTCGGGCGCCGCCATCCGGGACGGGGTCCACGGTTGCGGCCCGGCGTGCCATGACGGACGGTGGCGGCGTGAGCGACCCCGAGCCCGACGAGCACTGGATCGTCGTCGGTGGACGACGCTGGCGACGCACCGACCCCTGCCTGCCCGACGACGTCGTGACGGCGCTGCAGTCCCACCTGGGGCGGGGGCGGTCGGGGGTCCGCACGGCCCGACGTGACGGCGACGAGGCCGCCCTCGCCGCCGCCCGCGGACGGGTCGACCTCGCGAAGCACGGGCTGGGCGAGCGCGGGCCCCGGTGGTGGGAGGAGCCGGAGGCGGACCGACGTGACCGAGCGCGCCGGGCCCTCGCGGACCTCGACGCGCTCGACGCCTGAGCTCAGGCCAGCCGGTTCAGCACCTGGACCATGTCGTCCTCGGTGTCGCTCCCGATCTTCTCGAAGACGAGCTTCACGACCGGCGTCCCGAGCTTGGCCGCGCCCTGCAGCTCGATGACGGCCTCGTAGGTGATCTCGCTGCCGCTGCCCGACGGGACGACGGTGATCGTGTCGGTCGTCGTCGCCGTGTCGTTGCTGCCGCGGAACACGACCCGGTCGTCCGTCAGCTCGGCCAGCTCGTAGGTGAGCTCGGTCGAGACGCCGGCGATCTTCGAGACGTTGTGCCACGTGCTGCCGACCTGGACCGGGCCGCTGTCGTTCCGGGTGCACGACTCGGTCCCGGGGTCCCACTCCTCAGCGTTGGAGAAGTCCTTGAGGTAGTCCAGCACGGTGCTCGGGGGCGGGGTGACGGTGAAGGTCCTGCTGATCGTGGTCATGGTCCAGGGTTACCCGGATCGGCCAGGAGCGAATCTCGAGCGCTCAGCGGACGACGGCGACGGCTCGCCCGTCGACGAGCTCGAGCTCTCGCACCGCGACCACGGCCGTCCGGTCGATCGGTCCGAGGACGTGCGGGAAGCGGACGTCCTCGCCGACGCCGGGCGGCGGGGCCGGTGCGGCGTCCTCCCACACGACGTCGGCGGCGAGGCGCCCCTCGTCGACCTCCAGGACCACGAGCCGATCGAGCACGTCGGCGTAGAACGCGTTCGCGACCGCGAGCGTCACGGCGTCGTCCGGCGAGCAGTGGACGAACCCCTCGTCGTCGAGCGAGGCCGGCCGGTGCTCGTCGTCCACGGACGCCCAGACCTCGCGCTCCACCAGGTGCAGGATCATGCGGCCACCGCCGGGACGTCAGGGAGCGTGAACCAGGCGACCGTGCCGCCGCCCTCGCGCGGCTCCAGACCGAGGCCACCGCCGTGGGCACGGACGATCCGTCGCGAGGTGGCGAGCCCCAGGCCGGTGCCGTCGACCTCGCCGTCCTGGTCGGACCGGGCGAACGGCTCGAGCAGCCGATCGGCGTCGGCCGGGTCGACGCCGGGGCCGCGGTCCGCGACCTCGACCCGCCAGCCGTCGCCCTGCCGACGGGCGGACACCTCGACGTCGACGACGTCGCCCCCGTACTTGACGGCGTTGGACAGCAGGTTCTGCAGGACGGAGCGCAGCTGACCGGGGTCCGCCCGCACGCTCGGGAGGTCCCGCAGGACGAGCCCGGGATCGCTGCCCGTCAGCCCGACGTCGTCGCAGGCGGCGAGGACCAGGCCGCGCAGGTCGACGTCCTCCCGCTGCAGCGAGCCACCGAGCCGGGCGAGCGCGAGGTAGTCGTGGATCATCGCGGTCATCCGGGCGGCGCCGCGCCGTCCGGACCGCACGAGCGGCCGGAGGTCGGAGGCGACGTCGGGGTGGTCGTCGATCTCCTCGTCGAGCAGGTCGAGCGACATCGTCACCGCGGACAGCGGTCCCGCCAGGTCGTGGCTGACCTGCCCGGTGAACGCCGCGAGGTGCTCGTTGGAGCGCCGCAGCTCGTTCCGCAGGCCCACGAGGTGGCGCATCGCCTCGTCGAGGTCACGCGTGCGGCGCGACAGGACGAGGATGTCGACGAGCCGCGACGCGAGCAGCTCCAGGGTCCGGGCCTGCTCGGCGTCCAGCTCGCGCGGCACCTCGTCGAAGACGCACAGCGACCCGATGACGAGGCCCTCGGGCGTCCGCAACGGGTACGAGGCGTAGAACCGGACCGCGCCGATCTCTCCGGTCACGAACGGGTTGTCCCGGAAGCGCCGGTCCCGGCTGGCGTCCGGCACGAGCACGGGTCCGCCGGTCTCGAGGGCGCGGGCGCACATGGAGTCCTCGCGCCGGCACACCGACGCGTCGAACCCGACGGTCGTGACCTGGTGCTGGGCCGTCGAGGTGATGATGTTGATCGTGGCCATCGGCACGCGGGAGACGGCCGCGGCCATCTCGACGACCGGCAGGAACGCGTCCGGCGGGTTCCCGACGACGTCGTACTCCGCGATGACGTCGTCGACCGTCACTGTCCCACCTCGTGCTCCGTGCTGCTGGTAACGGGACCGAGGCTAACGGCCCGGAGGTCAGGCCACCGGGCAACCGGAGGCGCGCGAGGGCCCGCCGTGGCAGGCTCGAACCATGGACCGAGGGACCACGATCGCGCTCGGGATGCTGTTCGGCATCTCGATCGGCCTGGTCATGTCCACCCTGCTCGGACCGGCCATGATCGGCGTGGGGATCGCCATGGGCCTGGCGATCGGCGTGGCCGTCGACGCCGCCCGCCGCGACGAGCCCCCGCGCGACGACCAGGACGCCGACGACGACTGACCGGCCTCGGTAGCGTGCGCGCATGACCCTCGTGCAGCTCACCTCCGACGGCACCGTCCGGGTGCTGACCCTCGACGCGCCGGACCGCCTCAACGCCCTCGACCAGCAGCTCCTGGACGAGCTGCGCGCCGCTGTCGCGGCCGTCGCCGCGGACGCCGACGCCCGCGCGCTGGTCGTGCAGGGCGCCGGGCGCGCCTTCTCCTCGGGCGCGGACCTGGAGAGCCTGTTCGGCGACCGCACCCGCCCGCAGGAGGTCCTGGAGGAGCACCTGCTCGGCGTCTACGCCTCGTTCCTCGGCCTGCGCGACCTGACGATCCCGACGATCGCCGCCGTGCACGGACCGGCGGTCGGGGCGGGGCTGAACATCGCGCTGGCGTGCGACGTGATCGTCGCGGGCCCGCAGGCCGGGTTCGGGCCGACCTTCTCGCGGATCGGCCTGCACCCCGGCGGCGGCTGCACCTGGATGCTGATGCAGCGCATCGGTCGGGCGGCGACCCTCGCGGCACTGTACGCCGGGGAGGTCGTCGACGCCTCGACGGCGCTGCGCCTCGGCCTGGCCCAGGAGCTCGTCGACGACCCGCAGCATCGGGCGCTGGAGCTCGCGCACACCTACGCGGGCCGCGAGCCGCAGATCATGGCAGCGATCAAGCGGACCGTCGCGGTCGCCGCGACCGGGTCGCTGGAGGACACCGTCGCGGTCGAGGTGTCGGCCCAGGCCGCGTCGCTCACGAGCGAGACGTTCGAGGCCTTCGCCGCCCGGTTCCGCCGCTGACGAGCAGGGACCGGGCGATGGTCCGCCGCGCGGGCCGAGTCCCGCGGCGGCGTCCCGGTCGCCGGTTCGTCGCAACCCCTGAGGCCGGCGGACCGGCGCATGCGACGAGCCCCTCCAGGGTGCAGGGACCCCGCTGCGAATCCGCTGTGGACGCCGCTCAGACGGCCGCGTGGGCGTCGGCCACCGCACGGGCCTCCTCACGCAGCGCCTGGACGACCGCCCGCACGGACGGGCGCTCGAACCGGTCCGGACGCAGCAGGGCCGAGATGTCGCGCTTGGCACGGATGCCCACCATCGGGCGGGTGACGAGGCCGTTGCCGTGCTCGCGCGTGGTGAACCGGGGCAGGATCGCGATGCCGTGGCCGGCCGCGACCATCGCCTCGACGATGCCGTTGCCGGCGAAGCGCTGGGCGATCCGCACCGGCTGTCCCGTCACCGCGACGACCTGCTGGAGCACCCGGTCGTACGGGTATCCCTCGGGCACGCCGATCCACGTCTCGGTCACGACGTCCTTCGGCGACAGCGTCGCCTTCTCGGCCAGCGGGTGGTCCTCAGGCAGGGCGACGTCGAGCGGCTCGCTCATGAGCGGCACGACCTGCAGGCCGCGGTCGTGCCAGGAGCGCGACGTCGCGGGGGTGTCGGCGACGACGACGTCGTAGTCCGGCGTCAGGTCGGCGAAGTCGACCGTGACGCCGTCCTCGTCGAAGCACGCCAGCTCGACGTCGGGCCGCTCGGCCATCCGGGTCAGGACGCCCGGCAGCAGCATCTCGCCCCCGGTCGGGAAGGTCGTGAGGGTCACGCGGCCGGCCGGCTGCTCCATGAACTCGCGCCAGCGCCCCTCGGCCCGCTCGATCGCGACCGCGATCTCGGTCGCGGTGCGGGCGAGCGCACGCCCCGCCTCGGTGAGCGCCACGCCGCGGCCCGACGGCTCGACGAGCGGGTACCCCGCCTCTCGCTCGAGCACCTTGAGCTGCTGCGAGACCGCGGACGGCGTGACGTTCGTCGCATCCGCGACCGCGCCGACGGACCCGCGCTCGGCCAATTCCCTGAGAACCATGAGGCGCCGCACATCCATGTAGCCAGGCTACACGTTCAAGAAAGAACCCCTCGATTGTCCTTGAGAGTCAGCGGGAGCAGACTGGACGTGTACCGACCCCCCGAAGGAGGCCCTCATGATCGTCGCCATCGCCGGCGCTGCCGTCGTCGTCATCGGCACCACCCGCACCATCTGGTCCGTCGCGACCGACGGCTACGGGCGCGTCCCGACCCTGCCGCGCTGACCCCCGTCGCCCGGCCTAGCCTGGAACGGTGAGCACGGGTCCCGCGGTCGGCTTCGACCTCGACATGACCCTGATCGACTCCCGTCCGGGCATCCGGGCGACCTACGCCGAGGTCGCACGCCGCACCGGGGCCCCCATCGACCCGGACGTCGCGGTCTCGCGCCTCGGCCCGCCGCTCGAGGTCGAGCTGGCCTCCTGGGTCTCCCCCGACCAGGTGGCCGACCTCGTGGTGCTGTTCCGGCGGCTCTACCCCGAGCTCGCCGTCCCCCGGATCGACCTGCTGCCGGGGGCCCGTGAGGCGGTCGCCGCCGTCCGGGCCCTCGGGGGCAGGTCGTTCGTGCTCACGGCCAAGCACGCCGCGAGCGCCCGCCTGCACGTCGACCACCTCGACCTCGCCGTGGACGACGTCGTCGGCGACGCCTGGCGCGAGGGCAAGGCGGACGTGCTGCGCGAGCGCGGCGCGGCCGCCTACGTCGGTGACCACGTGCACGACATGGAGGCCGGCCGCGGGGCGGACGTCCTGACGATCGGCGTCACGACCGGCCCGTGCGCCGCAGACGAGCTGCGGGCCGCCGGCGCCGACCACGTGGTGCCGTCGCTGCACGCGGTCGGCGACCTGCTCGCCGGCCTGCCTCAGGCGACGCGCGAGCGGTAGCCCGGCAGCAGCTCGTCGACGAGCGTGTCGGTCTGCGCCGAGGCGCCGATCGGCGAGCCGTGGGCCGCGACCGCGGCGTAGAGCTCGTCCGCGACGGCCTCGACCGCGGCCCGGTCACCGAAGGCGTTCGCCAGGCGCAGCCGCGCCCGCCAGAGCTCCTCGTTCGCGGGCAGCAGGTCCAGTCCACGCTGCAGCAGGCCCCGCGCGGCGGGCTCGTCACCCCGGCCGGCCGCGAGCTCCGCGGCCGCCTGGGCGGTGAGCACGACGGCGAGCGCGATGTCGTCGGGCGCCGTGACGCTCTCGAGCCAGGCGTACCGCTGCTCCGGGACGCCGTCGAACGGCAGGCCGCGGACGAGCTCGAGGGCCGAGCGCAGGTGCTGCTCGCGGGCCGAGCCGTCGTGGGCCGCACGGTTGAGGGCCTCGCGGAAGGCGTCCCAGTCGAGCCACACGGCCCCGGGGACGAGCCGCCACACGCCGGCGTCCTGCTCGAGGACGCGCCGACCGTCGGCCGTCGTCCCGAGCCAGGCGTCGAGCTGGCGCAGCGCCTGGTCGCGGACGTCGTCGTCGACGCCGCGGGGCCACAGCGCCGCGGTGACCCGGTTGGCGTGGACGCCCTCCGGGTGCAGCGCGAGGAACAGCAGCAGCTCGGACAGGAAGCCGTGGCGCTGCGGGTCGATCTCGCCCGGCGCGTCGACCTGGACCGGGCCGAGGACGCGCGCGTGCGCCACGGCCTCGGCGGCGACGCCGGAGCTCTCGGCCTCGCCCACGAGCACGTCGACGAGGTCGTCGATCGTGACGCGGCGCGACGACTCGGGCAGGTCGTAGAGCGCGGCGAGCGCCTGGGCCGCCGGCACGTCGAGCACCTGCGCCGCGACGTCGACCCCGACGAGCGGGGCGACGAGCCGGCCGTCCTCGCGCGCCGTGAGCCGGACCTCGGCCTCGGTCGAGCCCACGACGACGACGGCCAGCGAGACCATCGGGTCGGCGGCGAGCTCGGTGAGCCGGGCCAGCTGCTCGGCGTCGGGGAGGCCGGAGCAGAGCACGAGGTGGTAGGTCCAGTCGCTGGCCTGCGGGGCCAGAACCCGGCCCTCGCGCACGGAGGCGACGCCGGCCTGCTGGCACGCCGAGCGCTGCTCGCGGGCCACGTTGTCGAGCGTCTCGAGCACCCGGCCCACGTCGTCGGTGCGGCGGACGGACCCGCCGCCGACGCGGCTGACGTCGTCGGCGAAGCCCACGAGGGTCACGGTGCGGCGGTCGGCCCACGGGTGGGTCGCCGTGTCGACGGCCATGCTGAGCGCGACGCCGCGCGCGACGCGGTCGGCGCCCTCGAGCGCCACGACCCCGCGGACGGACTCGAGGTCGAGCAGCAGCAGGCTGCCGTCGTCGCGCCGCCCGAGCGTGACGAGTCCGGGGACGGGCGAGGGACCGGAGCCGGCGACCGCGGCCTCGCGCGGGAGGGTCCACACGCCCGGCTGCTCGGAGCGCCAGCCCTGCGGCGGCTGCCGATCGGGGGCCTCCTCGAAGGCGACGGCGAGGCCGGCCGAGCCGAGCGAGACACGGACCGGGTGCGGCGCACCGCCACCGTCGTTCCAGGAGCGCAGGGCGCCGTCGAGCCAGCCCGCCGTCGCGACGTCGGCCTCGTCGCGCAGGCGCGCCCCCGGGCCGGGGGTGGTCGGGTCGGTGTCGGGGTCCGTGCCCGGGCCGGGCCGGCCCGCGCGACGCAGCGCCCAGCGCTGGCCGCTCGGCATCGAGGCGCGCTGGCGCCGCAGACCGAGGAACGCACCGGCGAGCGCAAGACCGCCGGCGACGCCGAAGAACGGCTCCCACGCGTTCGGCACGATGCCGTCGCTGCTCGCCGACCCGGCGCCGCCGGACTCGGCCGCCGCGGTGTCGCCCGCACCGTCCTGGGCGCGCTGCAGGGCGCCGTCGCCCTCGCTCGGCGCCTGAGGGGCGGGCGGCTCGGCGTGGTTGACGACCTTGAGCCCGTCGCCCTTCGCGTCGGCGGGCATCTTCATGACCCAGCCGGGGTAGATCAGGTCGGGGTTGGTCAGGATGCGGCCGTCGGGCTGCTCGACGCCCTTGTTGAGCTCCCAGATCTCCTTGTAGCGCAGGCCGTCGCCGAGGTAGCGGTCGGCGATGTCCCACAGGGTGTCGTAGTGCCGGCCGTTCGGCGGCTTGACGTCGTAGTAGGTCGTGACCTCGTCGCTGGCCTGGTCGACGTCGGTCGCCGTCTGCAGGTCGCCGAGCTCGGGCAGCCCGGCCTCGTCGGCGACCTCCTGGTCGACGATCGGCGTCTGCAGCGAGGCCGCCGTGACGGCCGTGGACGACGAGAACGTCGCGACCCCCGGGTCGTCGGTCGTGGCGGCCGAGGCCGAGCCCATGCCGACGGCGGTGGTCGCGCCGACGAGGACGATCGTCGCGATCAGCCGGCGGGCGAGTGCCTGCGTGCCGACGCCGCCGCCCGGGACCTGCGGCGCGAGGCCGCGGTGGCGCCGCTCGGCGACCGCCTCGACCACGAGGCACACGACGAAGTGCAGCCACGCGAGCCAGACCACGACGGCGAGGACGCCGAGGATCGCCTCGGAGGTCGTCGGCGCCGTGAGCCACTCGAGGCTGGGCTTCTCGTCGGGCCAGGGCGTGCCGAAGGCCGCGAGCAGCGCGATCGGCACGCCGACGACGATGAGCGCGGTGCCGGCCAGGGCCGCCAGGCCCTTCGCGACCTGCGCACCGCGGCTGGGCACCTCGGTGATCACCGGGAGCCGTCCGCTGGGGCGGTTCGTGGTCGTGGGCATCGTGCTCACCTCTCTCGGAGGATCGGGTCAGTAGATGACGGTCGGGGGCTCGTTCGGCGCCTGGATCTCCTGGACGGGCAACGCCTGGCGCAGTCGCATCGTGAACCCGTCGCCGAGCTCGCGCATGTCGCCGCCGCCGTCGCCGTAGGTGATCCGCCACTCGACCTCGATCGAGACCCAGAACGCCTCGTCGACGTTGCTCGGGATCGGGACGGTCGACAGCTTGCGCGCCGACGCCGACGACCGCGGGAAGACGATCCGGCAGGCGCCCTCGGGCTGGTCGCCGGCCGCCGCGCCCTCGCGGTACGGCGTGTCGGGACGGCAGGTGATGGGCGCGATGCCCTTCTGGTTCGGGTCGATCCGGATCCGGGTGGCCTCGGCGCGGAGCACGACCCCGCCCTCGCGGTCGGTCTGCTTGTACGGGCCGCCGTTCGGCTTGTTCGCGTAGGGACCCTCCTGGACGACCTCGTTGTCGCGGCCGCCGTCGATCCAGCGGAAGGTGAAGAACGACGGGGCGCCGACGAGCGGGATCGCCGACGGCTTGTTGTCCATGATGGGCGTGGGCAGCTGCTCGGACTTCTCGAACGTGCCCCACACGAAGCGGGTGATGTCGTTGTCGCGGTCCTCGATGTCGGTGCCCCAGGGGACGAACACGATCGAGACGTCCATCGACTTGTCGCCGCCGCCGTACGCGGTGTCGAAGTCGATGCCGCTCAGGCACGTCATCATCATGTAGCGGCCGTCCTCGGCCCGGGAGTTGTAGGGCGTCGGGATGCCCGGCGGGATGGGCCGGTAGCGGCACAGCTGGAGCTTCTGGTTGCCGAACCGCTCGCGCAGCGTCTTGACGGCGGACCCACCGGGCCGGATGCAGTACGAGCCCATGCCGGCGCCGTTGGCGTAGACGCGGCACGACGTGGTGCCGCTGTTGTAGGAGGCGCTCGTGGTCCCGGAGCTCTGGGTGCCGGACGACCCGCCGGAGCCGCCCGAGCCGCCGCCGGAGCAGCTGGAGAGGTCGCACGGCTCGTCGGCGGCCTGGGCGGGGGCCTGCAGCCCGGCGAGCAGGCCGGCAGCGAGGCCCGTCCCGGCGAGGGCGGTGGCCAGGCGGCGGCCCCACGAGCGCGTCGTCACGGCGCTCATCGCGGCGCTCCGCCGGGGCAGGTGCCCACGTTCTCGAGGGAGTCGAGCCGCCACGTGGAGCCCGACCGCACGTACGTCGATCGCATCTTGTTCCATCCCTTGCCGGTCGACTTGACCACGAACTCGCCCCCCGGCTTGCGGAAGCTCGTGCTGGCGGACCACTCGCACGCGACGACGGCGCCCTTGGACCCGTCGACCTTCGTGCTCTCGATCCGCACCTTCGCCTCGGGCGACAGGCTCCAGCGCCCGGCCCAGGCCTGACGCAGCACCTTCGAGACGGTCCGCTGGAAGTCCTTCGTGGTCCGGGCGCGCGCCGACGGCAGCAGCTTGCCGCGGTTGGCGGACGCCGCGAGCGACTCACCGGCGGTCTTGTAGGCCAGCACGAGCGGGTCCTCGGAGCGGTCGGACCAGTTGAGCACGTCGTAGGTGACGCCCTCCTCGCCGCGCGGCTGGACGTCTTCGGTGGGCGTCGGGGACGCCGACGTCGCGCTCGCGGTGGGTCGCGGCTCGTCGTCGCCGCCGGAGCAGCCGGTCAGGACGAGGACCGCGACGAGGCATGCCGACGATGCCCCTGGCCATCGGTTCGACACCACTTCACCCCCATGTCGTGCAGCAGAACCTTCGCAAGGATACCGAGTTCGCGGCGATCCTGCCCAGTCGCCCGAGGCTCACTGGCCCGGGACGTCCGGCGTCTTGCAGGTCGGCGGCTTGTCGTCGTCCTCCTTGTCCTTGTCCTTCTCGTCCTTGTCCTTGTCCTTGTCCTTGTCGTCCTCGTCGCGCGGGGTGCACGGCGTGACCTCCGACTCCGGCGGCCGCGGCGGGGCGGTCCCGGTCGGCTGGCCCGCGCTCGGCGGCGCGAGCGACGGGGGACCGAGCGTCGCGACCTTGCCGCTGTCGGCCTCGGTGATGCCCGTGACGGGGCGGGCGAGCGCGCCTCCGCTGGCCTGCAGGACCGGCCGGTTGATGATGCCGAGCAGGATCGCGGGGACGTCGACGCGGGCCCGGACCGTGACCGCCTTGTAGGACCCGCGGTCGTCGTTGACCTGGGTGATCTCGGCCGTGCACTGGACGAGCTGGGAGTCCGCGGCCTTGGCACGGTCGCAGTAGGCCCGCGCCGCCCGCAGGGCGTTGCTGTCGTCGAGGTCGAGGTTCGGCGTCTGCAGGTCGACCGCCTGGGCGCCGGCCCGCGCGGCCTCCTGCGCGTACGCGATCGCCCGGCCCTTCGCGTTGAGCTGGCGGCCGCCGTCGATGACGAGCGCCGCGAGCATGATGATCGCGAGCGAGACGATGACGACGAACGGGGTGATCGAGCCGCGCTCGTCGCGGCGCGGGCGGGGACTGATCATCGGTAGCCCCGGTAGCGGTCGAGCGGGCTCGTGAACGTCCGCGTGATGGTGACCTGCTTGAGCGGCAGGGCGGCCAGGTCGCTCAGGTCGAGCGTGCACTGGACCCGGACCGTGACCGTGTCGACCGCGACCGGGTCGTTCGGGTCGGGCAGGCCGAAGGCGCCGTCGGTGAGCTCGATGTCGGTGACCCGCGAGCTGTCCCGGCACGAGGACGGCGCGTCGACCATCGACTCCTTCAGGACCTCGCCCGCGACCTTCGGCACGTCGCCGCGCACGTTCTGGGCCGTCGCGGCCCGGGCGGCGTCGCGCGACGCCTGGTCGACGAGGTTCTCGGTCTGGGCGTAGCGGCCGAACGCGACGATCAGCATGAGCAGCGCGAGCAGGAACGGCGCGACGATCACGAGCTCGAGGCTCGCGGTCCCGTCCTGCCGCGCCCCGCGGCGGTCAGCGCAGGTCGCCACGGAACTGCTCCAGCGTCGCCTGGGAGGACTGCTGCACCTCGACGTCCCCACCGAGCGGCAGCGTCGCGGTGCCCGTGACGAGCATCGTGACGCGGCCGGTCTCGGTGTCGATCGTGCCGACCGCCGTGACGTCGTCGAGGCGGCCGATCTTGGTCGCATAGCTGACGGTCAGCTGCTCGGCCGCGGCCCGGAACCGCTGCGGGTCGGAGTTGTTGCCCGCGAGCCGCAGGTACGACACGCCCTCGCGCGCGGCCGACTGCGCCGTGTTGCGCGCGTAGAGGTACAGCCCGGTCTGGATGATCGAGAAGATCAGCAGCAGGAAGACCGGCGCGATGATCGAGAACTCGAGCGCGCTCGTGCCCCGCTCGGACCGGCCGCGCCGGCGGCGGGAGCTGCGGGCGTCAGTTCGACGCCTGGCCGATCTGGTTGGCATTGTCCTCGACGACGTTCTGGATGACCCGCGCGACGAGGAGGGCGAGGACCACGACGACGGCCGAGATGATGGCCCACTCGATCGCGGAGGCGCCGACCTCGTTGCGGCCTTCGCGACGAGCCTTGTCGGCCCAGCCGTGCACGAGCGTGATGAGGGCGCGGGCGTAGAAGAGCTCCGGAGCCACAGGGCATCATTCCTTCGGGTGAGGTCGACGGTCATGTGAGGTCACTGACCGCCGGATAGGCCAAGAATACGAGAAACGCGATGCACATGAGCAGCTGAGCCATGAGCATCGACTGGGACGACTCCCCTGCCGCGCCCTCGACGTCGACGAGCTCCTTGCGCCTCATCGACTCGGCGCGCGACATGAGCGACGACTTGATCCGCGCACCCTCGTCGCCGGCCAGCGCGAGGGCCGACGCGAGGTCGCGCAGCTCGTCGACCCCGAGGTCCCGACCGAGCCGCGCGATGCTCTCCCACGGGGTGAGCCCCATGATGCGAGCGTTCGAGAGGGCCTGGCGCAGCCGCACCATGGCCCAGTGGTCGCCGAAGGACGACGCGGCGAGCAGCGCCTCCGGCAGGCCGCGACCGCCGGCGAGGTTCATCGCCACGAGGTCGAGGAACGCGCCGACGACGTGCCGGAAGTCGCGGCGGCGCAGCTCGGCCTCGCGGTGCAGCGTCAGGTCGGGCAGCACGAAGCCGAACACGCCCGCGAGCACGGCGACGACGAGCGGGACGCCGACGCTGCCGCCGAAGCCGAGCAGCACGATCGCGCCCGGGAACCACACGAAGGCGGCCAGCGCGAGCAGCGCCTTGGTGCCGAGGTGCGTCGTCATCGAGCGGTTCATGACGGCCAGGTCCTCGCGGGTCCGGCCGAGGGTCCAGCCGCGGGCCGCCATCTCGGACTCGAGGCGGCCGCCGAGCGACTCCCGGACGCGGTCGAGCCGGTCCGGCTTGGCCGCGCTCTCGGTGAGGGCGCTGCCGCGCCGTCCGGGCTTGGACCGGTCGAGCCGGGCCAGGGTCGCGGCGACGCCGGGCAGCGGACGGGTGTTGAGGTGGACCAGGAGGGCGATGCCGAGACCGACGGCGGCGCCCGCGACCAGCTCGAGCATCATCGGTCGGCCTCCTGTGCCTGGACGATCGGGGCCTTGGGGGCGATGAGGAAGCGCTCCGGCTCCTCGGTGCCCGAGAGGCGGCGCAGCCACAGGATGCTGACCGCGAACGTCGCGAGGACGACGGCGAGCACGACCTGGCCCTCCAGCGTCCCGTACGGCTCGACGTACTCGCGGTTGAACAGCACCAGGGCGGTAGCGACGGCGAGGATGACGCCGACCACGACCTGGACGCTGCGCCGCGTGCTGCGCCGGCTCGACTCGACCCGCCGGCGGACGTCGAGCTCGTCGCGCGCGGAGGTCGCGAGCGCCGAGAGGACGTCGCGCAGACCCGGGCCGCGCAGCCGCGCGTTGAGGATGAGGGCGGCGACCACGAGGTCGGCGGACGCGTCGTCGAGGTCCTCGGAGAACTTCATGAGGGCGTCGGGCAGGGGCTCGCGCACCCGCAGACGGTCGACCAGGAGGTTGAGCGCGGGCCGGATCGACGGCGCCGCGTTGACCGCGGTCGCGGGGATGGCCTGCTCGAGGCCGACCGCGCCGGCGATCGTGTCGCGCAGCGCCTCGATCCAGGTGGCCAGGCCCTCGGCCCGGGTGATCGCGGCGCGCTCCTGCCGCACGCCGCCGAAGAGCCGGTCCCAGAAGGCGACGAGCCCGCCCAGCACGACCGCGAGCACGACCCAGCGGGTCACGACGAGCACGACGAGCGCGGTGCCGAGGCCGGCGAGCAGCAGGCGGGTCCGGCGGGCGCTCGGGACGATCGAGTGACCGCGCGACGAGGTCCGCCCGGCCTTCGGCTCGAGGAGCCGCTGGTGGGTGAGCGCCAGGAGGAGGAGCGCGAGCCCCAGCCCGACGACCGCTCCGGTCGTCGTGGCGAGGGGGACGCGCAGGTCCTCGATCATCAGGCCCACCGTCCGTGGACGTCGGGGTCGTAGCCGTGCTCCGACAGCTCGTCGATGCACGCGATCGGCGCGTGCGGGGCGGCGCGCCCGTCGCCGTCGGGCGCGAAGACCTCGCTGGACAGCACCTGCCCGTCGTGACCGACGACCTCGCGGATCGACTCGATGACGCGGGCCTGGCCGCCGCCGGTGGCGTGGTCGTTGTGCTTGCGCAGGAACACCACGAAGTCGAGCGCGCCGGCGATGAGCATCGTGGTCGCCTCGAGCGGCAGCCGCTCGCGGGCCTGGATCGCGTAGGTGCCGATGCGGTTGAAGACCTCGAGCGAGGAGTTCGCGTGGATCGTGGACAGGGAGCCGTCGTTGCCCTGGCTCATCGCGTTGAGCATCGTGACGATCTCGTCGCCGAGCACCTCGCCGACGATGACGCGCGACGGGTTCATGCGCAGCGACCGGCGCACGAGCTCGGCCATGGACACGCCGCCGACGCCCTCCGAGTTCGGCAGCCGCTCCTCGAAGGCGACGACGTTCGGGTGCAGGTCGGCGTTCTCGCCGAGCCCGAGCTCGAGGGCCCGCTCGACGGTGATGAGGCGCTCCTGCGGCGGGATGCAGTTGGCGAGCGCGCGCAGCATCGTCGTCTTCCCGGCGTTCGTGGCGCCGGCGATCATGATGTTCTTGCGCGCCGCGACCGCGGCCTTGAGGAACTCGCCGATCTCCGGCGTCGCGGTGCCGTTCTCGACGAGCTGGTCGAGGAAGACGCGCCCGAGGCGGGCCTTGCGGACCGAGACGGCGGGCCGCGCGGTGACGTTCATGACCGCCGAGAGACGCGAGCCGTCCGGGAGCCGCAGGTCGAGCTGGGGGTTGGCCGAGTCGAACGGTCGGCTGGACAGGCCCGTGTGGGCGGCGAGCACCTGGATGAGCTCGACGAGCTCCTCGTCGCTCTCCGCGACCGGCGGGTGCCGCTCCTCGCGGCCGTCGCCGTACTGGACGAAGACGTGGTCGCAGCCGTTGATGTCGATGTTCTCGACCTCGGGGTCCTCGAGCAGCGGCTGCAGCCGCCCGACGCCGAACAGCGCGGAGTGGATCGCGGACGCGACCTCGGCCTCGTCCTCGGGCGAGATCGGCGAGCGTCCCTCGGCGACCTCGTAGCGGGCGTGGTCCTCGAGCACCTGGACGATGAGCGAGCGGGCGTACTCGCGCTCGTCGTCGGCGCTCATGGCCGTGACGCCGGCGATCTGGTCGCGGCGGCGCTGCTCGTTGAGACGGTCGGCGACCTGCACGCGCAGGGTGCGGACGAGGTCGTGGTCGATCACGGCACGACCTCCGGGGCGGGCTGGTCGCCGAGACCGGCCTCGTGGACCGGCGGCGGCACGAAGTAGGCGGCAGTGCGCTGAGCGAGCTCGGCGACGATCGGCCGGGCGGACCGGACGAGCTGCGTGCGGTCCGGGTTGCCCGTGACCTGGCCGAGGAAGAACCCCGCGCCGTCGACGTCATGGGCGAGGTGGTGCAGGCCGGCGAGCCGGACGTCGGCCCGCTCGAGCGCCTCCTGGACCTCGCGCACGGCCCGCGCGCGCTTGACCGGGGCGACGACCGCGACGTGCACCGGGACCATGATCGGGCCGCCGGTCTCGGCCAGCCGGCGCAGCCGCTCGCGCAGGTGGACGACGTTGCTCGGCACGGTGTCGACCACCATGACGAGGGCCGAGGCGTGGGCGAGCAGCGCGTTCTGGGGCGTGCTCGCGCCGATCCGGCCGAGGTCGACGATCGCGTCGCGGCCGGGCAGCTCGGCGAACAGCGCGCCGAGCTGGGCCCACTGGCCGAGGCCGGCGGCCTGCTCCGACGACGTGACGCCGCACAGCACCTCCTGGCCGCCGACGAGCCGCTGCACGTGGTGACGCACGAGCTGCGGGTACAGCGACCGGCGTCCGGCCGCGACGAGGCTCAGCAGGCCCAGCTGCGGGTCGAGCGGCTGGCCGTCGTCGCCCGGGACCCGCAGGGCGACGTCGCCGCCGGCCGGGTCGGCCTCGACGACGAGGCTCTCGCGGGGCCAGAGCGCACCGAGCAGCATCGCGGCGGTGGTGACGCCCGGCGACCCCTTGGCGGACGCGATCGCGAGCAGTCCCATGTCAGGCCCCGCAGGTCTTCTGGACGGTCTCGTCGCCCCCGACGAGCGCGGCGGTGACGGCGTTGTCCTCGATGCCCTGCGCGACCGTGGTCAGGCAGGACAGGTCGATCGCGACGACGATCGGGACCGTGTTGCCGCTGCCGCCGATGCCGCCGTCCTCGGGCTCGCCGACGGACACGAGCTCGGCGTACACCGCGCGGCGCCCGTTGTCGCCGCCGACGGCGAGGGCCATCTGGGCGCCGGGCTGCAGGCTGCGGACGAAGGGACTCGCGTCGATCGGGACGGTGAGCTGGGTCTGGTTCTCGGCGATGCCGGACTTCTTGGAGACCATCGCCGGCGTGAGCACCGTGCCGGGCAGGAGGCGGGTCGTCGCGGACTGGCCGACGATCGAGTCGGCGCGCGAGGACGGCACCCCGTTGCCGTAGTCCTCCGGCAGGCTGACGCGGGTGAGGTCGTCGGCGGAGATCGTCGCGCCCTGCGCGACCTCCTGCTTGACCTGCACGAAGTAGGCCCGGTTGCCGGACTGGATCGCGAGCCACGCCGACCCGAGCGCTCCGCCGACGATCAGGACGACGGCGAGCGCGATGAGCGCGGGGCGCGACTCACGGGTGGACGGCAGGCGCGAGACCTGGCCCTGGGCTGCGGACTTCGCCATCGGCTCACCTCTCGTGACGGGTCGAGGAGGGAGCGCGACCGCCCCCTGATTCGATCTCGGGCGACACCGTACACGCCTCGATCGACGTCCGCCCATCCAGCGGACGGCCTGCGGGATCAGGGCGAGACGGCGGTCGGCCCCGGGGTGGCTGGAGCCGTCGTGGCGGACTGCTGCTGCCGCTGCTGGCGCTCCTGCTCCTTCTCGTTCTCGCGGGTCTTCCCGATCGCCTGCGTCACGATGATCCCCGCGATCACGAGCGCCACGGCGATCACGCCGACGACCACGGCGGGCCACACCCGCTGGTGCTCGCGCCACGTGCGCCGGCTGCCGTGCAGGAGGGCCGACCGCATCTGGCGGCGGCGCATCGCGTCGGCCTCGAGGACGTACCGCTCGGCGTTGGGGGTGTTCTGCAGCGCGAGGGTCGGCGGCGGGCGTGGGGCCTCGGGCGGCGGGGTCGCGTCGCTCATCGGACGCCCCGGGCCACGGCCGCGGCGACCCGCACGTACGCCTCGCGGGTGCCGGAGGCGATCCGCGCGGGGTCGAGGACGCCGCCGAGGGCCAGGTGCGGGTCGGGCGGCACGACGACGACCGCGACGGGCTGCTGGGGCAGGCGCTGCACGACCTCGCGGTGCACCGCCCGGTAGGCGTCGTCACTCGGGCACACGACGACGTGGACGGCCCGGCGGGCGGCGGCGGGGTTGACCTCGCGGCCGCGGTCGAGCGCCTCGGACAGCGCGGCCAGCCCGACGGCGCCCGGCCCGGTGACGACGACGAGCTGGTCGGCCCGCGCGATCGCGGCGTGCGCCCCCTCGCCGGCGGCGTGACCGACGTCGAGCAGCGCGAAGGCGTGGTCGGAGCCGACCCGGTCGAGGGTGACCGCGAGGTCGCGACGCGTCAGCGGCAGGTCCCACTCGACGCCGTCGACGAGCGTCAGGCCGGCCGGCGACCGGGGCAGGACCGCCTCGGGGTCGAGGCCCGCGACGCCCGGCACGTCGACGGCCGCGTCGGCGCCGTGCAGGGCCGAGAGCGGGGAGCGTGCCCTGCTGGACGTCGACGACCGCGCTGCGGTCCTCGCGGAGGGCGACGAAGCACGTGCCGACGCCCAGGGCGACGCTCGTGGTGCCCACGCCGCCCTTGCCGGACACGAACGCGACGACGCGGCGGTCGCTCTGGCGGTGACGCACCGCGTCGACGAGCTCGCGGTCGCCCTGGACCGCCTCGGCGGCGTCGACCGTGACGAGACCACGACCGACGGCACGAGCCAGGCGCGAGGCGCTGCGCGGGGCCGGCGCCGCGGCGCCGGTCCGGGCGAGCAGCTGCTCGACCGTCGTGAGCGGCCGGTCCTGGGGCGTGGCCGCCGGGGGCGGAGGCGGGGCCGGGCTGCCCGCGGCGTCGGCGGGCTGGAGGCCGGCGGGGGGGCGGAGGCGGGGACGCCGTCGCGAACTCGGGGCGCAGCGGCACCACGGGGGCCGACGGGCCGCTCTCCTCCGGCGCCTCGGCCGACGCCTGGTCGGCGGGACGCGTCCCGGCCGGCGGCGGGGGCGGGGGCACCGACTGGTCGTCGAGCCCGAGGCTGCGCGGGTCGATGCCCATCCGGGCGAGGTCGGACGCCGCGGTCTGCGCCTGGCGACGCCGCTGGGCGCCGAGGTCGGGCGTCTCGTCCTGCTGGTCGTCGTCGGCCATCAGACCACCCCTCCGAGGTCGGCGTAGATGCCGAGGGCGCCGGCGGCGACGACGAGGGTCACGACGACGGCGACGAACTCGACCCCGTTGAGCGTGCGCTTGACGCGGGCGCGGGTGATCTCGGACATCGGGACGGAGGCCGCCCCGAGGCCGAGCGCCAGGACGACCGCCGTGAGCGGCACGAGGTAGGGGATGGTGCCCGGCTCGGACACGGCGAGCCGGACGAGCGCGAACGCGGCGACGAGCAGGCCGGCGACCCGGAGCGGCGCGACGTGCTGGGTGCGCGAGAACAGCCGTGACCGCAGGAGCGCCGCGACCGCGAGCGCGACCGCGAGCGTGCGGTCCCACGCGGACCCGGAGACGTCGAGCAGGACGCCGGCCGCGACGACAGCGACCCCGATGCCGTAGAGCGACCCGACGAGGATCGCGTTGCTCGTGCGGTAGCGCCGGCGCAGGGCGGCGAGGTCGAGCTGGCCGACGTGGCGGACCCGGTAGTCGGCGCTCGCGAGGCCGCCGACCGAGAGCGAGACGCGGGGCAGCACGCCGACCGCGAGGATCGCGAGGACCGGGACCAGGCGCGCGCTGTGGCCCGACGGCACGGGGGTGAGCTGGACGGCGGCGTGCACCAGGACCGCCACGAGGACGACCGTCCCGAAGGCCAGGTGCCCGGTCGCGGTCTCGGTGAGCAGGCGGGCGAGGCCGGCGACCGCGACGGCGACGACCGCGGCGAGCGCGAGGACGAGGACCGGGTCGAGGTCGGCGGACATGCCGCCGGACCGTCCGAGCAGCGCGCCCCACAGCATCGCGACACCGGCCGCCACCTGGGCGTCCTGGGCGCGGGCGTGCCGGTCGGCCCACCACGTCGCGAGCACGAGCGCGGCCACGGCGACGGCCGCGCCGCCGGCCGTGTCGAGGTCGGCGAGACGGCCCACGCCGTCGAGGCTCCCGGCCAGCAGCGCGACCAGGCCCCACGCCGCGAGGAACGCGGAGCCGGCGAGCACGGCGTACGAGCCCGTCGTGCGCGTGACCCAGACGCCCCCGGCGGCGTCGACGCTGTCCTCGACGGCGTCGCGCACGTCCTCGACGAGGGCGGGGCTGGCGTCGTCGGCCTGGGAGCGCAGCTCGAGCACGTCGCCGTCGAGCACGCCGGCGTCGGCGAGGGTCTGGGCGAGCGAGAGCGTCGAGCCGCCCACGCGGCCCAGGCTCCACGTCGTCGGCGAGCCGCCGTCGTGCTCCGGCGCGGCGTACCGCATGACCTGCGGCAGGACGTCGGCGAGCGGCAGGCCGCTCGGCAGCGCGAGGTCGATCGTGCGCTCGGCGGTCACGACGGTGACCCGGCTGTACGCCGTCAGCACGTCGACCCCCTCGTCGCCGGTTCCCTGGAGCGCCGCCCGGCCGACCACCTTGCGCATCCGCGCGGCGGTCGTGAGCATAGCGGTGCGACGTGGGGTCCCGCACGACGCGAGACGGCCCGGCCGGAGGGGAACATGACGACGACGCTGGTGAAGCGCCCCGCGCGCATCACGCCACCGCAGACCGCCTCGACGCCGCTGACGATCGAGCCGCCGCCGGCGCGCGGCCAGGGCGCCCCGGCGATGGCGGGCCTGAGCATGATGATGATGCCGATCATGTCGGGCACGGGCTCGATCACCGTCGCGATCACGCAGCGCGACCGCCCGATCGTCGCGGTCGCGGCCGTGCTCGCGCTCATCGGCTCGATCGCGATCGGCGCCGTCATGCTGATCACGCAGCGCAGCGGCACCAAGCGTCAGGTCCGCGAGAGCCGGGAGCGCTACCTGGACTACGTCGAGGCCCTGCGGCACACGGTCCGCGACCAGATCGCCGGCCAGCGGGCCGAGCAGGCGTGGCGCTTCCCGCGGGCCGAGCAGCTGCTCGACCTGGCCCGCGACGACACCCGGCGCTGGGAGCGGCGCCGCTCCCACGGCGACTTCCTCGGGGTCCGGCTCGGCACGGGCGAGGTCCCGCTCGCGGCCGGGCTGACGCTCGAGGCCGACACCGGACCGCTCAACGACTTCGACCCCGTGTGCCTGCAGGCCGCCCAGGAGCTCCAGCAGCGGTACGCGACCCTGCGCGACCAGCCGATCGTGCTGCCGCTCGCGCGGGTCGGGACGCTCAGCGTCATCGGGTCGCCCCCGCTGCGGCGCGACCTCGCGACGCACCTGGTCCTGCAGACCGTCACGCTGCAGAGCCCGAACGACGTCCAGCTCGCGGTCGTCCGATCGGACGAGACCGCCGCCGTCTGGGACTGGGTCAAGTGGCTGCCGCACGTGCAGGAGGCCGCCGTGCTCGACGGCGACGTGCCCGCCCGCCGGGTCACGTCGAGCGTCTCGGCGATGGCCGAGATGCTCGCGCCGGAGCTCGAGGCGCGCCTCGACCGGTTCAGCCGGGCGCGCAGCGAGACGGTCTCGCACCCGTCGCACCTCGTCGTGGTCGTCGACGGCGAGGGCCTCGCCGCCGGCCAGCACCTGACCTCGCCGGACCCCGCGGTGCCGCTGGCGTCGCTCGGCGTCCACGTCGTGACCTTGCTGGACACGCCGCGCGCCGAGCCGGAGGCGGTCGACGTCCGGCTCGAGATCGACGCGTCCGGCTCGGTCACGAGCACCGTCGGCCCGTCCCCGTTCCGCCTCGACCTCGCCCCCCGCGGCATCGAGCACACGATCGCGCGCCAGCTCTCGGCGCTGCGCCTGACCGTCGAGGACCAGGGCGAGGACGGCCTGACCGACACCGTCGGCCTCACCGAGATCCTCGGCGTCGACGACCCGGCCCGGCTCGACCTGCGCCGGACCTGGCAGCCCCGCGCCCTGCGCGACCTGCTGCGGGTGCCGATCGGCGTCGGCACCGCGGGCCAGCCCGTGCTGCTCGACCTGAAGGAGTCCGCGCACGGCGGCATGGGTCCGCACGGGATGGTCGTCGGCGCGACCGGCTCGGGCAAGTCCGAGATGCTGCGCACGATGGTCAGCTCGCTCGTGATCGGGCACGGGCCCGACCGCCTCGCGCTCATGCTCGTCGACTTCAAGGGCGGCGCGACGTTCGCCTCGATGGAGCACATCCCGCACATCGCCGGGATGATCACCAACCTCCAGGACGACCTCACGCTCGTCGACCGGATGCGCGACGCGCTCTACGGCGAGATGCAGCGCCGCCAGGAGATCCTCAAGCGGGCCGGCAACCTGCCGAACGTCACCGCCTACCAGGACCGCATCGACGCCGGCGAGGACCTCGAGCCGCTGCCGCACCTGCTCGTCATCATCGACGAGTTCTCCGAGCTGCTGACGGCCAAGCCCGACTTCGCCGAGATGTTCGTGGCGATCGGCCGGATCGGCCGGTCCATCGGCGTGCACCTGCTGCTCGCGACGCAGAAGCTCGAGATGGGCAAGATCCGCGGCCTGGAGTCGCACCTGTCCTACCGGATCAGCCTGCGCACGTTCTCCGAGGCGGAGAGCCGCGACGCGATCGGCGTGCCCGACGCGTTCCACCTGCCGCCCGAGCCCGGCTCGGGCTACCTCAAGGTCGACACGACGGTGTTCGACCGGTTCAAGGCGGCGCTCGTCTCGCAGCCCTACGTTCCGCCGAGCGACGGACCCAAGACCTCCGTCCCGGTCGTCCCGTACGTCGCGACCAACGGGCTCGGCGCCTGGCTCGCGCAGCAGGCCGCCGCGGCCGAGCAGCTCGAGGCCGAGGCCCTGGCCGCGACCGTCTCCCGCTCGGACCCGAGCGTGCTCGACGTCATCTGCGAGCAGATCGAGACGGCCGGCTCGGCGCCCGTGCGCCCCGTCTGGCTCGACCCGCTGCCGTCGCGGCTCGCGCTCGGCGACCTCGTCCAGGTCGGCGACCGCGCCCCCGCCACGTCGTGCCGCGCCGTCCTCGGCACGGTCGACGACCCCAAGCACCAGGCGCAGTTCCCGCTCGAGTGGGACTTCACCGGCGGCGGCGCGAACCTCATCGTCACCGGCTCGCCGCAGACCGGGAAGTCGACGCTCGTCCGCACCATGATCCTGTCGATGGCCGCGACCTACGCGCCGGGCGACGTCGCGTTCTACGTCGTCGACTACGGCGGCGGGTCGCTGACGGCGCTGCAGGACGTCCCCCACGTCGCGTCGGTGACGTCGCGCGTCGACCCGGAGAAGATCCGCCGCACGGTCAACGACGTGCGCAGCACGCTCGACCGCCGCGAGGCGATGTTCCGCGAGCGCGGCTACGACTCGATGGCGGCCTACCGCCGCGCCCGGGCGAACGGCGACGTCGACACGTCCGAGCCCGGCGACGTGTTCCTCGTGGTCGACGGCTGGGGCACGTTCCGCGACGAGTACGACGACCTCGACTACGCCATCGCCGACGTCGCCGCGCGCGGCACCAACTTCGGCGTCCACGTCGTCATCACGGTGACGCAGGGCATGCAGGTGCGGATGCGCATGCAGGGCTCGATGGGCGGGCGGCTCGAGCTGCGGCTCAACGACGCGTACGACTCCGAATTCGAGCGCTCCGTCATGGAGCAGATCCCCAAGGACTCGCTCGGCCGCGGCATCACCGGGTCGCGCAAGGAGGCGCACATCTTCCAGACGGCGCTGCCGGTCCTGGCGGTGAGCGCCGACCCGGACGACGACGAGTACGCCGCGCTCGACGACGACCAGCGCGCGCTCGTCGCGGCCGTCGTGGAGCAGTGGAAGGGCCAGGCCGTGCAGCGGGTGCAGGTGCTGCCCCGTCGGGTCGAGCTCGCCGAGCTGCCCGCGGTCGAGAAGGGCGACAAGGGCGTGCTCGTCGGCCTGTCGGAGCTCAACCTCGGCCCGGCCGAGATCCAGCTGTGGGGCGCCGACCCGCACCTGCAGGTCTACGGCGACGGCGAGACCGGCAAGTCGAACCTGCTCAAGCTCCTGATCCACAACCTGGTCTCGAGCCACGGACCGGACGAGATCGGCATCGCGGTCGTCGACTACCGCCGCTCGCTGCTCGACGTCGTGCCCGAGGAGTACCTGCTCTCGTACGCGACGAGCGCCGAGCAGACGGCGCAGCTCGCGCACGACCTGACCGGCGCCATCCAGGCGCGCGTCCCCGGTCCGGACGTCACCTCGGAGCAGCTGCGCAACCGCTCGTGGTGGAACGGTCTCGAGGTCTTCCTGATCGTCGACGACTACGACTTGGTCGCGACGTCGCAGGGCGATCCGCTCGGGCCCGTCGTCGACCTGCTCCCGCAGGGCCGCGACCTGGGCTTCCACCTCGTGCTGTCGCGCCGGACGGGCGGCATGAGCCGCGCGGTCTTCGCCCCGATGATCCAGCGCCTGATCGACCTCAGCGCGCCCGGCTTCATGTTCTCGGGCGACCGGCTCGAGGGGCGCCTCATCGGCGGCCACGCCTCGCAGCGCCTCCCCGTGGGCCGGGCGATGTACGTGACGCGCGACGGCGGCGCCTCGCTCGTCCAGACGGCCGTCATGCCGGACGACGAGCCGCCCAGGACCTGAACAACTTCGACGTGACGCAGGTCACTCCCGGGTTTTGCCTCGGGCGGACCTGTCGTACGGTGGACGGACCACAGTCACCTACAGGGGGATCACCATGGCTGCAGATCGCGTGTCACTGTCCGAGGGCTACGAAGGCGCCCTCCAGACCAACCGCAACCTTGCGAACGAGGGCGAGAGCGCCAGCGCGCTCGCCAAGAAGCAGCACAGCCAGACGGCCGAGCTGCAGGGCCAGAACAAGGGCGCGTTCGCGGCCCAGGCGGCCAACGGCTCGACGGCGACGGCCAACACGTACCAGGCCAGCGCGCTGCTGCACACGGCCAACGCCGAGGGCGGCTCGAAGTTCGTCCGCCAGACCGCCCAGCACGAGGACGCGGCCGCGTCGGCGCAGCAGGGTGAGTCCACCTCGCTGGACACGACCGCCAGCGACCTCGCCAACAAGATCAACCGGGCCTGAGCCCACCAATCAGGGGAGTAGACATGAGTGACCAGGTGCGCGTCGACCGCGGCGCAGTCCAGAACCACACCGATGCGACGCTGGCCAACCAGGGTCAGCTGCGCCAGGTGGGCGACCAGGTGGACCGCCAGCAGGCCCACCTCAAGAACATGATGGAGGGCGGCGCGGGCTCCGAGAACGTCGCCGCGACGCAGGCCTCGGCCCGTCGTCACGGCGCCGACATCGACGCCGGCGTCACGAAGAACGCCCAGCGCACGTCCGAGAACGCCGACGAGTTCATCTCCAGCGTCAAGAACGCGGCGAACAGCTCGTTCCGGAACATCTGAGCCGATGGGTTCGGGAGACGTCACCGGCGTCGAGGTCGACAACCTCCACGGCACCGGTGGGACCATCAAGGGGCGGTCGGAGAACGGTCGCGCCGCGGCGAACGGTCTAAAGAACGGGCTGGACTCCGCGTCCACCTCGGTCGGCCACAGCCGGGTCAAGGGCGCGTTGACCTCCTACGTCACCAACCACGTCGTCGACGACAGCAACAAGCTCGGCGTCGAGCTCGACACCGCGGGCTCGAACGTCGAGTACGTCGCGGCGAGCGCACGGTCGTCGGACGAGGAGGGTGCGCGCACCCTCCAGACGACCGTCAGCGAGAACACCGGCATCAGCGACCGGATCAACCGGGCCGTCTGAGTCGTTCGAGGGGCCTGGCAGCACCGCTGCCGGGCCCCTCGACCGACCGCCACCGCAGGACCAAGTCCTCCGACGCCAGGGGTCGGGGGCCGGGCGGAGCAGCCCGCGGGACGGTTCCGACCGTCCCCGAAACTCTTCACATCCGGGGGACGCACGATGACCGCAGACTTTCCCACCTACGCGGAGGAGAACGGCGGCGCCACCGCCGACACGATCCGCGAGGCCGCCGAGGCGCCGAGCTCGCACACCGAGACCATCAACGCGCTCGTCTCCGACCTCGCCAACGACCGGCAGAACGTGCAGTCGGCGATCGAGGGCGACATCGCGGACATCGCGTCGGCCAACCCCGACGCCGCCAGCCAGACCGCGCAGAACCTGGCTCGCAACGGCTACTACGCGATCGGCCTGATCAACCAGTTCGCCGACGCCGTCGAGGCCTACGACTCGACCGTCGAGCAGCTGAACACCGAGCTGCACCAGAACACCCAGAGTCGGGTGCTCGCGGACCGGGACGCCGACGAGGACCTGTCGTACAACGACATCAAGGCCGAGGAGAAGGCCAAGCTCCAGGGCCGCTTCAACCAGGCCGTCTCGACCCTCGAGAGCGCCGAGTCGACCGCGGTCACCGGCTTCCAGGGCGGACCCCCGAGCGAGGCCGAGGCCAAGCAGCTCATGCTGGCCGGCTACCTGCCACTGGGGGCGGCCTCGCTGTGGCCGGGGCTCCAGCTCACCCCGCAGGAGTCCTACCAGGCCTACCAGAACGCCGTCCGCACCGGCACCATCCCGTCCGTCACGGAGATGACCGAGTTCGAGCGCCAGCAGTGGATGGAGCAGAACCCCGGCCTGGTGCAGCAGTGGATGCAGATCGAGGACCCGAGCGACGACCTCAAGGCCGCCATCATCGGGCTGTCGCTGCCGAAGGTCACGAGCGAGGACGCCGAGGACGACGCCTCGTGGCTCCTGACCCGGCTCGAGTCCGGGAACATGAGCCCCGTCGAGTTCGAGCGCACCCTGAGCAACCTGAGCAACGTCAACGGCGCGCTCGCGGTGCTGGCGCCGTGGGCCGCGCGGAACAACGTCGACCTGGCGGCGAACCCCGGCGTCGCGCAGGCCCAGGAGTACCTCAAGACGTTCTACGAGGACACGTACTCCAAGAAGGACGAGATCCTCGAGTACATCAACGCCGACGAGCACCGCTGGACGACGTCGTACACCGTCTCGGACGGCACGCACTACGACAACCACTCCGACGACGGGTTCAGCGACGCCGAGAAGAACGGCTACCTGTCGATGTACGCCGACGGCATCCTCAACCTGTCGAACCACGACCTCGGCGGCGGCTACGACGACCTCCCGCAGGCCCTGCGCGACGACGCCACCCAGAACTTCACCACCGAGTGGCTCACCGGCGGCGGCTTCCCCGTCGAGGTCCAGAACGAGAACAAGGACTTCTGGGCGCTCGCCGACCTGCTGTCGCACAGCACCACCGAGCCGGGCGACGGCCTGGCCAAGCAGATGGCGTCGACCGCCGTGGGCTCGATGTCCGCCGCCGACTACTTCTGGGGCCGTGCCGCGGGTGGCGACGAGTACGTCGGTCAGTACAACGACCTCGTCGCCGACATGCTCGACATGACGAGCCGCAACCGCGAGGCCACCGCCGACCTCGTGGCGGGCACGGACGTGCCCGGCAACTACCCGCACAACTTCAACTCGACCCTCTTCAACCAGCCCTGGGACCTCGAGAACGGCAACGAGGGCAAGGTCGCCAAGATGTACAGCTGGATGGCCGAGGACTACGCCTCGGACGACCCGGCGGACCGTGCTCGGGCCGACGCCGCGTTCGACAAGCTGAGCCAGGACCTCACGTCGGTCGACGGCGGCAACTTCGAGACGCTGATGGGTCCCAAGGACGAGGACGGCGACGGCGGCGACTCCGCGGCCTACCGCAACACGCTCCTCACCCGGGGCCTGGTCGATGCCCTGGCGTTCAACCTGGACTCGTTCGCCGCCCCGTCCGGCACGCCCGAGTTCCAGCAGTCGCCGCTCTCCGAGGCGGATCGCGTCCGGCTCATGACCTTCATCGCGAGCGACCGGGTCGACGACCAGAACGACCAGTTCGACCTCGACCGCGGCGCCGGACGCCTGACGACCTACGTCACGGCGTACCAGCAGGACCAGCTCCAGCAGTGGGCCGAGAACCCCACGTCGACGAGCCCGCGCGAGCTGGCCGGGCACAACGCCCGGCTCCAGGCCCTGCTCGACGTCGGTCTGACGAACGAGGCCGAGGAGCGCGGACTGACGGCCAACCAGGCGGAGGCCGAGCGCGTCCGCAACCTCAAGATCGGCGCCGGCATCGTCACCAGCCTCGCCGGCAAGATCCCCGTCGCCGGCGACTTCCTCGGCCCGGCCACCGGGATCGGCAACACGCTGATCTCCAACCTGGTCACCGCCGAGCACCTGCCCTCGCCGTCGGCCAACCTCCCGGCGGAGTGGCAGGTGGACGGTTCGCACGTCACAGGACGCAACGCGCTGTGGATGATCAACAGCCTGGTCGACAACGGCAAGATCGATCCGAGCGACCTGCCGCCCGAGCTCGCCGACCCGACCGGTCAGTCCAGCGCCACGCTGCGCGACCGGGCCGACGCGCTGCTCACGCAGTACTTCGAGGGCCAGGGCGTCGAGAACGCGAACGACTACTTCGACGCGTTCGAGGGCGAGATCAACAACGTCTACAACGAGTACAAGACGTTCTACGGCCTCTCCAACGTCGACGACATCAACATCGGCGAGTTCCTCACGTCCTCCGGATGGGGTCGCCCCTGATGCGTCGGCTGCTCGTGGCGGCATCCGTCCTGGTGCTCCTGGCGGGGTGCCGGGGCGAGCCCGCCCCGAGCCCGACGCCGAGCGCCTCGTCGTCGCTCGCGACGTCGATCTTCGGCACCACCCGGGACTACTGCGAGGTGCAGGGACTGCGCCGGATGCTGGCCGAGGGCACGCTCCGGACGTCGCAGCTCCCGTCCTGGGCGGACCGCACGGTCGTCGACGGCACGCCGCGCATCATCGACTTCACGACCGTCCCGCCGGAGGGGCACGCGGCGCGGCTCGACAAGCTCTTCGCCTCGCCCGGGCTCCGCGGGATCGACGTCGACGAGGGCTACCTGCAGGACTGCATCCGCGACACGACGAACGCCGACGTGGAGCGCACCCAGGGCGGACCGGGCTACCGAGCGCGGCGTTGAGCGACCCCGACTTGTCTGACGCACCCCTGAGGGCGGATACTGAAGTTACCTGCCGGTAGCCACCGCTGACCTGCGCATCCTCCGACGCGGAGGTCGACGAGGCACCGGACACCCGTCCCCCGACAAGGAACATCGGCATGAGCCACTACAAGAGCAACCTGCGCGACCTGGAGTTCAACCTCTTCGAGCTGTTCGACCGCGGCGAGGTCTACGGCAAGGGCATCTTCGAGGAGTTCGACGTCGACACGGCCAAGAGCGTCCTCGCCGAGATCGAGCGGATCTCCCGCGACGAGCTGTCCGCGTCCTTCGAGGACTCCGACCGCAACCCCCCGGTCTACGACCCCTCGACCTACTCGCTCACCATGAACGAGAACTTCAAGAAGAGCTACGACGCGTGGATGGACGCCGAGTGGTGGCGCCTGCAGGTCCCCGAGGAGCTCGGCGGCCAGCGCTCCCCCAACTCCCTCGTCTGGTCGTCCGCGGAGTTCGTGCTCGGCGCGAACCCGGCCATCTGGATGTTCGCCTGCGGCCCGGCCTTCGCCCGCATCGTCTTCGAGAACGGCATCGACCGTGACAAGACGATCGCCCAGCACATGGTCGACCGCCGCTGGGGCGCCACGATGGTCCTGACCGAGCCCGACGCGGGCTCCGACGTCGGCGCCGGCCGCACCAAGGCCTTCCCGAACGAGGACGGCACCTGGAACATCGAGGGCGTCAAGCGCTTCATCACCTCGGGCGAGCACGACATGGCCGAGAACATCATGCACCTCGTGCTCGCGCGCCCCCAGGGCGTCGAGGGCGTCGGCGGCCCGGGCACCAAGGGCCTGAGCCTGTTCCTCGTTCCCAAGCACCACTTCGACGTCGAGACCGGTGAGCTCACGGGCGAGCGCAACGGCGCCTACGTCACCAACGTCGAGAAGAAGATGGGCATCAAGGTCTCCTCGACGTGCGAGGTCACCTTCGGCGACTCGTCCACCGGTGGCGGCGAGCCCGCCCGCGGCTGGCTGCTCGGCGAGGTCCACGACGGCATCAACCAGATGTTCCGCGTCATCGAGAACGCGCGCATGATGGTCGGCGCCAAGGCCATCGCGACCCTGTCGACCGGCTACCTCAACGCGCTCGAGTACGCCAAGGAGCGCGTGCAGGGCGCCGACCTGACGCAGGCGTCCGACAAGACCGCCCCGCGCGTCACGATCACCCACCACCCGGACGTGCGCCGCTCGCTGCTCACGCAGAAGTCGTTCGCGGAGGGCCTGCGCTCGCTCGTCGTCTACACCTCGACGTGGCAGGACGCGATCACCCTCAAGGAGGCCGCCGGCGAGGACACCTCGCTCGAGGAGGCCGTCAACGACCTGCTCCTGCCGCTCGTCAAGGGCTACGGCTCGGAGCGGTCGTGGGTCCTCCTCGGCACGGAGTCGCTGCAGACCTTCGGCGGCTCGGGCTTCCTCCAGGACTACCCGATCGAGCAGTACGTGCGCGACGCCAAGATCGACACCCTCTACGAGGGCACGACGGCGATCCAGGGCCAGGACCTGTTCTTCCGCAAGATCGTGAAGAACAAGGGCCAGGCGATCGGTCACGTCGCGATGGAGATCCAGAAGTTCGCCCAGAGCGAGGCCGGCAACGGTCGCCTCAAGGTCGAGCGCGAGCTGCTCGCCAAGGGCCTCGAGGACGCGCAGGCGATCCTCGGCGCGATCTTCCAGGACCTGATGGCGTCGAACCCGGCGGACGAGAAGGGCGACATCCAGAACATCTACAAGGTGGGCCTGAACACGACCCGCCTCGTCTACGTGCTGGGTGACGTCGTCGTCTCGTGGCTGCTGCTGCGCGGCGCCGAGGTCGCGCTGAAGGCGCTCGACGCCGGCGCGACCGGCTCGGAGAAGGCCTTCTACGAGGGCAAGATCGCCGCCGCCTCGTTCTTCGCGCGCAACGTGCTGCCGAAGCTCGCCGGCGAGCGCGCCATCGCCGAGGCCGTCGACGCCAGCGTCATGGAGCTCGACGAGGCCGCGTTCTGACCGACGCACCACGACAGGGCCCCGTCACCGATCCCGGTGGCGGGGCCCTCGTCCGTCCGGGGCGGCAGCGGCTCGGTCACGACGGCGTGTGCCAGAGTGACGACGTGAGACCGACGAACGCCTGGTGGTACGTCGCGGCCCTCGTCGTCGCGTTCGGCGGCTACATGGCCGGTGTCGCGACGGCCGGCAGCGCCTGGAACCTCGCCACCGACGCGACCGTGCAGCCCGTGCGCACGAGCGTCGACGCGAAGGACCGCGCGGTCGCCGTCTTCACCGACATCCCGCAGCCCGACCGCGACGTCCGCTGCCGCACCGGCGGCGAGGGCAAGCCGCGCAAGCCCATCCCGGAGTCCCGGATCCGTCCGCGCACGACGCAGGACGGCACGACGTGGACCCTCATCGGGATCCTGCCGTCGGGCTACGACGGGCTCTACGCCGTGTGCGCCCCGAAGGACGGCGGGACCGACCCGGCGAGCTACGGCCTCGCCGCCGTCGACGGCTTCGACTCGCGCGTCAACCTCGGCAACGGCATCACCTGGCTCAGCGTCGCCGCGGGGCTGGGACTGGGGGTCTGGACCTTCCTGACCCGACGACGCGCCGCCCAGGAGGACGACCGTGCTTGACCTGTACATCGCCGCCTGGCGCGACACGACCACCCGGCTCGACGCGCTGCTGCGCGCGCTCGACGACGACGCGTGGTCACGGCGGACCGCGCTGCCCGGCTGGGACGTGCACGACGTCGTCGCCCACCTCGCCCACCTCGAGGCCGTGCTCGCCGGCACCGACCGCAGCACGCCGACCGGACCCGGCGGCGCCACCGTCGTCTCGGACTACACGCAGTCGGGCGTCGACGCGCGCTCCGACGTCGCAGCGCCGGAGCTCGTCGACGAGCTCTCGGCCGCGGTCGCGGCCCGCACCGCCGAGCTGACGCCCGCGCCGACCGACCCCGCCGGCCGACCGCCCCGCACGCCCGGCGACGTCGCGTGGGACTGGCAGACCCTGCTGCGCAACCGGGTGGTGGACACCTGGGTGCACGAGCTCGACCTCCGCGACGCGCTCGAGCGTCCCGGGGGCGAGGACGCCCCCGGCGCCCACGTCACCGTGCACTCGCTGGCCGCGGCGATGCCGTTCGTGCTCGGGCGCAAGGTCAGGCCGGCGCCGGGCACGAGCGCGCGGTGGATCCTGACCGGCCCGGTCCACCACGCGGTCACGATCGGTCTCGGCGACGACGGCCGGGCCCGACCCGTCGAGGTCGCGGACCCGGACGTGACGCTGACGCTCTCCAGCACCGACTTCGTCCGGCTCGCCGCCGGCCGACGCGGGCCCGACGCCGTCGAGGTCCGGGTCGACGGCGACGCGGACCTGGGCACCCGGGTGCTCGGCGCCATGAACGTCCTGTTCTGAGTCGTCCGCGCCACCTGCCGAACCCTCCGCCCGGCGCTAGTCTCGCGTCATGACCTGGACGACGGACGACATCGGCGACCTGACCGGCCGGCGCGCGCTCGTGACGGGCGGCACCGGCGGGCTCGGCTTCCACACCGCGCTCGAGCTGGGCCGGCACGGCGCCGACGTCGTCATCACCGCACGCAGCGAGGCCAAGGCCTCCGACACCCTCGACCGGCTGCGGCGTGAGGCGCCGGAGGCGTCGTTCGACGTCCTGTCCCTCGACCTGGCCGACCTCGCGGACGTCCGCCGCTCCGCCGACGAGGCGCTCGAGCGCTTCGACCGGCTCGACCTGCTGATCAACAACGCCGGCATCATGCTGACGCCGAAGTCCTTCACGAAGGACGGCTTCGAGCTGCAGATGGGCACCAACCACCTGGGCCACTTCGCCTTCACGGCGCACCTGTGGGACCTGCTGCGCGCCAGCAGCGCGCGGGTCGTGGCCCTCGGCTCGATGGCGCACACCGCCGTCTCCGGCATCGACCTGGACGTCCTGACGCCCCAGGGCAGCTCGCGCCGGTTCCACCGCTGGCAGGCCTACGGCGCCTCGAAGCTCGCGAACCTGCTGTTCATGCGTGAGCTCGACCGCCGGGTCAAGGTCTCCGGCGCTCCCGTCGTCAGCGTCGCGGCACACCCCGGGTACTCGGCGACGAACCTGACCAAGACCGGCCCGTCCGTCCGCGGCTTCTCGCTGCCGGGACTCGCGATGCACCAGGTGAGCAAGGTCGTCGCGCAGTCGGCCGAGCGGGGCGCCTGGCCGACCCTCATGGCCGCGACGGACCCGACCTTCACGGGCGGCGAGTACGTCGGTCCCGACGGCTTCCAGCAGATGCGCGGCCGGCCCAAGCTCGTCGGCATGACCGCAGCGGCCCGCGACGACGTGCTCGCGCGCCGGCTGTGGGACGTGTCCGAGCAGGCCGCCGGCCTCGAGTTCCCGGCGAGCTGAGCGGGACCGCCGTCCGCCGAAGGTCGTGACGGATGCCGACCTTCGGCCGATCCGCCGGCACTGCGGGCCACCTAGCCTGAGCAGATGCGTCAGCGCGTGCTCGGGGTCGTCGTCCTGCTGCTGCTCGCGCCGGTCACGGCCGAGCTGCTGCAGGCCTACCTCGGCGACCTCGGCGGCATAGGTGGCGTGCTGTTCCTCGTGGTCTTCTTCGCGCCCTTCTACGGTGCGGCGGCCCTGCTGGTCCGCGAGGTGTCGGTCCGCACCGGTCGCGGCTGGACCGGGCGCCTGCTGCTCGCCGCCGCGTTCGGCGTCCTGATGGCGACCGTCGTCGACGGATCGCTGTTCACCCCCGTGCGGGACGACGTCGACGGGTGGTCCGCGATCGTCGGCGCGGCCCGCGTCGGCGACCTCGGGCTCTACGCCGCCCTGACCTGGGTCGGCGGGCACGTCGTGATGAGCGTCGCGGCTCCGACCGTCGTCGCGGAGTCGCTCGCGCGACACCCGGGCCCGTGGCTTCCCCGCTGGGCCCTGGCGGTCCCGGCGACCACCCTTGTCTGCTTCGCGGCGTTCGTGCACCACGACCAGGTGACGAGCTACCGGGTCGACGCCGGTCCGGTGCAGTACTCCGTCGCCGTGCTCGTCGCCCTCGCGCTGGTCGCGGCTGCCTTCTCGCCGTGGGGTCGCCCGCTCCCGTCGAGGGACGGCCGCCCGCCGACGCCGTGGGTCCTGCTGCTGCTCGGCGCGCTCGCCATGGCCGGGTTCGACCTGATGCCGCAGTCGTGGGCGGGCGTGGTCCAGGGGCTCGCGGTGGCCGCCGTGACGGCGATGATCGTGGCCCGCTGGGGTCGTCGGACCGGGTGGACGGTGCGGCACACGGCAGCCCTCGCGCTGGGCGCCCTGCTGACGAGGACCCTGACCGGGTTCCTGTCGCCGCCGCCCCCGTCGACCACGTGGTCGGAGAAGCTGACGCAGAACGTGACCTACCTGCTGCTCGTGCTCGCCCTCGCCTGGTCGGTGGAGCGGCGGACGCGGGCGGGGGCTCTCAGGACTCCCGCACCCGGGCGCGCGCCTTGACCCGGTAGCGCCAGATCTGGGTCAGACCGAGCGCCCAGAGGACGTACTGGAGGCTCATCGCCCAGCGGAACGCCCCAGGCGGGTAGTCCTGGCTGCTGCCGGGGGTGCGCCAGTCCAGCACGACGCCGATCGCGACGATCAGCAGCAGGCTCGCGATGAAGCCGCCCTGGTTGATGATCCCGGTGGCGGCCCCGAGGCGGTGCGCCGGGTTGAAGCTGCGGCCGAAGTCGAACCCGATCATCGACGCCGGCCCGCCGATGCCGACCGCGACCACGAGCAGCACGAGCAGCCACGTCGGCGCGTCGCCCGGCCACGCGAGCACCGCCGTCCAGACCGCGACGATCGTTCCGACGATCCCGAGGACGAGGGTCGAGCGGTGCCACGGGTGCCGCGTGATGACGGCGGCGAGCACCGGTCCGCCGACCATGAGCGCGACGACGAGCAGGCTCAGCAGCAGACCCGCCTCGGCCGAGCTGCGTCCCTCGCCGCGCACGAGGAACGGGTAGCCCCACAGCAGGCTCAGCGTCGTCGCGCTGAACTGCGTCGTGAAGTGGGTCCAGAAGCCGAGGCGCGTGCCGGGGTGGGCCCACGAGTCGGCGAGGCTGCGCCGCACCCGCGCCCACGACAGCGGCGGCCCGGTCAGGAACCAGCGGTCGGGGCTGTCGCGGACGACGACCAGCAGCGCGACGAGCAGGACCACGCCGACGGACGCCGCCGCCAGGTAGGCCTGCGTCCAGCCGAGCTCCCGCAGCGCCCACGTCATCGGGGCGGCGGCGACCAGCGCGCCCAGCTGGCCGAGCACCCCGGTCAGCTGCGTGACGAGCGGGATGCGGAGCGGGGCGAACCAGGTCGTCACGAGGCGCAGCACGCAGACGAAGGTCAGGGCGTCGCCGACCCCGACGCCGACGCGGGCCGCCAGTGCGAGCGGGAACGAGTCGACGAACGCGAACACCGTCTGCGAGACCGTGAGCAGGACGAGCCCCAGGCCGAGCAGGCGGCGCGAGCCGAACCGGTCCAGGGCGAGCCCGACCGGGACCTGCAGCCCGGCGTAGACGACGAGCTGCAGCATGACGAAGGTCGACAGCTGGGCCGCGGAGATCCCGAAGCGCTCCGTCGCGGCCAGCCCGGCCACCGCGAGCGACGAGCGGTGGAAGACCGCGAGCAGGTAGACGAGCAGGGCCACGACCCACACCAGGAGGGCCGAGCGGAGCGGCGGACTCGTGGGGGGACCGTCGCTCGTCACCGGCCCATCGTAGGTGCCGGACGCAACGACCGTCGGCACGGTCCCGGGAGCGCGACGACCCGATCCGTGGCAGCGTCGACCCATGGCCGTCGACTCCTCACTGACCCTGATCGACTGGCGGCTCCGGGTCGCCGACCTGTACGCCGCGGTCCGCGCCGACGACGACCCGGAACGTGCGCACCACGGCTGGCGTGCGGGCCGCGACGCGTTGTTCCGCACGCACCCGCAGTCGCCCCTGCCCGCACGCGACCCGCTGCGCGAGACGGGTCTGCCGGTGTGGCCGTACGACCCCCGCTGGCGGGTCGAGGCCGTCGTCGAGCCGCTGCCCGAGGGCGACGGACCCGACGAGGAACGCGTGCTCGACACCGGTGACGACGGGTCGCTCACGATGCGCCGGATCGGCCGGGCCGCGCTGCCCGAGGGCGCGACCCTCGACGTCTGGCGCATGCACCAGTACGCCGGCGGGCTGTTCGTGCCTCTCAAGGACGGCACGAGCGGGTCGACCAGCTACGGCGCCGGTCGCTACGTCCTCGACACCGCGAAGGGCTCGTGGCTCGGCGGCGGGACGGACGCCGAGGGCCGGTCGACGATCGTGCTCGACCTCAACTTCGCGTACCACCCCTCGTGCCGGTACGACGACCGCTGGCGCTGCCCGCTCGCCTCGCCCGGGAACACGGTGACGGTCCCGGTCGAGGCGGGCGAGCGGCTCTGAGGCCTCCGGGAAGCGGTGGATCCTCAACCGTCCGAGGGCTCAGAAGGTTGAGGATCCACCGCTCGACGGGGCCTCAGTAGGTCATCGCGAGCGCCGGGTCGCGCAGCATCGCCGCGACGTCGGCGAGGAACCGCGAGCCCTGCTCGCCGTCGACGACCCGGTGGTCGAAGCTCAGCGCGAGGGTCGTGACCCACCGCGGCACGACCTGGTCGTGCTCGTCGACCCACGGCCGCCGGTCGATCTGGCCGACGGCCAGGATGCCGGACTCGCCGGGGTTGAGGATCGGCGTGCCCGCGTCGACGCCGAAGACGCCGATGTTGGTGATCGTGAACGTCCCGCCGCTCATCTGCGCCGGCTGGGTGCGTCCGGCGCGCGCGGTGGCGGTGAGCTCGCCGAGCGCCGCGGCCAGCTCGACGAGCGACATCGCGTCGGCTCCCGGGATGTTCGGCACGACGAGACCACGGTCCGTCGCGGCGGCGATGCCGAGCGTGACGCCCGCCGGGTAGACGATCTCCTGCGCCTGCTCGTCCCAGCGCGCGTTGAGCTCGGGCGTGCGCCGCAGCGCCAGGCAGACGGCGCGGGCCACGAGCAGCGTGGGCGACACCTTGACGTCGGCGAAGCGGCGGTCGGCACGCAGCCGGTCGACGAGCTCGACGGTCCGCGACACGTCGAGCGTGACCCACTCCGTGACGTGCGGGGCGGTGAACGCCGAGCTGACCATCGCCGCGGCCGTCATCTTGCGGACGCCCTTCACGGGCACACGGCGCTCCCCGGCCTGCGGGGACGGCGAGGACGGCGAGGCGGTGACCGACGTCGTCGCGGCGGAGCCGCTGCGCAGGGACGCGACGTGGGCCTCGACCTCGGCCCGCGTGACGACGGCCCCGGCGCACGGCACGTCGGCGAGATCGACCCCCAGGTCCTTGGCCAGCTTGCGGACCGGCGGCTTCGCCAGCGCCCGGGCCGGTCGAGGCGGCGCCTCGGACGGGGTCGACCCGACAGGCTCAGGGTTCTTCGCGAGGTCGTCGGGCACGGGCTGCGGCGCCGGGGTCGCCTCGACCGGCGGCGCCGACAGCGCACCGTTGCGGGGACGCCGCCGCTGCGGCACGCCGGTCGAGCGCGGGCCGTAGCCCACGAGGACGGCCTGGCGTTCCTCCTCGACCGGCTTCTCGCTGGCCGCGGCGACCTCGGCTGCCGTCGTCACCTCACCGCCGGCGGCCGACCGTGCCGCCGCCGGGTCGCCGATCGCGATGATCGGCGTGCCGACCGGCACGGTCTCCCCCTCGGCGACGAGCAGCGCCGTGACGGTGCCCGCGAACGGGCTCGGCAGCTCGACGATCGACTTGGCGGTCTCGATGTCGACGATCACGTCGTTGATGCGGACCTCGTCGCCGACCTGGACCCGCCAGGAGACGACCTCGGCCTCGGTCAGACCCTCGCCCACGTCGGGCAGGGCGAAACGGTTCTCACTCATCTGCTCCCCCTCAGAACCCGAGCGAACGGTCGACGGCCTCGAGCACCCGGTCCAGGTCGGGGAGGAACTCCTCCTCGGCCCGGCTGGGCGGGTACGGCAGGTCGTAGCCGGTGACGCGCAGCACGGGCGCCTCGAGGGAGTAGAAGCACTCCTCCTGCAGCCGCGCGGCGACCTCGGCCCCGAGGCCGAGCGTGCGGGACGCCTCGTGGACGACGACCGCGCGGCCGGTGCGCTCGAGCGACGCCTTGACGGGTCCGAGGTCGAGCGGCGAGAGCGTGCGCAGGTCGACGACCTCGAGGTCGAGGCCGTCGGCCGTGGCCGCCTCGGCGGCGTCCAGGCAGGTGCGGACCATCGGGCCGTAGGTGACGAGCGTGGCGCTCGACCCGGGCCGCACGACGCGTGACGCGTGCAGCGGCTCGGCCTGCTCGCCGACCTCGCCGGTGTCCCAGTAGCGGCGCTTGGGCTCCATGAAGACGACCGGGTCGTCGGAGGCGATGGCCTGCTGGATCATCCAGTAGGCGTCGTGCGGCGTGGCGCACGAGACGACCTTGAGGCCCGCCGTCATGACGAACTGCGCCTCGGGGCTCTCGGAGTGGTGCTCGACCGCGCCGATGCCGCCGCCGAACGGGATCCGGATGACCATCGGCACCTTCACCCGACCGGCGCTGCGGTGGTAGAGCTTCGCGACCTGGCTGACGATCTGGTCGTAGGCGGGGT
>JAQIJP010000006.1:0-65527 GCA_036946185.1 Aeromicrobium erythreum
ATCGACGAGCAGCCGCTGCTCGACACGTTCATCGACGCGGCGACGAACGGCGACCTGGGTCACCTCGTCTTCCACTCCGTCATCCACCCGGAGCTGCACGTCCTCCCCCACCACGAGCAGAAGGACGTGGCGGAGCGCCGGCTGGCGGACTCCGGGATCGCCTTCACCGTCCTGCGCCCGTCGCACTACATGCAGAACTACCTGGAGCTGTGGGACTTCATCCGCGTCGGGTCCATGCCCTACCCGGTCGACCCGCGCAGCGTCATGGGCGTGGTGGACGTCGAGGACGTCGCCGAGGCCGCCGTGCGGGGTGCTGAGCGATCCGTCCGTGCACGTCGGCGCCACGTACGACCTGTCGGCCGAGGAGCTGACGCGGGACCAGATGGCCGAGGCCTGGTCGCAGGTCGTGGGGCATCCGGTCACCGCGGTGCGGATCCCGCCCGCCTCCATCACCAACCCGCTGCGTTCCGTCCACGTCCTGCCGCGCCTGCTGGCCGCCCTGCCGTCGCCGCGTGACGCGCTCGGCCTGGCCAGGGCGGCCGCCGGCGCACGCGACGTCCGCGGCATCACGTCGTGGAGCCGTGAGGCGGTCGAGACCTACACGATCATGATGAGCCACTACGACCGGCACGGGCTGCCGGCCGGCGACCTGTCCCACCTGCCGACGCTGCTCGGCCGCGCTCCGACGTCGTACGTCGACTTCGCCCGGCGCGAGGCCGCGCGCCGGGGCCTCTAGCGCAGGAGCGAGCCGTGGAGAACCGCCCCGTCGACTGGCGGCGCGCCGAGCGCACCGCGATCGTCGGTGACCGCGAGCTGACCTACGTCGATCTCGGTGACCCGGGGTCGGAGCGGATCGTCGTGCTGCTGCACGGCATCGCCGCGAGCTGGCGGTGGTTCACGCCGGTCATGCCGGCGCTGGCCGAGCGGTCCCGCGTCCTCGCCGTCGACCTGCCGGGGTTCGGTGGCTCGGCGCTGCCGCGAGAGGGGCTGACCTTCGACGCCATGGCGGACGCGGTCGACCAGCTGGTCGACGACCTCGGTCTCGGGCCGGTCGACGTCATGGGGCACTCGATGGGGTCGATCGTGGGCACCCGGTTGGCTCTCGACCACCCGGCCAGGGTCCGACGACTCGTGCTCACCGGCGGACCGGTGCTCGGGCTGGTCGACCTCCCGCGGCACCCCGTCCGCGTCCTGACCCGCGAACCTCGGGCCGTCACCACCCTCCTGCGCCAGCTCGCGACGATCGGCCTGCCGCTGCCCGCCCCCGCCGCGGAGCTCGTGGCCCGGTCGGGTCTCGTCCGCCGCGTCGCGATGCGCGGCTTCGTCGCCCGCCCCCAGGACCTGCCGTCCCCGGTCGTGCGGGACGTGATGCGTGAGCTCGGGGCCCGCGGGACGATCCCGGCCCTGGTGTCCGCGTTCGGCGACGACCCCTCCCGCGGCCTGGACGCGCTCCGGACGCCGACGCTGATCCTCCGCGGCGCCCACGACCCGCTGTCCACCCCGCGCGACGTCGACCGGTTCGCCCGGACCGCGCACGACGTCCGCGTCGTCACGCTCGATCACGTCGGGCACTGGCCCCAGATCGAGGACCCCGCGACCTTCGTCCGCGAGGTGCGGGCGTTCCTCGACGAGGACTGACCGCACTCCCGGCGAGGCTCGGACGACGCCGACCCGGCGACGGCCGTCGTGGCCGTCCCCGGGTCGTCGGACGTCGCCGCGGGGGTCACGACCCGGCGACGGCGATGCTCCTCTCCGCGTCCTGGCCGGTCGCGGCGGTCGCCGGACGGAGACCGCGGAGCATCAGGAGACCGAGCACCGCGACGGTCGTGCCGCGCGGCAGCTCGACGAGCAGGCCCGTCCAGCCCTGGCGCTCCGGGATCGGGACGAGGAGCGCGACGGCGCCGACGAGCAGGAAGGCGCCGACCCAGGTGGGCAGGCCCTGGGCGCGGATCAGCGCGACCGCGATCAGGACCAGGCTCGCGACGAGGACCAGCCCGCCGACCGCCTGCAGGGCGACGAAGGCCGGGGAGTCGAGGATCTCGCCGGAGCTCGGCACCAGGTGCCGGGCGTCGGGGTCGGCGGCAATGGTCGGGCCGACGAACGCCTCCACGACAAGGTGGGACATCGCGCTCAGCGCGTTGCCGACCATGTAGCTCGCGAAGCCGACGAAGCCGAGCACCCCGAGACGGTCGCGGAAGAAGAGGTAGCCACCCGGAAGGCCGAGCATGAGGAGCACGGCACCCGCGTAGATGAGGTACTGCGCCCACGGCGACGCGTCGGCGAGGAAGGTCTCGACGGAGTGCGACTGACCGTCGATGACTGGGTGCAGCACGCCGCCGGCGAGGCTGAGGACGAACGAGGCGATGAGGCAGCCGGCGCTGAGCCGGTAGAGCGTCGTAGTGGTCATGCCCAGAGACTCGACCGCCACGCTTGGGCGCTTCTTGGAGCGTGCTTAAGAGCACGGAACGCGCCGGTCAGCGCACCCGCGCGGCCTCCGCGAGCCACTGCGGGGCCTCGTATCGACGGGCCGTCTCCTCGGCGACGTCCAGCAGTCGATGCGCCTCCTCCTCGTCCCCGAGCAGCCGGTGCGCCCGCGCGAGGTAGATGTCGACCGGGCCCAGCGAGCAGGTCCCCGCGACCAGCCCGCCGACCTGGCCGCTCCACGGCGTGAGCAGGGCGAGCATGGCCCGGACGTGCTCCACGTCCTCGAGCCGGACGGCGTTCTCCAGGCGCAACGTCGCGTTGTAGAGCCAGAAGTAGTCGTGCTTGAGCTCCACCTGCGGCGACCACCGGGCTCGAGCCTCGTCGGTCGCCCCGGCGTCCAGGAGCGTCGCCACCAGGTAGTCGTGGTTCTCGTGAGGGATGATCGCGTCGATCTCGCGGAAAGCCTCGACGTGGGCGCTCGTGTCCCCCCGCGCATGGTCGACCGTGAAGGCCAGGATCAGCTGCATGATCCGACCGTTCGGGTCGCCCGACGCGACGAGGTGCTCGGTCACGTCGCGGTAGGTGGCGGCCGCCTCGTCCAGCCGGCCTCGCACGAGCTGCAGGAGGCCTTCGAACAGGCCCGAGACCACGAGCAGCAGAGGGAGCTGGCCGGCCGTGCCCCGTCGGATGGCCTCCGCGGCGTGGTCCTGGGCCTCCGTGAGGTCCCCGTCCGCCGCAGCGGCACCGAACATCGCGTAGTGCCCGATCGCCTCGAAGGCGGGCAGCCGGGCCGCGCGCGAGGCCTCCAGCAGCTCCAGGCCGACCGTCCGCAGGCTCCCGTGCGGCCGGGGCGGGTACGTCGTCAGGTAGGCGGCGTTCAGGGCGACGCAGAGCACCGCGGGATCGCCGAGCGCCCGGGCCCGGACCACCGCCTCGGCGGCGGACTCGAACGCGAGGTCCGCCAGCGCGCTGCCCTCGGTCTCGAGCGTCAGCGTCGAGAGCAGCTGCACCCGCAGCGCCTCGTCGACCTCGTCGTCGGGCTCCTGCGCCATCGCGGCCAGCGCGCCGCGCAGTCGCTCGATCATCACGTGGTCGGTGGCGTGCAGCTCCCGGATGCTCCAGGCGGTCGGGGACGCCCACACGAGGGACCGTCTGCGCTGGGACTCGTCGCCGTGGCGGAAGGCCAGGTCGACCGACGTCGCCCGGGCGGCGTGCGCGGCCCGCAGGTCGCCGGACGTCGCGATCGCGTGCTGGAGCGAGCGACGGGCCGCGAGCGTGTCGACGACGGGTGAGCCGGCGAGCTCGTGGGCCTCGAGGGACAGCCGCACGAGGTCGGCGGCCTCCGCGTGCGACCCGGCCGCCAGCAGCTCGTCGGCCGCGGCCGACAGCAGCACCGCGGCGCGCGGGGCTCGCCGCAGGTCGAGGGCCGCCGCCGCGTGGTGGGCCATCGCAACGACGCGCTCGGGGTGGTCCCGCTCCAGGATGTCGAGCGCGACGCCGTGCAGCCGTCGCCGCCGCATCGGCGGGAGCCGGTCGTACAGCGCGTCGCGCACGAGGGCGTGCTCGAACACGAGGCGTTCCGGCGTGGCCGACGACACGAGCCCGGCGACGATCCCGGCGTCCAGGGCGTCCACCACCTCGTCCTCGGTGGCCGTGCCTCGTGACTCCTCGACCGCGACGAGCAGGTCGAGGTCGACGTCACGGCCGAGCAGGGCGGCCCGGGAGAGCAGGTCGACGGTGGCTGCGGGCAGCCGTCCCAGGCGCAGGCCCAGGATCTCGTGGATCGCGGACGGCACCTGGCTCACCGCGATGTCCGGCCCCTGCGACGCGGCGAGCCGCGCCACCTGCTTCAGGTAGAGCGGGTTGCCGCCGGAGCGCCGCAGCAGCTGCTGCAGGACACCCTCGGGAAGGCGGACCCCGCTGACGGTCTCCAGCACGGCGCGGGCCGTGCGCATCGGCAGGCCCTGCAGCTCCAGGCGCTCGGCGAGGTGGTCTGACGTGGCCGCGATCGCCATCGCCAGGTCCGGACCGACCTCGTCGCCCCGGAAGGTGCCCACGACGACCAGACGCCGGGACGGCGAGCTCAGCACGTGCCGCAGCACCTGCAGCGTCTCGCCGTCGGCGCGATGGAGGTCGTCCAGGACGAGCAGCACGTCGTGTGAGGCCGCTGCGATGGCCTCGACCACCCCGTGCGCCAGGTCGAACGCCGTCGAGGCCCGGGCCGCCACGACGTCGGTGGGTCGCCCCAGCAGGTCGCCGAGCGCGTCGAACCAGGCCCACCCGGGCGGCGCGCCGTCCACCTCCGGACACTGACCGCGGGCCACGGTCCACGTCCCCACCGACTCGTCGCAGAGCCGGTCGACGAGGGTCGACTTGCCGATACCCGCCTCGCCCGCGACCCAGACCACGGCGGGTCCGTCGCCTCCGGCGAGTGCCGCGTGGAGACGAGCCAGCTCGTCCTCCCGGCCGAAGACCGGGTCGACAGGTACGACCGGGGCCGGCGCGGCAGCGGGCGGTCCCGGGGTCGTCGCCATCGCGGCCGGGTGCTCGACGGGCGCGCGGAGGTGCGGTGCGTGGTCGAGGATGTCCGCCTCGAGCTCGCGCAGCTCGGGCGACGGGTCGACCCCGAGCTCGTCGACGAGCCGGCGACGCACGGCGGCGAGCGCCGCGAGGGCGTCGCTCTGACGTTCCGCGCGGTACAGCGCGAGTGCCAGCAGCCGGACGCCGTGCTCCCGCAGCGGGTGCGCCTGGACGTGCGCCTCGAGGGCGCCGACGGCTTCGGCCGTCCGGCCGAGATCGAGGGCCGTGGTCGCCCACAGCCGGACGGCCTCGGAGTGCAGGTCGGTCAGCCGCGTGGTCTCGAGGCGCGCCCACTCGAGATCGGCGTGCGCCGCGAAGGGCTCGTCGGTCCACAGCGCGAGCGCGCGGTCCAGACGCTCGAGCCGCTGCACCGGGTCGTCGAGGGAGCGGGCCTCGCGCACGAGCGCGGCGAACCACCACGTGTCGACGGCGTCCTCGGGCAGAACCAGCTGGTACCCCGGGGCGACACTGGTCAGCACCCGTGCCGGCTGGCGTCGCTGCCGGCCGGGCTCGAGCACCTTGCGAAGGTTGGACACGTAGACCTGCAGCGCACCGAGGGCCTTGGCCGGCGGCTCGCCCTCCCACAAGTCCTCGACGAAGCGGTCGGTCGAGACGGTCCGTCGACCGGCCGCCACGAGCAGCCCCAGGACCGCTCGCTGCCGCGGCCCACCGAGGTCGAGCTCCTCACCGTCACGCCAGGCGGACACCGTCCCCATGACGGTCACCCTGAGCATGCTCACGAGGATAGGACCGGTCGCGTCCCGGCGAAGACGTTCGTGGGGTCCACCCTCGCGCGGACGGACGCGAGCCGTGCGGCGACGGCCGGCGACCACCCGAGGTCGACCGGTCGTGACGGCGTCACCGCGCCGTGGAAGTTCAGCTGCGTGCCTCCGGTCGTCCAAGGCTCCAGGGCGGACTCGAGCCGGTCGACGGTCTCGGGGACGACCGTGTCGAAGAGTGCCGGGTCCGGCACGGCGACGACGTTGACGAGCCAGTCGGCGTCGCGTCCGCTGATTGCATCGTTCGCCGGGCGGGTCGTCGCCCCGCCGAGCCGGCGCACCTCCACGCCGAGCAGGGGCGCCCCGCTGTCCGGTCCGGTGACCTCCAGGAGCAGGTCCACCGCCTCCGCCGTCAGGTCCACGAGCAGGATCCCGCGCTGCCACACCGGCATGGGTGGAGCCAGGTCACCGTGCCGCTCCAGCCAGTCGCGCAGCGTCAGGGGTCCGAGTGCCTCCAGGGCCGGTGCGACGTCCGTCGTCAGCGCGTGGGCCAGTGCCTCCCCGGACGGGTCGAGCGCCGCGATCGCGATCCTCAGAGCCGCTTGCCCGCGCAGAGGTGGCGGGACCTCCTCCACGTCGGGCACCCGGGCGACCGCCGCGGACGTCCAGCAGGCGTCCGGTGCCTGCGCCGCGAGACGGCGCCAGGTCTGCAGCACCTCCGGGATCGTCCCGCCGGTGAAGACCAGCTCGCCGCCCCAGATCGGCGCAGCCGGCACGAGGGCCAGCTCGAGCGTCGTCACGACGCCGACGCCGTCGCGGCCGCCCAGCAGGGCCCACGCCAGCTCGCTGTCGGCGCCGACGGACCGCTCGAACCCGTCGGCGGTCACGACCGTGAGGGAGCGCACGTGCTCCGCGCAGAACCCGTGGGTGCGGGACAGCGGTCCGATCCCGCCGCCGAGCACCGAGCCGACGACTCCGACACCCGGGCCGTTGGTGGGCACGGGCGCGAGCCCGTGATCGGCAGCGGCCGCGACGAGCGCTCCCCACGTGACGCCCGCGCCGACGACCGCCGTCCGACGCTCGGGACGGACGTGCACGTCGGTCAGGCGTCGGGTCGAGACCACCATGCCGTCCTCGACGGCACAGGTCATGCCGTGGCCCGTCGCCTGCACGACGACCCGCAGGCCGTGCGCGCTCGCGACCCGGACGGCCGCCGCGACGTCGTCCCTGTCGGCGGCCTCGACGACGACGGCGGGCCGGTGGACGACAGCCAGGTTGTGACCGGTGAGGAGAGTCTCGTAGACGGCGTCGCTCGGGTACGCGACGGTGCCGCGCACGGTCCGACGGAGCGCCGCGACGGCCGCGGGATCGATGATCGTGGTCTGCATGGTCCCACCGTGGAGCCGGGCGCTTGGCGTGGACTTAAGACGCCTGCGGCGCGCCCTCGGACGACGACGAGCCCCCGTCCACGCGGTGGACGAGGGCTCGCGTTCCGGCGTCAGGGCAGGGGCTCGGCCATCACCTCGTACCCGCCGATGCGGGGCTGACCGATCAGCTGCGCCGACGCGGTCATGTAGAAGATCCACCGTCCGTCACCCGACAGCGCTCCGAGGATCACGTCGTGGACCGGCGGTCGACCCGGGTGCTCGGCGCCGAGGACCGTGCTCCGCCCCGTCTCCAGGTCGACCACCGACCTCCCGTGGGAGACCCGTCGTCCGTCCGGCGTGATCTCGACCTCGCTGCCGCTGTTCGTCGGCGCGACGTGCCGCAGCGAGTCGTCGGCCCAGTCGTACACGTAGACCGACCGCTCGACCTCGGGGGCGTCGTCGGTGAGGCGACTGCGGCTGGAGAAGGCGACCCGTCCGTCGGCACTCATGTCGAGGTGGCCCGTCACCGGGTTGCCGATACTGCCGCGATCCGTCAGGTTGCGGGCGTAGTTCGCGTCCGCGTCGTACACGAACACGTCGGACGTCGTGTTCTCGTCCGTGGCCACCAGGTCGTCGGCCTCGGACTGGTACGCGACACGGGACGAGTCGTCGGGGACAGCTCCCCACGAGGCGCCGTTGCCCGGCTGGTCGTCAAGGTTGCGTGACACAAGCACCTGGCGGCCGGTCTCGCGGTCGATCCGGACGACCTGCGAGCGAAGGTGCGAGCCGAGGACGAGGTTCTCGGCGCGGGTGGTGAAGGTGACGAACCGGCCGTTGGGGCTGATGGCGGGGTCGGTACTGTCACCGGACCCGGCCGACGCGCCGCCGGACGTCACGCTGAGCCGCGTGACGACCCCGGTCGTCCGGTCGGCGAGATAGATCTGCGAGCTTCCGTTGGCCCCTGGGGCCAGGTTCCTCGCGGACGAGGCGAAGACGATCCACCGTCCGTCGTCGCTCATGTCGGACCGGAAGCTGGAGGCGTCCGGCACGGCGCCGTCGGGGGTCCGGGAGACGAGCGTCGTGGTGTTCTCCACCCGGTCGCGGACCCAGATCGCCATCCGCTTGGGCGAGTTTGGCACGCCGAGGCTGTCCGCCGGCGACTCGATCACGACGTACCGGCCGTCGTGACTGGCCGCGGAACCCTTCGAGAACTCGTTCGCCGGTCCGCCCTCGGGCGTCGCGGAGACGAGCTCGGGCCCCCCGACCAGGGTGGTGCGTGTGCTCGATCGGACCGCTGCGGCACCGCGCCAGGCGCCGGCCGTGAGGCGGTACGAGGTGGTGCCGCGCTCGCCGGTCGGGACCGTCACCGACGCGCGTCCGCTCCTCGGCTGCGTGCCGGTGGCGACCTGCCGCCAGGTGGTGCCGTCCAGGCGCTCGACCGTGTAGGGCCGGCCCGCCCGGACCGGCGAGAACGTGAGGCCGGCGACCGTGCTCGACCGCAGTCGCGCTCCGGTCGGCAGGCTCAGGGCGACGGCCTGGCGCACCGGCCGGAACACCCTGGTGCGGGTGGTCGACGACTTCTTGCGACCGACGCGCGGCGCGTGCACGCGGTAGGTCGTCGTGACGGTGGGTGCGGTGAAGGTGATCGCGAAGCGTCCGCTCGTCGTCGACCGGGACCGGGCGACGGTGCGCCAGGTTCGGCCGGCCTTGCGCTGCAGCACGACGGTGCGCTTGGTGCCGATCTTCTTGACGTGACCCGCGGCGCGGGACTTCTCCCCCGCGACGACCGCGGACACGGAGAACGAGGTGGACGCTGCGTGCGCCGGGGCGATCAACGTCGTGGTGACGGCCGCGGCGACGAGGGGCGCGGCCAGGATTCGTCTGAGGTTCATGGGAGCAGCGTCCGTGCGCCCGCTTGGCGCGGACTGGCGAGCGACTTAAGGCGCCCGCCGCTCCACCGCGACGTCACCGCAGTACCACGCGGACGAGCTCGTCCAGGTGCGCGCGCTCGGTGCGGGTGAGCGCGAGGTCGAGCCGGTCTCGGGCGCTCAGGCGACCGGGACGGTCGAGCGGACGAGGGCGGGGGTGTCGGGGCAGGCGGTTCGTCATCATGCGACCAGGCTGACCGCGCCCACTTGGCATCCACCTGGACGCGAGCGAGGGCCGACATGACAACAGCCCCTGACCGGCATCGCTGCTGGTCAGGGGCTGCTTCTTGTAGCGGGGACAGGATTTGAACCTGTGACCTCTGGACAAACTCAGAGGCTTCGCGACTACGTCGGTCTCGGGCTGGAAGTTGCCGATTCACTCGGTGTGGTGAGGGATTCGCCCTCGCTTCCAGACCTCAGGATAGCCGGTGGGTACCGACTGGATCCGAGCGTTTCTGGACCATAGGTGGTACCGGGTCGAATCCCGACCGCAACGCAGTCACGGCCGCTTGCCTGGTGCCTTCTTCGCAGCCCGACGTGGCGCCGCCGAACCCAGCACCTGCTTCGCCATCGACTCCCAGGCAGGCTGGTCGACGCCGCCGCTGTCGTCGCTCCACATGAGTACGCCACGAGTTCCCGCAGCGTCGGGATCGTTGTACGGCCGGTAACCGTGTGCGATGTACCAGGCCTTCTTGGCTTCCCAGTCGGCCGCGTACTTGGGGTTGCTCATCATGCCTAAGTGCTCCCAGATCACCTCATCCCCTGTACGGGTCTCGATCATGAAGTCGGGGTACTTCGTCACCCCGTCGATCGACAGCGGGCGCTCGTAGGACCATCGGTCGGGCGCAAGGCTTTGCAGGATCGAAGCGACGATCACCCTCGTTCTTTGCTGCGCACGAGCACCCCTCCAGGAGCCACGTGAATGAGGTTCGCGTCGAACTTCCGCATCGCGTCGCCGACCGTCAGTTCACCGCGGCGCGGGCTTGCGGAACAGGTCCGTCATCCGGCGAGCCGTTTCGGACAGCGCCGGCGAGGCGAGTTCAAACAGTTGATCCACGGTGCCTTCGTGGAGGATGACCACCTTGCGTGTTTGACGCGTCAGCGCCGTGTACAGGAGCTCGCGGCTCACTGCGACCCTCGCAGGTAGGACCAAGAAGGTGACTCCGAACTCTGAGCCCTGGGACTTGTGGACTGTCACGGCCCAAGCCAGCTCCAGCGGTGGGTCATCGGAAGAGGACGGCCGGTAGCCGTACGTCGCACCTACCTGCGACGAGAACTCGACGTTGGCGAAGGTGGGGCGACTTGCTTGCACGTCCGACGACGACACCGATCTCACCGTTCGCCACGTAGTTCATGCCCCGCACCGTCTGGGTACGCCTTCGCACGGCTGTCGTTGCGCGTCTGCATGACCTTGTCGCCCATCACGATGCGCTCGGGGCCAATCGGCTTTGGCGGACGATAGTTCCAGCGGTTTTCAGCCCCACTGAAGATCACCGGACCGGTACCGCTGCTTGATCATCCGGTTCAGCTCGACGGTCCCGAAAACCCTCGACCGGGTCGGCGAAAGGATCTGCCAGTCCTCGCAGCGGTCGCCAGCGCCGCCGTCTCCGGTGCTCCAGTTGACCCACTTTCCATCATCGGAAAGGTGAGCGCCATAGGTCAGCTTGAAGGCTCGCTCCAGGTCGGCCGCATCCTCGAGGCCCAGTTCAGTCTCGATGGCCTGGATGAGCGTCGGCACGACTCCCTCGTCCGTCCATTTCCGGTAGGCGAGCGTTTCCGACGGGGTTCCGAGCCGGAGCTTCTGCCAGATCTCGTCGGCGGCACCGGGAAGGTCCTCGCCACCGAACCATCGCGCGAGCGCAAGGTCATCTCGCTCCCCGTCCTCGCCCTTCTGGCGTCGGAACACCGTCAGCTCCACGTACCCGGCGGCGACGCGCGCTGCGCCGGTGAACGCATCCGGCTTCAGCCATTCGACGAGGTCGACGAACGGCCGACCGGGGCCGATTGGCGGCAGTTGCCGATGGTCGCCGACCAGAATCAGGCGCTTCACCCCTTCGAGTCCGCTGAGTGTCGCCGCGAGCATCTCCTCGGTCAGCATCGAGGCTTCGTCGATGACGACGAGTCCAACCTTGGAACGCTTGGCGCGGTCGACCGTTTGATAGCGGCCAGTGTCGGGGTCGTAGCCACCCTTCTTCACCAGGAAGCTTGCGAGAGTCTGTGCCTCGAAGTTGACCTTTGATTGCAACTGCACCCGAGCCTTCCCTGTCGGCGCGAGCAGCAGCACTCCGTCCTGCTGGATGTCCGGCTGGGCCACGAGGGTCTGAAGCAGGGTCGTCTTGCCTGTTCCGGCCGGCCCCACGAGGACAGACAGCCGCGAGACAAACAATTCGCCGAGGCCGGCCGCCTTCTCGGTGCGCGCCAGTTCTTCCTCTGCGTCGCTGGGGTCCGCGGGCCCGAACGCAGCGTCGATGGCGGCACGGGGATCGAATGGGAGGTTGAATCTGCGGGCATCGCGCCGCTCGTTCATGTGATCGGTGATGTCGAGCCCGACCTCCCGCAGATGCGCGAGTTTGTATGCGGGCTCGCCACCGGCCAGCTCCGCGGCCGTGAGCGGTGTCCATCGCCCGTAGTCGTCTAGGTCATTTGCGTTCAACCGGTACGTGGTGAGCAGCGGCCGCGAGATCGGGCACGGGCGGGTTGCGGTGATGCTCGACGCAGCGCTGAGCACATCATCCTCGCCGGCGACGGTGTCGCCATCCTCCGCCATGCGCTCCAGAGCGTCGACCATGAAGGCTTCGAGCCGCCTTGGGTCTCCCGGATCACTGAGCGAGCTGATTGACTCGATCAGGTTCACCCACTGAACTTGTGCGGCCGGGAAGCATGCCTGGTCAACGGTGGAGAGCGGAATCGGGTGGCGAGACCTGTAGGAGCAGGTGGCCGCGTAATACGGGTTGTCGACCAGTTCAGCCGGTGTCACCTCCCATGTCGTACGACCACTCATCAGCACAGTCACCTGCTCAGGCCGGACATCCATCGCGGAGAGGACCTTGAGTGCGTGCTGCTCGTCCGCTCCGAGTCCCCTCCATGTGTGGCCGATGGACGGCGGCAGCGCGTGGACTAGCTCGTCGGCGAGGGGACTCTTGGGATCGAGAGCACGCTCAACGACGTCCCAGGGTGCGCCCTGCCAGTCGGGCTCTGCGATGAACCGGCGCACCACGGCATGCGCGGACTCAACTCCGAGGTACCCGAGAACCGCACTGAGCCCGGGTGCTGGTCCGCGCAACTGCCAGAGGCGCTCGATCTGATCGTCGACCCAGTCTGTCGCCGACTTGCCGACCTCGACTCCGAGTTGTCGCAGCCCATCGGCTGCTGAACGGAGCGAGTTGAGGGCAGCGATCGCCGTGTCGTCGGAAACATGCTCCGTCACGTACGAGAACTCAACGTCCGCACCCTCTGGCGCCCAAGCAAGCGCGCCTGCCAGGTCGGCGCCGGATTCAAGCAGCGGAACCAGCTCTTGGTACGGCAGCAGGATCCCTTGCTTCTGGTCCGGGCGCAGCGAGTGCCCCACGACGGTCTCCCACATGGACGAGTCGAACGGCTGTCCGCCCGACTGATTCCACATGGGTGGCGGCACCACAGCCGTTACGACCGCAGCCCCAACCAGCAAGCGCCGAGTCGACTCCTCTTGGAAGGGCGAGTGCTTGAGGTAAACCAACACCAGGCTCTGCTCGGGAACGACATCAACAAAGAAGCGGTCCATCAGCGCGCGCTGGTTGCGGCCGTCCATCAGCCAGCCCGGCTTGAAACCCAGCACTCGGTGGGCGTCGTCCTCACGCTCTGGCCTGTAGTCGTCGGCTTCGAGCCACAGCTCCTGATCTACGGTCTCCCGGCTCAGCCAGCGGAAGGGGACGGCTTCGAACGCGTACGCGGGAACGGAAACCGTCGTGGGATCGAGGTGCCCCTTCAAACCCTTGTTGAAGCGGTATGGGTGCTCTTTGACCAATGCGTAGCCATGCGGCGACATGAACGTCCCGCGCTCGGACAGACATGGCAGCCGACTTGGGTCGGCCAGTTCGGCGAAGGGTGTGCCGGCGACCTCGGCCTCCCACGCGTCATCGCGTTTGTCACCGATGTTCTTCAGCAGCAGGCATGAACTGTTGTCGAGCGGGCTCGCGCAGACCTTGTCGTTCCAGGGCTCGTCGCGCCATGGAACACGCATGGAGATGTGCTGCACGACTGCCATCCGTCTATCCCGCCACTAGTTCCATCAGCTTGGAGTAGCTGTCGGCGACGTCGTACTTCACCTGACCCTCGAACTTGGTGTTGACCTCGGCGAAGAACTTCCGCGCACACTCGATCTTTGCGTCCTCGACGCCCTTCAGCTGGAGAGTGGACAAGCTGCCCTTGGTCTCCGCGACGAAGTACACGTGCTTGACAGAGCCCTCGGTGAACGCAATAGCCCAGTCTGGGTTGTAGTCGCCGACCGGCGTCGGGATGAAGAACCCGCGCGGCAGCTTGGCGTAGACGGCAACTTCGGTGCTCGTGTCCAGCTCGGTGACGAAATCACGTTCGACCTTCGAGTCGGTGACCACGTAGTCGTAGACGTGCTTCTTGAGCTTCTCCCCTGCCTTCGAGAAGTCCTGCGCACTTTGGTTCTCGGTGAAGATCGCCGAGTCGAACCGGTCCTCCAGCGCGTCATATGCCAGGTGCTCCACGATCACCGTCGCCTTCTGCTCGTTGATCAGACGCGCGGCCTCCGTGATGAACTGTTCCGGATTGAGGCGGAACTTCCCGAAGGTGTTCGGATTGATCCGACCGAGGATCGCCGCCGCCGTCCGCCGCGTGAGCTGAGTCTTCTCGGTGATCTCGCCGAGCAGGTCGTACTTCACTTGCGACCCAGCGGACACCGACTCGGTTTGAGTGCTGGTCTTTGACACGTCGAAGCCCACGCCGGTCGCGAGGTCGTCGGAGTCCAGCGACTCACGCTGCTTGCCGGCTTGGATGACGTACTGCATTGCCGCGACGTTGAGGTGCGTGTCGAGCGCGGTGACGCACTTGCCGATGAGCTCGGCGGAGTCGAATTCGACCTGGTACACGGCCTTGTGGTTGATCCGGCCCCAGAGCTCCTGGAACTCCTTCTTCTTGAAGTTCGCCTCGTTGAGCGGGATCTTCTTGGGCTTGCGCCCATCGTTTGGCTTCGGCAGCTCCAGGTACAGCGAGTCCACGAGCGGCCACATCATGTCGATGACCGGCTTCAACAGATCAGACGTCGGTTCAGCAAGCGTCCCGGCCGCCTTGGCCTCGACGTAGGCCGACGAGATCGTGTCGTCGTCGTTGATGTAGTCGTTCTTGACCAAGTACTTGTACAGCGCCTGAGCAACCGCCTCGTCGACGACCGCCTCGCCGTCCTCGCTCTGATACGTCTTGCCGACGAAGAACTTGACGCTGGCCTTGCGCGGCCGCGCCGCCAACGACTCAGCGATCTCCTTCTGCAGGCCAGCGACGAAGTCGGTGTACGACTCGTCGGTCACGACGGTCAGTTCGTTGATGTCGTGCACGGTGACGGGGTTGTCCATCCGCTCACCGTGCTGGTCGACGGCCAGCCGGAGTCCGCGACCGATCTCCTGACGCCGGGAGATCGTGTTGTCGCTCTTCTTGAGCATGCCCATGACAAAGACGTTGGGGTTGTCCCAGCCTTCGCGAAGCGCCGAGTGGGAGAACAGGAAGCGAACCGGCTCCGCGAACGACAGCAGGCGCTCCTTGTCCTTGAGGATCAAGTCGTATGCCGCGACGTCTTTGGACTGGCCCTTCTCGTCGCCTGTCTTGTGCATGTCGCCGTCGACGAGCCGCTTGGTCTTCTTGTCGATCGAGAAGTAGCCCTCGTGTACGTCCCGGGCCTCGTCGCGCCGGAGGTACTGCTGGTACGCCGCGGTCGCCCAGTCGAGTTCAAGTTCGCCGAGAACTTCGTCGACGAGGGCGGCGTACTCCTCTTCGAAGAGTCGGGCGTAGTCACCAAGGGTGTCCTCGCGGTCGTAGTCGCGGTACTTGGCGACTTCGTCGATGAAGAAGAGCGAGAGGACCTTGATGTCCTGGCTGAAGAGTTCACGCTCCTTATCAATGTGCGCCCGGATGACCTCACGGATCTGGATGCGCCGCTTCGTCTCCTCTGTGACGTCGCGGTCCGCGAGTTGCCCAGCGACAACCTCATCGCCATTGCTCAGCGTGATGGTGTCGTCGATCGCGCTGACGTCCGTCACGACGAGGTCCTTGTACGCCTCGATGCCGTTGGAAAGGTCATGCAGTCGGGTGCCCTTGGTGACGCGCTTGAGTTGCCGCTTGATCGGCCCGCCCTTGGTCTGGACTTCGAGTTCCACTCGGGCCGTGGGCGGCTGCCCCTTCTTCACTTCGATTGAATCGAGGTAGAGGTAAGCCGTTGAACCCGCCAGGCCCTTCACCGTGATGCCTCGGACGGCGATCTTCTTCACGAGCCTCTGGTTGTACGCGTCGAGCGCGTCGAGCCGGTGCACCTTGGTGTGCTCGACCTTGTGGGTGGCCGAGTAGCGCAGCACCATCAGTGCGTTGAAGCGCGACAGCGCTTCGAGCGACTTGGGGGCACCGATCTTCTGGGGCTCGTCGATGATGACGATCGGCCGGTTGGCGCTGATCACGTCGATCGGCTTGCGCGACTGGAAGTCGTCCAGGACGTCATAGATGCGCCGGTTGTCCTTGCCCGTCGCGTTGAAGGCCTGGATGTTGATGATCATGACCTGCACGCCGGCGTCAGAGCTGAATCGCTCGATCTCGTGCAACTGCGACGAGTTGTAGATGAATGAGCGTGGCTTGGTGCCGTAGGTCTGCTGGAAGTGCTCGGCCGTCACGTCGAACGACTTCTTGACGCCCTCACGGATCGCGACCGACGGCACGACGATGATGAACTTCGACCAGCCGTAGCGCTTGTTCATCTCCATGATCGTCTTGATGTAGACGTAGGTCTTGCCGGTGCCGGTCTCCATCTCGATGTCGAGGTTCGGCGCGCCTGGCGCAGCCTTGCTGTCGACAACCTTGGTCGCCAACGGAAGGTTTCGGGACCTCTGTACCTGGTGCAAGTTGTCGAGCAGCTGCGTTGGCGAGAGCTCGATCTCCGCATTTCGAAAGCCGGAGTCCGGGGTCGTGCTGGTCTCGAACAGTGCGGGCGCCGCACTGGGCGTCACCTTGCCCGGATCGATGCGATACGAGACGCCGGTACGACGAGGCTGCCCGGCAAATACATCAACGACCGAGTCAACGGCCTCGGTCTGATAGGGCTGAAGCTTGAACTGAAGCTTCATCGGGTCAGATGGCCTTGACGTCGGTCGCCGGCGAAAGCTCCTTGAAGATCTGCTCCGCGTTGATGCGCTCGTCGTCGGATTCGAAACCTGAGTCGCGAAACACAGCGCGGAGTGGCTCTCGCTTGGCGAGTGCCCGCACCAGCTCGGGGCTCACGTTGTCGTCGAAGCAGGCAACCAAGGCGTCATCGTCGAAGGCATACACCTCGTGGCCTTCCACGCTCTCGACAGCGATCGGCCCGGAGATCTCCAATCCCCAGCCCAGCAGGACCTGGAACAGCAAATCTTCGCCGGAACGGCCCGGCTTGACGCTGTCCTCAAGTTCGTCCAGCCGGAGCTGATCGGTTTCGTCAGGCGACAGCAAGACGTCCACCATGTTTGATGAGTCGACGCGGAGCGTCCTGAAACCAATGTCGAGTCGCTCACCTTCCAGGCCCGCCTCCTCGCGGAGTTTCAAGCCGGCACGCCGGAGCCGTTCGCGGGCGATCTGCCCGATCTGGGTGAACCCTGCTTCACGGGCGCCAGACTTCTCAGGCGTCTCCTCATCGAGTTGGACCACGATGAACCGCCGAGACCCGCCATCAATCGAGTTGAGGTGCATCGTGGCATGCGCGGCTGAGCCGGAGCCCGCGAAAAAGTCCATGATCAAGGCGTCGGGATCCGATCCGGTCACGAGATCGAACCACCTCGCAAGGACCAGCTCATCCTTCGGGTAGTCGAACACTGCAGGTCCGATCAGCCGCGCCAAGCGCTGCGCGGCGGTCGTACGGATCTGGGTGAAGACCGATTCGGGGACTTGACTGTCGAGTTCTTCCAGGAAGGTCTTCCCCCGTGGAATCTTCTTCTCATCCGGCCCAAACTCGACCAGGCCGGCTTCGATCTGTTCCCTAAGCCTCGCCTCGGTAAAGCGCCATCCGGTGCCAGGAATCGAGACAGGCTTGTGCGTAACCGGGTGCAGCACGTCGAAACGCGGCCCCCCCACCTCCCGGCCACCCTAGGTCCTTGTCGGCGTTGTACACGCGTCCCGTGTCATCGATGTTCTTAAACCGGGTCACGGCGGGGGTCATGTCGGCCTGCTTTGAGAGCCACGCGCGGTAAATCGCCGTTGCCGACGCCGCATCGTGTCCACTCTCTGCCCACGCCTCGCGCCCCGCGGTCAGAGCCTCATCAACACCGCTCTTTCGCTCTCGCCACCGGACACCGAGCTCCTGGAGGCGGGCTTCGTTTCGTGCGTAGATCATCAGATAGTCGTGTCCGACCGAGACGTACCGCGAGTCGTTCTTGCGTCCCCCCTGCCAGACGACTGTCGCGATGTAATTTCGCTCACCGAAGGCCATGTTCGCGACCTCCCGCAGGTTTGCGGCTTCGGCGTCATCGATCGACATGATCAGAACCCCGTCGTCGGTCAACAAGTTCCGGGCAAGAATCAGTCGCGGATAGATCATGCTGAGCCAGTCCGAGTGGAAACGGCCGTTGGACTCAGGGTTCGCGTGCAGGCGGGCGCCACCGTCGTCTGTCTGGCCGGAACGGCGCAGGTAATCGCTGGCGGATTCGGCGAACTCGTCGCGATAAACAAAATCGTTTCCGGTGTTGTACGGAGGGTCAATGTAGATCAACTTGACCTTGCCGAGATACGACTCCTGGAGCAGCTTCAGCGCGTCGAGGTTGTCGCCCTCAATGAAGAGATTCTTCGTTACATCGAAGTCAACCGACTCGTCTCGAACCGGGCGGAGCGTCTTGGCGATAGGCGCGTTCGCGGCGAACGCTGCGGCCCGCTTGCCGGGCCAGTCGAGCTGGTACCGCTCCTGCGGGCCCTCTACGACGTGATCTGACAACGCCTGCCGGAGAAGATCGAAGTCGACAGCGCCCACCGGGTTGCCGTCTGCGTCGACGGACTCGGTGATGACACCCGGAAACAACTCGGCGATCTTGGCGACGTTGCTTGCCGTCAGGTCGGGTGACGTCATTCGAAGCTTCTCCACGTGATCCTCAGTTCGTGTTGCCCGTGGGAGGGCTGTTGGTGGTGCTGGTGAGCTCGGCAAGGTCTGCTTGCTTCGCCCTCAAGGTCCGGCGCAGCTGGACTTTCCGGTTGAGCTGCGGTTCGTTGCGAAGCTTCCGCTCCAGGGCTGCGATTTCTCGTTCGAGTGCGCGAACGACCGTGAGTCTGCCAACGACGTCCGACACATTTTCGCCCGGACGCGAAGCGACTGGCGTGAGCGGCTCAAGCAGCGCGGTGTACAAGCTCAGCAGATCGATCGACGTCGGAAGCGCGGCTCGCTCGCTCGAGGCGGGCTGCCACTGAGTGCTGAAGTACGGGCCCAATCTTGGCGCACCTGTCCCAAGTTGCTTGTGCGCCGCGACCATGCGGATTGCGTCGTCGCCGCCGTCCCGTCGACTGATCTCGAAGATGATCGGCATCCGCACAGCCTTGTCGATCGCGGCGAGCACCCCCTCGGAGACGTCGTCTGCCTTCGATTCGATTTCGAAGACCTGAATCTCTGGCACCTCGGCGCTGCCCGGAAGGTTGATCGTGGACTCAGCCAGCTTGTAGGCCCAGGTGACCCTGCGAACATCAGAGACGAACTGGTCCTTGACGCTCGCGGCGAGGGTCGCGTGTTCGTAGAACTTCGTCTTGGGCACCACTCGTCCGAACTTGGCCGCCGCCGGCCAGCGGTAGAGGAGAGCGGTCATGGAGAACCCTCCCGCGACTCCACGACCGCAATGAAGGCGATGAGTTCGAAGTCGTCTAGGCCGCCTATCGTCTGCATGAGCGCGGTCGTGGCTCCGTCGGTGAACAGGCTGTCGAGGTCTTGTTCGTCGGTGACATCGATCATCGAGCGGATGGCAGCTGTCAGAAGCTCGGAGTACTGGCCCATCTCGGCGCCCTCGCTGGTGGCGGCGTTGAAAGCGCGGGTGACCGCGGGTACGGGCTCGTCGTACGGCCGACATCCTGCGCGGATCAGATCGAGCAGGCTCTTCACTTCGGTGTGGTCGGCAACCACACGTCCGTCATCGGCGAGGTAGACGAGGTAGTGCGGGTGCAGTCTGTTGCCCCGGTTGATCTTCTCGTCGGCTCCAACGTTCCGGAGAGCGAAGATGGCGCCGGGGTGGAGTCCCCTTGCCGGGTCTGCGGGCACGACCGCGTGAAGCCCCTTGGGCAGTGCGTCGAGTTCGCCGTGTTCCTTGATGTAGCCCAGCAGGTCCATGCGGAAATCGTTGAGGCCGAGGTCCGTGATCGAGACTCCGGAGCGGACGTCCTCGAGCTCGATGACCTCGTCCTGGAGCTTCCGCAGCTGCTCCTTGCGGTAAGCGGCGTCGGCGCTCGCGGGGTCGAGGATGTTGTCGTCGCCGACCGCGGCAAGGTCGGCGATGACCATGCGGTTCTCGACGCGCTCCTTGAGGTTGATGTATTCGTCGAGGGAGATGTCCGGCCAGAAGTTGACGAGTTGGATCTGGGCGTTGGTCGAGCCGATGCGGTCGACGCGACCGAAGCGCTGGATGATGCGGACCGGGTTCCAGTGGATGTCGTAGTTGACGAGGTAGTCGCAGTCCTGGAGGTTCTGGCCCTCGCTGATGACATCGGTGCCGATCAGGACGTCGAGTTCGCCGGTCGCCTTTGGCATCGTGAGGTGACGCTGCTTCGACCTCGGCGAGAAGAGAGTCAGCACCTGCTGGAAGTCGTGCCCCGTACCGATCGTGGTCTTGGCTGCATGCGCGCCGCCGGTGATGATCGCGCTCTCCAGACCGGCCTTGCTGAAGGCCGGCGCAAGTTGCTTGTAGAGGTACTCGGCGGTGTCGGCGAACGCAGAGAAGATGAGGACCTTGCGGTTGCCAGGGTTGATCGGGTGTGCCGCCTTGTCCGTGACAAGGCGCTTCAGACGCTGAAGCTTGACGTCATGGTCGGGGCTGACCTTCTGCATCTCCTCGAGCAGCTCTCGCAGGGTCTCGCGGTCGTTCCAAAGGTCTCGTTGCCAGGACTCGATGTCGATGTCTTGGAGGTCGATCTTGATCTTTTCGCCGAAGGTGAGGGCCTCGACGTTCGCGTCGTCTTCGTCATCGACATCAAGGTCGTAGTTCTGGAAGTCCACGGTGAGTTCGTTGATCGCGCCTGCGTGCGACTCGAGGCGAGCGAGTGTGTGGTCGACACCTGCTTCGATCTTGGCCAAGGTGAGGCGGAAGGCTTCGACGGAACTCTCCAAGCGCTTGAGCAGGTTGACCGTCATGAGCTTCTTGAGGCCATGCTCCCGGCCGCGCTGCCCCAGGTTCGACCTGGCCGTCCCGCCCTTGACGTCGTACAGGTCCTCGTACTTGCTCAAGCGGCTGGGGAACACGTACGCGAGCGGGGTGTACACGGCGAGAGTGAGCGCCTGGATCTGCTCGAAGATTTCGTTGAACGTCGCGACGCCGGGCAGGTCCGTAAGCGGTTCCCGGATCGATACGGGGGGCAGCCGATCAGGGAATGCGCCGATCTCGCTGGTGTCGTAGAACGCTTGGATGTGCTTGCGGGAACGGGCGATAGTCACCGAGTCGAGCAGCTCGAAGAAATCGAAGTCGAGCATCTTGAGGATCTGGTCGGTGGTGCGGGCCTCCGGCGGGAGCTTCGACCATTCGTTGAAGACCCGCTGCGCATCGCTGAAGACCTTCTCGATGGTGGTCGACAGATTGAGGTGCTGTGCGAGGTTCTCTGACTCACCTTCGTAGGCGAGCTGGAGCTGGTTCTTCAGGTCGTTGAATCGGTTGTTGACCGGCGTCGCCGACAGCATGAGCACCTTGGTCTTCACGCCCTCGCGGATGACCTGCCGCATGAGCCGCTGGTACCGCGACTCCTTCTCCTCGGCGTAGTCCGCGTTGCGGAAGTTGTGGGACTCGTCGATCACGACGAGGTCGTAGTTGCCCCAGTTGACGCGGTCGAGCCTGAGCCCCAGCGACTCCCCGCGAGTGCGCGACAGATCCGTGTGAGCGAGCACGTCGTAGTTGAACCGGTCGCTCGCGAAGATGTTGGTGGTGAGGTTGGCGTTGTAGTTGGTCCAGTTCTCGGAGAGCTTCTTCGGAGCGAGCACGAGGACGGACTTGTTGCGCAGCTCGTAGTACTTGATGACGGCCAGCGCGGTGAAGGTCTTTCCGAGACCGACGCTGTCGGCCAGGATGCAGCCGTTGTAGGTCTCGAGCTTGTTGATGATGCCTGTCGCCGCGTCGCGCTGGAAGTTGTAGAGGCTCTTCCAAACCAGCGTCTCCTGGTAGCCGGTTCGGTCGTTGGGAAGGACATCCTCGTTGATGTCCTCGAGGAACTCTGCGAACAGGTTGTAGAGGATCAGGAAGTAGATCCGTGCCGGCGAGTTCTCGGCGTACACGCTGGCGATGTGCTCGTGGACCGCCTCGGTGACGTCATCGAGCTGAGCCGGGTTGTTCCAGATCTGGTCGAACAAGGCGATGTACTGCGACGTCATGGGCGTGTCGTCGATGCGATGCACCATGTTCGAGACGGCGTTGCCGCGCTCGTAGCCGAGGTCGGCGGTGGTGAAGCCCTGCAGCGGCATGTAGGCCGCCTTGTCGTCCACCACGGCGAACTGTTGCATCGGGTTGCCTGTCGAGTTCGATCGGAACTGGACCTTGCGGCGAACCCACTCCGCGCACTCCCGTGCGATCGCTCGCTGGGTGAGCTTGTTGCGCAGCCGGATCTCGAACTCAGAACCGGCCAGGCTGGACTCGCCGCGACCGGCGCTCGGGATGAAGAACTCCCTGCGCTCCTTGCGGAGCTTGTCGGTGAACTTGGTCGTCACGAAGGCCGGAGAAGTGAAGATGAACTCCAGCTCGCTGACCTGGTCCAGCTCCTTGCGGAGGGCCTCAAACGCGAAGATCGAGAAAGCCGAGGCTGCGATCCGGACCTTGGCGCCAGGCGTGATCTCACGCTTGAGGTCGTCGCCGAGCAGCTCACTGACGTTGTCGATGATCCTCATCGGCCAGCCCCCTCGTCGGAGGTGTCAGCGGCGCCCTCGCCGCGCACCCACGCGTCGACCTCAGTGATCTTGAACTTCCACAGGCGACCGACGCGGTGCGCGGGCATCGCCTTATTGGCGATCCATCCGTAGATGCTGTCCTTGGTCACGCCGAGATGCTCGGCAATCGCGTCTGCAGACACCCAAGGCTCGGTCACAACCAGCAGGCTAGTCCGGATAGAGCCCGGTCTTTGCCGGTTTCAGCGGATCACATCCAAGCTCGACCGGACCTAGCCGTGTTGCACTGTTGCGTTGAGCAGGGCGATCAGCGCCTCGAAGTGGTACCTGGATCAAATCTCTAAATGCTTTCAGGCTCGGAATCGGTTGATTCCGAGCCTGAAACTTTGTAGCGGGGACAGGATTTGAACCTGTGACCTCTGGGTTATGAGCCCAGCGAGCTACCGAGCTGCTCCACCCCGCGTCGACCTGATCAATATTACCGGACGGTGATCGGCAGACCAAATCGGGGGTCGCGGGCTGCTAGACCCAGGGGGACGTGCGACTCAGGACCGAGTTGGGCCGGAACGCGGCGGGGTCGCCGCGGCGGGCCGGGCGGACCAGGTCGAACCCCGCCGTGGTCACGACGACGGCCGCCGGGACCGTGCGCGCCAGGTCGGTCGCGCACTGCTCGTGGGCCGGCGGGAACAGGAAGTACCGGTCGTCGGCGTTCGCGGCGGTGCCGACGAACGCGACCGGTCGACCGAGGCCCGTGCCACAGACAGCGCAGATCCGCGACAGCGCGCACTGGATCGCCCGCGCCTTGATCACGACCTCGCGGTCGCCCGTCCCGTCGACGTGACGGCAGGCGAACGGCAGCTCGACGTCCCCACCGACGATGACGCTGTCGATGGGGGCCGAGTCGCCGAGCCGCTCCTGCGTCACGGTCACGCCGCTCCCACCGTCGTCCACTTGCCGAGCTCCGAGCGACGGCCCGGGCGCTCCTCGTCGCTGAGGCGACGCGAGCGCGGCGAGGGCGGCTCCGGGTTCTCGGTCGTCCGTCGGTTCGGCAGCGTGAGCTTCATGATCGTGCGCAGCGTCTGGCCGTACTGCTTGTGCAGCGGACCCGTCGTGTACGGGATGTCGTAGCGCTTGCACAGGTCCTTGACCTTGACCGACACCTCGGCGTACCGGTTGCTCGGCAGGTCCGGGAACAGGTGGTGCTCGATCTGGTAGCCGAGCTGGCCGCTCATGAGGTGCAGCAGCTTGCCGCCCTCGAAGTTCGCCGAGCCGAGCATCTGGCGCAGGTACCACTCGGCGCGCGTCTCGTCCTCGAGCTCCTCCTCGGTGAAGTGCACCGCACCGTCCGGGAAGTGGCCGCAGAAGATGATCAGGTACGCCCACACGTTGCGGACGATGTTCGCCGTCGCGTTCGCCGTCAGGGTCGTGAACCACGCCGGACCGGTCAGCGCCGGGTACACGAGGTAGTCCTTGAGCGCCTGCTTGCCGATCTTGGACCCGATCTGCTTGAGCTGCTTGCGCAGCACCTTCGGGTTCTTGCGACCCTTGCGAATCGCCTCGATGTCCAGGTCGTGCAGGGCGACGCCCCACTCGAAGAACAGGGCCAGCAGCGCGTTGTAGACGGGCTGGCCGAGGTTGTACGGCGTCCACTTCTGGTCGCGCGTCATGCGCAGGATGCCGTAGCCGACATCGTTGTCGTGGCCCAGCACGTTCGTGAACTGGTGGTGGATGTAGTTGTGCGAGTGCTTCCACTGCTCCGCCGGCTGGTTGGTGTCCCACTCCCAGTTGCTCGAGTGGATCTCCGGGTCGTTCATCCAGTCCCACTGGCCGTGCATCGTGTTGTGGCCGATCTCGATGTTCTCGAGGATCTTGGCCGAGCTCAGCAGCACCGTGCCGAGGAGCCAGGCCGGCGGGAACAGGCTGGCGAACAGCGTGATGCGACCCGCCGCCGCGAGCCGACGCTGCAGCGTGATGATGCGCAGGATGTAGTCGCGGTCGGCCTGGCCACGACTCGCCTCGATCTCGGCGCGGATCTCGTCGAGCTCGCGGCCGATCGCCTCCACCTCCTCGTCGGTCAGGTGGGTGTACTCGCGGACGTCGGCGTAAGCCATGGTTCCTCCAGGGGTCGGATGTGGCTTCAGACGGACAGGGTGCAGTCGCTCGCAGCGACGGTGATGCAGGTCTGGACGTACTCGCCCGGGGTGTCGTGCTCCTCGCCGGAGCGCAGGTCCTTGACCCGGCCGGACAGCAGCGGCACGTCGCACGTGTGGCAGATGCCCATGCGGCAGCCGTAGAGCATGTTGACGCCGGCCTTCTCGCCGGCCTCGAGCAGCGTGGTCGCGCCGTCGACCTCGATCGACGCGCCGCCCTCGCCGAACGTCACGGTGCCGCCCTCCGCGCCGCCGCTGTCGGTCGCGAGCGAGAAGCGCTCGACGTGCAGGCGGCCCGAGAGACCGGCCTCCTCGTAGTGCTCGGTCAGGGCGTCGAGCATCGGGGCCGGGCCGCAGGCCCAGGTCTCGCGGCGACGCCAGTCCGAGCACACGTCGTCGAGCTGGTCCGGCGTCAGGATGCCGTCGGCGTCGGTGAACCGCTCGTAGAGGCGGAAGCCCTCGTGCTTGTCCTGCAGCGCGCGCAGCTCGTCGAGGAACATCATGTCGTCCTCGTCGACCGCCGAGTAGGCCAGCAGCGCGTCGGGCATCGAGTCGCGCCGGTCGAGCGTGCGCAGCATCGACATGACAGGGGTGATGCCGCTGCCGCCGACCACGAACAGCATCCGCTCCGGCGGCGGGTCGGGCAGGACGAAGTCGCCGCGCGGGACGTCGAGCCGCACGATCGTCCCCGGCGCGAGACCGTTGACGAGGTGGTCGGACAGGAAGCCCTCGGGCATCGCCTTGACCGTGATCGCGACCGTGCCGCGACCCCGGGACCGGCGTCGACGAGAGCGAGTACGAGCGCCAGTGGAACCGGCCCTCGATCTCGACGCCGATGCCGATGTACTGGCCCGGCTGGTGGTCGAACGACCAGCCCCAGCCAGGGCGGATGACGAGTGTCGCGGCGCGGTCGGTGATCGGCTCGACCCGCTCCACGCGTCCGCGCAGCTCGCGCGCGGACCACAGCGGGTTGATGAGCTTCAGGTAGTCGTCGGGAGCGAGCGGGGTGGTGAGCGCCTTGCCGGCAGCCCGGACCCGTCGCAGCACCGTCGAGCCGTCGATCGTTCGCGCCATCTGGACCTCCTTGACCTCCTTCAACTGTCACACCCGTTTACCCCTGGGGCAACAGGAGGTGCGTCACCCCAGGTCAGGGCCATCGAGCCACCAGGACTGTCACGGTCGGGGGCGGGCGGACGGGTCGTCCGTCCTCTACGGTGGGGCCGTGATCGCAGGACGCTACGAGGTGCAGGACGAGATCGGCCGCGGCGGCATGGGTGCCGTCTGGCGCGGTCACGACACCGTGCTCGGGCGCACCGTGGCGCTCAAGCGGCTGGGGTCGCTCGGCGCGGCGGACCAGCCGGACCTGGAGCGCGCGAGCCGCGAGGCGCAGCTGGCCGCACGGCTCAACCACCCGCACGTCGTGGCCGTGTTCGACCTCGTCACCGACGACGACGGCTGGCAGTGGCTCGTCATGGAGCACGTCGAGGGCCAGTCCCTCGCCCAGCTGATCGCGACCGTCGGTCGCGTCGACCCGGCCTTCGTCGCTGAGGTGGGCGGCCAGGTCGCCGAGGCGCTCGCCGCGGCGCACGACGCCGGCATCGTGCACCGCGACGTCAAGCCGTCCAACGTCCTGCTGCCGCAGCGCGGCCCGGCCAAGCTGTCGGACTTCGGCATCGCCCGCGCCTTCGCCGACACCGCCCTGACCCGGACCGGACTCGTCACCGGATCCCCCGCGTACCTCTCCCCCGAGGTGGCCCGCGGCTCCCGCGCGACCGCAGCGAGCGACGCCTGGGCCCTCGGCGCGACCCTGTTCCACGCGCTCGCCGGGCGCGCTCCGTACGACGCGGGCGACAACGTCGTCGGCGCGCTGTACCGGATCGCGCACGAGCCGCCACCGCGTCTCGCCGGCGGCGGGGCGCTCGTCGCCGCGATCACCTGGATGATGTCGGCCGAGCCCGACGACCGACCCACCCTGCGCGAGGTGGCCGAGACGCTGCGGACCGGAGCGGGCGCCGCGACCGCTCCCCTCGTGCCGGTCGCGGACGCCCCGACCGAGGCCCTCCCCGCCGAGGGACCGGGCGAGCGCACCCAGCCCATCGCCGCGCCGGAGCGCCACGTCGAGACGACACCGCCTGCGCCGATCCCCGCCGCAGTCCCTGCCGCTCCTGCCGCGCCGGTCCGGGACGACCGCGGACGGCGTGGGCTCGACCCGCGGCTCCTGCTCGTCGCGGGCGCGGTCGTGCTGCTGGTGCTCGTGGTCGGGCTGACCGCGCTGCTCGGGCGCGGCGGCGACGAGCCGTCGGGCAACGCCCCGCGAGCCGGCAGCACGAGCACGCCGAGCGAGGGCCAGGACACGACCGGCACGGACGGGACGGACGGCTCGGACGGAACGTCGCAGCCGACGCAGCAGCAGCTCGAGTCGTTCGCCCGGGACTACGTCTCCACCGCCGCGGACGACCCGGAGGACGGGTTCGCCCTCCTGACGCCGGCCTACCAGGGCCAGAGCGGCGGGCTGGACGGCTACAAGGCCTTCTGGGACGGAGTGAAGGACCCGGTCGTCACGAGCGTCTCGGCCGACCCCGAGCAGATGACGGTCACCTACGTCTACACGTACCTCTACGACTCCGACGACGGGGAGGACCGCCGCACCGAGCGCGTCACCCTGCGCCTCGAGCAGACCGCGGGCGGGCTGCGCATCGCCGGCGCCTCCTGAGCGACCCGCGCCCGCCGGAAAGTTGCGCACAACCTTTTCATCGGTAGCGTCGAGCCCGTACCCTCCCCGACCGACGAAGGAGTCGTCGTGCCCACGACCGAGAGCAACGGCATCACCCTCAGCTACACGGACTCGGGCGGCGACGGCCGCCCGGTCGTCCTCATCCACGGCTGGCCCCTGTCCGGCGCGTCCTGGTCCGAGCAGGTCCCCGCCTTCACCGAGGCCGGCCACCGCGTCATCACGTACGACCGCCGCGGCTTCGGCGCCTCCGGAAAGGAGCCGTCCTACGACTACGACACGTTCGCCGAGGACCTGGCCGGCCTGCTCGACCACCTCGACGTGACCGACGCGACGCTCGTGGGCTTCTCCATGGGCGGCGGCGAGATCGCCCGCTACCTCGGGACCCGCGGCTCGCAGCGGATCCGCTCGGCCGTGTTCGCCGGTGCCGTCCCGCCGTACCTGCTCAAGACCGACGACAACCCGGACGGCGGGCTCGCCGACGAGGACGTCGAGGGCATGAAGGCCGGCGCCGCCGAGGACCGCGAGGGCTTCCTCGACGGCTTCACGAAGGACTTCTTCTCGGCGAACGGCGAGCTCAAGGTCACCGAGGACCAGCGTCAGGAGGCCCTGCGCCTCGCCGAGCCGGCCGACCAGGAGGCCCTGCTCGGCTGCATCGACGCGTTCGGTCGCACCGACTTCCGCGCCGACCTCGAGCGGATCGACGTGCCCGTGCTCGTCATCCATGGCGACGCCGACGCGATCGTGCCGATCGAGGTCTCGGGCGAGCGCACCGCGGCGTCCGTCTCCGACGCCGAGCTGCACGTCGTCAAGGATGGTCCGCACGGCTTCAACGTGAGCCACGCCGATGAGTTCAACCGCGTGGTGCTCGACTTCCTGGCGACGTAGGCACGACGGACGACGAAGGGCCCCGGGCGAACCCGGGGCCCTTCGTCGTGGCGCGACCTACTCCAGCGCCTTCTGGGCGTTCTCGACCGCGCGGTTCATCGCCGCGATCTTCTGCTGGTAGAGCGACAGGTCGCCGTCACGCAGGGCCCGCTGGGCCTCGCTGTACCGCTTGGAGGCGTCCTCGAGGTACTGCGCCGGGGTCTTGGACCCCGATGAGCCCGAGGAGCCGGAGTCGCCGTCGGCGGTCGCCTCCTCGTCGTCCGGCGTGATCGTGCCCTCCTCGAGGCCGAGCGCGACCCGCAGCGCCTCGTCGAGGGTCTGGCCGAAGCCGACCTCCTCGCCGAACGTCGCCGCGACGAACTGCAGCACGGGGTACGAGCCGGACGCCGACGACCGCTGGATGTAGACCGGCTGCACGTACAGCAGCCCGTCGCCGACCGGCAGCGTGAGCAGGTTGCCGCGCAGGATCTTGGCCTGCCGGCTCTGCTCGAACTGCAGCAGCGCCTGCGTGACGCCCTTGTCGGTCTGGAAGTCGTTCGCGATCTGGCTCGGGCCGGAGACCTGCGTGTTGCTCGGCAGCTGGAGGATCTGCAGCTTGCCGAAGTTCGCGTCGGACGCCTCGGAGTTCACCGACATGAAGGCCGCGAGGTTGTCGCGCCCGTTCGGCAGGTAGGTCGTCGTGAGCGAGAACTTCGGCGCCGTCTGGCCCGGCCGCGTCAGCGTCAGGTAGTACGGCGGCTGAAGGGAGTCGCGGCTGCCCGCGGGGTCCTCCGGGATCTTCCAGCGCTCGCCGCCGTCGTAGAACGTCTTGGCGTCCGTGACGTGGTAGCGACTGAGCACGTCGCGCTGCACCTTGAACAGGTCGACCGGGTAGCGCAGGTGCGCCTTCAGGTCCTCGCTGATCGCCGCCTTCTTCTCGACGACGCCCGGGAACACCTTCATCCAGGCCTTCAGGACCGGGTCCTTGGTGTCCCACTGGTAGAGCTTCACGGTGCCGTCGTAGGCGTCGACCACGGCCTTGACCGAGTTGCGCATGTAGTTGACCTGGTCGGTCGGCAGCGCGGCCTGCGCCCGACCCTGGGTCAGGGTGTCGTCGGTCGCCTCGCGCAGGGAGCGGTGCTCGGAGTACGCGTAGGAGTTGCTCGTCGTGTAGCCGTCGACGATCCAGACGACCCGACCGTCGACGACCGCCGGGTAGACGTCGCCGTCGGGCGTGAGCCACGGGGCGACCTTCTTGACCCGGTCCCGCGGGTTGCGGTCGTAGAGGATCTTGGAGTTCTCGTTGACCCGGCTCGACAGGAAGATGTTGGCGTCGGCGAACTTGAACGCGTACAGGAGCTTGTTGAACGCGCTGCCGACCGGGACGCCGCCCTTGCCGTCGTAGGTGTTCTGGGTCGCGTTCTCGGCGTCGTCGTCGTCCTTGGCGGACGCGCCGCCGCGCGGGATGTCGACCTCGATCGGGTCGGCACCCTTGGGCCGGCCGACGATCGAGTAGGACGGCGTGTTCTCGCCGAAGTAGATGCGCGGCGGCACCTTGGTCGGGATGTCGCCGACCGGCGGGATGTCCTTCTCGACCCAGACGGGCTCGCCCTGCGGGCCGCGCTGGTTGCCTCGCGCCGCGATGACGCCGTAGCCGTGGGTGTAGACGGTGTGGTCGTTCGCCCAGTTGCGCTGGTTGGCCTGCAGGCCGTTCAGGTTGACCTCGCGCGCCGCGATGATGACGTCCTGCGGCTGCTTGTCCTCGCCGAGCCGGTACCGGTCGACGTCGAGCGTGCGCTGGACGGTGTAGTAGCCGCGCACCTGCTGCAGCTGCTGGAACGCCTCGGAGATGAGGGTCGGGTCGAGCAGGCGGCTGCTGACGCGGTCCTCGGCCGACTCGTTCAGCTCGCGCGGCGTCAGCGACGTCTGCGCGCTGTACTGCCGGACCTCGGCGTCCTCGACCCCGTACGCCTGTCTCGTCGCCTCGATGTTGCGACTGATGTACGGCGCCTCCTTGTCCGGCTCCGACGGCCGGACCTGGAACGACTGCATGACGTACGGCCAGATGCCGCCGAGCAGGACGGACGTGACGAGCATGAGGCCCAGGCCGATGCCGGGCAGGACCCACGACTTCAGGAACACCGTCGCGAAGAACAGCAGGGCGCACACGATCGCGACCGCGATGAGGATGTTCCGGGCCGGGATCCGCGCGTTGACGTCGGTGAACGTGGCTCCGTGCACGACGCCGGACGACTTGATGACGTAGCCGTAGCGGTCGAGCCAGTAGCCGAAGGCCCGCAGCAGCACCCCGACGCCGACGAGCAGCGACAGCTGCACCTGCGCGGCGCGCGTGAACGTCGGGCCGCGGCCCGCGAGACGGATGCCGCCGTAGACGTACAGCACGAACAGCGTGACGAGGACCGTGACGACGATCGCCGAGAAGGAGAACGACGACACGAATCGCAGCCACGGGTAGTCGAAGACGTAGAAGCCCTGGTCCTTGCCGAACTGCGGGTCCTTGACGCCGAACGACGTGCCGTGCCGCCACAGCTGGAAGGTGTCCCAGCGGCTCTGCGCGACCGATCCGGCGAACGCCGCGACGACCAGCGTCAGGACGATCAGCGCCGGCTTGCGGACGGGGTCGAGGGCGGTCCGGTAGCGGAAGGCGGGGTCGTCACGCCGGCTCGGCGGGTTCGCCGGCCGGAACCGGTGGGCCAGGTACACGTTCACGCCGACGAGCAGCGCGAACGCCAGGCCGAGCGCGACGAAGAGCCCGACCCGGGTGAGGACCATCGTCGTGAAGACGCCCGAGTAGTCGACGGACTTGAACCAGAGCCGGTCGGTCCAGACGCTCGTGAAGATCGAGCCGAGGAACAGGAGGACCGCCAGGGTCACGAGCGTCGGGACGAGCACCCGTCGGCGCCGGTCCACACCGCCTCGTCCGCTCGGGGGCTGCTGCGGCCTCGGGGTTCCGAAGATGTCGCTCACGGGACTCCTGTGCTCCGGTGGGGATGTGCCTGAACCCTACGTCACCGTGCGAAGGAGCTGCTCGACGAGCCCGGGCACCAGGTCGGGTCCCTCCAGCAGCTCGGCGGTGGCCGATCGACCCCGCACCATGCTGTGCCGCTCGCCGTCGCGCGTGACGGCGGCGACGAGCCGCACGTCCTGACGCTGCGGGTGGTCGGCGACGACCCTCGCGAGCTCCTCGGGGTCGTCCGGCAGGTCGCCCTCGGCCTCCGGCGGCAGCATGACCCGCTCGACCACGACCGCGCAGCCGGCCACGACGGGGGGCCACTCGATGCCGAGCAGGCCCTCCTCGAAGGTCGGCGCGTCCGGCAGCTCGTCCTGCTCGACGGGGGTCAGCCCGTCGGGGTCGTCGCGCAGCGCGATCGCGAGCTGGGCCGCGAGCGACGGCTCGCGCTCGGCGAGCACGCGCGTCGGCACGAGCGCGAAGAGCCGCGGTGCCTGGTCCCAGCCGTCGGCGGCGACGTGCTGCTCGACCTCGAGCGCGACCCGGCGCAGCGGGGTGCTGGGCAGCGGCTCCGCCTCCGCGGTCCCGTCGGTCAGCACGTCGGCACCGAGGCCTTCGGGTCCTTCGCCAGGGCGCGCAGGTCGCGGATCGCGTCCTTCAACGTCGACACCTTGACGACCCGCATGCCGTGCCGGTCGGCTGCCCGGACCTCGCCGCAGTTGGCGGCGGGTGCGAGGAACACCTGGGCGTCGGCCGCGGCCGCGCCGGCGAGCTTCTGCCGGATGCCGCCGATCGGGCCGACCGTGCCGTCGGCGGCGATCTCGCCGGTGCCCGCGACCTGGAGGCCGCCGGTCAGCGGTCCCGGGGTGAGCCGGTCGTAGATGGCCAGGGCGAACATCATGCCTGCGCTCGGGCCACCGACCTGGTCGCCGACGTTGTTGCTGATCTTGACGGGGAACGCGTACTGGGACCGCAGCGAGACCCCGACCCGGGCGACCTTCGGGTCGCGCGCGTCGGCGCGCGTGCGGATCGAGGCGACCCCGGTGCGCCCGCGCCGCTCGTAGCCGATCCGGACGACCTGGCCGGGCTTCGTGCCGCTGACGAGCTTGACGACGCTCGCGGCGGTCGTGGTGTCGCGGCCGTCGACCGACGTGATCCGGTCGCCGAGCTGAAGCCGCCCGTCGGCCGGCGCGCCCTTCGTGACGGCGGCGACGGCCGCCTGCTCGGGGACCCGGTAGCCGGCCGCGCGCAGCGCGGCGACCCGCGAGGAGTCCTTGGAGCTCGTGAGCTGGGCCTGACCGACCGCGGCGGAGTCCTTCTCGCTCTGGTCGTCGGGGTAGACGATGTCGTGCGGCACGACGGCGACGTCGTCCTCGACGAGGTACGCCTTCAGCACGTCGACGAGCGTGACCCGGGTGTCGGCCCGCGTCACCGAGACCGTCGTGAAGTCCAGCGCGCCCTCCGTGGGATAGGTGCGGGCGTCCTTGCCGAAGGTGAACATCGGCTTGCCCTCGAAGTCGCCGAGCGTGTTGAAGACCGGTCCCGGCCGCATCGTCACGTACGGCACGGGCAGGATGAACGCGACGCTCACGAGGGCGACGAGCGTGAGGCCCGCGGCCACGAGGGTCCCGTAGCGCCGGCTCAGCTGCGCCGCCGGGTCCGGGGCCTGTCGCTCGTCCACGAGGCTCAGCCTAGGCACCTGCGGCAACGGCGGCGACGGTGGCGCCGCGACGCACGCCCCGGCGTGGCGCGCGTCGGTACGCTGGCGGCATGCCTGACGACGACCCCCGCGACCGACCGGCCGACGACGACGAGCCCGGACGCGAGCCCAACCCGTTCGCCGGCACGCCCATGGAGCAGATCTTCTCGGCGATGGGCGGACCGGGCGGTCAGGCCCCCGACCTCGGGGCGCTGTTCGGCCAGATGCAGCGGATGTTCTCGTCGCAGCACGACGGCGCCGTCGACTTCGACGTGGTCAAGGACGTCGCCCGGCACGCGCTGGCCGCGCAGGGCGAGGACCCCAGCCCGCACTCGGGCCAGGTCAACGCCGTCGACGACGCGATCCGCCTGGCCGACACCTGGCTCGACCGCGCGACGAGCCTGCCGCGGGCGGTCACCAAGACGTCGGCGTGGAGCCGCGCCGAGTGGATCGAGCAGACCAGCGCCACCTGGCAGCAGCTCATCGAGCCGATCGCCGAGCACGTCGTCGAGGCGATGAGCGACGCCCTCCCGCAGGAGGCCAAGGCGATGGCCGGGCCACTGCTCGGCATCCTCAAGCAGGCCGGCGGCGCGATGTTCGCCCAGCAGATCGGCCAGGCCCTGTCGGCACTGTCGCTCGAGGTCCTGTCCGGCACCGACGTCGGCCTGCCGCTCGCCGCGACCGGCCACGCCGCCCTCCTGCCGGCGAACGTGGCCGCCTACGGCGAGGGCCTGGAGCAGCGCGAGGCCGACGTCCTGCTGCACGTCGCCCTGCGCGAGGCCGCCCACCAGCGCCTCTACGCCCACGCCGGCTGGCTGCGGCCCGCCATCATCGGCGCGATCGAGGAGTTCGGCCGCAACACCCGCATCGACCTGAGCGCCATGGAGTCCCAGCTGCAGGGTCTCGACCCGACCGACCCCGAGGCCGTCGCCGAGGCGATGCAGGGCGGGATGTTCGAGCCCGAGCCGACCCCGGAGCAGCGACAGGCCCTGCACCGGCTCGAGACGCTGCTCGCGTTCGTCGAGGGCTGGGTCGACGAGGTCGTCGACCAGGCCACGCGGGAGACCATGCCGGCCGCACCCGCGCTGGCCGAGGCCGTCCGCCGTCGCCGCGCGACGGGCGGGCCGGCCGAGCAGACCTTCGCGTCGCTCGTCGGCCTCGAGCTGCGTCCGCGCCGGCTGCGCGACGCCGCGAGCCTGTGGGCCGCGCTGCGCGACCGCCAGGGCCCCGACGCCCGGGACGCCGTGTGGAGCCACCCGGACCTGATGCCGACCGCCGAGGACCTCGACGACCCGCTGGGCTTCGCCACCGGCGAGGGCCGCGCGCGCGACGCCGTCGACGCCGAGCTCGACCGCCTGCTCGACGGCGACGACGGTCAGGACGGCCCGGACGACGAGCAGGGCGGCCCCTCCGGGCCCGACTCGGACGGGCCGAGCGGCCCGGGCAACGGCCCCATCGGCTTCCACCTGTGACGCTGCACCACGACGCGCTCACGCTGCTGCGGGCGTGGACGGCGCCCGACGCCGGGCAGGAGACGTGGCGTCGGGAGTTCGTCGAGCACCTGACCTCGCACGACGACGGCGTCTGGCGCTCGTGCCGTCCCGACCACCTGACCGCCAGCGCACTCGTCGTCGACCCGGCGGCCGAGCGGGCCTGCCTCGTGCTGCACGCCAAGGCGGGGCTGTGGCTGCAGGCCGGTGGGCACCTGGAGCGGGACGACGCAACCGTGGCCAGCGCGGCGCTGCGCGAGGCCCGGGAGGAGACCGGTCTCGAGGGCCTCACGATCGACCCGGTGCCGGTGCGCTTGAGCCGGCACGCCGTGCCGTTCTGCGGCGGGTCCGCGGCGCACCACCTCGACGTCCAGTTCGTCGCGGTGGCCGAGGCCGGGGCCGTGCCTCAGGCCAGCGACGAGAGCGACGCCGTCGGCTGGTTCGCCCTGGACGACCCGCCCGAGCCCACCGACGACGAGGTGCGCGCGCTCATCGCTGCTGCCAGCTCACGCCGTCGAGGAACCCCCGCGCCCTAGCCAGGTGCGGGTAGGGCTCGAGCAGCGCCCAGAACCGAGGCCCGTGGTTGGCCTCGACGAGGTGCGCGAGCTCGTGCAGCAGGACGTAGTCGACGACCTCGGTGGGCATGCCCTTGACCCGGTCGGAGATCCGGATCGAGCCGTCGGCCGGCGTGCACGAGCCCCAGCGCGTGGTCTGGTTGTCGACCCAGCGCACCGACGTGGGCACCGCCCTGCCGTCGAGCCAACGGTCGGAGAGCACCCGTGCCCGCTCCAGCAGCTCGGTGTCGGACGGCCGTCGGCGACGGTCCCGGCGCTCGAGCTTGGCCAGGAGGCTCGCGACCTGCGCCTGCTCCTGCTCGGGACTCAGGTGCGCCGGCAGGAGCACGATCGTGCGGTCGCCCTCGCGGTACGCCTCGACGGTGCGACGGCGTCGGGCGCTGCGGCGGATCTCGACCTCGGACACGACGACCACCGTACGGGCCCGCTCCGACATCCGGACCACGCCGCGACCTCGTGTCCACAGCGCGAGCCGGTCCCGCCGCTGGTCAGCGGGCCGAGCGGCCGGGCCACCGCACGGCCGTCCACCCGCTGTCCACCTGCTGTCCACACCGACACGCGGCGATGCGCACACCTTGTCCCCAGTGTTGTCCACAGGCGTGGACAACAGTTCGGGCAAATCGGTTGACGGTGTCGGCACCGACCCCTACGGTGTCGTCAGCCGGGGCTCCCGGCCGTGGTCCGCAGGGGAAGGCAGGCCCGGTCGGGAGCCCCTGCTTCTGCCCGGAACCACGGGCTCGACACGCCCCCGGGATCTCGCCCCGCCGCGCCCGGAGGCGTACGCTCGCCGCACGGGCGCCGGCGTGATCGGCGTCACACGACCCAGGAGGCGACATGACCGAGACGTGGAGCGGCGAGTTCTACTGCGTGAAGTGCAAGGACAAGCGCGAGGCCACCGGCGAGGTCCAGGTCAGCGACAAGGGCACCAAGATGGCCAAGGGCACGTGCCCCGAGTGCGGGACGAAGCTGAACCGGATCCTCGGCAAGGCCTGACCGGCGGGGTGTGGACGCGGGGCTCGTCAGCCCGCGGCCGTCCGAGCACAGTGGCCGCATGGCCCTGCGTCCCACGCTCCCGCCCGCGACGCGCGTCGTGCGTCGCGACCCGGCCCACCTGCAGGTGGGCACCCGTCCGGGCGTCGTCGTGCGCGACCGGCCGGGCCTGCGGACGCTGCTGCGCCTCGTCGACGGCGTGCGCGACGTCGAGACCCTCACCGCGCTCGCCGGCCGGGCCGCCCCCGAGCTGACGGACGTCCCGGGCGTCGTCCGCGAGCTGTGCGCTGTCGGCGCCCTCGAGCCGTCGGCCCCCGGACCCGCCCGGCCGACCGTCCTCGTCCGCGCGCTCGACCGGGGCGCGCGCGGGCTCGCGCACACCATCGAGGCGGCCGGCACGGCCGCCGGCTGGCGCGACGGCGAGGGGCCGGACGCGGTCCTGGTCGCCGTCAGCACCGACGAGCCGCCCCGCTCGGCCCTCGAGCTCGCGGCCGTCCAGCACCGGGCCGTGCTGCCGGTGGCGGTCCTCGGCCGGGTCGTCCGGATCGGCCCGACCCTGCGCCACGGGACGTCGCCGTGCCTGGGCTGCCTCGACCACGAGCGCGCCGCCTGGGACCCGGCCTGGCCGGCCGTCCTGACCCAGCTGGAGCACAGCACCAGCCCGGCCACGGCGCCGCGCTGGCCGCCCGGCCTGCTGCCCGTCGTGTCGGGTCACGTCGTCGCGCTCGTCGCCGCACCGGCGGCCGGCGACCCGGACGCCGACGGCGCGCTGGTGCGGCTCGTCGGGCCCGAGGTCACCGCCGTGCGGGCCGAGCGCGCGCTCCCCCACCCGCGCTGCGCCTGCGCCCTGCTGTGGGCTGGCCGCGCCGGCTGACTGACCTATCCTGAACGGGTGGCCGATCCCGACGCACCCCGCGAGCGACGCTCCGTCCCCGGGTCCGCACTGGCCCGCGGCGCCCGCCTGGCCGCCCTGCCCGTGGGCTTCGCCGGTCGCACCGCCCTCGGGGTCGGTCGACGGCTCGGCGGCGCTCCGGCCGACCTCGTCCTGACCGAGGTCCAGCGCCGCACGGCCGACCAGATCTTCAGCGTCCTGGGCCAGCTCAAGGGCGGCGCGATGAAGTTCGGGCAGGCGATGAGCGTCTTCGAGGCGGCCCTGCCCGACGAGGTCATCGGTCCCTACCGCGACACCCTGGTCAAGCTCCAGGACGCCGCCCCGCCGATGCCCCCGTCCGTCGTGCACCGCCAGCTCGCCGCCGAGCTCGGACCGGACTGGGCCGAGCAGGTGACGATCGAGGACAAGCCCACGGCGGCCGCCTCCATCGGCCAGGTCCACCGCGGCACGTGGCACGACGGTCGCGACGTCGCCGTCAAGGTCCAGTACCCCGGCGCCGCCAAGGCCCTGCAGTCCGACCTGCGCCAGATCGCCCGGCTCAGCCGCCTCTTCGGCGTCCTCGTGCCCGGGCTCGACGTCAAGCCACTGGTGCGCGAGCTCCAGGAGCGCGTCGCCGAGGAGCTCGACTACCGGCTCGAGGCCGAGGCACAGGCCGCGTTCGCCGCGGAGTACCGCGACGACCCGGACATCGAGGTGCCGGAGGTCGTGCACGCGACCGAGCGGGCGCTCGTGTCGGAGTGGATGGCGAGCGAGCGGTCGCTCGCCGGGATCATCGCCGACGGCACCACCGAGGAACGCGACCACTACGGCACGCTCTTCGCGCAGTTCCTGCTGTCCGGGCCCGAGAGGATCGGGCTGCTGCACGCGGACCCGCACCCCGGCAACTTCCGGATCCTGCCCGAGGGACGGCTCGGCGTCGTCGACTACGGCGCGGTCGCCCGGCTGCCCGACGGGATGCCGCCCGCCGTGGGCAGGCTGCTGCGCGTCGCCATCGACGGTGATGCCGAGGCCGTCAGCGCGGGACTGCGCGCGGAGGGCTTCCTGCGCCCCGGGGTCGACCTGCCGCCGGACGTGCTCGCGGCCTACATCGCGCCGTTCCTGGAGCCGGCGACCCAGGACACGTTCACCTTCGACCGCGAGTGGCTGCGGGCGCAGGCGATGCGACTCAGCTCGCCCGGGGTCGAGGGCATGAGCACGTCGCTGCGGATCAACCTGCCGCCGCAGTACCTGCTGATCCACCGGGTCTGGATGGGCACGATCGGCGTGCTCAGCCAGCTCGGCGCGACCGTCCCGGTCCGCGAGATCCTCGAGACGAGCCTGCCGGGCTTCGTCGACGAGGCCTAGGCCTCCGCGACGATCCGCAGCACGTCGTCGCCGAAGCGCTCGCGCTTGGTGGCCCCGATGCCGGGGATGCCGACGAGGTCGTGGGCGTCGCCGGGTCGGGCCTGGACGATGCCGAGCAGGGTCGCGTCGGTGAAGATCACGTAGGCCGGCACCTTGGCCTCGCCGGCCTGCTCGGTGCGCCACTCCTTGAGCCGCTCGAACAGCGCGCGGTCGCCGGGCTCGAGCTCGTCGAGGACGGCGGACGTCTTGCGGCGCGGCTTCGGCTGGCCGGTGCGGCGCGACTCGTGGTCGGCCGGCAGCAGCGGGTCGAGGAACCGGGTGGGTCGGCGGTTGCCGCGCCCGCCCTGCTTGCGCGCCGCGGACCAGGAGACGGTCAGGACGTGCCGCGCGCGCGTGAGGCCGACGTAGAAGAGCCGGCGCTCCTCGTCGACCGCGACGGGGGTCTTGGCGTGCGGCGACGGCATCGTGCCCTCGTGCATGCCGGCGCAGAACACGACGTCCCACTCCAGGCCCTTGGCCGCGTGCATCGTCGACAGGGTGACGCCGTCGCCCGCCGGCGCGTGGGCGACCTGGGCACGGCGGTCGAGGTCGGCGACGAGGGTCGCGACGCCCGCGGTCGGGTCGTCCTGGGCGAGGTCGGCGGCCATCGAGACGATCGCGTGCAGCGACTCCCAGCGGTTGCGCCGCTCCCCCGACCCGGACGGCGCGGTGTCGGTGTAGTCGATCGTGGCGAGCACGGCGCGGACCTCGTCGGGCAGCGACTGCACCTGGCCCTCGGACGCCTGGGCCGCGCCGCGCAGCAGCGTGACGGCCTGACGGACCTCGGCGCGCTGGAAGAAGCCTTCGGCGCCCCGCAACGAGAACGGGACCCCCCGCTCGCCGAGCGCCTCCTCGAACGACTCCGACTGCGCGTTGACGCGGTACAGGATCGCCATCTCGCGGTAGGGCACGCCGTCGCGGTGACGCCGGACGATCTCGTCGGCGACCGCCGCGGCCTCGGCCGGCTCGTCGCGGTGACCCTGGTAGCGCACCGGCTCGCCGGCGGCCTGCTGCGACTCGAGTCGCACGCCCGGCTCGGCGCCGCGCGGGAACACGGCGTTGGCCACGGCGACGACCTGCGGCGTCGAGCGGTAGTTGCGCACGAGCTGCAGCCGCTGCGCCGACGGGTAGCGCTCGGTGAACCCGGTCAGGAGGCCCGGCGACGCACCCGCGAAGGAGTAGATGGTCTGGCGCGGGTCGCCGACGACGCACACGTCCTCGCGGCCGCCGAGCCACAGGTCGAGCAGCATCGACTGCAGCGGGTTGACGTCCTGGAACTCGTCGACGACGAACCAGCGGTACTGCCGCCGGACCTGGGCGGCGACCCGCTCGTCGTCGGCGAGGATGGCGGCCGTCACGAGGAGGATGTCCTCCATGTCGATGACGTGCCGCTCGCGCTTGAGCTCCTCGTAGGCGGCGAGCAGGTTGCCGACCGTGGCGGGGTCGACGTCGGCGACCTCGCGGCCGCGGCGCCGGGCGGTCGCCGCGTAGTCCTGGGGCAGGACGTTGCTGACCTTGGCCCACTCGATCTCGGCGGAGAGGTCGCGCAGCAGGGCGATGTCGGTGCTGAGGCCGAGGCGTCGGGCGGCGGGGCCGACGAGGCCGAGCTTGGACTGGACGATGTCGGGGAACTCGGTGCCGTACACGTGCGGCCAGAAGTAGCGGGCCTGGCGCAGGGCGGCGGAGTGGAAGGTGCGGGCCTGCACGGCACCGGCGCCGAGCCGGGCGAGCCGCCCGCGCATCTCGCCGGCCGCGCGCGTCGTGAAGGTGACGGCGAGGACCTCGGTGGGCTCGTACAGGCCGGTGGCGACGCCGTAGGCGATGCGGTGCGTGATGGCGCGCGTCTTGCCGGTGCCGGCACCCGCGACCACGCTGACCGGGCCCTGCAACGCCGTCGCGACCGCCCGCTGCTCGGGGTCCAGGGCGCTCAGCAGGTCCTCGGGGTCGGGCACGGACGATCCTCTCGGGCAGGATGGGGCGGGAATCTCGGCGGGCCGGGCCGCGTTCTTCCACAGTAGACGTCGAAGGAGACATCATGACCGCCACGTTCACCCTCTACTCCACCCCCTGGTGCGGCTACTGCCACCGGCTCAAGTCGCAGCTGCAGCGCGAGGGGATCACGTTCGACGAGGTCGACATCGAGCAGGAGCCCGAGGCCGCGAAGATCGTGGAGCAGGCGAACAACGGCAACCAGACCGTCCCGACCCTCGTGTTCGCCGACGGCACCGCGCTGACGAACCCCTCCGTCGCCCAGGTCAAGGCCCAGCTCGCCTCCTGACGCGTCGCCGGCCGGCACCACCCGCGGCCCGGCCGACGACGCGAGATGATGCATCCGGGTGGCGTGAGCGGCCTGATGCATCATTCCTGGTCGGCCGGCGACGCGAGATGAGGCATCCGGGCGGCGTGAGCGGCCTGATGCATCATTCCTGGTCGGCCGGCGACGCGAGATGAGGCATCCGGGCGGCCACCACGACCTCAACGCATCATCTCGCGTCCCGGCGAGGCGGTCCGATGCATCGGGGCTGCCCCGACGTCAATGCATCATGTCGCGTTGCGACGCTAACCAGGCGCCGGCATGCGGCGAGCGGCAGCGAGCCGAGCGGGCCGGCGCGAAGCGCCGAGGAGCGCGAGGAACGAGCGCTCCGGCCCCTGCCGGTCGAATCCACGACTGGAGCGGCTAGAACCAGGCCCCCGGCACGGGCTCACGCGACCATGCGGCGAGCGGCAGCGAGCCGAGCGGGCCGGCGCGAAGCGCCGGGGAGCGCGAGGAACGAGCGCTCCGGCCCTTGCCGGTCGAATCCACGACTGGAGCGGCTAGAACCAGGCCCCCGGCAAGGGCCCGCGGTACCAGGTCTCCACGAGCCAGCTCGAGATCGACACCCCGGCGGGCGGGAGCAGCAGCGTGCCGGCCTCGCCCTCGGCCTTCAGCTCCTCCCGCGTCACCCAGCGGGCGGCGGCGATCTCCTTCTGGTCGACCTCGATCGCGGTCTCCAGGGCGGTCGCATGGAAGCCGACCATGAGGCTGGCGGGGAACGGCCAGGGCTGGCTGCCGGCGTACGTGACGTCGCCGACGACGACGCCGGTCTCCTCGGCGACCTCGCGACGAACCGCGTCCTCGAGGGACTCCCCCGGCTCGACGAAGCCGGCGAGGGTCGACCAGCGGCCCTCGGGCCACGCGGCCTGGTGGCCGAGCAGCGCCCGGTCCTGGTCGTCGGTGACGAGCATGATGACGGCCGGGTCGGTGCGCGGGAAGTGGTGCGTGCCGCAGCCTGGGCAGACCCGCAGGTGACCGGCCTCGCGCACCTCGGTCGCGGTGCCGCAGCGCGGGCAGAACGGCGTGGCGTCGAGCCAGCGGCTCATGCCCACGGCGTGGACCGCGAGCGACAGGTCGAGCGGGCCGAGGACCGGCGCGAGCATCCGCACGCTCACCGGCTGCAGCTCGGCCGGCACGCGGTCGACCAGGACCGCGGCGTGCCGGGTCCCCTCGGCCTCCCCCAGGAACAACCACGTGCCCTCGGGAGCGTCGGCGCGGTCCAGCCACCGCAGCCGGGGCGGGCTGCCCTCGGCCTCGCCGGGCTCGGTGGCGACGTGCTCACCGCCGAGCACCAGCACCCGGACATCCGGACCGTCCCAGGCGTCGTCGGCCCGCAGGTGGCCGGCGCGGTCGTGACGGGCGCGGTCGAAGGCGAACGGGGCGCGGTCCTGGCTCACCGCTCCACCGTAGAGCGGCCCGCCACGAGCTGCTCGAGCGCCGCCCGGTCGGGCAGGTCGTCGGCACCGTAGCGCCGCACCTCGCCGAGCCGGACGTAGTAGAAGGCACCAGTGACCCGGTCGACCGGCACGCCGGCGAGCTCGGCCCACGCGACGCGGTACAGCGCGAGCTGGAGCGGGTCGGCGTCGGCCGTGCGGTTCGTCTTCCAGTCGACGACCTCGTAGCGGACCTCGTCGCCCGAGCCCTCGGCGAACACCGCGTCGATCCGGCCGACGACCTGCTGGCCGGCGAGCACGACCGAGAACGGCGCCTCGATCCGGTGCGGGGTGGCGTCGGCGTAGGGCCCCTCGCGGAAGAGCCGGACGACCTCGTCGAGCTCGGCGTCGGAGCCGAGGTCGGCATCGCCACGGCCGGGCAGCTCGGCCGGGTCGAGCAGGGGCTGCTGACCGAAGTGGGCCTCGACCCAGGCGTGGAAGCGCGTGCCGAACCGGGCCGCGGACGACGGACGACGGGGCATCGGGCGGGCCAGCGCCCGGGCGAAGTCCTGCTCGTCGCCGGTGAGCGCCAGCACGGCCGTGGCCGACACGGTGCCGGGCAGGTCGACCTCGCGGTGGGTGGCCGCCGCGGCGTCGGCCTCGAGCAGCAGCAGGTCGACGTCGCGGGCGATCTGGTCGAGCTCGTCGCCGGGCCCGTCGGCGACGACCGGCAGCGTCGGCGCCGCCAGCTCCGCGTGCACCGCGTCGGCGAGCTCGCGACGACCCGGGACGACGGGCACCGGCTGGGGCCACGGCACGCCGTCGACCTCGGCCACGAGCGGGTTGACGGCGTCCGGCTCGGGCTCGGGCGCCCACGCCAGGGGGCTGCCGCCGCGGGCGTCGAGCCAGGCGCGGGTGCGCAGCAGGAAGTCCGAGGGGCCCCGCGGCCGCAGCTGGGTGCGGCCCCACCAGTGCCCCGTGACGACGAGGCGCGTGCGGGCCCGCGTGTAGGCGACGTAGCCCAGCCGCAGCTCCTCGAGCCGCGACTCGGCCCGCAGCTCCTCGCGGAACGCCTTCTGCTCGGCGTTGCTCCAGCCCGCGAGCTCGGGCAGCGTGGCCCGGTCGCCGCGCAGCGGCCAGGGCAGCGCCTCGACGGAGGAGGCCCAGTTGGGCCGGCCGTTCTTGGTCGGGAAGACGTCCTTGGCCACGAGCGGCACGACGACGCAGTCCCACTCCAGGCCCTTGGCCTTGTGGATCGTGAGCAGCTTGACCGAGTCGGCCTCGGTCGGGGTGGAGACGTCGAGCCCCTCGTTGAAGAGGTCCTCGGCCTGCAGGTACGCGATCAGGCCCGACAGCGAGGCGTACCGGTCGGACTCGCCGTACGCGGCGACGGCGTCGAGGAACAGCGCCAGGTTGTCGGTGCCGCCGGTGACCTCGGAGGCCTCGAGCTCGACGTCGAGGTCGAGCGCCCGCACCGCGCGCCGCGCCAGCTCGAGCAGCGGGTCGCCGACGTGCGCCCGCACCCCGGCGACGACGCGGGCCAGGTCGGCGAACCGCTCGCGCGCCGCCGCAGAGTAGCCGAGGTCGCCCGGGTCCTCGAGCGCGTCGGCGAGGGAGACGATCTCGGTCGGGTCGGTGCCCTCGACGGCTCGGGTGAGCTCGTCGGCGAGCGTGGCGTCGTCGTCGCGGCCCGCCGACCGCCCGGCCAGACGGGACGCGCGACGGCCGAGCAGCGCGAGGTCGCGCGGCCCGATGTTCCAGCGCGGACCGGTCAGCAGCCGCAGCAGCGACGGGTTGGCCGTGACGTCCTCGACGACGGACAGCAGCGCGACGACGTCGGCGACCTCGGGCTGGTCGAGCAGACCGGTCAGGCCGACGATCTCGAAGGGGACGTGCCGGGCGCGCAGCGCCTGCACGATCGCGCCGTTCTCGCGCCGCACCCGGGTGAGGACCGCGATCTCTCGCCACGGCGTCCCCTGCTCGTGCTGGGCGACGATCACGTCGACGGCGGCGTCGATCTCGTCCTGCACGGTGGGGTACAGCCCGACGTCGACGACGCCGGTGCCGCCCGCCGCGGACACGAGCGGCTGGACCGCCTCGGACCGCGCGTAGAAGTCCGCCGCCAGGTCGTTGGCGGCGTCGATGACCTCGGGGGCGCAGCGCCGCGTCTCGACGAGGGAGAACTGCCGGCCGGGCGGGCCCTGCGGGTCGGCGAACTCCGCGACGAAGTTCTCGAGGTTGCCGGTCGCCGCACCGCGCCAGCCGTAGATGCCCTGCGCCGGGTCGCCGACGGCGGTGACGGGGTGCCCGCCGAACAGCGCGAGGAGCAGGTCGCGCTGCGCGACGGAGGTGTCCTGGTACTCGTCGAGCAGCACGACGTCGAATCGCTCGCGCAGCGCCGCCCCCACCTCGGGCACGGCCGCGAGCTCGGCGCCCCAGGCCATCTGGTCGGAGAAGTCCATGACGCCGTCGGCGGCCTTGGCGGTGCGGTACCGGTCGACGAGGTGGCTGATCTCGACGCGTCGCCGCTGCGCGGAGGCGGCCTTCTGGACGTCGAGGGTCTGCTTGGGCTCGGCCAGCACCGCCGGCAGCACCTCGGCCTCGAACGCCCGCAGCTGCTCGGCGGTGACGAGGTGCTCGGAGAGCTGGCTGTCGAGCGACATCGCCGTCGAGACCAGGCTCGGCACGTGCGTGCTGACCTCGGCGAGGTCGCCGTCGTGGGTCTCGATCGCCCGAGCCATCCGCTGGAAGCGCGACGCGTCCGTGACGATGCGCAGGTCGGGCTCGATGCCGAGCCGCAGGCCGTGCTCGGCGATCAGCTGACCGGCGAAGGCGTGGTAGGTGGACGCGGTGGGCTGGCCCTCGAGGTCGACCCCGAGGAGCTCCAGGTTGGCCCGGATGCGCTGGCCGAGCTCGGCGGCCGCCTTCGTGGTGAAGGTCAGGCCGAGGATCCGTTCCGGGGCGATGCCGACGTGCCCGACGAGCCACACGACCCGCGCCGCCATGACCGTGGTCTTGCCCGACCCGGCGCCCGCGATGATCGCGCTCGGGGCGTCGAGACCCGCCGTGATCGCCGCCATCTGCGGCTCGGAGAACGGGATGCCGACGATCTCGCGCAGGTGGTCGGGGTCGCGGACCAGCCGCGGTGCGGGCGAGGTGCTCATGCGTGGTCCTCCGGCCGGCCGAGGATCGAGACGCCCTCGTCCTTCGTGGGGCAGACGGCGTGGAAGGCGCACCAGCCGCAGGCCTGGTCGCTGGCGGTGGCGACGAGCTGCTCGTCGACGATGACGTGGACGCTGCGGCGCAGCTGCTCGAGCGCGAAGAACGGCTCGTCCGGCCGGGGCCCGTCCTGCGGCTGGACCTTGGGGTGGCCCGGCGCGGACTTGTCGTCGGTCCGCAGCTGCACGAGCTCGGCGCCCGCCGGGGGCCCGGTCTCGTCCGGGACCGCGCCGTGCCGGACGGCCAGCTGGTACAGCCCGAGCTGCGGGTGCTCGGCGAGCGAGCGGTCGCTCGGCGGGTTCTTGCTGGTCTTGAGGTCGACGACGTGGACGCCGCCCTCGGCGTCGATCTCGACCCGGTCCATCGAGCCGCTCAGGTGGACCGCACGCCCGTCGACCTCGAGGTCGACGCCGAAGTCGTGCTCGGCCCCGACCACGCGTCGCGGGTTGGCCCGGTGCCAGGCCACGAACCGCTCGATCGCCTCGACCGCGGCGGCCCGCTCGCGACGGCCGATCCAGGGCGCGTAGTCGAGCTGTCCCCAGACGTCGTCGAGGTGGGCCGCGAGCTCCTCGGGGTCCGGGTCGACGCCCGAGGCGACGACGTCGGCGGCGAGGGCGTGGACGATCGAGCCGAAGCCCTGCGCCTGCGTCGTGCCCCGCCCGCCCCGCGCCTCGTGGTCGAGGAACCAGTGCAACGGGCAGTCGACGATGCTCGAGACCTGGCTGCCGGACAGCCGCAGCGGCTCGGCGGGGTCGCGCAGCGGGACGTCGGAGACGGTGCGCTCGGCCAGCCCCCACCAGCGGTCGGGGTGCGCGGCCCGACCGGCGGGGTGGGCCGCGACCCGGGCCAGCAGCGCGGCCGCGCGCTGCCGCACGGCGGGATCGTCGGTGGCCTCGCCCAGGCGGCGCAGCCGCGCGACGGCGCTGCGCAGGGACAGCGACCGGGTCGGTCGTCCCTCGGGCCCGGCGGGCTCGCGCTGCTCGGTCTCGGCGACGTGCCGGCGCAGCTCGGTGACGAAGCGCGACGGCTGGTCGCCCTCGTCGGCCGTCGCCTCGACCGCCGTGACCCACAGCTCGGAGCGCGCGCGGGTGCAGGCGACGTAGAACAGCCGGCGCTCCTCGGCCAGGGCGCCGCGGGGCGACGGCGGGGGCAGCACCTGGCCGGGGCCGAGCCGGTCGGGCTGCAGCAGGCTGCTGCGCAGCCGGACGTCGGGCCACTCCCCGTCCTGCACGCCCGCGACGACGACGAGCGGCCACTCCAGGCCCTTGGCGCGGTGCGCCGTCATGAGCCGGACGGCGCGCCCGGCGTCGGCCTCCTGCGCGAGCGTGTCGGCGGGGATCTGCTGGGCCTCGAGCGCGGCCACCACCTCGGTGACCGAACGACGCGCCTGCCGCTCCTCGGCGCGGGCGGCCTCGGCGAACAGCGCGCAGAGGGCGTCGAGGTCGTGGTCGGCGCGCGCCGCGCCCTCCCCGTCGCCCTCGGCCTCGTCGCGCAGCCGACGCGGCCACGAGGTGCCGTCCCACAGGGTCCAGAGCACCTCCTCGGCCGAGGCTCCGTCGTCGATCTGCCGCGCGGCGGTCGTGAGCAGGCGCGCGACGTCCTCGGCGGCGCGCACGGCCTCGCCCTCACGTCCGTCCTGGCGCAGGCTGCGCAGCAGCGTCGCGTCGCCGAGCGCCTCGGCGACGAGGACCCGCGACGGCCGCGGGCGGGTCTCGTGGTCGTGCCGCCGCAGCACCCGGCCGAGCCGCCGCATGGAGGCGGCGTCGAGACCGCCCAGCGGCCCGGTGAGCAGGGCCTCGGCCGCGGCGGGGTCGAGGGTCTCGCCCCGGTGCAGCGCGTCGGCCGCGTGCAGCGCCGCCACGAGCGTGCGCACGGCGGGCTCGAGCACGAGCGGCACCTCGTCGCCGGCGACGTCGACCGGCACGCCCGCGGCGGCCAGCGCGCGCTGCAGGCGGTGCAGGTGGGCGCCGGACCGGACGAGCACCGCCATGTCGCGCCACGGCCGGTCGTGGTGGAGGTGCTGCTCGCGCAGCAGCAGGGCGATCGACTCGGCCTCGGCGGTCGCCGACGTGAACGTGCGGACCCGGACGCGGCCGGGGTCGTCGACGACCGACTGCGGGGTGCGCAGCGCCGCGAACGCGTCGCCGTCGACCGCCGCGAGCGCGCCCCGGTTCTCGACGACCGACCGGACCGCCGCGGCGATGACCGGCCCGTAGCGGTTGGTGCGCGCGAGCGTGAGCCGCGGCGCGGGCGCACCCGCGCGGTCGCGGAACTGCTCGGGGAAGTCGAGGATGCCGCGCACGTCGGCCCCGCGGAAGCCGTAGATGGACTGGTACGGGTCGCCGACGACGACGAGGTCGCGACCGTCGCCGGCGAGCGCCTGCAGCAGCGCGACCTGCAGCGGGTCGGTGTCCTGGTACTCGTCGACCACGACGAGGCCGAGCCGGTCGCGCCAGCGCTGCCGCACCGCGGGGTCGTCGAGCAGCCGGACCGCCTGGAAGACCATGTCGGTGTGGTCGATCGTGTTGGCCAGCGCGGCGACGGACGTCAGCTCGTCGAAGAAGTCGCCGGCCGCGGACCAGTCGTCGCGGCCCGCGGACCGGCCGAGCTCGACGAGGTCGAGCGCGTCGAGGTTGCGGGCACGGGCCGCGGCGAGCAGCCGCTGCAGCTCGGTCGCGAGACCGCGCGTGCGCAGGGCCGGCCGCAGGGCGACGGGCCAGCGCTGCGGGTCGGCTCCGGCGAGGACCTCGCTGATGACGGCGTCCTGCTCCGGTGCGCTGAGCAGGCGCAGCGGGTCGGTGAAGCTGTCGGCGTCCTGCTCGGCCCGCAGCAGGGCGTAGCAGAAGGAGTGGAAGGTCATGGCCGGCGTCGTGGCGGTGGTGCGGCCGAGCCGACGGGCGATGCGGGTGCGGACCTCCTGGGCGGCCTGGCGGCTGAAGGTCAGGACGAGCACCCGCTCGGCGTCGAGCCCGTGCTCGACCCGGTCGACGACGAGCTCGACGAGCGTCGTGGTCTTGCCGGCGCCCGGCCCCGCGAGCACCTGCAACGGGCCGCCGGCCCCGGCCACGTGGTCGACGACCGCGCGCTGCGACGGGTCGAGCCGCGGCGGGTCGGCGGGGCGCTGGGCCGGACGGCGCAGGCGGTACTCGGGAGGCACGCCCTCATCACACCAGACCCCGCCGACACGCTCGCGCGAGCCGCGCCGTGGCCCGGCCCCACCCACGGGCCCGGCCCACCGACGGACCCTGAGATTGTCGAAGGGTCACTCGAGCCGACCCTTCGACAAGCTCAGGGTCCTTGGGTGGGGACAGCGTCAGAGTCAGGCCGGCGGCTCGGCATCGGGCGTCCACAGTGCGCGGGGCATGTCGACGCGGCCGCGGACGACGGGCGTGCCCTCGGTGCGCCAGCGCGCCTGGGCGTCGCTCATGAGGTGCGCCGGGAGCGTCCCGTTCGCGCGGACCACACGCCACCACGGCACGGCGGGACCGTCGAGCGCCATGACGCGTCCGACCTGGCGCGGCCCGCCCCGGCCCAGCACGTCGGCCACCAGGCCGTACGTCACGACCCGGCCGCGCGGCACGGTCTCGACGAAGGCGAGCACGTCCTCGGTGAAGTCCTCCACGACCCCACCCTCTCGCTGGGCGTGACGTCCTGACCAGACACGCCGGCGTGTCGCGGTCGGGACGTCACGCCCAGCGGGGACCGGGCCGGACGGTGGGACTCAGTAGGAGGGCTGGCTCGGGTCGATCTGGTTCACCCACGCGACCACGCCGCCGCCGACGTGGACCGCGTCGGAGTAGCCCGCCCCCTTGAGGATCGCGAGCGCCTCGGCCGAGCGGACGCCCGACTTGCAGTGCAGCACGATCTGCTTGTCGCTCGGCAGCTTCTCGAGCGCGCTGCCGTTGAGGAACTCGCCCTTGGGGATGAGCACCGAGCCGGGGATCCGGTTGATCTCGTACTCACCGGGCTCGCGCACGTCGACGAGCTCGAAGTCGCGACCGCCGTCGGCGCGCTCCTTGAGCCAGCCGTCGAGCGTCGCGACCGAGATCGTCGAGTCGGCGGCGGCCTCGGCGGCCTCGTCGCTGATCGCGCCGCAGAACGCCTCGTAGTCGTCGAGCAGCTCGGTCGGGAGCACGCCCTCGGGATCCTTGCGGATCTTGAGGGTCGCGTACCGCATCTCAAGCGCGTCGTACGTCATGAGCCGGCCGATGAGCGGGTCGCCGATGCCGGTGATGAGCTTGATCGCCTCGGTGACCATGATCGAGCCGATCGAGGCGCACAGGACGCCCAGCACGCCGCCCTCGGCGCACGACGGGACCATCCCCGGCGGCGGGGGCTCCGGGTAGAGGTCGCGGTACTGCGGTCCTTCCTGCGCCCAGAACACCGAGACCTGGCCCTCGAAGCGGTAGATCGAGCCCCAGACGTACGGCTTGCCGAGGATGACGGCCGCGTCGTTGACGAGGTAGCGCGTCGCGAAGTTGTCGGTGCCGTCGAGGATCAGGTCGTACTGGCTGAAGATGTCCAGCACGTTGTCGTTGTCGAGCCGCTCGTTGTGCACGATCGTCGTGACGTACGGGTTGACCTCGGCGACCGAGGCCGCGGCCGACTCGGCCTTGGGCCGGTCGATGTCGGACTGGCCGTGGATGATCTGGCGCTGCAGGTTCGACTCGTCGACGACGTCGTCGTCGATGATGCCGAGCGTCCCGACGCCGGCCGCCGCGAGGTACAGCAGCGCGGGGCTGCCGAGGCCGCCCGCGCCGATCACGAGGACCTTGGCGTTCTTGAGCCGCTTCTGACCGGTCATGCCGACGTCCGGGATGATGAGGTGCCGGCTGTAGCGACGGACCTCGTCGATCGTCAGCTCGTCGGCGGGTTCCACGAGGGGCGCGACCACGGTGGGCTCCTTCGGATCGGGTCTTCGGTGCACCAGCGACAACGCCGGTGCCGACCTCCATTGTTCCCGGCCGGTCCAGCCCGTGGTCGGGGCGTTCACACCGTGGACACGGCGCGTCCGCGCCATGGTGCGCGCGGCGCCCTCGTGCGGCCCGACTAGGCTGGCGGGGTGTGAGCGAGACGATCCCCCAGCGCGCCCGGTCCGGTCGCCTGCCCCGCACGGCGCGGCGGGCCCAGCTGCTCGACGTGGCGCTCGAGGTGTTCGTCGAGCAGGGCTACCACGCCGCGTCGATGGACGAGATCGCCGACCGCGCCGGGGTCTCCAAGCCGGTCGTGTACCAGCACTTCCCCGGCAAGCTCGACCTCTACCTGGCCCTCATCGAGTCGTCCTGCGACGAGGTCGTCGACGGCGTGCGCCAGGCCCTGGCCTCGACGACCGACAACCGCCGCCGCGTCCGCGCGACGATGGACCTCTGGTTCACGTACGTCGCCGACCAGGGCGCCGCCTTCCGGCTGGTGTTCGAGTCCGACCTGACGAACGACCCCACGGTGCGCCGTCAGGTCGACCGCGTCATCAACGACTCCGCCGCCGCGATCGCCGAGGTCATCACCGAGGACACCGGCCTGCCCCGCGAGTCGTCGCACCTGCTGGCGCTGAGCCTCGTCGGCATGGGCCACGTCGCGGCTCGCAACTGGCTCACCAACGAGTCCGACCTGGATAAGGACGACGCCGTCCGCCTCGTCGCCAACCTGGCGTGGCGCGGCATCGGCGGCTTCCCCAAGGACGACATCAACCCCCGAGGAGAAGAGTGACCATGGAGGTCAAGATCGGCGTCCAGAACGCCGCCCGCGAGCTGTCCGTCGAGACCGACGCGTCGCCCGACGACGTGCTGGGCCAGCTGCAGGAGGCGCTCAAGGACGACTCGCTGTTCAGCCTCACCGACGACAAGGGTCGCACCGTGGCCGTCCCGGCCGAGCGCGTGGCGTACCTGTACTTCACGGCCGACACCGGCCGCAAGGTCGGCTTCGGGCTCGTCGCCGGGAGCTGACCCCGACGACCCCGGGCCCGGCGCTCAGGCGTCGAGGCCGAGGGTCTCCATGCGGGCGGCGTGCGCCTCGGTGATGCGGGTGAACATCCGCCCGATCGCCGTCAGGTCCATGCCCGGGTGGTCGACGCCGCCGACGAGGACCGCCGTGAGCGCGTCGCGCTCCGCGACGACCCGCTGGGCCTGGCTGAGTGCCTCGCCCATGAGCCGGCGTCCCCACAGCGCGAGCCGGCCGCCGAGCCGCGGGTCCTGCTCGATGGCGCGGCGGATCGTGTCGACCACGAAGTCGGAGTGGCCGGTGCCGCTCATCGTCTCGACGATGAGCTCGCGCGTGTCGGCGTCCAGGTAGGACGCGACCTCGCGGTAGAAGTCGGCGGCGAGGCCGTCGCCGACGTACGCCTTGACCAGGCCCTCGTGGTAGTCGGCCGGGCGGGTCTTGCGGTGGAAGTCGTCGAAGGTGCGCCGGAACGGCTCCATCGCCTCGAACGGGTCCTCGCCCATCGCCACGAGGCGGTCCTGCAGCTGCTCGTAGTGGTCGAACTCGGCGTTCGCCATCGCCGCGACCTCGACCTTGCTGCGCAGGTCCGGCGCGAGCTTCGCGTCCTCGACGAGGCGCTCGCAGGCGGTGATCTCGCCGTAGGCGAGGACACCGAGGAGCTCGACGATCCCGGCGCGGTACTCCGGGTCGTCCAGGGCGGAGGGCGTGCGCGTCTCGTCGGCCATGCCGGGAGCGTAGCGCGACGCGGCCGACGGGCGAGGCAGGGACGACGGGTGCGCGGCGATACCATGGAACCGGAAATCCACGAGTCTGAAGAATTCGAGAAGACCCCTGACTACCTTCAAGGATCTGGGCGTGATGCCCGAGATCGCCGACGCACTCGAGTCCGTCGGCATCACCGAACCGTTCCCCATCCAGGAGATGACCCTCTCCGTCGCCCTCATGGGCACCGACCTGATCGGCCAGGCGCGCACCGGCACCGGCAAGACGCTGGCCTTCTCCATCCCGGTCATCCAGCGCACCGTCGCCCCGCACGACCCGGACTACGACCAGCTCGCCGCGCCCGGCAAGCCCCAGGCCCTCGTCGTCGCGCCGACCCGTGAGCTCGCGCTCCAGGTCGCCAACGACATCGAGACGGCCTCGAAGCTGCGCGGCACCCGCAACATCACGATCTACGGCGGCGTCGGCTACGAGCCGCAGCTCGAGGCGCTCGAGCGCGGCGTCGACATCGTCGTCGGCACCCCGGGCCGCATCCTCGACCTCGCGAACCGTCGCGCGCTCGACCTCTCGCACGTCAAGTCGCTCGTCCTGGACGAGGCCGACGAGATGCTCGACCTGGGCTTCCTGCCCGACGTCGAGGCGATCCTGGCCAAGACGCCGGAGACCCGCCAGACGATGCTGTTCTCGGCCACCATGCCGGGCGCGATCGTCGGGCTCGCGCGCAAGCACATGCGCCACCCGATGAACATCCGCGCGGAGTCGCAGGACGAGGGCCACACCGTGCCGACGACGGCGCAGTTCGTCTTCCAGGCGCACGAGCTCGACAAGCCCGAGATCGTCGCGCGCATCCTGCAGGCCGAGGACGCCGGCCAGATCATCGTCTTCACCCGCACGAAGCGCCAGGCGCAGCGGGTCGCCGACGACCTCGCCGACCGCGGCTTCCCCGCGTCGCCGCTGCACGGCGACATGGCGCAGGCCGCCCGTGAGAAGGCGCTGCAGAAGTTCCGCGACGGCAAGGTCACGATCCTCGTCGCGACCGACGTCGCGGCCCGCGGCATCGACGTCGCCGGGATCTCGCACGTCATCAACTGGACGTCGCCCGACGACCACAAGACGTACGTGCACCGGATCGGCCGCACCGGTCGCGCCGGGCTGTCGGGCATCGCGGTCACGTTCGTCGACTGGGCCGACCTGACCAAGTGGAAGCTCATCAACGCCGAGCTCGACCTCCCGTTCGCGGAGCCGCTCGAGACGTACTCGACGTCGGAGCACCTGTTCCACGACCTCGGGATCCCGAAGGACGCCAAGGGTCGCCTCAAGCCGGCGACGCCGCGTGAGCCGAAGAAGGACGGCGATCGCGACGGCGGTCGGGGTCGCGGTCGCGGCGGCAGCCAGGGCGGCGGTCAGCGCGGCGGCGGGAACGGCGCCCCGCGCGAGCGGTCCGGCGCCGAGCAGGCCGCGGGCGGCGGCGAGGGCGGGTCGGGCGGCTCGAGCGCCTCGCGCAACCGCAACCGCAACCGGCGTCGTCGTCGGACCCGCAGCGGCCAGCCGACCACCCAGGGTGCGTCCGGCCCCACCTCGTCCGGCCAGGGCTCCTCGGCCTCGACCGACTGAGCCCCGGGCCCGTCGAACGGCCCCGCGACCTGAGGTCGCGGGGCCGTCCTGCGTCCGGGCTCAGGCGGTGACGACGACCCGCGTGCCGACCGGCGCCCAGTCCCACAGCGCCTTGGCGTCGTCGGCCCACTGGCGCACGCAGCCCGAGGACAGCGGGGTGCCGAGCTGCGCCTTGGTCTGCTCGAGCCGGCCGGAGTTGTCGACCGGGACGCTGTGGAAGCCGATCGGGGCGTTCTTTCCGGTCGTGAACCGGACGAACCACTTCATCGTGCCGGAGTAGTCGTACGCCGTGGCGTTCTCGGTCCGCGACTGGACGGCGTAGGTGCCGGGGTCGAGGTTGTCGTGCTTGCTGCCGGAGACGGGGTAGGTCCGCGAGATCGTGCCGTCGGCCTCGACGAGCCAGACCCGCTGGCGCGACTCCGAGAACACGATCCGCCGGCCCTGGCCGCTCGCTGCGGGCAGCGACTCGTCGGCCTTCGCGGCGGCCTCGGCGCGCTGCTTCGTGCGGGCGGCCTGCGCGGCCTCGGCGGTCCGCTCGCGCGAGGCCGTCTCGACGGCCGACTGGAGACCGCTCAGGTCGGCGCTCACGAGGCTCGGCTCGTCCGTCCGCGCATCGGCGGGACCTCCGCGGAGCGCGGACACGACCCCGGTCGTCCCGATCACGACGGTGACGGCGAGCGACCCGGCGAGGGCACCGACCCGACGACGCCGCGTGCGCACGGCGCGTCGCTGCGCGGCACGGCGCTGCACGGCGCTGCGGGGCGCGCGGTGGGTCGGCTGCGGTCGGGGCACGGGCCCATCGTATCGAGCGCGGCGCCGGTCGCGCGGCGGTCCCGCGAGACCGTGTCGCCGCTCAGGCGAGCAGCGAGGCGGCGACCTGGCGGTACGCCTCGGCGCCCTTGTGGGCCTTGCTCGTGCCGAGGATGCTGCGGCCGATCGCGGGCGCCTCGGCGAACCGGATCGTCTTCGGGATCGCGGGCTCGACGATGGGCAGCCCGTAGGTCTCCTCGATCGCCGCGAGCACGGTCCGCGCGTGGTTGGTCCGGCCGTCGTACATGGTCGGCAGCACGCCGAGCACCTCGAGCTCGGAGTTGATGAACTGCTTGACGTCGTGGACGGTGTCGAGGAGCTGGCCGACGCCGCGGTGCGACAGCGTCTCCGCCTGCAGCGGGATGAGGACCTTCTGGGCGGCCGACAGCGCGCCGACCGTCAGGACGCCCAGGGTCGGCGGGCAGTCGACGATGATCCAGTCGTAGTCGGCCTTGACCTTGTCGAGGGCGACCCGCAGCCGCTGCTCGCGGCCGGTGCGGTTGACGAGCGACTCCTCGGCCTGCGTGACCGTGATGTTGCTCGGCAGCAGGTGCATGCCGTCGTCGGTGACGACGATCGCGTCGTCGGGCTTGGCCTTGCCGAGCAGGACCTCGCCGACCGTGACGTCGACGTCCTCGGGGTCGATGCCGAGCGAGAACGTGAGCCCGCCCTGCGGATCGAGGTCGACGAGGAGCACGCGCTGGTCGCGCTCGGCGAGCGCCGCCCCGAGCGACGCGACGGTGGTGGTCTTGCCGACCCCACCCTTCTGGTTCACGACCGCGATCGTCGTCGTCCCGGAGCCCTTGGTCACGGGCTCATCATGCCACTGCGGCGGCCAGTGGCATGCTGGCGCTCATGACTCGTGCCCTCGTCACCGGCGCCAGCGCCGGGATCGGAAACTCCTTCGCCCGGGCGCTCGCCGCGCGGGGCCACGACCTGGTCCTCGTCGCGCGCGACGAGCAGCGTCTCGAGGCCCTCGCCGCGACCCTGCGGGCCGAGCACGGCGTCGAGGTCGACGTCCTGCCCGCCGACCTCACCGACCCCGAGGGGCTCGCCCGGGTCGAGGCCGCGGTCGGCAGCACGTCGCGTCCCGTGGACCTGCTCGTGAACAACGCCGGGGCGTCGTTGGCCGGCTGGTTCGGGACGACCGACATCGCCGACGAGGACCGTCAGCTCGACCTGCTCGTGCGCGCCCCGATGCACCTCATGGACGTCGCGATCAAGTCGATGACGGGACGCGGTCAGGGGCAGGTCGTCAACGTCGCCAGCGTCGCGGCGTTCACGCCCCGCGGCGCCTACTCCGCGCACAAGGCGTGGCTCGTCAACCTGTCGCAGTGGGCCGACTGGCAGTACGCCGACGCGGGCGTCCGCGTGATGGCGCTGTGCCCCGGCTTCGTGCGCACCGAGTTCCACCAGCGCGGCGACATGGACGTCTCCGGCGTGCCGCGGTGGATGTGGCTGAAGTCCGACAGGCTCGTCGCCGCGGCCCTGCGCGACCTCGACAAGGGACGCTCGGTGTCGATCCCGTCCGCGCGCTACAAGGTGCTGGCGACCCTGGCCCGGCACGCCCCGACAGCGGTCGTGGCGCGCGCCGCCAAGCGCGGCCGATGAGCACCCCCGCGGACCCTCGCCGTCCCGGACTCCGTCGAGCCGGTCCGCATCGAGACGCCGCGGGGCACGTTCGCGGGCCAGCGCTGCCGCGCCGACGCGCCGCGCTCGCACGTCCTGCTCGTGCCCGGCTGGACCGGCAGCAAGGAGGACTTCACGCCGCTGCTGCCCCTGCTGGCCGCCGCCGGGCACGACGTCACGACCTACGACCAGCGCGGCCAGTTCGAGACCCCCGCGGCCCCGGACGGCGACTACTCGCTCGACGCCTTCGGCGCGGACGCCGTGGCCGTCGCGCGGACGCTGGGCGACGGACCGGTGCACCTGCTCGGGCACTCCTTCGGGGGTCTCGTCGCCCAGGCCGCCGTGCTCGCCGACGTCGGCGCGTGGCGGAGCCTGAGCCTGCTGTGCACCGGCCCCGGCGCGCTCGGCTCGACCCTGGGTCGTCCGCTCGACCGGATGGTCGCGGCCCTCGACGCGGGCGTGCCGATGGCCGAGATCCAGGCGACGCTGCGCGGCGCGGCGCTCGGCACGGAGCCCGCCGACATCGAGGCGTTCCTGCTGCGTCGCTTCACCGCCAACGACCGCGCGTCGTTGCGGGCGATCACCCAGCACCTCGTCGACGCTCCGGACCGGCTCGACGCGGTCGCCGCCACGGGACTGCCGTTCTGGGTCGGGCGCGGCGAGCGCGACGACGCCTGGCCGCACGACGTCCAGGACGCGATGGCGCGCCGGCTCGGCACGACCGTCCACCTGGTCGACGCCGAGCACTCCCCCGGGGTCCAGAACCCCCAGGGGCTCGCCGACGTCTGGCTGCCCTTCCTCGCCGCCCACTGACCCCACCCGGATGTGCGCGCCTTCGCCCCCGTTCCGCGGCCGGAAGCGGGGCGAAAGCGCGCACTTCGGGTTCAGCGGGTGGAGCGCAGGACCGTGCGGAGGGCGCGACGCGAGACAGGGCCGAGGTCGTCGAGGGCACGCGCGAGCCGCCCGACCCCCGCGAGCGAGTCGAGCAGGAGCCGGTCGTCCGAGCGCGTCGGCTCCATCAGCTCCAGGCCCACGAACGTGGCGCTGACCAGGTCGGTCAGGGCGTCGGCGTCCAGAACCTCGGCCACGGGCGACCCCACCAGGAGCCGGCGCAACGTCGCCCGGACCTGCTCCGTCCAGAGTTCGAGCGACTCCCCCGCGGCCGCCGCGAGCGACGGGTTGGCGTGCGAGGCCGCCAGGACCTGGGCCAGGACCGTGACGTTCCCGGCCTCGCGCTCCTGGTCGTGGAGCCGGCCCGCGAGCTCGACGAGGTCGCCGAACGACGCCACCGCCTCCAGCTGCGGGGCGAGCAGGGCGACGCGCTCGGCGGTCGACTCCCGGCAGGCCTGCGCGACGAGGCCCTCGACGCTGCCGAAGTGGTAGAACACCAGCGCCTGGTTGACGCCGCCCGCCGTCGCGACCGACCGCGCCGAGACGGCCGAGATCCCCTGCTCGCGGATGACCTGCATCGTCGCCCGGACGAGCGTGCTGCGGGTCGCGGCCGACCGGGCGTCAGACACGGATCTCCTCGCGGTAGGGGCGGACCGCGGCGGGCACGTCCGTCGCGTCGACGTAGTGCGCCGTGAACCGGCCGTGGTAGCCGAAGACCGGCCCCACGACCCCATGGTGCACCGCGACGGCGATCCGGAAGCAGCCGGCGTCGTCGTCCCAGTGCTCCCGGACGCTCGCCCGGCCGCACACCCACGACGGCATCCGGCCGCTGAGCGGTCCCTCGTGGATCCGCATGACGTGGGAGTCGATGCGCAGGCCGCCGCGCTCGTCGACGGAGAGCTCCAGGTCTGCGGCGACGTGCTGGTGCGTCCCGAGGTAGTCGACGACGACGCGACGCTCCGGGTCGAGCACCATCGTCGCGTCGAAGCGACGCCGGCGGCCCGGCCGGACCTCGAAGGTCCGGACGAACGTGACCGTCTCGCGCCCGTGGTCGTCGCGGTACGGGTAGTTCTCGATCGTGAACGGGACGTCGCGCCCCGTCTCCGGGAACAGCAGGTTGCGCCGGGTGCCGAGGCGCAGGAACGGCGCCACCACGGCGCGGCCGCGCCACACGCGGTCCATCGTGCCGTGGCCGACGCAGGCGCGGCGGTCGTCGATCCCGATGCCGAACCGCTCCTGCATCCGTGGGTGCAGGCGCTCGAAGTCCGAGCCGAGGGCCTGGGCGAAGATGGAGCTCATCGGACGGACCCCGCCGACCAGGTCGTGCGGCGGGCCGACGGGGCCCAGGGCGCGGCCGGCAGCCGGCCGAGCACCACCGCGGCGAGGACCCCGGTCGTGAGGCCCAGCGGGAGCGGCAGCGGCAGCAGCAGGACGACCACGGCGACCGCGAGCAGCCGCAGGACGACGTCGGCGACGGCGACCGCGGCGGTCAGCTCGGGAGCCAGGCCGCGGTCCGCCCACAGTCGCAGCCGGTCGAACGACCACGCCGTCCCCCACGCCATGACGGGCCGGAACAGCCGGTCGAGGCGCGGGTAGCGGCTGCGGTAGTCGTAGCCCGTCTCGAAGCGGGTGCCGCCGTCGTCGAGCGCGGCGTACCGCCAGTAGCCCGAGCCCTCCTCGATCGGCGACCACCGGCTGGGGCAGGCGAACCGCAGCGCCGACGTCGCGGAGCCGTCCGACCGACGCCGCTCGCCGGCGTGCTCCCCCGTGCCCGCGACGCCGAAGCGGCGGTAGCAGAACGTCCCCTCACCGGTCGGGCGGATGCGACCGAACCGGACGTCCCACCGCTCGTGACGTCGTGGCTCCTGCGTCAGCGCCCACACCCGGTCGACGGCGGCGTCGAGCCGCGCCTCGACGTGGATGCCGTGCCGCACCCGTCCCTCGGTCGTGGTCATCCCGGCCTCCTCCAGATCGTTGAGCACTCGCTCAAAACGAGCGTAGCACGACTTTGAGCAGTCGCTCAATGGCGCGCATGACCGAGATTCGCGCGCTTCAACCCGGGTCCGACGGCCGGAAGCGCGGCGAGAGCGCGCAGGTCCGGGCGCCGGGTCAGGGCAGGAGGCGGGCGAGCTGCTCGGGGTCGGTGAGGTTGGCCCCGAGCCGGAACGCTGCGCTCTTGCCGGTGCCGTGGTAGTCGCTGGACCCCGTGACGACGAGGTCGAGGTCCGCGGCGATCGCCCGCAGCCCCGCCCGGGCGGCCTCGTCGTGGTCGACGTGGTCGACCTCGATGCCGTCGAGCCCGCGCTCGGCCAGCTCGGCGAAGGCGTCGTGGGTCAGCACCCGGTCGCTGCCCCGCGACCACGGGTGCGCGACGACGACCCGGCCGCCGGCGTCCTTGAGCAGCTCGATCGCGCGCAGGAGGGGCGCGGAGTAGCGGCCGACGTAGGCCCGGCCGTGCGAGTTCAACCAGCCGTCGAACGCCTCGTCGCGGTGCCGGATGTACCCCTTCGCGACCATCGCGTCGGCGATGTGCGGACGGCCCGACGCGGCGGCGTCGCCGGACTGCTCCGCGACGTCCTCGACGCTGATGTCGATGCCGTGCTCGGCCAGCCTCGCCAGGATCCGCGGCAGCCGCTCGTCCCGCCCGTCGAGCACGCGGCGCAGCTCCGCGACGAGTCCGGGGTGGTCGGGGTCGAAGCCGTAGCCGAGCAGGTGCACGCTCTCGCCGCGGAACGTCGTGGAGACCTCGATGCCCCGCACGAGCCGGATCCCGACACGGTCGGCGGCCTCCTGCGCCTCGTCCCAGCCGGTCGTCGCGTCGTGGTCGGTCAGGGCGACGACGTCGAGCCGCGCCACGTGGGCGGCGTTGCGCACGAGCTCGGCCGGGGTGTCGGTGCCGTCCGAGCGGCTCGAGTGGGTGTGGAGATCGATCCGCACGGGCTCAGGCTACCGGCGGCCGTCCGTCAGGACGCGGCCACGTTCCAGCGCACGACGACGGACTGGCCGCGGTCGTCGCCGAGCACCGAGACGGTGGCGGTGTCGAGCAGGAAGTGCCGCCCCTCGGCGACGTCGAGGCCGAGCCAGCGGGCCGTCAGCGCCCGCAGGGCGTGGCCGTGGCCGAACACCAGCACGCTGCCCTGCACCGCGCGGACCCGCTCGACGACGCGGTCGAGCCGGTCGGCCACCTGCTGCGCGGTCTCGCCGCCCGGAGTCAGCCCCGTCCAGATCGTCCAGTCGGGGTCGTGCTCGTGGATCTCGCGCGTCGTGACGCCCTCGTAGTCGCCGTAGTCCCACTCGACGAGGTCCGACTCCACGGCGGCCTCGGCGTACCCGGCGAGCGCTGCGGTGCTCCGCGCGCGCAGCCGCGGGCTGGTCAGCACGAGGTCGAAGGCGACGGGCTCGAGCAGGGAGCGCAGCGACCGCGCGGTCTCCTCACCCGCCGGCGTGAGCGGCAGGTCCGTCGTGGACGTGTGGCGCCCGGCCCGGCTCCACTCCGTCTCGCCGTGCCGGACGACGTACAGCGTGCTCGCGGCCATCAGCGCGGGACGAGCGCCCAGAGGTCGAGGTCGAGCAGGACACCGTCGGCGTACTTGCCGTCGTCGCCGCGCAGGGTCATCGACTCGTCACGGCCCTTCGTGGCGACCAGCCGCAGCCGCAGGGCGCCCACGCCGGGTGCGTCGAGCTCGGCGACGTCGAGCACCTCCGACCAGGCGTAGACCGTGTCGCCCGCGAACGCCGGGGCGACGTGCGAGCCCGCGTTGATCGCCGCGACCAGCTGGGCGTTCGCCAGGCCGTTGAACGAGAGCGCCCGCGCGAGCGAGATGACGTGGCCGCCGTAGACGAGCCGGTTGCCGTCGGGACGGGCCTCGGTGTTGAAGTGGACCTTGGCGGTGTTCTGCCACAGCCGCGTCGCCATCATGTGCTCGGCATCGGTGATGGTGACGCCGTCGACGTGGTCGATCTTCTCGCCGACCGCGTAGTCGCCGAGCCGGTGCGGCTCGCCGGCCGCGGTGAAGTCGTAGGTCGTGAGGTCGAGCCCCGCCGGCACGACGAGGTCCTGCGCCGCGACGGCGTCGGCCACCTCGGGCACGACGGTCTCCGGGGCCGGCGCGTCGTGGTCGCGCTTGTGCACCATGACCCAGCGCACCCAGTCGAGCGCGACCTCGCCGCGCTGGTTGGTGGCCGTCGAGCGCACGTAGACGACGCCCGTGCGGCCGTTGGAGTTCTGCTTCAGCCCGATGACCTCGGACGCCGTGCTGAGGGTGTCCCCCGGCACGACCGGCCGGTGGAACCGGCACTCGGCGTAGCCCAGGTTGGCGACGGCGTTCAGCGAGACGTCCGGCACCGTCTTGCCGAAGGCGACGTGGAACGCGACGAGGTCCTCGACGGGAGCCGGGTCCAGGCCGACGGACGCCGCGAACTGCGCCGACGACGGGATCGCGAAGCGCGAGGGGTAGATCGCGCCATAGAGGGCGCGGTCGCCCTCGGTGATCGTGCGCGGCGTCGCGTGCTGGATCACCTGGCCGACGGCGAAGTCCTCGAAGTAGTTGCCGGGGTTCGTCTTGCTCATGCGTCTCCTCGATCGCGGGCTGCCGCGGACATCATGGCGGACCCCGACGCGTCCTGCGTCCGGGGGTGGGAGCGTCCCGTCAGGCGAACGGGTCGCGCTGCTGCCCGGGCAGCCGGGCGAGGAGCTCCTGGCCCTGGGCGAGGAACTTGTGCTCGACGAGCACCTCGTAGCGCGTCGCGACCGTGCGCGTGACCGAGCTGAAGTCGCGCTGGCCCCGCGTCGCGGCGTAGCCGAGCAGCGCCCAGATGATGCCGAACGCGGCACCGAAGCCCAGGCCGCCGAGGACGGTCGTGACCCAGGTGCTCTCCTTGCTGAAGATGCCGAGCAGCAGGCCGATGAGCAGGCCCAGCCAGGCACCCGAGGCCGCGCCGGCGGCCGCGACCCGGCCGGTGGTCAGTCGACCGGTGACCCGCTCGACCTGCCGCAGGTCGGTGCCCACGATGAGCACGTTCTGGACGGGGAAGCCCTCGTCGGACAGGAAGTCGACGGCCTTCTGGGCGTCGGCGTAGGCGTCGTACACGCCGAGCGACTGCGGGTACTCGAGCTCGAAGATCCCGGCGCTCGCGGCAGGGTTCACGGGGGGCATGGCCCCAGTCTACGAAGGCCCACCCAGCGGGCGCCCTCCGTCCACGGCCTGGGACGACGGGCCTCAGGCGGCGCCGACGGCCTGCACGGGCACGTGCCGGCGCAGGAAGTCCAGCTCGTCGGCCACGACGTGCTCGAAGGCGTCGCCGACGTAGATGTCGAAGTGCCCGACCTCGTGCCGCGCGACCTCGCCACGCCGCGCCTTCGCGACGTGCCGCTCGGTGGCCCGGGCGGGCGCCACGGTGTCGCGGTTGCAGACGACGAACAGGGCCGGGCAGGCGAGGTCCTTGGCGCGCCGGCCGGGGAACGCGAAGGCGATGTCGATCGCGAACCGCGCCGCCGCCTCGTTGCGGAAGCCGCCCTCGGGCGGGGCGATCGCGACGTAGCCGTCGTACGCGTCGGGCGACGTCATGAGGGCGACGCCGCCGGGGCGCGCCGCGAGCGGCACGAGCACCGGCTCGGCGCCGAACCACGACCCGACCCGGTCGCGCAGGGCCTTCACCGTGAGCCGTACCGAGGTCAGGAACGGCACCGCGAGCGCCGAGGCGAGACCGTCGGTGAACGGGCACTGCGACACGACGGCCGCGACCCGCGGGTCGTCGGCCCCGACCGCGATCACGTGGCCGCCGCCGAAGGACGACCCCCAGATCACGACGCGGTCGGGGTCGACGCCGTCGAGAGTGCGCGCGAACGCGATCGCGCTGTGCCAGTCCTCGCGCTGCCGCTTGATGTGGATGAGCTGGCGCGGCTCGCCGTCGCTGCCGCCGAAGTGGCGGTAGTCGAAGACGAGGCACGCGTAGCCGGCCGCGGCGAACCGCTCGGCGTACGCGTCGAGACGCATCTCGCGCACGCCGCCGATGCCGTGCCCCATGACGACGACGGGCACGGGGCCCGTCGCGCCGTCGGGTCGGTACAGCCAGGCGGCGCAGCGCACGCCCGCCGACTCGAAGGTGACGTCCTCACGTGCGCTCATGTCGCCTTCGCCTCAGACCTTGTAGTCCTTGAGGAGCGCGCGGCCGATGATCATCTTCTGGATGTCGGACGTGCCCTCGCCGATCAGCATGAACTTGACCTCGCGCATGAGCCGCTCGATCTCGTACTCCTTGGAGTAGCCGTAGCCGCCGTGGATCCGGAAGGAGTCCTCGACGACCTCGTTCGCGTACTCCGAGGCGAGCATCTTGGCCATGCCGGCCTCGACGTCCATGCGCTTGCCGGTGTCCTTGAGGCGCGCGGAGCGGACCATCATCGCGTGAATGGTCTCGACCTTGGTCGCCATCTCGGCGAGGCGGAACAGGACCGCCTGGTGGTCGGCGATCTGCTTGCCGAAGGTCTTGCGCTGCTGGGCGTAGGCGATCGCCAGCTCGAAGCCGCGGATCGCGAGGCCGCAGGCGCGGGCCGCGACGTTGACGCGGCCGACCTCGACGCCGTCCATCATCTGGAAGAAGCCCTTGCCGGGCTCGCCGCCGAGGATCTGGTCGGCCGAGATCTTGTGGTCCTCGAGGATGAGCTCGGTGGTCTCGACGCCCTTGTAGCCCATCTTCTCGAGCTTGCCCGGGACGGTGACGCCCTGGGCGGTCTCACCGAAGCCGGGCTCCTTCTCGACGAGGAACGTCGTCATGTTCTTGTAGACGGAGTCGGCGCCCTCGTCGGTCTTGCACAGCAGCGCGACGAGAGTCGACGTGCCACCGTTCGTCAGCCACATCTTCTGACCGGTGATCGAGTAGCCCTCATCAGTCTTGGTGGCCTTGGTCGACACCGCGGAGACGTCGGAGCCGAGGCCCGGCTCGGACATCGAGAACGCGCCGCGGACCTCGCCCGTCGCCATCTTCGGCAGGTACTTCTGCTTCTGCTCGTCGGTGCCGTGCTGCTGCAGCAGGTAGGCGACGATGAAGTGCGTGTTGATGACGCCGGAGACGCTCATCCAGCCGCGGGCGATCTCCTCGACCACGAGGGCGTAGGTGAGCAGCGACTGCCCGAGCCCGCCGAACTCCTCGGGGATCGTCAGGCCGAAGATGCCCAGCTCCTTGAGCCCCTCGATGATGTCGGTCGGGTACTCGTCGGCGTGCTCGAGATCCTGGGCGACCGGGATGATCTCCTTCTCGACGAACTGTCGGACGAGCTTCAGGATCTCCTGCTGCTCCTCGTCGAGACCCTCGGTCTGCGCGAGTCGGCCCATCGGTGCCTCCTTGACGTGGCGGGTGACGCGGCGACTCTACCGGCAAGTAGCGTCGGTCACCGGTCGAGGCCCGCCGCTGTGAGGCACGGCACGTGGCCCGCTCACACCTCGAGCGGCTGCTGCTCGGACGGCCGGCGTCCCAGGACGACCACGACGAGACCGGCCAGCACGAGCGCGAGGCCCGCGTAGACCCCGGCCGGCGGCGACTGCCCGAGCGCGACGGCGGCGAGCAGCGCGGCGCCGGGCACCTCGAGGAGCAGCAGCAACGAGATCAGCAGCGGGCTCATGACGGCGAGCAGGTGGTTCAGCAGGGAGTGGCCGAGCAGCTGGGCGCACACCGTGACGGCACCGACGAGCAGCCAGGCGCGGGCGTCGAGCCCCACCAGGTCGACGCCGGCGGCGAGCGAGGCGACGAGCAGCACGACCGCGCACGTCCCGTAGCAGAGCGTCGTGTAGCCGGTCGTCGACAGCCGGGTGCGCACACGCTCCCCCGTGGAGAGGTACAGCGCCGCGAACAGCCCGCCGAGGACGGCGAGGCCGTCACCGGCCAGGGCCCGCGCCGAGACGGTCAGGTCCACGCCGGACACGACGAGGACCCCCGCGACGGAGATGCCGCAGCCGAGCAGCACGCGCGCCGCGACGGGCCGCCCGCGCCAGCGGTCGATGAGGACGACCCACACGAGCTGCGTGGTCACGAGGGCCGTCGCGGCGGCGACGGAGGTCAGCTGCAGCGACCCCACCCAGGCCGCGAAGTGCCCGGCCAGGAACACGCCGGCGGCGAGCGTCAGGAGCAGGTGCCGTCGGTCGAGCGACCGGTACTCGGCCCGCGACCGGGCGGCCGCGACCGGGGCCAGCACGATCGTCGCGGCGGCGTTGCGCCAGAAGGCGATCGCGAGGGCCGGGGCGGGCGTCGCGGCCATCAGCGGCCCCGACGCCGAGACGCCGAGCACGGCGACGACGGCGAGCAGGGCGTTCACCGCGACAGTCTGTCACCGACCGTCCGGGCGGACGGGTCAGCCCCAGGCCGTCTCCAGCTCCGCGAGCGCGGTCTCCAGGTGGGTCAGCAGGCGCTGCAGGTGCGGCAGGCTCGTGCGGCAGCCGATGATGCCGAAGTCGAGGTAGTTGTCGCGGCTGCACAGCGTGATGTTGACCGCCTGCCCGTCGAGCACGATCGAGACCGGGTAGAGCCCGTCGAGCCGCGCGCCGTTGAAGTACATCGGGTTCTTGGGGCCCGGCACGTTCGACACGACGAGGTTGAACGGCGGGTGCGTGTGCTTGACGAACCCCGGCACCGGTCCCATCGCGAGCGGCAGCATCTGGACGGCGGAGAAGGCCAGGATCTGCGTCGGGCTGAGCCCGCCGAGCAGCTTCTTGGCCTTGCGCGACGAGTACGCGATCTCCTCCAGGCGCGTCGGACCGCTCTCGCGGTCGGTCGCGAGGTTGACGACGATGACCCCCACCGAGTTGCCCCCGGCCCCGTCGGCCTGCCCCGCGGACTCCGCCCGCAGCGCGAGCGAGACCGGCACCATCGCCGTCATCGGCTCGTCCGGCAGGGCGTGGTGCTCCAGCAGGTAGGAGCGCAGGGCGCCGGAGACCATCGCGAGCACGACGTCGTTCATCGTCGTGGCCGACGACTTCGCGACC
>JAQIJP010000007.1:0-76540 GCA_036946185.1 Aeromicrobium erythreum
CCTTCATCGCGACCCTCGCGATGATGTCGGTCCTCGCCGGCCTGACGCTCCAGCTCAGCAAGGGCAACCCGGTCTCCATCGACAACGACGCGTTCCTCGCGATCGGCCAGTCGAGCGTGCTGGGCGTCCCGAACCCGGTGTGGATCATGCTCGCGGCGTTCGTCGTCTTCGGCCTGGTCCTGGCGCGGTCCCTCTACGGCCGGCACGTCTACGCCGTCGGCGACAACGAGGATGCCGCCCGGCTCGCCGGGATCGAGGTCCACCGCGTCAAGATCCTGGCCTTCGTCATCAGCGGCCTGCTCGCCTCCACTGCCGGCTTCATCCTGGCGGCGCGGCTCGGCACCGCCCAGCCGACGGCGGGCAGCGGCCTCGAGCTCGCGGCGATCGCTGCCGTCATCATCGGCGGGACGAGCCTGGCCGGCGGCCGCGGCGCCCTCGCGGGGACCCTCATCGGCGCCCTGCTGCTGGGCGTCATCGACAACGGTCTCAACCTGCTCGACGTCTCGCCTTTCCTGCAGGGCGTCGTCAAGGGTCTCGTGATCCTCGTGGCGATCTTCCTGGACCGCAACTCCGATCGTGTCCGGGCGCTCACGCGCCTGGTCCGTCCCCGACGGCCCGGCTCGGGCACCGACGTGGACACCGCCTCACCCACCACCACTGGAGGAACCCCGTGAACACCTGGAAGAAGACGGCCGCGGTCACCGCGGTCCTGGCACTGGCCGCCTCGCTCGGGGCCTGCGGCCGCGGCGGAGACGCCGGCGGCGACAAGGACGTGAAGGCGACCCTCGTCATCAGCACGCTCAACAACCCGTTCTTCGTCTCCGTCGTCGACGGCGCGAAGCAGGCGGCGAAGGACGGCGGTGTCGACCTCGACGTCCAGAACGCCAACAACAGCGACCAGACGGCGCTCAACGCGACGACGACGGCGCTCACCAAGAAGCCGTCCGTGCTCATCATCGACCCCGTCGGCAGCAAGTCCGGTGGCACGATGACGAAGGCGGCGAACAAGGCCGACGTCCCCGTCGTCGCGTTCGACCGTGCACCGGACAGCGGCACGCTCGAGAGCTTCATCGGCTACGACGCGGTCCAGGCCGGTCGCGAGGCCGCGAAGTCCCTCGCCGAGTCGATCGGCGAGAAGGGCAAGGTCGTCGAGATCCAGGGGATCCTCGGCACCAACGTCGCCCAGGACCGCAGCAAGGGCTTCAACGAGGGCATCAAGAAGTACCCCGGCATCACGGTGGTCGCCAAGCAGGCCGCCGACTTCGACCGCGGCAAGGCGCTCGACGTCATGACCAACGTGCTGCAGGGCAACTCCGACATCGACGGCGTCTACGCGGCGAACGACGAGATGGCGCTCGGCGTCGTCGCGGCGCTCAAGTCGCGCAACCTCGCCGGCAAGGTGAAGGTCGTCGGCAACGACGGCATCGGCGACGCCCTCAAGGCCATCGAGGCCGGGACGATGTACTCCACCCACGCGGAGTCGCCGTTCGTGCTCGGCAAGAGCGTGCTGGACATCAGCCGCAAGGTCGCCGAGGGTGAGAAGGTCGAGAAGAACACCGTCCTCAAGGGCCGACTGGTCACGAAGGACCAGGTGGCAGACTTCTGTGGGTTCCTCTCCGACGAGGGCGACACGAAGACCTGCCAGGGCATCGGCTGACCTGTCGACGCCGGTGGCGGGTCCTCGTCGCTCGAGGGCCCGCCACCACCGCACGACCGTTCCACCCGCTCCACCGTCCGGAAGGACACCCATGACCCCGCCGTCCCCCGTCTCCACTGCCGCCGACGCGAGCGCCCTGCGCTCCGCCGTGGGTCTCGGCGGCACCGACGCCTCGCTGCGCACCTTCCTGCACGGCCTGCCCGCGGTCGACCCCGTGGGCGTCGAGGCGCGGGCGGCCCAGCTCGCGACCCGCTCGATCAAGAAGGACACGAAGCGCGCCCTCATCGACCTCGCGATCTCGATGGTCGACCTGACGACGCTCGAGGGCGCCGACACCCCGGGCAAGGTGCGCAACCTGTGCCGCAAGGCGGTGCAGCCCGACCGCGAGGTCGAGGGCACGCCGTCGACCGCCGCCGTGTGCGTCTACCCGGACATGGTCGCCGTCGCGAAGGAGGCGCTCGCCGGCACCGGCGTCAAGGTCGCCTCGGTCGCGACCGCGTTCCCGGCCGGCCGGTCCTCGCTCGAGGTCAAGCTCGCCGACACCCGGCTGGCCGTCGAGGCCGGCGCCGACGAGGTCGACATGGTGATCGACCGGGGCGCGTTCCTGGCCGGCGACTACGCCCGGGTGCTCGACCAGGTCGAGCAGGTCAAGGCCGCCTGCGGGGACGCCCGGCTCAAGGTCATCCTCGAGACCGGCGAGCTCGCGACCTACGACAACGTCCGGCGCGCCTCGTGGCTCGCGCTGCTCGGCGGCGCCGACTTCATCAAGACCTCGACCGGCAAGATCAGCCCGGCCGCGACGCTGCCGGTCACCCACGTCATGCTGCAGGCCGTCCGCGACCTGCACGACCTGACCGGCGCGCAGCGCGCCGTCAAGCCCGCGGGCGGCATCCGGACCACGAAGGACGCGATCGCGTACCTCGTCGCGGTCCACGAAGTCGCCGGCCCGCAGTGGCTCGACCCGCACTGGTTCCGCTTCGGCGCGTCGGGCGTCGTCAACGACCTGCTGCTGCAGCGCCGCACCCAGGCCCAGGGCCACTACAGCGGCCCCCGCTACGTCAGCGTCGACTGATCGTCGACCGGCACCCACCGAAGGACCCACGCATGGACCTCAGCTACGCACCGGCACCCGAGTCCGCGGCCATCGCCGCGATCGCGCCCCGGTACCAGATGTTCGTCGAAGGCGCGTTCGTCGACGGCGGCGGCGACGACCTGACGAGCGTCAACCCCGCCACGGGCGAGACGCTCACGACCGTCAGCACGGCCTCGACGGCCGACGTCGACCGGGCGGTCAAGGCCGCCCGCAAGGCCTTCGACGGCCCGTGGTCGCGGATGGGTGGCGCGGAGCGCGGCAAGTACCTCTTCCGCATCGCCCGCGCCATCGCCGAGCGCTCGCGCGAGCTCGCCGTCGCCGAGTCGCTCGACAACGGCAAGCCGATCCGCGAGACGCGGGACTTCGACGTCCCGACGGCGGCCCAGCACTTCTTCCACCACGCCGGGTGGGCCGACAAGCTCGGGCACCTCGGCCTGGGCCCGGCACCGCGACCGCTCGGGGTCGCGGGCCAGGTCATCCCCTGGAACTTCCCGCTGCTCATGGCGGCGTGGAAGATCGCGCCCGCCCTGGCGGCCGGCAACACGGTCGTCCTGAAGCCGGCCGAGACGACGCCCGTCACGGCGCTGCTGCTCGCACAGATCATCGCCGACGCGGAGCTGCCCGCCGGCGTCGTCAACATCGTGCCGGGCGCCGGCGACGTCGGCAGCGCGATCGTCAACCACCCGGGTGTCGACAAGGTCGCCTTCACCGGCTCGACCCCGGTCGGCAAGCGGATCCAGTCCGAGCTCGCCGGCACCGGGAAGAAGCTCACGCTCGAGCTCGGCGGCAAGGGCGCCAACATCGTGTTCGCCGACGCCGCGATCGACCAGGCCGTCGAGGGGATCGTCGGGGGCATCTTCTTCAACCAGGGCCAGGTCTGCTGCGCCGGCTCCCGGCTGCTCGTGCAGGAGTCCGTCGCCGACGAGGTGCTCGACAAGCTCAAGAAGCGCGTCGAGACCCTCCGCGTGGGCGACCCGCTCGACAAGAACACCGACGTCGGCGCGGTCAACTCCCAGATGCAGCACGACAAGATCACCCGCCTGACCCAGGTCGGTGCCGACGAGGGCGCGACCGTGTGGACGAGCAGCTGCCCGCTGCCGGAGAAGGGCTGGTTCGTCGCGCCGACGATCTTCACCGACGCCACGGCCTCGATGCGGGTCGCGCGCGAGGAGATCTTCGGCCCCGTCCTGACGACGCTGACCTTCCGCACGCCCGAGGAGGCGCTCGCGAAGGCCAACAACACCCCGTACGGCCTGTCGGCCGGCGTGTGGACCGAGAAGGGCTCGCGCGCGATGGGCGTCGCGGCCGGTCTCAAGGCCGGCGTCGTCTGGGACAACACCTTCAACAAGTTCGACCCGACCGCCTCGTTCGGCGGCTACGGCGAGTCCGGCTTCGGCCGCGAGGGTGGGACGGCCGGCATGGCCGCGTACCTGGACACCGACGACGAGGGAGCGCTCTGATGGCCCGTCTCACGGTCGCGAAGACCTACAAGCTCTACCTCGGCGGCGCCTTCCCGCGCTCGGAGTCCGGCCGCACGTACCAGGTGCACGACACGAAGGGTTCGCTCATGGCCAACGCCGCGCTCGCCTCCCGCAAGGACGCCCGCAACGCCGTCGTCGCGGCCCGCTCGGGCCTCGCGAAGTGGGCCGGCGCGACGCCGTACAACCGCGGCCAGGTGCTGTACCGCGTCGCGGAGATGCTCGAGGCCCGCCAGGGCGAGCTCGTCGACCTGATCGTCCGCAGCCGTGGCGTCAAGGCGGCCGAGGCCCGGGCCGAGGTCGACGCCGCGGTCGACCGGGTCGTGCACTTCGCCGGCTGGACCGACAAGCTGTCGGCCGTGTTCGGCGGCGCGAACGCCGTGTCCGGCCCCTACTTCAGCTACTCGGCCCCCGAGCCGACCGGCGTGGTCGCGGTGGCCGCCTCGTCGGCGTCACCGCTGCTTCCGCTGGTCGGCGCCGTGCTGCCCGTCCTCGCCGGCGGCAACACCGTCGTGGTGGTCGCGTCCCAGGACGACCCGACCGTGGCCGTCACGTTCGCCGAGGTGCTCGCCACGAGCGACGTGCCCGCGGGGGTCGTCAACGTGCTGACGGGCGACCGGGCCGAGATCATGCCGTGGCTCGCGAGCCACGGCGACGTCAACGGCCTGGACCTCTCCGGCGTCCCCGCCGACGAGCGGGTCGAGCTCGAGCGGGCGGCCGCCGACACCGTCAAGCGGGTCCACGCGCCACGACGGGAGCCCGACTGGGCCGCGGTCCCCGGCACGGCCCGGCTGCGGGCGTTCCTCGAGATCAAGACCGTGTGGCACCCCGTCGGCGCGGTCTCGCTCGCGGGCGGCTCCAGCTACTGAGCGGCTGCGACCTCAGGAGGTCGCGTCCATCAGCAGCGTGACGGTCTCGGCCACGCACGCCGGCTTGTCCTCGTCGCGGATCTCGATCGTGTGGCGCAGCGTGACCTGCTGCCCCTTGTCGACGTCGGAGGCGTCGAGCAGGTGGACCCGGTTGCGCACCTTGGAGCCGACGCGGACGGGCGTCGCGAAGCGGACCTTGTTCAGCCCGTAGTTGACCCGCGCGACGTCGCCGGCGAAGGCGAAGACCTGGGCCCCGAGCAGCGGCAGGAGCGAGAGCGTCAGGTAGCCGTGCGCGATCGTCGCGCCGAACGGACCGCGGGCGGCGCGCTCGGGGTCGACGTGGATCCACTGGCGGTCGCCCGTCGCCTCGGCGAACAGGTCGATCCGGTCCTGGCTGATCTTGAGCCACTCGCTCACGCCGAGCTCCTCGCCCACGGCGGCCGCGATCTCGGCCCGGTCGTTCAGCATCCGCATGAGTCCGACCCTAGCCAATCCGGTCGAGGACGACGCCGCGGTCCATCGGCGCCTCCGAGCCGATCTCGACCGCCCCTTCGAGGGCCTCGAGGGCCCGCTCGAAGCGCTCGGGCGTGTCGGTCTGCAGGGTCAGGAGGGGGTCGCCGGCTCGGACCGTGTCGCCCGGCTTGGCGTGCAGCACGACGCCCGCCGCGGCCTGCACGTCCTCGCCGGGTCGCGAGCGTCCGGCCCCGAGCCGCCAGGCCGCCACGCCGACGCCCATCGCGTCGAGCCGGGTGAGCGTGCCGTCGGCCTCGGCCGTCACGACGTGCGTCTCGCGTGGCTGCGGCAGCGGTGCGTCCGGGTCGCCGCCCTGGGCCGCGATCATCCGCCGCCAGACGTCCATCGCGCGGCCGTCGGCGAGCGCGTCGGCCGGGTCGACGTCGGGTCGCCCGGCCGCGGCGAGCATCTCGCGCGCGAGGGCGAGGGTCAGGTCGACGACGTCCTGCGGCCCGCCGCCGGCGAGGACCTCGACCGACTCCGCGGCCTCGACCCCGTTGCCGGCCGTCAGGCCGAGCGGGGTGTCCATGTCGGTCAGCAGGGCGACCGTGCGGACCCCCGGCGTCGGTCCCGAGCGCGACCATCGTCTCGGCGAGCTCGCGGGCGTCCGCCTCGGTCTTCATGAAGGCACCGGAGCCGACCTTGACGTCGAGCACGAGCGCGCCGGTGCCCTCGGCGATCTTCTTGCTCATGATCGAGCTCGCGATGAGCGGGATCGCCTCGACCGTGCCGGTGACGTCGCGCAAGGCGTAGAGCTTCTTGTCGGCCGGCGCGAGCCCGCTGCCCGCCGCGCAGATCACGGCACCGACGTCCTCGAGCTGCTGCAGCACCTCGGCGTTGGAGAGGTCGGCCCGCCAGCCGGGGACCGCCTCGAGCTTGTCGAGGGTGCCGCCGGTGTGCCCGAGGCCGCGGCCCGACAGCTGGGGCACCGCGACGCCGCAGGCCGCGACGAGCGGGGCGAGCGGCAGCGTGATCTTGTCGCCGACACCGCCCGTCGAGTGCTTGTCGGCGGTCGGGCGAGACAGGCCGGAGAAGTCCATCCGCTCGCCGCTCGCGATCATGGCGGCGGTCCAGCGGGCTGATCTCCGCCCGGTCCATGCCGTTGAGCAGGATCGCCATCGCGAGCGCGGACATCTGCTCGGGGGCGACGACGCCGCGGGTGTAGGCGTCGACGACCCAGTCGATCTGCGCGTCGCTCAGGCGACCGCGGTCGCGCTTCGTGGCGATGACGGCGGGGGCGTCGAAGGGTTCAGTCATGTCAGGTCGACCTCGATCGAAGCGAAGCCGCGCAGCACCCAGGTCGGGCGGCGCGGGGCCGGGTCGTGCGACCCGGCGCGGTGCAGGTCCAGCCGCGGGAACCGCTCCAGCAGCCGGCGGACGGTGATCTCCAGCTCGAGCCGCGCGAGCGGCGCGCCGAGGCAGAAGTGCCGGCCCATCCCGAAGCCGACGTGGGGGTTCGGGTCGCGGCCGACGTCGAAGGTGTCGGCCGCGGCGAACGCCTCCTCGTCGCGGTTGGCCGACCCCATGAGGCACGCGACGGTCTCCCCCGCCGCGACGACCTGGCCCGCGACCTCGACGTCGGTCGTGGCGGTCCGCTCGAACAGCTGCAGCGGGGCGTCGTAGCGGATGAGCTCCTCGAGGGCGGTCGCGACGGACACCTCGCCCGCGGTCACCCGATCGAGCTGGTCGCGGTGCTCGAGCAGGGCGTGCAGCCCGTTGCCGAAGACGTTGACGGACGCCTCGTGGCCCGCGTTGAGCAGCAGGGCGACCGACGCGACGAGCTCGTCGTCGCTGAGCGAGCCCTCCTCGACGAGGTGCGAGACGAGGTCGTCGCCGGGGGCGCGGCGCTTGTGCGCGACGACGCCGCGCACGTAGTCGGCGAACGCGACGGAGGCCTCGACCGCGGCGTCGCGGGTGGCGTCGTCGACCCCCACCTCGTACATGTGCACGATCGCCTGCGACCAGTCGCGCAGCCGCGCGTGGTCGTCCCGCGGGACCCCCAGCAGGTCGGCGATGACGTAGACCGGCATGGGCTCGGCGTAGGCGGCGAGCACGTCGACCGGCGCGGACGGGTCGATCGCGTCGAGCATCGCGTCGGCGAGCTCCGCGACGCGCGGACCCAGCCGCTCGACGTGACCGCGACCGAAGGCGGTGGCGACGGCGCGCCGCAGCCGGGTGTGCTCGGGCGGCTCGTTCTCCATCATCTGGTGCCGGTGCAGCGCGTTGAACGGGTCCATCCGCTCGGCGGGCTCCCAGTCGGTCCAGATCCGGCCGAAGCCGCGGTGCCGCAGGACGGCGGACACCGAGGCGTGCGTCGTCGCGAGCCAGCGTCCGGTCGGCTCGTGCCGCAGCAGCGGTCCACGGGACCGCAGCTCCGCGAGGGCCGGGTAGGGGTCCGCGACGAAGCCGGGGTCTCGCAGGTCGAGCTCGGTCGTGAGGGTCATCCCGCGGGGTCCGCGGGCCGCGGGCGCTGCAGGTCGTCGGCCCCGAAGGCGTCGGGCAGCACCTGGTCCATCGTGCGCACGCCGTGCGGGGTCATGAGCTGCATCGTGGGGCCGCCGTTCTCCCACAGCAGCTGGCGGCAGCGGCCGCACGGCATGAGGGCCTCGCCCCGGGCGTCGACGCACGCGACGGCGACGAGCCGGCCGCCGCCCGTCGAGTGCAGGGCCGACACCATGCCGCACTCGGCGCACAGCGCGACGCCGTAGGCGGCGTTCTCGACGTTGCAGCCGAGCACCACCCGGCCGTCGTCGACCAGGCCGGCGACGCCGACCTTGTACTGCGAGTACGGGGCGTACGCCCGCTCCATGACCTCGGTCGCGTAGCGGCGCAGCGCGTCCCAGTCGACCGGGTCCTCGGCGGACGTGAAGCCGAAGGCGCTCACCCGGCGCTCCCGCGCCGGTACGGCTTGCCGTCGGCCGCCGGCATCCGCAGGCGTTGCGACGCGACGGACAGCACGAACAGCGTGATGACGTACGGCGTCATGCCGGTGAAGGCGGTCGGGACCCGGGTCGTGGTGAAGTACCAGACGAGCGCACCGAGCGCGATGATCGCGACGACGACCGCCGTGCGCACCTCCTCGGCGCGGAACTTGAGCACCGCGTACGCGAGCAGGAACACCGCGACGAGCAGCAGCAGGGCGTGCACGAGCGGGCCGTTGTCGGGCAGCAGGCTCAGGCCGTCGGCGTAGCCGAACATGAGCGAGCCGGTCAGCACGCCGCCGGGCCGCCAGTTGCCGAAGATCATCGCCGCGAGGCCGATGTAGCCGCGGCCACCGGTCTGGCCGACCGTGAAGGACGAGGACGACACCATCGTCAGGTAGGCGCCGCCCAGTCCCGCGAAGCCGCCGGAGATCAGCACCGCGACGTACTTGTAGAGGTAGACGTTGACGCCGAGCGTCTCGGCCGCCTGTGGGTTCTCGCCGCAGGAGCGCAGCCGCAGGCCGAACGGCGTGCGCCACAGGACCCAGGCCGTGACGACGACGAGCACAATCACGAGGATCGTCAGGACCGACAGGTTCGTCGTGACCGCGGCGACCGCGGCGGCGACGTCGGAGACCAGGAACCAGTGCTGCTCGGCGACCGAGCGGGCGCCGTCGGAGACGCCGGGGATCGTGATCGTCGGCGGCGTGCCGTAGCCGGACAGGTTGCGCGGACCGCCGCCGGGCAGCCCGTCGAAGAACGACTTGGCGAGGAAGCCGACCGCGCCCAGACCGATGATGTTGAGGGCGACGCCGGAGATGATGTGGTCGACGCCGAAGGTGACGGTCGCGACGGCGTGCAGCAGTCCGCCGAGCAGCCCCATCGCCGCGGCGCCGAGGATGCCCGCCACCGGCCCGTGGTGGTAGGCGAAGAACGCCGCGCCCCACGTGCCGAGCAGCATCTGGCCCTCGAGGCCGATGTTGACGATGCCGGCCCGCTCCGCCCACAGGCCACCGAGGCCGGCGAGCAGGATCGGGCACGCGGCGATGAGCGCCTGGCGCAGGGTGCCGGGCGTCGTGAGCCGGTCGGCGCCGGTGACGATGCGGACGGCGGAGACCGTCAGGATCGCGAGCAGCGCGAGGACGATCGTGGTGTAGCGGACGGTGCGGGCCCGGGCCAGCAGGGTCTGGTCGCTCATCGGGCCCCCTCCCCGCTCGGGGCGGCGGCGCCCGTGGCGGCCAGCTCCTCGGACACCTGCTCGCGCTCGACGCGCGACTGGCGTCGCCGGACGATCTCGTAGGCGACGACCACCGCGAGGACGACGACGCCCTGGGTGATGTCGACGACCTGCTTGGCGATGCCGTCGCGCTGCAGCTCGTTGGACTGGCCCGCGAGGTACGCGAACAGGACCGCGCCCAGGATGATGCCCGGCACCCGGTTGCGACCCAGCAGCGCGACCGCGAGCCCGGCGAACCCGAGGCCCGCCTGGAAGTTCTCGGGCACGCCGAAGCGGTGCACCGAGCCGAAGTAGGCGGGCATCCAGACCAGGCCGGCGACGCCGCCGGACAGGGCCATCGAGATGACGACCATCTTCTTGACCCCGATGCCGCTCGCGAGGGCCGCCGTCGGCGACTCACCCGTCGTGCGCAGGTCGAAGCCGAAGCGCGTGCGCGACAGCAGGAACCAGTAGCCGACCGCCACGGCCGCGGCGACGATCGTCAGCGCCCACACGTCGTTGGCGCCCGGCAGGATCGCGAAGCCGAGCGGCTGGCTGGACAGCGGCAGGTCCTTCGTGGCGTAGGTGTAGCCGGCCTTCACGCCGTAGCGCTGCACGAGGTAGCCGGCCATCGTCAGCGCGATGTAGTTCAGCATGATCGCGCTGATGACCTCGCTGACGCCGCGCGTCACCTTGAGGATGCCGGCGATCGAGGCGTAGGCCGCGCCCGCGAGCACGGCGACGACGAGGGTCGCGAGGATGTTGAGCGGCCCGGGCACGAGGCCGCTGCCGCCGAAGAAGGCGGCCGCGCACGACGCGACGATGTACTGGCCCTCGACGCCAATGTTGAACAGGCCCATCCGGAACCCGATCGCGGCGGCGAAGCCCGAGATCGCCAGCAGCGACGACTGGTTGACGATGTTGACGAGGATGCGGTCGTTGGGCACCGAGAAGATCGTCGACAGGAACGCGCCGACCGACCCTCCCGAGATCGCGATGACGACGCACGTCGCGGCGAGCGCGAAGACGACGGCGACCACCGGCGGGGCGATCGCGTAGACGAGCCGCTTCATGCGGCGCTCCCTCCGGTCATGGCCGCACCGAGGTCCTGGGCGGTCACCTGGCTGGGGTCGAAGGTGCCGGTGAGGCGGCCGCGCAGGACCACCTCGATCCGGTCGGACAGGCCGATGAGCTCGTCCAGGTCGGCCGACACGAGCAGGACGCCGAGGCCCTCGCGGCGCGCGGCCCGGACGTGGTCCCAGATCGCGGCCTGGGCGCCGACGTCGACGCCCCGGGTCGGGTGCGCGGCGACGAGCAGGATCGGGTCGCCGCTCATCTCGCGGCCGACGATGAACTTCTGCTGGTTGCCGCCGGACAGCGCCCGGGCGCTCGTGGTGACGCCGGGCGTGCGGACGTCGAACTCCTCGACGATGCGGCGCGCGTCGGCGCGGGCCCCGGCCGGGTTGAGCAGCGGCCCCTTGACGACGGGCGGCTTGGTCTGGTGGCCGAGGATGCGGTTCTCCCACAGCGGGAAGTCGAGGACGAGCCCGTGCCGGTGCCGGTCCTCGGGCACGAAGCCGACGCCGAGCTCGCGGACGCCGCGGGTCGAGAGCCGGGTGATGTCGTTGCCGTCGAGCGTGATGGTGCCACCGGCGGCGCGCAGCATGCCCATGACGACCTCGACCAGCTCGGTCTGGCCGTTGCCCTCGACGCCGGCGATGCCGACGACCTCGCCGCGGTGGACGGCGAGCGTCACGTCGCTGAGCCGCTCGCGGCCCAGGTCGTCGAGGACGGTGACGCCGTCGAGCGCGAGCACGACCTCGTCGGTGACGGTGCGCTCGGACGTCTCGGGCGACGGCAGCTCGGAGCCGACCATGAGCTCGGCGAGCTCGTGCTTGGTGGCCGTCCTCGGGTCGGCGGTGCCGACCGTGGTGCCGCGCCGCATGACGGTGATGTCGTCCGCGATCGCGAGGACCTCGTCGAGCTTGTGCGAGATGAACAGGACGGAGCAGCCGTCGGCGACGAGCTCGCGCAGGTTCGCGAACAGCGCGTCGACCTCCTGCGGCACGAGGACCGCGGTGGGCTCGTCGAGGATGATGAGCTTCGCGCCGCGGTAGAGGACCTTGAGGATCTCGACGCGCTGGCGGTCGGCGACGCCGAGCCGCTCGACGAGGACGTCGGGGTCGAGGCCGAAGCCGAACCGGGCGGAGATCTCGCGGATCCGCGCGCGGGCGCGGTCGCCGATGCCGTGCAGCTTCTCCGCGCCGAGGACGATGTTCTCGAGCACGGTCAGGTTGTCGGCCAGCATGAAGTGCTGGAACACCATGCCGATGCCGACCTCGATCGCGTCGGTGGGCGACGCGAAGGTGCGCACCGACCCGTCGACGCTGATCGTGCCGTCGTCGGCCGGCTGGACGCCGTACAGGATCTTCATGAGCGTCGACTTGCCGGCGCCGTTCTCGCCGATCAGCGCGTGCACGGTGCCGGGCCGGATGTGCAGCGACACGTCATGGTTGGCGATGACACCGGGGAACCGCTTGCCGATCCCGGTCAGCTCGACCTCGATGGTCACGAGCTCCTCCGTCTCCTCGCAGGGACTGCTCCCTGACAGTACGTGACGACAGGACGGCCCGGGACCCGCGCTGGGCGGGTCCCGGGCCGGTCCGCCGGGGTCACGGCTTCTCGGGCACCTTGGTCCTTGCCGCTGATGATCGAGTCCTTGTACTCGTTGATCTTGGCGATGGTGTCCTTGCTCAGGAAGTTGCCGGACGTCGAGTAGCCGACGCCGTCGTCCTTGAGCGTGAAGGTCGTGTAGCCGGACTTCGGCTTGCCGTCGACGACCGACTTGATGAAGTCGTAGGTCGCGACGTCGACGCGCTTGAGCATCGAGGTCAGGATCCACGTTGCGCTGCGTGGCGCTCGCGGTCTTGTACTGGTCGGAGTCGACACCGATGGCCCACTTCTTGGCCTCGGCCGCGGCGTCGAAGACGCCCGCGCCCGAGCCGCCGGCGGCGTGGAAGACCACGTCGTTGCCGTCGGCGTACTGGCCCTCGGCGGCGCTCTTGCCACCGGCCGGGTCGCCGAAGCCCTTGGGGTCGGACTGCTCGATGTAGGTCGAGGTGACCTTGACCTTCGGGTCGGCGGCCTTGGCGCCGGCCTCGTAGCCCGCCTGGAACTTCTGGATGAGCGCGTTGTTGACGCCACCGACGAAGCCGACCTTGCCGGTCTTCGAGGTCAGCGCGGGCCGCGGCGCCGACGAGGAACGAGCCCTCGTTCTCGGCGAACGTCAGGTAGGCGACGTTGCAGTTGACGCTCTTGTCGGGGTCGAAGCCGTCGACGACGCCGAACGCGACGTCCGGGTAGTCGGGGCGCGACCTTGTTGACGGACTCGCTGTACGCGAAGCCGACGCCGACGATCGTGTTGTAGCCGTCCTCGGCGAAGCCGCGCAGGCGCTCCTCGCGGGCGGCCTCGTCCTCGTCCTGGCTGGCCTCGCCCTCGGTCTTCTGGAACTTGAACTCGCCCTCGGCCTTCTCCAGGCCCGCGTAGGCGGAGTCGTTGAACGACTGGGTCGCCGCGGCCGCCCACGTCGTAGGCCAGGGCGACCTTCGGGTCACCCTTGATCTTGGTGGGCGCGCACTCGGTGCCCTTGTCGCTGGCCTTGTCGTCGTCGGCGGCGGTGCCGCAGGCGGACAGGACCAGTCCACAGGTCGCGAGAGCGACGGTTGATGCAGCCAGTCGGCGCACAGTTCCTCCTCGGGATGTCCGGCTGGGGCGTCGGTCGATCCCCGGCACGCGCCGACCATAACGGGGGGACGGGGACCACTGGGGAGGCCTCGGAGGTGATTGCCGGGCGGCGTCACCGAGTTGTAACCGTCGCGCCGCGGGCGGTCCCGGTCAGGCCAGCGCGGCGCACGCGAGGACGGTCGCGCCGACCGCGATCGCGCGCTCGTCGACCCGCAGGTTGCCCTGGTGCAGGTCGTACGTGGGACCGTCCGGCGTGCGGGTGCCGAGGCGGCCCATAGCGCCCGGGACGGCCTCGACGTACCAGGCGAAGTCCTCGCCGCCGAGGCTCTGCGAGGTGCTCGCGACGCCGGCCGGGCCGACGGCCTCGGTGACGGCGCGGCGCAGGGACTCGGTGGCCGCGAAGTCGTTGACGACCGGCGGGACGCCGCGGACGTAGGTGACGTCGGCGCTCACGCCGAAGGGCTCGATGATGTCGGCGATGAGCCCCCGGACGAGGTGCTCGGCCTGGTGCCACGCCGCGGAGTCGAGCATCCGGAGCGTGCCGCTGAGCTCGCCGACGGCCGGGATGACGTTGGCCGCGTTGCCGGCGCGCACCGAGCCCCACACGAGGCTCGCCCCGGCACGCGGGTCGAACCGGCGCGACAGCACGGCGGGCAGCTGCGTGACGAGGCTGGCCAGCGCGTACGTGAGGTCCTCGGTCAGGTGCGGGCGCGACGTGTGGCCGCCGCGGCCGGAGAGCACGACCTGGATGCGGTCGGAGGCGCCGGTGATGGGTCCCTCGCGGACACCGACCTGGCCGACGTCGAGCGACGGGTCGCAGTGCAGCGCGTAGATGCGGGACACGCCCTTGAGCACGCCGCGCGACAGCAGCCGCAGCGCGCCGCCGGGCATGACCTCCTCGGCCGGCTGGAAGATCAGCCGGGCCCGGACGGGCAGCCCGACCGACTGGTCGAGGTCGTGCAGCGCGACCGCCGCGCCGACGAGCGCCGACACGTGGACGTCGTGGCCGCACGCGTGCGCGACGCCGGGCACCGTGGAGCGCCAGGGGTCGGAGGTGGTGTCGTCGACGGGGAGGGCGTCGAGGTCGGCGCGCAGCGCGACCACCGGACCGCCCTCGGGCCCGAGCTCGGCGACGAGGCCGGTGCCCTCGAAGCGCTCGTGCTCGACACCGATCTTGTCCATCCAGGCCGCGACGACGTCGGTCGTGCGGTCCTCGTGCCAGGACAGCTCGGGGTGCGCGTGCAGGTCACGACGCAGCTCGACCAGGTCAGGAGTCACCTGCTGGATCGAGCGACTGATCGCGTCGGCGTGAGGCACCGGTCAAGGATACGCCGGGACCTCTCCACGGTCCGGTCCTCGTCCGCACCGTGGAGAGGTTCAGGCCGCCGAGCCCCGGGCGGCGAAGGTCTCGCGGATCTGCTCGACGGTCTCGTCGGCGAGCTTCTCGATCGGCCGACGCAGGACGAGACCCGCGATCCCGCCCCACGGCTTCGGGAAGGCGAACACGGCGCGGTAGTGGATCTGCGTGCGGTCACCGTCGCGCGTGAAGGTCAGGTGGTCGGTCGCGGTCGTGCGGCCGTTGACCCCGCGGCACACGAAGTGGGTCGGCTCCTCGTAGGCGATCGTCTCGTACTCGAGGTCGACCTCGCGGCCCATGAACCGCGAGCGGTTGCGGTAGGTCGTGCCGACGCCACCGTCGCCCGAGGTCCGGGTCGTGCTGATCGTCCCGGGGTCCCACGACTCCGTGTTCTCGAAGTCCGAGAGGAAGGCGAAGACCTCCTCGATCGGCTGGTCCACGGTGAAGGTCCGTTCGACGTCCATGGGTCCATCGTCGCGCGGATCCGCCCGCCCCGCTCAGTGAGGCGGGCGGCCGCGTCAGCTCGCGAGGTCGAGGTCCTCGGCGGCCTGCTGGCGTCGCAGCCGCAGGACGTCGCGGGCGACCGGGACGAACGCCCGCTCGTCGCGGCGGGCCGTCGCCCGCAGCGCCAGCGCGACCGCGAGCACGATGCCGAGGCCCGTCGCGATCCCGCCGCCGACCAGCGTCCAGCGGGCCCCCGAACGTCTCGCCGACCCAGCCGATGACCGGTGACCCGATCGGCGTGCCGCCCATGAAGACCATGAGGTAGAGCGCTGCGACGCGGCCGCGCATCGCGGGCGTCGTCGTCATCTGGATGGTCGCGTTGGCCGCCGTGACCATCGTCAGGGCCGTGATGCCGAGCAGCGGCAGCACGATCGCGAAGGTCAGGTAGGTCGGCATCAGGCCGGCCACGACCTCGACGACGCTGAACACGAGCCCGGCGCCGATCACGAGCCGCAGCCGTGGTCGCTCGCGGCGGGCCGCCAGCAGGGCCCCGCCGAGGGACCCGATCGCCATGACCGAGCCGAGGATGCCGTACTCCCCCCGCGCCCTTGTCGAACACCTCGGTGGCCATGAGCGCGCTCGTCATCTGGAAGTTCATGCCGAACGTCCCGACGAAGAACACGACCGTCAGGATGAGCACGAGGTCGGGCCGCGACCGCACGTAGCGCGCTCCGGCGCGCACCGCGCCGCGACCCCGAGGGGTGACAGGCGCCGGGTGCAGGCGGTCGGTGTCGAGCAGCTGCAGGGAGGCGAGGACCGCCAGGTAGCTCAGCGCGTTGAGGCCGATGACCCAGCCGGTCGCGCGGACCCCCGAGCCGCCCGCCGCGATCAGCAGGCCGGCCAGGGCCGGGCCGATGAGCCGCGCCGAGTTGAACGAGGCCGAATTCAGGCCGACGGCGTTGGCCAGGTCGTCGCGCCCGACCATCTCCACGACGAACGACTGGCGCGCCGGCGCGTCGAAGGCGGTGCCGACGCCGAAGAGGAAGGCGATGACGTACACGTGCCAGACCTGGACCGAGCCCGTGACCGCGAGCAGTCCGAGGACGAGCGACGGCACCGCCATCGCGACCTGGGTGCAACGCAGGACGTCGCGCTTGGGGAACCGGTCGGCGACGACGCCGGCGAGCGGGGAGAGCAGCAGCGCGGGCAGGAACTGCAGGCCCGTCGTGATGCCGAGCGCGGTACCCGACGAGGTCAGCTGCAGGACGAGCCAGTCCTGCGCGACGCGCTGCATCCAGGTGCCGACGTTCGACACGATCGCCCCGGCGGCGTACACGCGGTAGTTCCTGATCGCGAGCGCCCGGAACGTGGGGCTCACGACTCGGACAGGCGCTCGAGCAGAGCGGAGGCCTCTCGCAGGACGGCGCGCTCGCGCGCGTCGAGGTGACGCAGACGCTGGTACAGCCAGGCGTCGCGCCGCTCGCGCTCCTCGGCGAGGACCTTCTCGCCGAGGTCGGACAGCGCGACGACGACCTGGCGACCGTCGTCGGGGTGGGGCTGCCGGTCGACGAGGCCGTCCTCGACGAGGCAGTTCAGGGTGCGGGTGACGCTCGGGGCGCTGACGCGCTCGCGCTGGGCGACCGCGGAGGGCGACGTGGGGCCGACGCGGCGCAGCGTCCCGAGGACGGACAGCTGCGTCGGGGTGAGGTCCGAGTGCCGCTCCTGGCGGAGCCGACGGTTCAGGCGCGCCACCGCGAGAGCGAGTCTCTCGGAGTCGGTGGGCATGTTCTTAGCATAGGTCATTAACCTTGCTAATCAAAATTTGACGGCTCGAGATGCGACGAGCGCGGCGCCCCCGAGGGGACGCCGCGCTCGTGGCGGGTGGTGCGGTCGCTCAGGCCTTGCCGGCGGCCAGCGCGCCCAGCAGGTCGCGATTGAGCCGGCTGATGACGTCGAGCGGGATGCCCTTCGGGCACGCCGCCGTGCACTCACCGATGTTGGTGCACGAGCCGAAGCCCTCGGCGTCGTGCTGCTCGACCATGCTGACGACGCGCGACTCGCGCTCCGGCTGGCCCTGCGGCAGCAGGCCGAGGTGCGTGACCTTGGCGGCGGTGAACAGCATCGCCGAGCCGTTCGGGCAGGCCGCGACGCAGGCGCCGCAGCCGATGCACGTGGCCGCCTCGAAGGCGTGGTCGGCGTCCTCCTTCGGGACCGGGAGGTTGTTGGCCTCCGGCGCCGAGCCGGTGTTGACGCTGATGTAGCCGCCGGCCGCGATGATGCGGTCGAACGCGCCGCGGTCGACGACGAGGTCCTTGACGATCGGGAACCCGGCGCCGCGCCAGGGCTCGATGTCGATGACGTCGCCGTCCTTGAACGAGCGCATGTGCAGCTGGCACGTCGTGGTGACCTCGGGGCCGTGCGGGACGCCGTTGATGACGACGCCGCACGAGCCGCAGATGCCCTCGCGGCAGTCCGAGTCGAACGCGACCGGCTCCTCGCCGGCGAGCGTCAGCTGCTCGTTCAGGACGTCGAGCATCTCCAGGAACGACATGTCCTCGACGACGTCGTCGAGGGCGTACGAGACCATCGAGCCCTTCGCGTCGGCGTTCTTCTGCCGCCAGACGTTGACCGTGATCCTCACTTGTAGCTCCTCGCCTTCATCTCGACGTACTCGTACTCGAGCGGTTCCTTGTGCAGGACCGGCTTCTCGTCGCCCGAACTCCAGGCCGCGACGTACGCGAACTGGTCGTCGTGGCGCAGCGCCTCGCCGTCCTCGGTCTGGCTCTCGGCGCGGAAGTGACCGCCGCAGGACTCGGCGCGGTGCAGCGCGTCGATGCACATGAGCTCGCCGAGCTCCAGGAGTCGGCCACGCCGGCCGGCGCGCTCGAGCGCCTGGTTCAGGTCTGGGCCTCGCCCGTGACCTTGACGTTGGTCCAGAACTCGTTCTTGAGGTCCCGGATCATGCCGATGGCCTTGATCAGGCCCTCTCGGTGCGCTCCATGCCGCAGTACTCCCACATGATGTGGCCGAGCTCGCGGTGGATGGAGTCGACCGTGCGGGACCCGTCGATCGACAGCAGCTTCTGGACCCGCTCCTCGACCGCCTGACGGGCCTCGACGACCGCGGGTGGTCGTCGGGACGGGCTCGAACGGCCCCGGCCGACAGGTAGTCCGGCAGCGTCGACGGCAGGACGAAGTAGCCGTCGGCCAGGCCCTGCATGAGGGCCGAGGCGCCGAGGCGGTTCGCGCCCTGGTCGGAGAAGTTGGCCTCGCCGCCGACGAACAGGCCCGTCAGGTTGCTCTGCAGGTCGTAGTCGACCCACAGGCCGCCCATGACGTAGTGGACCGCCGGGTAGATGCGCATCGGCTCGGTGTATGGGTCCTCGCCCGTGATCCGGGCGTACATGTCGAAGAGGTTGCCGTACTTGGCCTCGACGGTCTTGCGGCCCATCCGCTCGATCGCGTCGGCGAAGTCCAGGTAGACGCCCAGGCCGCCGGGGCCGACGCCCTTGCCGTCGTCGCACTGGTACTTGGCCGCACGCGACGCGATGTCGCGCGGGACCAGGTTGCCGAACGCCGGGTAGATGCGCTCGAGGTAGTAGTCGCGCTCGTCCTCGGGGATGTCCCGCGGGTGGCGGTCGTCGCCGGCCTTCTTGGGCACCCAGATGCGACCGTCGTTGCGCAGCGACTCGCTCATCAGGGTGAGCTTCGACTGGTAGTCGCCGGAGACGGGGATGCAGGTCGGGTGGATCTGCGTGTAGCAGGGGTTGCCCATGTAGGCGCCGCGGCGGTGCGCCCGCCACGTGGCCGTGACGTTCGAGCCCATCGCGTTCGTCGACAGGAAGTAGACGTTGCCGTAGCCGCCCGAGCACAGCACGACCGCGTCAGCCGTGTGCGTCTCGATCTCGCCGGTGACGAGGTCACGGGCGATGATGCCGCGGGCGCGCTCGGTGCCGTCGGCGTCCGGGACCATGATCAGGTCGAGCATCTCGTGGCGCGAGTGCATCTCGACGGTGCCGGCCGCGATCTGGCGCTCGAGCGCCTGGTAGGCGCCGATGAGCAGCTGCTGGCCCGTCTGGCCGCGCGCGTAGAACGTGCGGGACACCTGGACGCCGCCGAACGAGCGGTTGTCGAGCAGGCCGCCGTATTCGCGGGCGAACGGGACGCCCTGCGCGACGCACTGGTCGATGATGTTCACCGACACCTGCGCCAGGCGGTACGAGTTCGACTCGCGCGAGCGGAAGTCGCCGCCCTTGACCGTGTCGTAGAACAGCCGGTAGATGCTGTCGCCGTCGTTGCGGTAGTTCTTCGCGGCGTTGATGCCGCCCTGCGCGGCGATCGAGTGCGCGCGGCGCGGGCTGTCCTGGTAGCAGAACGACTTGACGTGGTAGCCCGCCTCGCCGAGTGTCGCGGCCGCGGCGCCGCCGGCCAGGCCGGTGCCGACGATGATGACGCTCATCTTGCGGCGGTTCGCCGGGTTGACGAGCTTGGCCGAGAACTTGCGCTCGTCCCAGCGGCGCTCGATCGGGCCCGAGGGCGCGGCGTCGTCGTGGATGTCCTCGCCGACGTCGTGGAACTCGAGGCTCGCGGTGTTCAGCGTGTCCTGGGTCATGGGTCAGCCCTCCAGTCCGAGCAGGATCGACCACGGCGGCAGCAGGAAGCCGATCGTGATGATCAGGGAGACGGCGATCGCGGCGTAGTTCCAGCGCGACGCCTTGCGGGTGCTGCTGTGGTTCTGGCCCAGCGTCGTGAAGGCGCTCCAGAAGCCGTGCCACAGGTGGAAGCCGACGGCGGCCATGGCGATCGTGTACGAGAGCACGACCCACCAGATCTCGAAGCCGTTGACGACGCGGTCGTACGGGCTGTCCGAGGCGCCGCCGGGGTGGATGACGTTCGCCGTGAGGTGCAGCAGGTGGTAGACGATGAACAGCGCGATGACGATGCCGCCCCACCGCAGGGTGAAGGAGGCGTACGAGCGCTGGATGCCGGTGCGGCCCTGCTTGGAGTGGTAGCGCTTGCCACCGGAGATGCCGGCCGCCGTCCGGTTGCGGCGCCAGAGCTTGACCGCGGCGGTCGCGTGCACCACGACCGAGACGAGCAGCACGACGCGCACGATCCAGAGCAGGCCCTCGTGCGGCAGCAGCGGCTCGCCGATCGTGCGCAGGTGGTGCGCGTACTCGTCGAAGGCCTCCTTGCCGGCGAAGACCTTGAGGTTTCCGTACATGTGGAGCAGCAGGTACCCGACCATGATCAGACCGCTGACCGCCATGGCGTACTTCCACGCGACGGTCGAGCGCGAGGCGGGGACTCGCTTCAGCTGGGTTGTCGACACGCGTCCACGATAGGGCGGGTCGGGCATTCGCGCTAAGTCATGATGAGGCGCACCTTCATAGCCTTGAGGCATGATGGAGTGGTGCAGTTCCAGCAGCTGGCCTCCTTCGTCGCCGTCGCGCGCACGCGACACTTCACCCACGCCGCCCACCAGCTCGGCGTCGCGCAGCCGACCCTGTCCAAGCAGATCCGGGTCCTCGAGAACAGCCTGGGCACGTCGCTGTTCGTGCGCGACCGCTCCGGGGTCGACCTCACGAGCGCCGGCGAGGCGCTGCTGCCGCACGCCGAGCGCATCCTCGTCGACGTCGAGACCGCACGGCGCGCCGTGCACGAGGTCACGGGCCTGCGCCGTGGCCGGGTCCGTCTCGGTGCGACGCCGTCGGTGTGCGACGGCCTGCTGCCGGACGTCCTGACGTTCTTCCACGACGCCCACCCCGACATCGAGCTCGAGGTCCGCGAGGCCGGGTCGCCGCTGCTGACGCGCGACCTGCTGCGCGGCCGGCTCGACCTCGCGCTGCTCATCGTCCCGACCCGCGAGGCCGAGGGCGACCTGGAGACCACCCCGGTGCTGCGCGAGCGGCTCGTGCTCGCCGCTCCCCCGGGCTCCGACCTGCCCGACGAGGTCGACGTCGCGGACCTGCGCGACGTGCCGTTCGTGATGTTCCGCGAGGGCTACGACCTGCGCGACGTCACGATGCGCACGTGCGAGCAGGCCGGGTTCACGCCACGGCTCGCCGTCGAGGGCGGGGAGATGAGCGCGGTCCTGCGCTTCGTCGAGGCCGGGCTCGGGCACGCCGTCGTCCCGGAGATGGTGCTCGCGAACCGACCCGCGCTGCGTGCCGTGCGGCTGCGACGGCCGTCCCTGAGCCGGCAGATCGCCCTCGCCCACCGTCCGGGCTCGCTGCAGCTCGCCGCGCTCGCCTTCCGCGACGACCTGCTCGCGCAGCTCACGTCCTGAGCCCCGCCCGTCACCGGCGTCTCAGGCGAGGGCGAAGGACTGGTCCGCGACCCAGCCGCGGTCCGGGTCGTGCAGGTAGAGGGAGAACTCCCGCACGGTGAACGCGCAGGAGAAGTCGGCGAGCTCGGCCAGGGCGCGGTCCAGCGCGGGGGCGTCGAGCTCCTGCGCGACCGTGACGTGCGGGTGGAACGGGAACGCCGCGGGCGGCGGGCCGACCACGGTCCGCAGCCCCTGCGCCAGGCGCGTCGTCTCGGCGGCGCCCTCGCCGACCGCCACGAAGACGACCGGCGACACCGGCCGGAACGTGCCCGTGCCGTGGAGCGTCATCTCGAACGCGCGCGTCGCGGCGGCGACCTCGGCGAGGCGGTCGCGGACGCCCTGGACGTCGTCGGTCTCGTCCGGGGGCAGCAGCGTCACGTGGGTGGGCACGGTCGCCGCCTGCGGGTCGCCGAACGCCGCGCGCCGCTCGCGCAGCAGGGAGCCGTAGGGTTCGGGCACCGCGATCGCGACGCCGAACGCCGTCATGCGCCGGGCGTCGACGGAGCGACGAACCCCGAGCGCTCGTAGACCGTCGCGAGCGTCGGCACCGCGACCTCGCGGGCCCGGGCCGCGCCGTCGGCGAGGATGCGGTCCAGCTCGGCCCGGTCGTCCAGGAGCTCGCGCGTCCGGTCGCCGAAGCCCTGCACGAAGTCGCCGACGACCTCGCCGAGCGCGACCTTGAGGTGCCCGTACTGCTGGTCGGCGAACTCGGCCACGAGGTCGTCGACGCTGCGGTCGGTCAGCACCGAGAAGATCGTCAGCAGGTTCGAGATGCCCGGCTTCTCGGCGGGGTCGAAGCGGATCTCCGTGCCGGAGTCGGTGACGGCCGAGCGCACCTTCTTGGCGGCCTGCTTGGCGGTGTCGGTCAGGTCGATGACGCCGGCGTGCGAGGCGTTGGACCCGCTCATCTTGCTCGTCGGGTCCTGCAGGTCGTAGATCTTCGCCGTCGCCTTGACGATGTGCGCCTCCGGCACCGTGAACGTCTCGCCGAAGCGGTGGTTGAAGCGCTGGGCCAGGTTGCGGGTCAGCTCGACGTGCTGGCGCTGGTCCTCGCCGACCGGCACCTTGTCGGCCTGGTAGACGAGGATGTCGGCCGCCATGAGGATCGGGTACGTGAAGAGCCCGACGCTCGCGGAGTCCTGACCGCCCTTGGCGCTCTTGTCCTTGAACTGGGTCATCCGGCTCGCCTCGCCGAAGCCCGTGACGCCGCCCAGCACCCAGGCCAGCTGCGCGTGCTCGGGCACGTGGCTCTGCACGAACAGCGCGCTGCGGGCCGGGTCGACGCCCGCCGCGATCATCTGGGCGGCCGCGACGTAGGTGCGCTCGCGCAGCAGCGCCGGGTCGTAGTCGACGGTGATGGCGTGCAGGTCCGGGATGAAGTAGAACGCCTCGAACTCGTCCTGCAGCGCGACCCACTGCCGGAACGCCCCGATGTAGTTGCCGAGGTGGTACGAGTCGGCGGTCGGCTGGGCCCCCGAGAGGGCCCGCGGCCGGCGCGGCGAGGAGGCGGCGGACATGGTGTGCATTGTGCCAGTGACCGTCGGGCCGCCCTGCCCTAGGCTCGGGCCCGATGACCGACTCAGACGTCCGCCGCTGGCGGGTCCCCGGCCGCGTGAACCTCGTCGGCGAGCACCTCGACTACAACGGCGGCCCCTCCGTGCCGTTCGCGATCGACCGGTTCGTCTCGATCAAGGTCCGGCGTCGCGACGACGACGCGGTCAACGTGTGGAGCACGCTGCCGGGCGGCGGCACCGAGCGCGCCGCGTTCACGACCGCCGTCGCGCCGGGCGAGGTCACGGGATGGGCCGGCTACCTCGCCGGCACCGTGTGGTCCCTGCGCGAGGCGGAGCACCCCGTGCCCGGCGCCGACCTCGTGCTGGAGTCCGACCTGCCGAGCGGCGCCGGCCTGTCGTCGTCGGCCGCGCTGACGGTCGGCACGGCGACGGCGCTGGCCGACCTCGCCGGCGCCGACCTCGACCCGACGACGCTCGCGCTCCTCGCGCAGCGGGCCGAGAACGACTACGTCGGCGCTCCCACGGGCGTCATGGACCAGCTCGCCGTCGCCCACGGCCGACGCGCGCACGCGGTCCGCACCGACCCGTCCACCACGCCACCGGGTGTCGACGTCGTGCCGTTCGCGGTCGCCGACGACGGCCTCGTCGTGCTCGTCGTCGACACCGGGGTGCACCACGCCCACGCCGACGGCGGCTACGCCGACCGGCGCCGCGAGAGCGAGGCGGCGGCCGCACAGCTCGGCCTCGAGCACCTGGCGGCGGCCGGCCCCGACGCGATCCTGCGGCTCGAGGACGAGACGCTCAAGGCCCGCACACGCCACGTCATCACCGAGACCGCGCGGGTCCGGGCGGCGCTGCGCGCCCTGGCCGACCGGGCCTGGCCGCAGCTCGGCACGATCCTCACGGCGTCGCACGAGTCCCTGCGCGACGACTACGCGGTCAGCTGCGCCGAGCTCGACGTCGCCGTCGAGGCGGCGCTCGAGGCCGGCGCCCTCGGGGCCCGGATGACGGGCGGCGGCTTCGGCGGCTCGGCCATCGCCCTCGTGCCGCAGGACCGCGTCGACGCCGTCACCGGACTCGTCCGCGAGCGGTTCGAGGCCCTCGGCTGGAGCCGTCCGGCGGTCTTCCCGGTGCTGCCGGCCGACGGTCCGACCCGCATCGTCTGACGCCGCGGTGCCAGACTGACCCCGTGACTGCCCCACGGATCGCGTACCAGGGCGAGCCCGGCGCGAACTCCCACATCGTCATCCGCGACAACTACCCGGACGCCGAGCCCGTCGCGTGCGCGTCGTTCGAGGACGTCTTCGCGGCCGTCGAGCACGGCCAGGCCGACCTCGCGATGATCCCGATCGACAACTCGATCGCCGGTCGCGTGGCCGACATCCACCACTTCCTGCCCACCTCCGGGCTCCACATCGTCGGCGAGCACTTCCTGCGCATCCAGTTCACGGTGGCGGCCACGCCGGGGACGACCCTGGAGTCGGTGCGCACCGTGCACAGCCACGTCCACGCGCTCGGCCAGTGCCGCCGGATCATCGCCGAGCACGGCTGGCGTCCGCTCATCAGCGGCGACACCGCCGGCGCGGCCCGCGAGATCGCCGAGGCCCAGGACCCGACGCAGGCGGCGATCACCCCACCGCTCGCGGCGCAGATCTACGGCCTGGAGATCCTCGCCGAGGACGTCGAGGACGAGTCGCACAACACGACCCGGTTCGTCGTCCTGTCGCCGGAGGCCGTGCGCGCCCCGGCCGGCAACGGTCCCGTGGTCACGAGCTTCATCTTCAACGTCCGCAACCTGCCGGCGGCCCTGTACAAGGCCTTGGGCGGGTTCGCGACGAACGGCGTCAACATGACGAAGCTCGAGAGCTACATGGTCGGTGGCCACTTCACCGCCACGCAGTTCCTGGCCGAGGTCGACGGCCACCCGGACGACCCGGGCCTGGCCCGCGCGCTCGAGGAGCTCACCTTCTTCACGACCGACGTGCGCATCCTCGGCGTCTACCCGGCCGACCCCTTCCGGGCGCAGTCGGGGTCATGACCGGGCTCCCGCCGACGCACCCCGCGATGCGCTGGCCGCTGTCCGTCCCCGTCCTGACCGACGGCGAGGTCACCCTGCGCGCCGGGACCCCGGACGACCTCGACGCCGTCGTCGAGCTGTGCCGTGACCCCGACATGGTGCGGTGGACCGCCGTCCCGACCCCCTACGAGCGCGCGCACGCCGAGCAGCACCTGCTCGAGGCCGTGCCGAAGGCCTGGGACGCCGGGACCGCGCGCGGCTGGGCGATCGAGGTCGACGGCCGCTTCGCCGGCAACCTCGACGTCCGCGGCACCGGCGTCGCCGACATCGGCTTCGCGCTGCACCCGGCCTTCCGCGGACGGGGCGTCGTGGCAGCAGCCGTGCGGCTCGCCGTCGACTGGACGTTCAGCGAGGGCGTCGCGGAGGTGGTGCACTGGCGGGCGCACGTGGGCAACGTGGCGTCGCTCCGGATCGCGCACGCCGTCGGCTTCGGGCTCGTGGGCCTGCAGCCGGGGCTGCTGTGGGAGCGGGGGCGAGCGATCGACGCCTGGACCGCGTCGATCCGCTTCGGTGACGCACCGGTCCCTCGGACCCGGTGGCTCGACGACGTGGTCGAGACGGACCGGTTGCGGCTGCGGCCGCTCGTCGAGTCCGACGTCCCCCGGCTCGTCGAAGCCGCGGCGGACCCCCTCACCCGGCAGTACATCGCCGGGCTCCCGGACCCGTACACGCCGCAGAGCGCCCGCGACTTCGTCCACGCCACCCAGTGGGAGGCCGCCCGCGGCACCCAGGCCTCGTGGGCCCTGGCCGACGCCACGACCGACGAGCTGCTCGGCCACCTGGCGCTGATGCGGCTCGGACCGCCCGACCCCGGCCAGGGCGAGGTCGGCTACTGGCTGCACCCGGCCGCGCGAGGGCGGGGGCTCATGCGTGAAGCGCTCGACGCGGTCGTCGAGCACGCCCTCTCGCCCGAGGGCCTGGGCCTGCGCCGGCTCTCGCTCTGGGCAGCCGTGGGCAACGAGGCGAGCAACGCCGTCGCTCGCGCGTGCGGCTTCACCGCGACGGGGCGCGAGTCGGCCGCCGAGGCGCTCGCCGACGGCACGGTCGACGACGCGATCGGGTACGAGCGCCTGCGCTGAGCCGACGGCGCCGGTTCTGTCGGTGGCGCACGTCATGCTCGGAACCGGTTGCGGGTCGCACCGATCCGCCATGTATTCCATCTGGAATATTTCGTCCGGATCAAGGATCGTCGCCCATGTCGCTCACGCCGCTGGCCGTCTCGGCCCTCGCGCTGCTCAACGAGCGACCCATGCACCCGTACGAGATGTACCAGCTGCTGCTCGCCCGCCACGAGGACCAGCTCGTGAAGGTCCGGCCGGGCTCGCTCTACCACGCCGTCGAGCGGCTGGAGCAGCAGCAGCTCGTCGAGGTCGTCGGCACCGAGCGCGAGGGCAACCGCCCCGAGCGCACGACCTACGCGATCACCGACGCCGGCTACACCGCGCTCGTCGACCAGCTCCGCGAGTGGCTCAGCACGCCGGCCGAGGAGTACCCGCGGTTCCCGGTCGCCCTGGCCGAGGCCCACAACGGCCCGGCCGACCTCGTCACGGCCGACCTCGGGCGCTACGTCGTGGCCCTCGACGAGCAGATCGCCCACCTCGAGCAGATCGTCACGACGCTCACCGAGGACGACGTGCCCGAGCCGTACTGGATCGAGGCCGACTACCTGATCACGATCCGTCGCGCCGAACGCGACTGGATCTCCCGACTCATCGACCGCATCGAGACCAAGGACCTGCCATGGCATCCGACACCGTGAACCAGCCGGCGGCCCCCGCCGGCACCGACCTCCCCCCGGACTACAAGCCCTGGCCCGCACTGCTCGCGATGGTCATCGGGTTCTTCATGATCCTGCTCGACAACACGATCGTGTCGGTCGCGACGCCCGACATCATCCGCGAGCTCCGCACCGACTACACCACCGGCATCTGGGTCACGAGCGCCTACCTGCTCGCCTACGCCGTGCCGCTGCTCATCACCGGGCGGCTGGGCGACCGGTTCGGGCCCAAGAACGTCTACCTGACGGGCCTGGTCATCTTCACGCTCGCGTCGCTGTGGTGCGGGCTCACCGGATCGATCGCCGGTCTCATCGTGGCCCGCGCGGTGCAGGGCGTCGGCGCGTCGCTCATGACGCCGCAGACGATGGCGGTCATCACCCGGACGTTCCCGCCGGCCAAGCGCGGCGGCGCGATGGCGCTGTGGGGCGCGACCGCGGGCGTCGCGACGCTCGTCGGCCCGATCCTCGGCGGCGTGCTCGTCGACGTCGCCGGCTGGGAGTGGATCTTCTTCATCAACGTGCCCGTCGGAGTCGTCGCGTTCGTGCTGGCAGCCCGTCTCGTGCCGACGCTCGCCACCCACACGCACAGCTTCGACTGGCTCGGCGTCGCGCTCAGCGCCGTCGGCATGTTCCTGCTCGTGTTCGGCATCCAGGAGGGCGAGCGCTTCGACTGGGACGGCCGGATCTGGGCGCTCATCGCCGGCGGCATCGTCGTGCTCGCGCTCTTCGTCGGCTGGCAGGCTCGCAACCGTCGCGAGCCGCTCGTGCCGCTGGGCCTGTTCCGCGACCGCAACTTCTCGGTCGGCAACCTCGCGATCGCGCTGGTCTCGATGTCGATCACCGCGATGAGCCTGCCGTTCTTCTTCTACGCGCAGGGCGCACGCGGCTGGAGCCCGACCGAGTCGGCGCTCTTCATGACGCCGATGGCCGTGATCCTCATCCTGCTGTCGCCGATCGTGGGCAAGCTCGTCGACCGCACCCACCCGCGCAACATCACGCTCGTCGGCTTCACGACGGCCGCGGTCGCGATGAGCTGGAGCGCGTCGCTCATCAAGCCCGACACCCCCGCCTGGCAGCTGCTGCTCCCGATGGCGCTGTTCGGCGTCTCGAACGCCTGCCTGTGGGCACCGCTGAGCGCGACCGCCACCCGCAACCTGCCGCTGTCGTCGGCCGGTGCCGGCGCCGGCGTCTACAACACGACCCGCCAGGTCGCGGCCGCCCTCGGCAGCGCCGCGGTCGCCGCCCTCATCGGGGCGCGACTCGCCGCGAACGGTCTCGGCGGCGACGCCAGCTCGGTCCAGCAGGGCTCCGGCGGGCCGATGCCGGCACAGGTCGCCGAGAAGTTCTCGACCGCCATGGCGCAGTCCTACGCGCTGCCGATCGCCGCGTTCGTCGTCGGCATCGTCGTCGTGCTGTTCTTCGCGACGCCGACGCACGAGGGACATGGTGGCAAGCAGCAGAAGGTCCCGCAGGCCTGACGGGTCCGGCCCCCGGTGAGCGGTGGATTCTCAACCTTCTGGACCTTCAATGGGTTGAGGATCCACCGCGTCACGGCGTCGACCCGGCTTTCGGTTGAGGATCCACCGCCCACCCGGGGGGCCGGGGCGACCTAGGATCGGCGCGTGGCCGACACCTACGTCCTGACCCTCACCTGCCCCGACCGGGCCGGGCTCGTGTTCGCCGTGACGCGCTGGATCGCCGAGGGCGGCGGCAACATCCTCGACAGCCAGCAGTTCACCGACACCTCCGACGGCCGGTTCTTCCTGCGGGTGCACTTCGAGCACGGTGACGACCTCGACGCCCTGCGCGCCGGGTTCGCCGCCGTCGCGGCCGAGCACGCGATGGAGGGCCAGGTCGTCGTCGCCGAGCGCCCCACCCGGACGCTCGTGCTGGTCTCGAAGGAGGGTCACTGCCTCAACGACCTGCTCTACCGCCAGAGCACCGGGGCCGTCCCGATCGAGGTCCCCGCGGTCGTCTCGAACCACCGCGACCTCGAGCGCCTGGCCGCCGCGTACGACGTGCCGTTCCACCACGTCCCCGTCACGCCGGACACCAAGGCGCAGGCCGAGGCCCGCATCCTCGACCTCGTCGACGAGCTCGCGATCGACCTCGTGGTCCTGGCCCGCTACATGCAGATCCTGAGCGACGGCCTGTGCCGTGCCCTGGCCGGCCGGGCGATCAACATCCACCACAGCTTCCTGCCGAGCTTCAAGGGCGCGCGGCCCTACCACCAGGCCCACGACCGCGGCGTCAAGCTCATCGGTGCGACGGCGCACTACGTGACGGCCGACCTCGACGAGGGCCCGATCATCGACCAGGGCGTGCTGCGCGTCGACCACCGGATGACGCCGGCCGACCTGGCCCGCGTCGGCCGCGACGTCGAGGCCCAGACGCTGTCGCGCGCCGTCACGCTGCACGCCGAGTCCCGCGTCCTGCTCAACGGTCCGCGGACCGTCGTGCTGGACTGACCCACCCCGGGAGGAGCCGCCCGTGGACGCCGACCAGGCCCGGTCGCCCGCGCCGCGCCGCCGGGTCCTGCTCTGGTCGCTCGCGGCCGGGCTGCTGACGTGCGGGCTCGGCAGCGCCCTCGTCCTCGCCGCGCAGGCCGTGGGACCGGGGCGGCAGACCTGGCTCTGGTTCGCTCCGCTCCTGGTCTACCTCGGCCACTTCTGGGCCTCACGGATGCGGTTCCTCCTCTCCGCGTTCCTGACCCTTGGGCCCGCGTTCCTGCTGCTCGGCACCGGGGTCGCCACGTCCGACGGGCGCCTCGGCACCGGTGTCGCGCTGATCCTGGTGGCGCTCGCCGCCCTGGCCACGCTCGGCACCACGGCCGCCGCGGGGTGGGTCGCCAACCGCTGGGGGCACCGCCACGGCGGCCCGCTCGACGACCTGTTCTCGAACCTCCCGCCGTGACACACCTTCTCGGATGCTGGTGACCGATCTCGGATCCTGAGATCGGTCGGCGGTCCCGCTCAGGGCACCTAGGTTCATCGGCGACGCACGCACCCCCGAGGCGTGCGCCCGACCGGAGGAACCCTCATGAACCGCACCATCCGCCGACGCCTCACCGCGGCCCTGGCCCTCGCGACCGGCGCCGTCCTGCTCGCCGCCTGCGCCCCGTCGGGCTCCGGCGACGGCGACGGGACGCGTCTCTCCCTGGTCGGCTTCGCCGTCCCCAAGGCCGGCAACGACGCCGCCGAGGCCGCGTTCGCCAAGACCCCCGAGGGCAAGGGCGTCACCTGGAAGCAGTCGTACGGCGCGTCGGGCGACCAGTCCCGCGCGGTGGCCGGTGGCCTCGAGGCCGACTACGTGCACTTCTCGATCACGCCGGACGTCACCCGCCTGGTGGACGCGGGCCTGGTCTCGAAGGACTGGGACAAGGGCCCGAACAAGGGCATCGTGACCGACTCCGTCGTCGTGCTCGTCGTCCGCAAGGGCAACCCCAAGAACATCCAGGGCTGGGACGACCTCGTGAAGCCGGGCGTCGGCATCGTCACCCCGAACCCCGGCTCGTCGGGTGCCGCGCGCTGGAACATCCTCGCCGCCTGGCAGCACGTCATCGGCGCCGGCGGCAGCGAGGCCGAGGCGAAGACGTTCGTCGGCAAGCTGCTCGGCAACGTCAAGGCGCTGCCCGGCTCCGGCCGTGACGCGACGACCGCGTTCCAGGGCGGCACGGGCGACGTGCTGATCTCCTACGAGAACGAGGCCATCCTGGCCCGCCAGAACGGCGAGGACATCGACTACGTCGTCCCGAAGGACACGCTCAAGATCGAGAACCCGGCCGCGGTGACGAAGGACGCGAACCCGAAGGCCAAGGACTTCCTCGACTTCGTGCTCACGCCCGAGGGCCAGGAGCAGTACGTCTCCAAGGGCTTCCGCCCGCTGTCCAGCGTCAAGGGCGTGAAGGTCAGCACCGTCAAGGGCGCGAACGACCCGTCGAACCCGTTCCCGACGCCGAGCAAGCTCTACACGATCGACGGCGACCTCGGCGGCTGGGATGCTGTGACCACGAAGTTCTTCGACGAGAAGAGCGGCATCATCACGAAGCTCCTCGCCGCGTCCGGGAAGTCATGACGACCGAGCTCACCGCTCCTGCGACGACCCCCGCGCGCCGGCGCCGGGGTCGTCGCAGCACGCTCACGCCCGCCGCGGGCATCGGGCTCGGCGTGGCCGTCACCTGGTTCAGCATCCTCGTGCTGATCCCGCTGGCCCTCGTCGTCGTGCAGGCGTCGGGTGGCGGCTGGTCGGCGTTCGCGGACACCCTGACCAACCGGCAGACCCTCGACGCACTCGTCCTGACGGTCGTCGAGGCCCTGCTCGTGACCGCGGTCAACGTCGTCATGGGCACCCTCATCGCCTGGGTGCTCGTGCGTGACCGGTTCTGGGGCAAGCGCCTGCTCGAGGTGGTCATCGACATCCCGTTCGCGTTGCCGACGATCGTCGCCGGCCTGGTGCTGCTCAGCCTGTACGGGCCGCAGTCGCCCCTCGGCATCGACGTCAGCAACACCCGCGCCGCGGTGTTCCTCGCCCTGCTGTTCGTGACGCTGCCGTTCGTCGTGCGGACCGTCGAGCCGGTCCTCATGGAGCTCGACCCCGAGGTCGAGGAGGCCGCCGCCTCGCTCGGCGCCTCGCGCGCGACGACCCTGCGTCGCGTCGTCCTGCCGGCCCTCGCCCCGGCGATCACCGCCGGTGCGGCACTCTCGTTCGCCCGCGGCATCAGCGAGTACGGCTCGCTCGTGCTGCTGTCGGGCAACCTGCCCAGCCGCACCGAGGTGGCCTCGGTCCGGATCCTGACCTACATCGAGAACGACCGGCCGGAGCAGGCCGCGGCCGTCGCCGTCCTGCTGCTGCTCGTCGCGCTCGCTGCGATCGTCTCTCTGCAGCTCGTGAGCCGATGGGTGGCCCGCCGTGGCTAGGTACACCGCTCCCCCCGTCACGACCGGCACCTGGGTGCGTCGCGCCCTCGTCGTCGGCTACCTGTTCCTGCTCGTCGTCTGGCCGGTCGCCCTCGTCGTCTCGACGACCTTCGAGGGCGGGCTGACGAACCTGCGGGCCGCGTTCAGCGACCCGGACGTCGTGTTCGCGCTGCAGCTCACGGTGTACTGCTCGGCCTGGGCGGTCGTCATCAACACCGTGTTCGGCGTCGGCATCTCGCTGTTGCTCGTGCGGTACGAGTTCCCCGGCCGCCGGCTGCTGTCGGCCCTCATCGACCTGCCCCTGTCGGTCTCGCCCGTCGTCGTGGGCCTCGCGCTGCTGCTCGCCTACGGCGGCGAGAACGGCTTCTTCGGCCCCGCGCTCACCGGCCTGGGGCTGCAGGTGGCCTACGCGCCGCCGGGCATCATCCTGGCGACCGCGTTCGTGAGCCTGCCGCTCGTCATCCGCGAGCTCGTGCCCGTCCTCGAGGAGGTGGGGGTCGAGCAGGAGCAGGCGGCCCGCAGCCTCGGCGCCGGCGCCTGGCAGACCTTCTGGCGGATCACGCTGCCGTCGATCAAGTGGGCGCTCGTGTACGGCGTCGTGCTGAGCCTGGCCCGTGCCCTCGGCGAGTTCGGCGCCGTCAAGATCATCTCGGGCAACGTCGCCGGCCAGACCCAGACCGCGACGCTGACCGTCGAGGAGAAGTACCAGGACTTCCAGCAGGGCACGGCGTACGCGACGTCGTTCCTGCTGGCCCTCATCGCCGTGGCGGCGCTCGTGGTCGTCACGATCCTGCGACCCAAGGAGGACCACGATGGGGATTGAGATCTCCGGCGTGACCAAGACCTACGGCGACTTCACCGCGCTGCAGGACGTCGACCTGTCCATCCCGAGCGGCCAGCTGACGGCACTGCTCGGACCCAGCGGCGGCGGCAAGTCGACCCTGCTGCGCATCGTCGCGGGCCTCGAGACCGCGGACGCGGGCCAGGTCCTCATCGAGGGCGAGGACCGGACGCACGTGCCGGCGCAGAAGCGCAACGTCGGCTTCGTGTTCCAGCACTACGCGGCGTTCAAGCACCTGAGCGTGCGGCGCAACATCGCCTTCGGCCTGGAGATCCGCAAGCGGCCCAAGGCCGAGGTCGAGGCCAAGGTCGACGAGCTGCTCGAGCTCGTGCACCTCACGACGTTCGGCGACCGGCTGCCGTCACAGCTGTCCGGCGGCCAGCGCCAAAGGATGGCGCTCGCCCGCGCGCTCGCGATCGAGCCGACGGTGCTGCTGCTCGACGAGCCGTTCGGCGCGCTGGACGCCAAGGTCCGCAAGGAGCTGCGCGACTGGCTGCGTCGCCTGCACGACGAGGTCCACGTGACGACCGTGTTCGTGACGCACGACCAGGAGGAGGCCCTCGAGGTCGCCGACACCCTCGTCGTCATCAACGACGGCCGGATCGAGCAGGTCGGCACCCCCGACGACCTCTACGACAAGCCGGCGAGCGACTTCGTGCTGTCGTTCCTCGGCCCCGTCACGACGCTCGGCGACCGGCTCGTCCGGCCGCACGACATCGAGATCTCCCGCTACGAGCAGGCCGCGACGGTCGTCGGCACGATCACGCGGTGGACGCGCGTCGGCTTCGAGGTGCGGCTCGAGGTCACGTCCGAGGACCCGCGCCACACCGCACCCGTCCTGGTCACGCTGACGCGCAGCGACGCCACCGCGCTCGGGCTGCACGAGGGCGACCGCGTCTGGCTCCGCGCCCGGGTCGGCGCGGACCAGGTCGCGCCTGCCTGAGCCTGGGCGGCCGGTCCGGCGTGGGGGACGAAGGATTCTGCATCCCGCACGACCGTCCGTGCGGGATGCAGAATCCTTCGTCCACCCCGGAGCGTCAGGACCCGCGGGTGAACCGCGCGGCGAACAGGTCGACGTCCAGCGTCTCGCCCTCGGACGAGTAGCCGAACCTCATGGCGAAGGGGCCGGGAGCGGCCGGGCTCTGCACGAACGGCTGCTGCAGCCGGTACCGACTGATCGGCGTGACGACCCGCGTGCCGTCGGCCGCCTGGTGCACGACGGCGCTCACGAGCGTGCGCACGGGACGCACCTCGGTCCAGTCGCCGTGCTCACGGATCTCGAAGTGTCCGGTCTCGACCGTCCAGGCCACCGGACCCGCGACGTGCGCGAGATGGCCCGTGCGCAGCACCTCGACGAGCAGGTCGGCCGGCGTCGCGTCGTCCGGCAGCTGCCAGGCGTGCTCATGGCTGACGACGTCGTCGCCCATCGCGACGGACTCCCGGTCGGTCCAGACGGTGATCACCACCCCAGTCTGGCCCGTTCCGGCGGGAGTGGGACGAAGGATTCTGCATTCGGCACGACCGTTCGTGCGGAATGCAGAATCCTTCGTCACCCACAGGACTCAGGGGACGGACCAGGGTCGTCCCGGACGCGCCGGGTGTGGAGGCCGGGCGAGGGTGAGGCATGACCTCGCCCACCGTCCCACCCGTCTCCCGCACCCGCATCGTCGTGAGCGTCCTGGCGGTCGTCGGCACGCTCCCCTACCTCGGCCTCAAGCTGCTGTGGCTCACCGGCAGCCGCGTGGGGCTGAAGGACCCCGACTTCGGCCGTAGCGCCACGATGCACGCCGTGAACGCCGCGACGTTCGTGATGGACGCCGTCGCGATCGTCCTGGCGGTCGCCCTCGTGACCGGGCTGCGACACCGGCTGCCGACCCCTGTGCTGCTCGCGCCGCTCTGGGTGGCGACCGGCCTGCTCGCGCCGATCCTCGTGATCGTCCCGCTGCAGGTCGTGGTCGGGGTCCCGGAGTCGTCAGGTGCCGCGGCCGGTGCCATCGCCGACTGGGTCTACGCCCTCGTCTACGCCGGATTCCTGTGGCAGGGCACGTTCCTGCTGCTCGGACTGGTGCTGTTCTGCCGCGAGCGCTGGCGGTCGGTCGCCGGCCGTCCGGCGCCCGCGGCGCCGGCGACGTCGTGGTCCTGGCTGGCGGGCGCCCTCCTGCTCGTGGCCGCGATCGCCCTGGTGCTCGACGCCCTGGACCGCCCCGCGGTGGCCTGGCCGAACCTCGCCGGGGACCTCGGCGCCCTCGCCGTCGCGGGCCTGGGTCTCGCGCTGCTGCACCGCGGCGGCTCGCGTCGCGCCGTCGTCGCGACGACGCTCTGGGTCGGGTCGGGCGCGACGCTCACCTGGGGGCTCTACCAGCTGCTGCTCGTGGTCGTGCCGAACGACCTGGTGGCGGCGTCGGACGTCAGCGCGCTCGACGTCGCCGCCCCGGCGACACGGCTCGCCGCCGGCCTCGCGGTGCTGCTGGCGCTGGTTCAGGCGCGCGCGGCCGCACGGCGGCTCGCGACGAGTCCCACCAGGAAGATCCCGAGCCCGGCCACGGCGAGCGCCGCGCCCACGAGGCTCGGGGCGCGGTAGCCGTAGCCGGCGGCGATGACGACGCCGCCGAGCCAGGCCCCCAGGCCGTTGGCGATGTTGAGGGCCGAGTGGTTGAGCGCGGCGCCGAGCATCTGCGCGTCGCCCGCCGCGTCCATGAGGCGGATCTGCAGGCCGATCGCGACGAGGCTGCCGAGCGCGCCGATCGCGAAGATGCCGAGCGCGGCCGGGACCGCGAGCGCCGCCGTCTGGTGGAACACGAGGAGCACGGCGATCGTGGCGACGAAGCCACCGACGACGAGCCGGGGCACGTCCCAGTCGGCGAGCGGCCCGGCGAGCCAGGAGCCGAGCACCGACCCGAGCCCGAACGCGAGCAGGAACCACGGGATCGTCGAGTCGGGCAGGTCGGTCACGTCGGTCACGATCGGCGCGACGTAGCTGTACATCGCGAACAGACCGCCGAAGCCGACCATGCCGGCGGTCACGGCGAACAGGACCTGGGGCCGACGCAGGGCGGAGAGCTCGCCGCGCATGCTGGCGGTGCGGTCGCCCGGCTCGTGCGGCACGAACAGCAGCATCATCGCGGCCGCGAGCACCGCGAGACCGACGACGGCCCAGTAGGCGGCGCGCCAGCCGAGCTGCTGGCCGAGCCAGGTGGCGGCGGGGACTCCGGCGACGGTCGCGACCGAGAGGCCGAGCATCACCCGGCTCACGGCGCGACCTCGACGGTGCGGCGGCACGAGCGAGGCGGCCAGCAGCGACGCGACGCCGAAGTACGCGCCGTGGGGCAGCCCGGCGAGGAACCGGGCCGCGAGGACCGGCACGTAACCGCCCGCCAGCGCGGTGACGGCGTTGCCGAGACCGAGCGCCAGGATCAGGCCGGCCGCGAGCTCGCGGCGCGGCAGGCGGGCACCGAGCGCGACGATGACCGGTGCGCCGACGACCACGCCGAAGGCGTAGGCCGTGATGACGTGCCCCGTCGTCGGGATCGACTCGTCGATGCCGACGGCGATCTCCTTGAGCAGCCCCATCGTCACGAACTCGGTCGTGCCGATCGCGAAGCCGCCGAGCGCGAGCGCGACGATCGCCAGCGAGACGTGGCGGGCTCGCGGCGGCGTGGTCGGGAGGCTGGTGTCGACGGCGGTCACGAGACAACTCAAGCACCTGTCCCCGGCGTGTTGTTCCCCCTCGAGCGGGCGGTGTGGCCAAGGTCATGCCCCACGGCCGTCGGCGCGGACGCGTAGCGTCGGGCCCGTGAGGACCGTCGACGACGCCGAACGGCGCGCCCGGCTCGGGGTGCGGCACGCGCTCGCCCCCGACCACCGCGTCGACGACCCCGTCGCGGCCGCCGAGGCCGTCCTCGCGCTGCACGGCACCGACCCCGCCAGCACGGTGCTGTCCGTCCTGGCCCGGGCGCCGCGCCTCGACGTCGGCGACGTCGCGGCCGCGCTCTACGACGACCGCTCGCTCGTGCGGGTGCTGACGATGCGGCGCACGGTCTTCGCGGTGCGCACCGACCGCGCCCCGGACTGCCTCGCGGCGTGCGACGGCGTCGCGGCGACCGAGCGGCGCAAGCTCGTCAAGGCGGCCCTCGACGCCGGCGTCGACGATCCCGAGGCGTACGTCGAGCGGGTCGAGGCCGAGGCCCTCGCGGTGTTCGACGACCTCGAGACCGTCACGACGAAGGACCTCGCGGCCGCCTCCGACCTGCTGGCGCAGCGTCTCGTCATCGGGTCCGGCCGGTGGACCGCGGAGGTCGCGGTCGCCTCCCGGGTCCTGACCGTGCTCTCGGCGCGCGGCCTCGTCGTCCGCGGCCGACCGCGCGGCGGCTGGACCTCCACGCAGTTCACCTGGTCACGGTCGGACCGCTGGGCGCCCGTGCTCGCGGAGCGCCCCGACCCGCAGGAGGCGGCCGTGAGGGTCGCCGGAGCCTGGCTGGCCCGGCACGGCCCGGCCACGCTCGACGACGTCCAGTGGTGGTCGGGCTGGACCCGCAGCCGCACACGGGCGGCCCTCGCGGCGCTCGACACCGTCGAGGTCGAGACGTCGGCCGGACCGGCGCTGCTGCTCGCCGAGGACGCCGACCCCGTCGACGACCCGGGAACCTGGACGGCACTGCTGCCCGCGCTGGACCCGGCCGTCATGGGCTGGAAGCACCGCGACCACCTGCTCGGGCCGCACCGCGAGGAGCTCTTCGACGTCAACGGCAACGCCGGCCCGACCGTGTGGGTCGACGGCCGGGTCGTGGGTGGCTGGGCGCAGCGCGCCGACGGCGAGGTGGTCGTCGACGTGCTCGAGGACGTCGGCGCCGAGGCCCGCGCGGCCGTCGACGACCGGGCCGCGGCACTCACGGCTCGTCTGGGCGACGTCCGGCTCGCCGCCCGCGCCCGCGGCTGGACCCCGGTCGAGAAGCGCCTGCGCGCCTGACCGTCCCGCCCCGGCGACGCAACCTGAGGGTTTGCGGCTGCTCCCGCGACCACGAACACTCGGACCCCCTCCGCTGGCGACGCGATCCGAGGGTTTGCGGCTCCTCCCGCGACCACGAACCCTCAGATTGCGTCGGGCACCGCACCGCCACCGGCGGGGGACGCGACAGGGCCCGCCACCGCGGTGCGGTGACGGGCCCTCGGTCGAGCCGACGTACGTCAGCGGGCGAGCGACGCGAGCACCTCGTTGAGGGTGCTCGACGGCCGCATCACCGTGTTCGCCTTGTCCGGGTCCGGGCGGTAGTAGCCGCCGATGTCGGCGGGCTTGCCCTGCACCGCGAGCAGCTCGTCGACGATCGTCTGCTCGTTCGAGCGCAGCGTGCCCGCGACCTCGGCGAACGCGGCCGCGAGGTCGGCGTCCTCGGTCTGCTTCGCCAGCTCCTCGGCCCAGAAGAGGGCCAGGTAGAAGTGGCTGCCGCGGTTGTCGATCGTGCCGAGCTTGCGGCCGGGCGACTTGTTCTCGTTGAGGAACGTGCCGGTCGCGCGGTCGAGGGTGTCGGCGAGGATCTGCGCCCGCGGGTTGTCGAAGCGCGTCGCGAGGTGCTCGAAGCTCGAGGCCAGCGCGAGGAACTCGCCGAGGCTGTCCCAGCGCAGGTAGTCCTCCTTGACGAGCTGCTGGACGTGCTTGGGCGCCGAGCCGCCGGCGCCGGTCTCGAACAGCCCGCCGCCGTTGATGAGCGGGACGATCGAGAGCATCTTGGCGCTCGTGCCGAGCTCGAGGATCGGGAACAGGTCGGTGTTGTAGTCGCGCAGCACGTTGCCGGTGACGCTGATCGTGTCCTCGCCGCGACGGATCCGGTCGATCGAGTACTGCGTGGCCTCGACGGGCGACATGATCTCGATCGTCAGGCCCTCGGTGTCGTGCTCGGGCAGGTACTGCTTGACCTTCTCGATGAGGACGGCGTCGTGCGCGCGGTCGGCGTCCAGCCAGAACACGGCCGGGGTGGACGAGGCGCGGGCGCGCGTGACGGCGAGCTTGACCCAGTCGCGGATCGGGACGTCCTTGGTCTGGCAGGCGCGCCACACGTCGCCGGTCGACACCTCGTGCTCGATGAGCACCGTGCCGGACCCGTCGACGACCTGGACGACGCCGTCGGCCGCGATCTCGAAGGTCTTGTCGTGGCTGCCGTACTCCTCGGCGGCCTGCGCCATCAGGCCGACGTTCGGGACGGAGCCCATCGTCGTCGGGTCGTACGCGCCGTGGGCGCGGCAGTCGTCGATGACGGTCTGGTAGACGCCGGCGTAGCTGGAGTCCGGGATGACCGCGAGGGCGTCGTGCTCCTGGCCGTCGGGGCCCCACATGTGGCCCGAGGTGCGGATCATGGCCGGCATCGACGCATCGACGATGACGTCGCTGGGGACGTGCAGGTTGGTGATGCCACGGTCGGAGTCGACCATCGCGAGGTCCGGGCCGTCGGCGATCGCCTGCTCGAAGGCAGCCTTGATCTCGGCGCCGTTCGGCAGGGACTCGACGCCCGCCAGGATCGAGCCGAGGCCGTCGTTGGGGCTCAGGCCGGCGGCGGCCAGGTCGTCGCCGAAGCGGTCGAAGACCTCGGCGAAGAACGCCTTCACGACGTGGCCGAAGATGATCGGGTCGGACACCTTCATCATCGTCGCCTTGAGGTGGACCGAGAACAGGACGCCCTCGTCCTTGGCGCGCTGCACCTGCTCCTTCAGGAAGGCGTCGAGCGCGGCGGCCCGCATGACGGTGGCGTCGACGACCTCGCCCTCGAGCACCGGCACCGACTCCTTGAGCACCGTGGTGGTGCCGTCGGCGGCGACGTGCTGGATCCGCAGGCTGCCCTCGGACTCGACGACGACCGACTTCTCGTTCGAGCGGAAGTCGTCGGCGCCCATCGTCGCGACGTTGGTGCGCGAGTCGGACGACCACGCGCCCATCGAGTGCGGGTGCGCCTTGGCGTAGTTCTTGACCGACGCGGGGGCCCGGCGGTCCGAGTTGCCCTCGCGGAGGACCGGGTTGACCGCGCTGCCCTTGACCGAGTCGTAGCGCGCCTTGGCGTCCTTCTCGGCGTCGGTCGTCGGGTTGTCCGGGTAGGGCGGCAGGTCGACGCCCTGCTCCTGCAGCTCCTTGATCGCGGCCTTGAGCTGCGGGATCGAGGCGCTGATGTTCGGCAGCTTGATGATGTTGGCCTCGGGCGTCTTCGCGAGCGCACCGAGCTCGGCGAGCGCGTCCGGCTGGGCCTGGTCGGCGGGCAGCACGTCGCCGAACGCGGCGATGATGCGACCGGCGAGGGAGATGTCCCGGGTCTCGACCTCGACACCGGCCGTCGAGGCGTAGGACTCGATGACGGGGAGGAACGAGTAGGTCGCCAGCATGGGCGCCTCGTCGGTGAGCGTGTAGATGATCTTCGCCATGGCGTCACGCTATCGCTGGGCCCCGTGACGGGCACCGGGAGGTCGGGCCTCCGAGCTGCGACGCCGGGGCGGGCCGCCCGTGTTCACCCGCCGGCCACCGACCCTTCCTTTGAACAGTTCAAAAGAACCGGGTACGGTCGACGCATGCCCGTGACGACCGTCGACCCGGAGGCGCTGCGCACCGAGCTGCGCGCCGCCGGCCTGCGCGTCACCGAGCCCCGGCTCGCGACCCTCGGGGTGCTCGCGGAGCACCCGCACGCCGACGCCGCGACCGTGCACCGGCACGTCGCGCCGCAGCTGCCGGGCTCGTCCGTGCAGGCCGTCTACAACGTGCTCGCCGACCTGACCGACGCCGGCCTGCTGCGCCGCATCGAGCCGGCGGGCTCCCCCGCGCGGTACGAGCGCCGCACCGACGACAACCACCACCACCTGGTCTGCACCGGCTGCGGCCGGGTCGAGGACGTCGACTGCGCCGTGGGCGCCGCCCCGTGCCTCGTGCCCTCGCAGACCCATGGCTTCGCCGTGAGCGAGGCCGAAGTGATCTTCTGGGGCCGCTGCCCCAGCTGCTCGTTCGCCACCGATGGAGAGGACTGACATGACCGACCAGCACGACGACGCCGTCATCGCCGACGTCAACGACCCGGAGCCCGCAGGCAAGTGCCCCGTCCTGCACGAGCTCCCGCCGACCGAGGGCTCGAGCGTCCGTCGGTGGTGGCCGGACAAGCTGAACCTGCGCATCCTGGCCAAGAACCCGCCGGTCATGAACCCGCTGGGCGAGGACTTCGACTACGCCGAGGCGTTCGCGTCCCTCGACCTCGACGCCGTCAAGGCCGACATCACCGAGGTGCTCACCACGAGCAAGGACTGGTGGCCGGCGGACTTCGGCCACTACGGCCCGTTCATGATCCGGATGGCTTGGCACAGCGCCGGCACCTACCGCGTGCAGGACGGTCGCGGCGGCGCCGGCTCCGGCCAGCAGCGGTTCGCGCCGCTCAACAGCTGGCCGGACAACGTCAACCTCGACAAGGCCCGTCGTCTCCTGTGGCCGGTCAAGAAGAAGTACGGCAACAGCCTGAGCTGGGCCGACCTGATCGTCCTCGCCGGCAACGTCGCGCTCGAGTCGATGGGCTTCAAGACCTTCGGCTTCTCCGGTGGCCGCGTCGACGCCTGGGAGACCGACGAGGAGGTCTACTGGGGTCCCGAGACCGAGTGGCTCGGTGGCGACGCCGGCGGCGAGATGCGCTACCAGGGCGACCGCGAGCTCGACAACCCGCTCGCGGCCGTGCAGATGGGCCTGATCTACGTCAACCCCGAGGGCCCCGAGGGCAACCCCGACCCGCTGGCGTCGGCCCGCGACATCCGCGACACGTTCGGCCGGATGGCGATGAACGACGAGGAGACCGTCGCGCTCATCGCGGGCGGCCACACGTTCGGCAAGACGCACGGCGCCGGCCCGGCCGAGTCGCTGGGCGCCGAGCCCGAGGGCGCCTCGATCGAGAAGATGGGCCTCGGCTGGGAGAGCAGCTACGGCTCCGGCAAGGGCGCCGACGCGATCACGTCCGGTCTCGAGGTCACGTGGACCTACCACCCGACCCGGTGGGACAACGAGTTCTTCCACATCCTGTTCGCCTACGACTGGGAGCTGCACGAGTCCCCGGCGGGCGCGCAGCAGTGGCGTCCCAAGAACGGCGCGGGCGCCGACATGGTCCCGGACGCGTTCGGCGACGGCAAGCGTGAGCCCCGGATGCTGACCTCCGACCTGGCTCTGCGCTTCGACCCGGTCTACGAGAAGATCTCGCGCCGGTTCCTGGAGGACCCCGAGGCGTTCGCCGACGCGTTCGCCCGCGCCTGGTTCAAGCTGACGCACCGCGACATGGGTCCCAAGTCGCGCTACGTCGGCAGCGAGGTCCCGGCCGAGGACCTGCTCTGGCAGGACCCACTGCCCGAGGACCAGCGCCGGACGCTCTCCGACGACGAGGTCGCGTCGCTCAAGCAGGCGATCGCCGACACCGGCCTGACCCCGCAGCAGCTCGTCACGACGGCGTGGGCCTCGGCCGCGTCGTACCGCGACAGCGACAAGCGCGGCGGCGCGGACGGCGCCCGCATCGCCCTGCAGCCGCAGGCCGGCTGGGAGGTCAACAACCCGGACGAGCTGGCGACCGTGCTGTCGACGCTGCGCACCGTGGCCGAGGGCTCGTCGGCGTCTCTCGCCGACGTCATCGTCCTCGCGGGCGGCGTCGGCGTCGAGCAGGCGGCGAAGGCCGCCGGCCACGACGTCACGGTGCCGTTCACGTCCGGGCGCGTCGACGCGACGCAGGAGCAGACCGACGTCGAGTCGTTCTCGCACCTGGAGCCGCAGGCCGACGGGTTCCGCAACTACGTCGCCAAGGGCGTCCGCCTGCCGGCCGAGTTCCTGCTCGTCGACCAGGCCAACCTGCTGACCCTGAGCTCGCCGGAGCTGACGGCGCTCGTGGGCGGTCTGCGCGCGATCGGTGCCACGTACGACGGCTCCACGCGTGGCGTCCTGACCGACCGTCCGGGTGCGCTGACGAACGACTTCTTCGTCAACCTGCTCGACATCGACACGACCTGGACGCCGGCCGACGACACGTCGACGACGTTCACCGGCACCGGCCCGCAGGGCCAGACCTGGGAGGCCACCCGCGCCGACCTCGTCTTCGGCGCGAACGCCGAGCTGCGCGCGGTCGCCGAGGTCTACGCCCAGGACGGCTCGGAGGAGCGCCTCGTCGCCGACTTCGTGAAGGCCTGGGTCAAGGTCATGGAGCTCGACCGCTTCGACCTGCACCGCTGAGTCGCTGCACGTCCGACGGGCCGTCCACCTCCGGGTGGGCGGCCCGTCGCCGCGCCCGGCACGCCCCGGCGGCGCCGAGTCGCGAGGTCGCGTCGCGGCTGCGACCGTGGAGGGACGGGGCCGTGCGGGTCCCGTCCCCGACGAACGGAACCCACCGATGTCCACCACCGTCCCCCAGTCCAGCGACGGCACCTCGTTCGCGAGCAAGCCGTCCCCCGAGGCGGACCTGGGCTCCACGACCCAGTCCGGCGCGCCGGCCGCCTCCGACCGCAACAGCCTGACCCTCGGGGCGGACGGGCCGATCCTGCTGCACGACGTGCACCTCATCGAGCAGATGGCGCACTTCAACCGTGAGCGCGTCCCGGAGCGCAACGTCCACGCCAAGGGCTCGGGCGCGTTCGGCACGTTCCGCACGACCGAGGACGTGAGCGCCTACACGAAGGCCGCGCTGTTCCAGCCCGGCGTCGAGACCGAGATGCTGGCCCGGTTCTCGACCGTCGCCGGCGAGCAGGGCTCCCCGGACACGTGGCGCGACCCCCGCGGGTTCGCGCTGAAGTTCTACACGACCGAGGGCAACTACGACCTCGTCGGCAACAACACCCCGATCTTCTTCATCCGCGACACGATGAAGTTCCCGCACTTCATCCGCAGCCAGAAGCGTCGTGGCGGCTCCGGCCTGCGCGACAACCACATGCAGTGGGACTTCTGGTCGCTCAACCCGGAGTCCGCGCACCAGGTGACCTACCTGATGGGCGACCGGGGCATCCCGCGCACGTACCGGCACATGAACGGCTACGGGTCGCACACCTACCTGTGGATCAACGCCGCCGGCGAGAAGCACTGGGTCAAGTACCACTTCCACACCGACCAGGGGGTCGAGAGCCTCACGGGCGCCGAGGCCGACCGGATCGCGGGCCACGACGCGGACTTCCACCGCCGTGACCTGTACGAGTCGATCGAGGCGGGCGAGTTCCCGTCGTGGACGCTCTCGGTGCAGCTCATGCCGTACGAGGACGCCCGCACCTACCGCTACAACCCGTTCGACCTGACCAAGACCTGGCCGCACAGCGACTACCCGCTCGTGAAGGTCGGCACGATGGAGCTGAACCGCAACCCGGAGAACTTCTTCGCGCAGGTCGAGCAGGCCGCGTTCGCGCCCTCCGTGACCGTGCCCGGCATCGGGTTCAGCCCGGACAAGATGCTGCTGGGGCGGGTGTTCGCCTACTCCGACACGCAGCGCTACCGGATCGGGCCCAACTACAACCAGCTCCCCGTCAACCAGCCTCGGGCCGTGCAGCACCAGAACACGTACACGTTCGACGGGCCGATGGCGTACCAGCACTCCGGGGACGCCCCCGTCTACGCCCCGAACTCCGAGGGCCGCGGCTACAGCGACCTGACCGGTGGCGTCGAGGACGGCTGGGCCGCCGACGGCGACATGGTCCGTCAGGCGTACACGCTGCGCGAGGACGACGACGACTTCGGGCAGGCCGGCACGCTCGTGCGCGAGGTGTGGGACGACGCCCAGCGCGAGGACTTCGTCCAGACCGTCGCCGGGCACCTGCTCGGCGGTGTCGAGGGCGACGTGCTGGAGCGGGCGTTCGACTACTGGAAGCACGTCGACGCCGACACCGGCAAGAAGATCGAGGAGCTCGTGCGGGCCGAGCGTGGCGCGCCGAACCCCGGGGGCGAGGACGACGCGGCGAAGGCCGCCGCCTCCGACCCCCAGGTCGAGCAGGACACGCACGCGGGCTGACCCGCGACGCGCGAGGGCGTCGTCCTGGCGGTCCCACGACCGTCCGGGGCGACGCTCTCGTCGTCTCCCCGGCGAGCGCGTGGGCACAGGAGTGTGGTCTGCGTTACGTTGGCAGGGACGTCGCCGCGACGGTCCCGAGCGGGCCTGTCCGCGGCCGTGCACAGATCCCGGACGCAAGGAGAACCATGAGCACCTCGCCCGTCAAGGTCGCCGTCACCGGCGCCGCCGGCCAGATCGGCTACAGCCTGCTGTTCCGTCTCGCGAGCGGCGACCTGCTCGGGCCCGACACCCCCATCCAGCTGCGGCTGCTGGAGATCACGCCGGCGCTCAAGGCGCTCGAGGGTGTCGTCATGGAGCTCGACGACTGCGCGTTCCCGACGCTCGACTCGGTCGAGATCGGCGACGACGCCGAGACGATCTTCGACGGCGTCAACGTCGCGCTGCTCGTCGGCGCGCGGCCGCGCACGAAGGGCATGGAGCGCGGCGACCTGCTGGAGGCCAACGGCGCGATCTTCACGGCGCAGGGCAAGGCGCTCAACGCCGTCGCCGCCGACGACGTCCGCATCGGCGTCACCGGCAACCCGGCGAACACCAACGCCCTCATCGCGCAGCGCAACGCCCCGGACATCCCGGCCGAGCGGTTCAGCGCCCTCACGCGGCTCGACCACAACCGGGCCATCAGCCAGCTCGCGGCGAAGACAGGTGCGCGCGTCTCGGACATCACCCACATGACGATCTGGGGCAACCACTCCGCGACGCAGTACCCGGACCTCTTCCACGCCCAGGTCGGCGGCCGCAACGCCGCCGAGGTCGTCGACGACCAGGCCTGGATCGAGAACGACTTCATCCCGACCGTCGCGAAGCGTGGCGCCGCGATCATCGAGGCGCGTGGCGCGTCGTCGGCCGCCTCGGCCGCCTCCGCCACGATCGACGCCGCCCGCGACTGGCTGACCGGCAGCGCCGACGGCGACTGGGTGTCGATGGCCGTCCCGTCCGACGGCTCCTACGGCACGCCCGAGGGCATCATCTACTCATTCCCCGTCACGACCAAGGACGGCGACTGGGAGATCGTCCAGGGCCTCGAGATCGACGACTTCAGCCGGGGCCGGATGGACGCCACCGCCGCCGAGCTCGTCGAGGAGCGCGACGCCGTCGAGGCCCTCGGCCTGATCTGAGCCCCGTCGCACCACCCCGCCGGCTGAGCCGGGGGTACCTCCCGTTCGCTCTGCGAATGGGGGCGCGAAGCCTCCTTGTCCACAGGCGAAATTGCTGTCGGAGGGGTGTGTCAGAGGGGGCTCCTAGCGTGGAGTCATCACCTCGAGACAGGACCGAATGATGACCGCGCAGGCGCTGGACACGCACCCTCTGGTGGCTGCTGTCGCGGGTCTGCACGCCGAGCTGGACCGGATCGATCCCGCGGCGTGGTCCGGTCTGGATCCGGCGACCGCTCGGCGGCTCGTCTCGGACCTGTCGCGGGCCGAGGCACGGTTGGTGGGTCAGAAGATGGCCGCGGCTCGGGCGCTCGACCAGACGTCCGCGGCGCGGGATGCCGGAGCGGTCTCGACCGCTGACTTGTTGGCGAAGGACTTCGGCGGCGACCGCCACTCGGCCGACCGGCTCGTCCGCAGGGCCGAACGCATCGGCCGCACGAGTCACACCCAGGAAGCCCTGTCGAAGGGCCGGGTGACGCCCGAGCAGGCCGACGTCATCGCGACGGGGCTCGCCAAGCTGTCGTCCAAGGCGACCCCGCAGCAGCGCGACCTGGCTGAACGGACGTTGTTGAAGGACGCCGACCGGCTCAAGCTGCCGGACCTGCGGCGCCGGACCGACCGGTTGATGGACGTCTACGCGGACAAGAAGGCCACCGACGCGTTCGAGAACGACCTCCTCGTCGAGCGTGAGCGCAAGGCGCGGGCGAAGTCGCGGTTTCGGATGTGGGACAACCACGACGGCACCTGGACCGGCCACTTCACCCTGCCGACCTTGGAGGCGGCGTCGGCGAAGGCCTGGTACGACGCCGTCACCGCACCATCGAAGACGCTCAAGGCACCGATCGCTGGGGAGCCCACGTTCGAGGACGAGCTCGAGGCCCGCGCGTACCGCGCGGGGCTCGCGTTCGGTGACCTGTGGACCCACCTACCGACCGACCGACTCCCCAACGACGGCGGCGTCTCCGCGGTCGTCACGGTGACGATGGAGCTGGAGTCGCTGCAGGACGGCATCGCCGCGGCCACCCTCTCGGACGGGACCCGGCTCTCGGCCAGCCAGGCGCGCAAGGTCGCCTGCGGCGCAGGGATCATCCCCACGGTGCTGGACGGACGATCGAACGTCCTGGACCACGGCCTCAAGAAGCGGCTCTTCACGCCCGCCCAACGCCGCGCGTTGGCCGTCACCCAGGGCGGCTGCACGTTCCCCGGGTGTGACCGACCCCCGGCCTGGTGCGAAGCCCATCATCTCAAGCCCTATGACGACGACGGACCCACCGACCTGGCCAACGGGGCCCTGCTCTGCAGCAGGCATCACCATCACGTCCACGACTGGCACTGGGAACACCGCAAACGACCCGACGGCACCATCGCCTGGCGCCCACCCGGCAGCTCGACCTGGCAGACCAACCACCGCTACCGCCCCGAGGACCGACCCGCCGGCTGAGCCGGGGTACCCCCAAAGCTCAGGGACCCTCGATCGCGCCAGCACGCCGGCCGGGCCGGGGACCTCAGCCGGGCGGGGGCGGGACGACGGCGGCGAGGACGATGAGGCTCACGCCGAGCAGCATCGTCCAGACGACGTCGAAGGTCTTGCCCCGCACGCGCAGCATGCCCACGTGGTCCTGCGGCACGACGACGCGCAGCACGGAGGCGGCGACGAAGGTCCCGCCGAGGACCGTGATCCCGAGCCGCCACACGCCGGAGACCACGAGCACCAGGCCGACGAGCACCGCGAGGAGCAGCACGAGGTAGGCCTGGGACCCGCGACTGCGGGGCATCGGGACGCCCACGGTCAGGCCTCCCGCGCGGCGAGCTTCTTCTCGGCCTCGTCGACGACGTTGCTGAGCAGCATCGCGCGCGTCATCGGGCCCACGCCGCCAGGGTTCGGGGCGACCCAGCCGGCGACCTCCCACACGTCCGGCGCCAGGTCGCCGACGATCTTGCCGGCCTCGTCGCGGCTGACGCCGACGTCGAGCAGGGCCGCGCCGGGCTTGACCATGTCCGCGGTGATGATCCCGGGCACGCCGGCCGCCGCGATCACGATGTCCGCCCGGGCCACCTCCGCGGCCAGGTCGCGCGTCCCGGTGTGGCAGAGGGTGACGGTCGCGTTCTCGCTGCGACGCGTCAGGAGCAGGCCCATCGGACGACCGACCGTGATGCCTCGACCGACGACCACGACGTGGGCGCCCGCGATCTCGACGTCGTGCCGCCGCAGCAGCTCGACGATGCCGCGGGGCGTGCAGGGCAGCGGGGCGTCCTCGCCCAGGACCAGCCACCCGAGGTTCGTCGGGTGCAGGCCGTCGGCGTCCTTGGCGGGGTCGATCCGGCCGATCACGGCGTTCTCGTCGATCCCGCGCGGCAGGGGCAGCTGGACGATGTAGAGGGTGCAGGCGGGATCGGCGTTCAGCCGGTCGATCTCGGCCTCGACCTCGGCCTGCGTCGCCGTGGCGGGCAGCTCGACCCGGATCGACTCGATGCCGACCTGGGCGCAGTCCTGGTGCTTGGCGTTGACGTACCAACGGCTGCCCGGGTCGTCGCCGACCAGCACCGTGCCGAGACCGGGCACGAAGCCCCGCTCCCGCAGCGCCGCGACCCGACCGGTCAGCTCGTCCTTGATCGCCGCGGCGACCGCCTTGCCGTCGAGAGTCTGTGCCGTCACGGCGTCGAGTCTGTCACGTCAGCGGTACCGGGCGGCCCGCAGGATCCCGGGCGCAGCACGCTTGCGGATGTAGGAGCCCGACACCGAGCGCTTGAGCTCGATCGTGGTGGCGGTGCCCCTCTTCGGCAGGTACCGGTTGTACCAGCCCGTGAGGGTCGGGCTGGTCCGCCCCGAGGGCGTGCCGACCCCGACCGCCTTCACGGGCAGCTTCAGCTCCTTGGACAGCCGCTTCTCCCACGCCGTGTCCTTGCCGGTGCGCGCGACGACGCCGAACGGCTGGTGCAGCGACGCGATGTAGCGCGGCTGGTGCTTCTTCAGGAACCGCAGCATCGCCTTGGTCTCCGGCTCGCTCTGGCGCCGGGGGCCGCCCCACGTCCGGCTGCCCTTGCCCTTGGAGCTCCAGCCGCTCGTGGGCCAGTTCCGGTTCAGGTCGACGCCCCGAGCGTTCGTGCGTCGCTTCTTCGCCGCACCGTCGGGGTTCATCGTCGGCACGAACCACACGGCGTAGCCCTTCGCGACCCGCTCGTGGCTGATCATCCGGCGCACGACCTTGGGTCCGGCCGGCTCGTCGCCGTGCATCTGGCCGAGCACCAGGACGACGCGCTTGGCGTCCGACCAGCCCTTGTAGGTCGCGCGGATCGGGCGACCCTTGCGACTGTGGCCGATCGTGACCGTCCGCCACGTGTACTTCGGCGCCGGAGGCTTGGTCGTCGGCGGCGGAGTGGTCTCGGTCGGCGTGGTCTCCGTCGGCGTCGACTCGGTCGGCGTCGACTCGGTCGGCGTCGACTCCGTGGGCTGGGTGGCGGTGGTCTCGGTGGCCGTGGCCTGCGTCGTCCCCGCACCGGCGCCCTCGTCGTCGGCCCGCGCCGACACCCCGCCCAGCACGAGCGCCCCCGTGGCGATGGCGGCCACGAGCCCGCTCGTCGATGCCCTCATGCCAGGAGCGTAGTCGGCGTCCGCCGCGTGCGGGCCCGCTTGCGCAAGGAGGCGGAGGCGCCCCGTCCGGGGCTCAGCCCCCGACGGGCAGGCTCAGCACGCTCGGCGTCACGCTGTTCGTCTGGATGCCGTAGACGCCGCCGAGCAGCTGGCCGAGCCGCGTGGGCGGCGGGGTCAGGTGCGGGACGTCCGAGGTCTGGAGCAGCAGCCGGAGCCGGTGCCCCTTCGCGACGGTCGTGTACGCCGGCCGCAGCTCGACGTCGAACCGCGTCACGGGCCCGACCGGCACGTCGGACTGCGTCGCCCGCGTGTGCTGGTGGAACGGCAGCTGGTAGGCGCCCCCGGCTCCCGGCCAGCTGCGCGACGGGTCGACCGACCGCGACGAGCCGAGCAGGGCCCCGGCCGTCACGTCGGTGACCGTGCCGTCGGGCGCGACGTCCTGCAGGGTCGCGACGAACATCGCCTCCGGCCTGGTGCTGGTGGCCTGCAGCCTGAGGCCGATCGGCCCGGACAGCACGAGCGGCTCGGTGAGCGCGGGCGTGTCGAACGCCTTGTCCCCCGGCTGCGGCGCCGAGCCGACCTTGGCCGGCTGGCACGCGGAGTAGAGGTCCCGCAGGGCTCCGGCGCTCCACTGGGCGATCGAGCGCTGGCAGCTCAGGGACAGCGGCTTCCACACGATGGACGACGCCCCGGTCCGGGCGCTCGGGACCGACGGCGTGAGGCCGCCGCCGGGTTGCAGGTAGTAGGCCTTCGGGCTCGCGACCTCGGCCGGGTAGCGCGCGACGTCGCGGCGCTGCTGGGTCGCGCTGTCGACGACGTGCATCGGCGTGCGGGTGTCGAGGATGCCGGTGTCCCGGTCCTTGAGCCACTGGTCGAACCACTGCAGCTGGATCCGCTCGAGGTCCTGGCCCTGACCGGGCGTGCCGTGGTCCCACGGGCCGTACAGCAGCTGGTAGCGCGGGGTGACCGGCTGCGACGCCGTCATCGGGTCGTGGACCGAGCGGCCCGCCCAGGCGTTCTGCAGCCCGCTGTAGAGCAGCGGCTCGCCCCGCTGGAAGACGTCGTACTGGCCGCCGACGAGGTAGGCCGGGACGCCGTTGGCGACGATCTTGTCGAGCACCCGCTGCGGGGCCCGCTCCTGCCAGTACGCGCCGTCGTAGACACGGTCGCCGCCCAGGACCGTGTCGAGCGCCGTGGTGAGCTCGAAGGGGATCGCGGCCAGGCCGTGCTCCAGCACGAGCCGCAGGGCGTCGAGCGGGTCGGTCGCGCCGCGGTCGAGCAGCGGCGTGAGCGTGCGCAGCCCGAAGTAGAGGCCGAGCAGCCCGAGGGACGACTCGACGTTGACGATCCCGCCGGCGACGAACAGGTCGCGGTACGGGTCGACCGAGGCGACGATCGGGAAGATCGCCTTGAGCGGCGAGCCCGGGCCGACCTCCGCGGCGGTGAACAGCTGGTCGATGCCCAGGTACGACCCGCCGAGCGTGCCGACCTTGCCGTTGCTGCCGTCGAGCTTCGCGGCCCAGCGCACCAGCTCGGCACCGTCCTTGGCCTCCTGCCGGCCGAACAGCATCGACTGTCCATCGGACCCGCCGGTGCCGGCGACGTCGACCACCGCGCCGATGTAGCCGCGCTTGACGAGGTAGGGGCTGATGGCGGTGCCCTGGGCCTGGCCGAGGGTCTTGCTGTAGGGCGTCTGGACGAGGATCACGGGGAACGGGCCGGGTGCGGGGGTCGTGGTGCCCTTGAGGACCGGCCGGTGGATCGCGGCCCGCAGCACACGACCGTCCGGCATCCGTACGGGGACGTCGTTGGTGACCGCGACGTCGTAGGGCTCCGGGCCGGGCTCCCAGGCCGAGGCCGCGGCACGCGGGACCGCGGTCGCCGGTCGGGCCTGGCCCGCGGCGGGCAGGGCGACGATCACCGTGAGCGACACCAGCGCGCTCAGCAGGACGAGGACCGAACGACGCATAGAATCTCCCTAACCCGCGTTTGGTGACAGGACACGGTCAAAAACAGGACGAACGTACAAATACTGTGAGGATGTGTCAATGGCCACACGGGCCCAGCTGTCCCAGGAGCGCAGTCGCCAGCGCCGCGAGGAGCTCCTGACCGCAGCGATCGAGCTGTTCGCCGAGGGCGGGTCGCGGGCCGTGACGCACCGAGCCGTCGCCAAGCGCGCCGGACTCCCGCCGGCCACGACCACCTACTACTTCGAGTCGATCGAGGACCTGCTGCGCGAGGCGCTGGCCGAGCACATCGCGTCGTGGCGGGCCGAGCTCGACCTCCTCTCGGGACTCGACGACCTGCCGAGCTCCGGCATGAAGGTCACCGACGCCACCGGCCTGATCGCCGCGATCTGGTCGGCCCGCGGCCCGGAGGTCGCCGCGGTCGAGCTGTCCATCTTCCTGGCCGCGACCCAGGACCCTGCCCTGCGCGAGGAGGCCCGGCTCGCCCTCGTCGGGTTCGAGGAGCTTGCCGCCCGCTGGCTCGGCATCCTCGGGGTGCCCCGTGCCGAGGGCGTCGCCGCGGCCGTGCTCGCGCTCATCGCGGGCAGCGCCCTGCGGCGGCAGTCGGGGCAGTACCCCGAGGACCGCGAGGCCCAGCTGCTCAGCGAGGCGATCCGCGACCTGGTCGCCGCCCACCTGCTGGGCCGCGAGCGCGCGGACCAGCTCATTGCCGACGAGACCGGGGCCAGCGTCGACTGACGCTCCCCCGGCCGGCGCCGGTCAGTGGAAGAAGTGCCGCGTCCCGGTGAAGTACATCGTGACGCCCGCGGCCCGGGCCGCCTCGATCGTCTCCTCGTCGCGTACCGAGCCACCCGGCTGCACGATCGCGCGCACGCCGGCCTCGATGAGGATGCCCGGGCCGTCGGCGAACGGGAAGAAGGCGTCGGACGCCGCGACCGAGCCACGGGCACGCTCCGCGCCTGCGCGCTCGACGGCGAGCCGGCACGAGTCGACCCGGTTGACCTGACCCATGCCGATGCCGACGGACGCACCGTCCTTCGCGAGCAGGATGGCGTTCGACTTGACCGACCGGCAGGCCGTCCAGGCGAAGGCGAGGTCCGCGAGCGTCTGCTCGTCGGCGGGCTCGCCCGCGGCGAGGGTCCAGGTCGACGGGTCGTCGCCGCCGCCGTCGACCACGGCGTCGACGTGGTCGACCCGCTGGACGAGCACGCCACCGCTGATGCCGCGGAACTCGACCGGGTCGGCGTGCTCCTCGGTCGGGACGCGCAGGATCCGGATGTTCTTCTTGCGCTGCAGCACCTCGACGGCGCCGTCCTCGTAGTCGGGGGCGACGATCACCTCGGTGAACACCTCGGCGACCTGCTCGGCCATCGCGACGCTGACCGGGCGGTTCGCGGCGATGACGCCGCCGAACGCCGACACGGGGGTCGCACGCGTGCGCGCGCCGGTGGGCCTCGGCGATGTCGGACCCGACGGCGATGCCGCACGGGTTCGCGTGCTTGATGATCGCGACCGCCGGACCCTCGAGGTCACCGGCGGCGCGGCGCGCGGCATCGGTGTCGACGTAGTTGTTGTAGCTCATCTCCTTGCCGTGCAGCTGCTCGGCGGACGCGAGCCCTCCACGCCAGTGCCGGTACAGGGCCGCACCCTGGTGCGGGTTCTCGCCGTAGCGCAGGACGGCGCCCTTCTCCCACGTGGCGCCGGTGAAGTCGGGCCACCCGTCCTCGCTCGGCGCATACGACGAGGCGAACCAGGAGGCGACCGCGACGTCGTAGGCCGCGGTGTGCGCGAAGGCCTGGGCGGCGAGCCGCTTGCGCTGCTCGAGCGTGAAGCCGCCGGCGCCGAGGGCCTCGCGCACGTCGCCGTACGCGTCGGGCGAGGTGACGACCGCGACGCTCGGGTGGTTCTTCGCGGCGGCGCGCACCATCGACGGGCCGCCGATGTCGATCTGCTCGACGCACTCGTCGGGCGTCGCGCCGGAGAGCACGGTCTCCCGGAACGGGTACAGGTTCACGACGACGAGGTCGAACGGCTCTACCCCGAGCTCCGCGAGCTGGCGGACGTGGTCGTCGAGCCGCAGGTCGGCAAGGATCCCGGCGTGGACGCGCGGGTGCAGCGTCTTGACCCGGCCGTCGAGGCACTCCGGGAACCCGGTGAGCTCCTCGACCGGGGTGACGGGGACGCCGGCCGCCTCGATCGTGCGGGCGGTCGAGCCGGTCGAGACGATCGCGACGCCGGCCGCGTGCAGGTCGCGAGCCAGGTCCTCGAGCCCGGTCTTGTCGTAGACCGAGACGAGGGCGCGCTTGAGGGGACGAGTGGTCATGGCTTCTCTCCGAGGACGATGCGGCGGTCGTGGACGTGGAAGGACTCCCGCGCCAGCCGGCCGACCCAGTCGACGAGCATGGTGCGTTCGGAGGCCTTGATGCGGTCGTGCAGCGTGTCGACGTCGTCGTCGTCCTGGACGGGGACGGCGACCTGGGCGACGATCGGCCCGGTGTCGACCCCGGCGTCGACGACGAAGAGCGTCGCTCCGGTGATCTTGACCCCGTAGGCCAGCGCGTCGCGCGGCGCGTGCATGCCGGGGAAGGCGGGCGACAGCGCCGGGTGCGTGTTGAGCACCCGGCCGCCGAAGCGGCCCAGGAAGGCCGGGCCGGCGAGCTTCATGAACCCGGCGAGCACGACGAGGTCCGGCTCGTGCGCGGCGACGGACGCGGTCAGGGCCTCGTCCCACGCGGCACGGTCGGGGTGGTCGCCGAGCCGCTCGACGAAGGTCGGGACGCCCGCCCGCTCCGCACGGGCCAGGCCCTCGACGCCGTCGCGGTCCGACCCGACGGCGACGACCGTGGCGCCGTAGTCAGGACGCGTCGTCGCGTCCAGCAGCGCCTGGAGGTTGGTGCCGGCGCCGGAGACGAGGACGACGACTCTCGCGGGCGTCCGGGCGGCTGGCACGCGCCCCACGATAGTGGGCCAGCACGGCCCCGACGGCACCGCCCAGGGCCAGCACCGGCACCGCGACGAGCAGCGGCGTCAGCACCGGCGGGCCGGCGTCCGCGAGGCGTCCGGGGCCCACGGCGCCGCCGGAGATGCCGACGAGGAGGCCGACGACCGCGCCGGCCACACCACCGGCGGCCGCGCCGAGGCCCAGCCGACGCAGCAGCGCGCTGCCCTCCGGATCCGGTCCTGCCTCGGCGTCGGTGGGCGGCTCCGGCACCCGCAGGCTCCAGCCGGCGACGGCGCCGGCCAGGACCGGGACCAGTCCGAGCAGCACGACCGCGTCGCCGAAGCGACCCGGCGGGGGCAGCGCCGCGAGGACCGGCAGGCCCGGCACGGGCCCGAGCTGCGCACCGGTCAGGTCGACGGAGGTGCCGGCGCCGAGGGCGAAGCCGGGGCCCAGCAGGACCGCGACCGCCCACAGCGCGAGGGTCGGGACGGCGGCCAGGCACAGCAGGGCCAGCACGACGCCGCCGCCGAGGCCCGGGTCGAGCAGGGCCCAGAGGTCGGAGGCGCGGTCGAGCCGCGGGACCAGCAGCACGAGGACCATCAGGACGCCGGCGGAGAGCAGGGTGAGCACACCGCGGGCCGCGGCGACGACGACGGCCCGGACGTCGGCCCGCTGCGTGAACCACAGGTCGTCCCAGCGGCCCGTCCGGTGCGCGGCGCCCAGCGCGGCGCCGAGGCCCGTGAGCAGGAACGCGCCGAAGGCGGAGCGGACGATCCCGGTGCCGACGGCGTCCGTGCTGGTCAGCGCCGACCCGACGGCGGCGAGCAGCCCGGCGGTCCCGGCGGCACTGGCCGCGAACCCGCCGAGCTCGAGCTCGGTCTCCTCGGCCGTCAGCGTCCACGCCGCGGCGCGGGCGGCGACGAGGACGACGAGGAGGGCTCCGCCCCACGGCAGCAGGCCGATCTGCGTGCTGCCGAGCTCGAGCCCGCCGCCTGATCCGACGAGCCAGCCGCGGACGCCGGTCCGCAGCACCGGACCGGTCCCCCGGGCGCCGGCGAGCAGGGTGAGCACGACTCCGAGACCGATGCAGAGCCCGACGGCCACGACCGCGGTGACGGCCCCGCGGCGCACGTAGGGAAGGGTCTCGGCGTCCGGCACCCTCCCATCCAACCGGTAAGGTCGTGGTGTTTCACCCAGCCACGCCGAACCCCACCCCCGAGGAGGCCGGAGCGATGACTCGTGTCGACGAGTTCAGCAGCTTCTACACCTCCACCGCCGCCGACGCGCTGCGCGTCACCTACGCCCTCTGCGGCGACCGGCAGGTGGCGCTCGAGGCGACCGTCGACGCCTACCGGCGGGCCTGGCGCGACTGGTCGAAGATCCGTGAGCGCGACCCGCTGGGCCACGTCCGCAACGAGGCCTGGAAGGCGACCGCCCTCAGCCGGACGACGCACCCGCTGCGGCGCCGGCACGAGGAGGACGCCGACACCGTCCTGCTCGGCGCCCTGCACGACCTGCCGACCGACGACCGCCGCCTGATCGTCCTGCTGACGCTCGGCGACACCGACCTCGAGCAGGCCTGCCGCGAGGTCGGCGTCGGCCAGGAGGACGGCATCGAGATCGTCACCAACGCGCTCACGCGCCTGGAGCAGCAGGTCGGCGTGCCGCTGCACGAGCTCGAGGCCCGGCTGCGCGACCTCGGCAGCATCACCGGCCAGCTCGCGATGCCGCCCGTCGCCACGCTGCGCCAGCGCGCCGACCGGGGCCGCCGGCTCAACACGGTCCTACTGGTCGCGATCGCCGTCGTCGCCGTGCTGGGCAGCGCCGCCGTCGCGACCGACGGAGGCGACCTGACGACCCGCTCCGACGTCCCTCGCCGCGAGAAGATCGGCGCAGAGAGCGCCGACGTCGTGCTCGAGGCCCGCAAGCTCAGCGACGAGAACCTGCTGAACGCGCGGCAGGTCGGCGGCCTCGACCAGGGCGGACGCTGGCGCGTCACCGACACGAGCGAGGACCGCGAGGAACGCGCTCCGTACGCGACGTGCCCGACCCGCCGGTTCGCCAACGACGACCCCCTGCGGGTGTTCGTCCGCACCTTCAGCGGCGACGGCGCCGGCTCGCCCCGTGCCGCCCAGGCGATCGAGGTGAGCCGCGACGACCAGGCCGCCACCAAGGCCTTCCAGCGCACCCTCGGCTGGTACGCCAACTGCCAGCAGCCCCGGATCCAGCTGATCGGGTCCTACGTCGTCAAGCGGCCGTTCGGCGACTTCCAGGTGCTGCGCCTGCGCTCCAACCGCAGCCCCGAGCGGATCATCACGGTCGGCTTCGCGACGTCGGGCCGGGTCACCCTGACCCTCGTCCACGAGGTCGCCGGGACCAGGCCGCCGACGACCACCGACTTCGCGCGCACCCTCAACGCCTCGGTCTCGAAGATCTGTCGCGACAGCGGCGGTCGCTGCTCCGACGACTTCGAGGTCAGCGCCGCCCCGCCGCCGCGCACCGACACCGCCCCGGCGTTCCTGGGCGTCGTCGACCTGCCGCCCGTCGGCCGGATCGACCGGGTGTGGGCCGGCGTCGACCCGTTCCGGCCCGAGAAGGGCAAGAACCCCGCGGCGACGGTGTGCGACGCGGCGGACTTCTTCGGCGACGACGTCGAGGACGTGCGCTCGCGCGTGTTCGTCATCCCGGGGGCTCGGCTGCCGCAGGAGTTCGGTGTCGCCGAGACCGTCGGACGCTTCGCCTCCCAGGACGACGCCAAGTCGTTCGTCTCCACGGTCAAGGACAAGGTCAAGGGCTGCCCCGACGACAACCTGTCCGCCAAGATCAGCCAGCGGACGAGCGTCAAGGGTGACGGCTTCAGCGGCACCTCGTGGCGGATCGGGTTCGAGATCACCAAGGGCCAGTGGGTCTACTACCGCATGGCCGTGGTCCGGCGCGGCGACGTCGTCGCGCAGACGACGTTCACCCCGGCCGGGCAGAACGACATCGGCAAGGGCGCCTTCACCGAGCTCGCCGCCCGCGCCGGCGAGCGCCTCGTCTACGCCGACTGACGCCCGCTCGGCCCGGCCCGCTCGGACCCTGGCCACCGCCCGGACCCTGGCCACCGCCCCCGGACCCTCCGCCATCACCGCCCCCGGACCCCGAGCTTGTCGAAGGGTCACCCGAGCCGACCCTTCGACGAGTTCAAGGTCCGACGGGGGCTCAGGGGGTCCGAGGGCCGGAGCGGACAGGCGCCGGACGCGACGAGGCCCCCGGACCGAGCGGTCCGGGGGCCCCGTCGTGCAGGCCGGTGTCAGCCGTTGAGGATCTCGCGCATGAGCGCGGCCGTCTCGGAGGGCGTCTTGCCGACCTTGACGCCGGCGGCCTCGAGGGCCTCCTTCTTGCCCTGCGCGGTGCCCGCGCCGTCGGACACGATGGCGCCGGCGTGGCCCATCGTCTTGCCCTCGGGAGCGGTGAAGCCGGCCACGTAGCCCACGACGGGCTTCGTGACGTTGGCCTTGATGTAGGCCGCGGCCTTCTCCTCCGCGTCGCCACCGATCTCGCCGATCATGACGATCGCCTTGGTCTCGGGGTCGGCCTCGAACGCCTCGAGGGCGTCGATGTGCGTCGTGCCGATGATCGGGTCGCCGCCGATGCCGATGGCGGTCGAGAAGCCGAAGTCGCGCAGCTCGAACATCATCTGGTAGGTCAGCGTGCCCGACTTCGAGACGAGACCGATCGGGCCCTTGCCGGCGATGTTCGCCGGCGTGATGCCCGCGAGCGCCTCGCCCGGCGTGATGATGCCGGGGCAGTTCGGGCCGATGATGCGCGTCTTCTTGCCCTGGGCGTAGGCCCAGAACTCGGCCGAGTCCTGGACGGGCACGCCCTCGGTGATGATGACGAGCAGACCGATCTCGGCGTCGATAGCCTCGATCACGGCGTCCTTGGTGAAGGCCGGCGGGACGAACGCGACCGACACGTCGGCCCCGGTCTTCTCGATGGCCTCGGAGACCGAGCCGAAGACCGGCAGCTCCACCTCGGCGCCCGAGGCGTCGGTGTGGGTGACGGTCGTGCCGGCCTTGCGGGCGTTGACGCCGCCGACGACGTTGGTGCCGGCCGCGAGCATGCGGGCGGTGTGCTTGGAGCCCTCGCCGCCGGTGATGCCCTGGACGATGACCTTGGAGTCCTTGGTCAGGAAGATCGACATGTCAGCCCCTTCAGCCGTTCGCCAGCTCGGCGGCCTTGTCGGCCGCACCGTCCATCGTGTCCACCTGCGTCACGAGCGGGTGGTTCAGCTCGTCCAGGATCGCGCGGCCCTCGTCGACGTTGTTGCCGTCGAGGCGCACGACGAGCGGCTTCGTCGCGTCGTCACCGAGCAGCTCGAGCGCGCCCTTGATGCCGTTGGCGACCGCGTCGCACGACGTGATGCCGCCGAAGACGTTGACGAAGACGCTCTTGACCTGCGGGTCGCCCAGGATGACGTCGAGGCCGTCGGCCATGACCTGCGCCGAGGCGCCGCCGCCGATGTCGAGGAAGTTGGCCGGCTTGACGCTGCCGTGCTTCTCGCCGGCGTACGCGACCACGTCGAGGGTGCTCATGACGAGACCCGCGCCGTTGCCGATGATGCCGACCTCACCGTCGAGCTTGACGTAGTTGAGGCCCTTCTCCTTGGCCTTGGCCTCGAGCGGGTCCGCCTCCTCGTGGATGACGAACTCCTCGTGCTCGGGGTGACGCACCTCGGAGGCGTTGTCGTCGAGCGAGACCTTGCCGTCGAGGGCCTCCAGCTTGTCGCCCTCGAGGCGCGCGAGCGGGTTGACCTCGACGAGGGTGGCGTCCTCCTCGACGAAGACCTTCCAGAGGGACTGGACCATGGCGACCGCCTGGTCGGCGAGCTCGGCCGGGAACTTGGCCTCCTCGACGATCGCGCGGGCCGTGGCCTTGTCGACGCCGGTGCCGGCGTCGACGGGGATCTGGCGCACGGCATCGGGGTTGGTCTTGGCGACCTCCTCGATCTCCACGCCGCCCTCGACGCTCGCGATGCACAGGTAGCTGCGGTTCGAGCGGTCGAGCAGGAACGAGAAGTAGTACTCCTCGACGGGCGGGGTCGCCGGCGTGACCAGCACGCGGTTGACCGTCAGGCCCTTGATCTCCATGCCCAGGATGTTCGACGCGTGCTCGAACGCCTCGTCGGCCGTCTTGGCGATCTTGACGCCGCCGGCCTTGCCGCGGCCGCCGGCCTTGACCTGCGCCTTGATGACCGTGACTCCGCCGATCTCCTCGGCAGCGGCCTTGGCCTCGTCGGCGGTCGTGACGACCTTGCCGAGCGTCGTGGCGACGCCATGCTTGGCGAAGAGCTCCTTCGCCTGGTACTCCATCAGATCCACGGTGGTGTCCGTCCTTGGTTGTCCGTCGGCTGCGCCCCGCGCGAGGACCGCGCACGGGCGCCGAAACCACCGGCGACTCTAGCCGTGCCGGGCGGAAAGGGCCTCGCGGGGTCAGGCCTGCGGCTGCTCGGGCGCGGGCGTGCACGTGACGACGAGGTCGTCGAGGCCGAGCTCGCGGGTGCGGTCGGCGACCTGCGCGACCTCGTCGGGGGCCGCGACGAGCAGGACCTCGGCGACGTCCTCGGCCAGCGCCGCGTGGGCGACCGCGTCGACCGTCGCCCGCCCGCCGACGTACACGACCTCCAGGCCCTCGTCGCGCAGACGGCGCGCGAGCGCGGCGGCCGGGGTGTCGTCACCGGTCGCTCCCACGAGCACGCGTCGAGGCACCCCGACATGCTGGCAGACCCGTGAGTCCCCTCACACCGGGTACCCGTTTCGCGCGGCAGGACGCGTCTCGGGATGCCGAATCCTCGGAACCGGCTTTGGATGACCTGTCGCATCCTCTAGACTCGACGGGTCCTGCCCGCCACCTGGAGGTTCTGCGTGAGCTCGTCCGCGCCACGTCGCCGACTCGAGACCCGACAGGCGACCCCTCGAGGAGGGCGGCGCGCTGCGGCACCCCGACGCCGCAGGCGGAGCTTCCGACCGACCCCGGCGATGGCCGGTGCCGTCGCACTCGTGATCGCGGGCCTCGGCTCCGCCGCGTTCGGGTCGCACACCGACCGCGACGCCCTGCGGGCCAACTACCAGACGATCTCGGCCAGCTACACCGGCGACGGCAACGAGGTCCAGACGACCCGCAGCTTCGACCGCGGCCAGCTGGAGCGCCAGGCCAAGCAGCAGGCGGAGCAAAAGCTCCTCGCGCAGGCCCAGACCAAGCAGAAGGTCGAGGCGGCCGCCAAGGAGCTCAAGAAGAACCAGTGGGTCCTGCCGGTCACCGGCTACCGCCTGACCGCCCGCTTCGGTCAGCGCAGCGGTCTGTGGTCGACGGTGCACACCGGCCTGGACTTCGCCGGGCCGTCCGGCTCGACGATCGTCTCGGTCGCCGCCGGCACCGTGAAGTCCACCGGCTACGAGGGCGCGTACGGCAACCGCACGATCATCACGCTCCAGGACGGCACCGACATCTGGTACTGCCACCAGAGCCGGATCGCGGTCAAGCCCGGCCAGGTCGTCGGCCCCGGCGAGACGATCGGCTACACCGGCTCCACCGGCAACGTCACCGGCCCCCACCTGCACCTCGAGGTCCACCCCGGCGGCGGCGACCCCGTCGACCCCATCCCGGTCCTCGTCTCGCACGGCGTCAACCCCTGACCCTCCCCCTCCCGGGCCCGGACGTCGCGATTTGTGACGTTGTTGTCGCTTCAGGCGTCCTGATGCGACCGGACCGTCACACAGCACCGTCCACAGGTGCCTGATCGTCCACAGCACGAGATCGGACCCGGCTCTGCGCCGAACCAGCACTGGTTCGGTCGGATCATGCCGACCCCTCGCCGCCCCCTGCCCCCCGAGCTCGCTGGACGGGAGTTCACCGTCCAGGAGGCCGACGCCGCGGGGCTGACCCCACGCCAGCGCCGCGGACCCGCCGTCGTACGGGTCCGCCGAGGCGACTACCGCTACGCCGACACGGCGCCCTCCCTCACCTCGCGTCTGCGCACCGCACTGCGCTCCTTGCCGCAGGACACCGTCGTCAGCCATCTGAGTGCGCTCAGCCTGTGGGGTGTCGCGTTCCTCCGGACGGATCGCCTCCACCTGTCGACCTCGACGGACGCCCAGACGCGGCACCCGGACGTCGTCCTGCACCGGCGGGACCATCGACTCCGGCCGCTCGTGCAGGACGGACTCCCCTGCCTCGGCGTCGAACGCTCCTTCGTCGATGCGGCCACGATCCTGGGCGTCCGCGACCTGGTGCGAGCCGGCGACCAGCTCGTCCGTGCCGGTCGGACCGACCTCGGACGCCTCCTGGACTTCGGGTCGGCTGCCACCTCGACGGGGTGGTCCGTGCCCGCGTCGCGGCGGCGCTCGTCCGCGAACGCGTCGACTCGATCCGTGAGACCGACACACGGCTGGTGATCGTGAGCTCGGGACTCCCGGAGCCCGAGTGCAACGTCCCGATCCTCGCGCCGGACGGGACCTGGCTCGCCCGCGGGGACCTCGTCTACGCCGCCCTGAAGATCATCGTCGAGTTCGACGGGTGGCACCACGAGCGCGACGCAGTCCAGCGCCAGAAGGATCTCGAGCGCCGAGAGCGTCTAGAGGCGGCCGGGTGGTCGGTCATCGTCGTCACGTCGGCCGACCTCGCGCACCCGACGAGCGTCGTGGCTCGGGTGTACGAGACTCTCGTCCGGCGCGGCTACCGAGGCCCGTCGCCCGACCTCGGTCGGCGATGGCACCAGATCGTCCGCGGTTTGTGACGTTCTGGTCGCTTCCGGCGTGCTGAAGCGACCAGAACGTCACAAATCGCGGGGTGGGGCGGGTGGGGGTCAGAGCTTGGTGACGGGGGCGTAGCGGAGCAGAAGGCGCTTGACGCCGGCGGAGCCGAAGTCGATGCTCGCGACGGCGTTGTCGCCCGTGCTCTCGAGGGCGACGACGGTGCCGAGGCCGAACGAGTCGTGGGTGACGCGGTCGCCCGGCTCGAGCGACGGGACCTCGCGCTTGGACTTGGACCGGGCGGCGACCGCCTGGGAGCGGAAGGCCGGGGCCGACGTCGACCGGGCCGTCGCCGTCATCGACCGGGTCCACGACGACGCCGGCTGCGCCTCGCGCCGCCAGTCGACCAGGTGCTCCGGCAGCTCGTCGAGGAAGCGTGAGCCCGGGTTGTAGCTCGGGGCGCCCCACGCCGACCGGCTCGCCGCACGCGTGACGTACAGCCGGGACCGGGCGCGGGTGATGCCGACGTACGCGAGCCGGCGCTCCTCCTCGAGCTCGGCGGAGTCGCCGAGCGAGCGCATGTGCGGGAACACGCCCTCCTCGAGCCCGGTCAGGAAGACGACCGGGAACTCCAGGCCCTTCGCGGTGTGCAGGGTCATGAGCGTGACGACGCCGTCGCCCTCGTCGGGCACCTGGTCGGCGTCGGCGACGAGCGCCACCTGCTCGAGGAACGCGGCGAGCGACCCCGGGGTCAGGTCGGCCGCGTCGGGGTCGTCGTCCGCGTCGTCGTCGACGGTGGCGGCGTTCGTGACGAACTCGCGCGCGACGGCGACGAGCTCGGCGAGGTTCTCGACCCGCGTCTCGTCCTGCGGGTCACGGCTCTGCTCCAGCGTCGACAGGTAGCCGGACCGCGTGAGCGCGGCCTCGAGCACGGCGTCGGCCGGCTCCCCCGACTCGGCCAGGGCGATGAGCTCCTGGACCACGGCGGCGAAGTCGGCGATCGCGTTGCGCGACCGGGTGGCGAGGTCGTCGACCTCGTCGACGCGGCACATCGCCTCCCAGAAGGTGATCCGCTCGCGCGACGCGAACCGCTCGACCGCGGCCTGGGCGCGGTCGCCGATGCCGCGCTTGGGCTCGTTGACGATGCGCCGCAGGGACACGGTGTCGGCAGGGTTGACCAGGATGCGCAGGTACGCGAGCGCGTCCTTGACCTCCTTGCGCTCGTAGAAGCGCACGCCGCCGACCACGCGGTACGGCAGGCCGACCCGGATGAACACCTCCTCGAAGACGCGGGACTGGGCGTTCGTGCGGTAGAACACCGCGACGTCCGAGGGCTTGGCCACGCCGTCGTCGGTGAGCGTGTCGACCTCGTCGGCGACGAACTGCGCCTCGTCGCGCTCGTCGTCGCCGACGTAGGCGACGATCTTCTCGCCGTCGCCCTCGGCGGACCAGAGCTTCTTGTCCTTCCGACCCTCGTTGCGGCTGATGACGGCGTTCGCGGCGGTGAGGATGGTCTGGGTGGAGCGGTAGTTCTGCTCCAGCAGCACCGTGGAGGCCTGCGGGAAGTCCTCCTCGAACTCGAGGATGTTGCGGATGCTCGCGCCGCGGAAGGCGTAGATCGACTGGTCGGAGTCGCCGACCACCATGAGGTCGGTGGGCGGGTCGGCCAGCGGGTCGCACAGCTCGCGGATCAGCGCGTACTGGGCGTGGTTCGTGTCCTGGTACTCGTCGACGAGGACGTGCCGGAACCGGCGGCGGTACGACTCGCGCACGTCGGGGAACGCCTGGAACAGGTGCACCGTCAGCATGATGAGGTCGTCGAAGTCCATCGCGTTCGCCGCGCGGAGCCGCTCCTGGTAGAGCTTGTACGCCTCGACGTACATCTCCTCGGTGGGGTTCTCGGCGCGTCCCACCGACGCCTCGTGGTCGACGAGGTCGTTCTTGAGGTTGGAGACCCAGTTCAGGACGGCCCGCGGGTTGATCCGCTTGGGGTCGTAGTCGAGGTCGCGGCACACGAGCGTCATGAGCCGGCGGGTGTCGGCGGCGTCGTAGATCGTGAACGACGACGTGTAGCCGAAGCGGTTGGCCTCGCGTCGCAGGATGCGCACGCAGGCGGAGTGGAACGTGCTGACCCACATCGCCCGCGCCGCGCCGCCCACGAGCTCGGCCACCCGCTCACGCATCTCGGCGGCAGCCTTGTTGGTGAAGGTGATCGCGAGGATCGACCCGGGATGGGCACCGCGGGCCGCGATGAGCCAGGCGATCCGACGGGTCAGGACCCGCGTCTTGCCCGATCCGGCGCCGGCGACGACGAGCAGCGGGCCCCCCGTGTGGGTGACCGCCTCGCGCTGCGGGTCGTTGAGGCCCTCGACGAGGGTCTCGGACCGGGGACGCCGCCGCGCGGGCTCGGCGGCGTCGGTCCGACCGGCCGGGCGGGCAGGCGGGCCCGCGGACGGGGGCACGGGGAACGGCAGCGTCATGACCGGTCCAGCCTAGTCGCCCGCCCTGACGTCCCGGCACGCCACGACCTGCGACAGTGGACCGGTGCTGCCGGACCTGACGATCGACCCGACGAGCCCCGAGCCGCCCTTCGAGCAGCTGCGCCGGCAGGTGGCCGCCGCGGTCGCCGACGGGAGCCTGGCACCGGGCCACCGGCTGCCCACCGTCCGGGGGCTCGCCACCGATCTCGGCCTCGCCGTCAACACCGTCGCCAAGGCCTACCGCACGCTCGAGGCCGACGGCGTCCTCGAGACCCGTGGCCGGGCCGGGACGTTCGTGCGCGGGACGGGTGTCGACCGCGCCGCGGCCCAGCTCGTCGTCGCTGCACGACGGGCCGGGCTGAGCCTGCGGGAGACGAGCGAGGTCCTGGCCCGCCAGTGGGCGGACGAGCAGCCGTCCTGACGAGCCGTCGTGTGATCCTGCCCGCGTTGCCGTGCAGCACCGTGCCGCGACCCGGACGATGGGACCATGATCGTCTCGGAGGTTCCCCGCCCCGCCTGGCGCCCCCTGGTCGTGCCGATGATCCTCGTGCTCGCGTGGGACGTCGGTGTCACCGTGGCGATCTCGTTCGACTGGATCGCCTACCGCGGCATCGAGATCCAGTACACCCTCTACGGCACCGCCATCGCCCTGTTCCTCGGCTTCATGGTCAACGCGGCCTACGCGCGCTGGTGGGAGGCGCGCACGCTGTGGGGCTCGATCGTCAACCACTCACGCAACCTGGGCCGTCAGGCGATGACGTTGGTCGACGAGACCGGGCCCGACGCCGTGCCCGGCCTGGCCGACCGGATGGTCCGCGCCCAGATCGCGTACGTGCACGCGGTGCGCACCTCGCTGCGACGCCAGGACCCGCCGCCGGAGCTCGGGATCTACCTCGACGAACCCGTCCGGCAGGTCGTGGAGCGCGCGGCCAACGGCCCGACCGCGGTCCTGTCGCACCTCGGCCGGCTGCTCGCCCAGGCTCACCGCCACGGCATGATCGACGACATCGCGCGCGTCCAGATCGAGACCACGCTCAGCACCCTCACCGACGCCCAGGGCGGGCTCGAGCGGATCCGCAACACCCCGCTGCCGGTGCAGTACCGGTTCCTGCCGTCGTTCTTCTCGCGCGTGTTCTGCGTGATCCTGCCGTTCGCGATCTACGCCGACCTGATGTGGTGGACCCCGCTGGGCTCGGCCCTCGTGAGCCTGATGTTCCTGCTCGCGGTCCAGGTCGGCAAGGACCTGGCCGACCCGTTCCGCGACGGCGTCCACGACGTGCCGATGACCGCCATCACGCGCACGATCGAGATCGACCTGCTCGAGATGATCGGGGCCGCGCCGCCGGAGGTCGTCACCCCGGTGCGCGAGGTGCTCTGGTGAGCCGTGCTCACGCACCCATCGGGTTCGGGCGTCGCCACGTCCGCTCGAACGGCAGCCGCCAGGCCCGCGGCGCGATGAGCTGGTGCACGGAGTTCGGCCCCCACGTCGCCGGCTGGTACATGCGGACCGGCGGCGGGTCGTCGAGCAGCGGCTGCGAGACCTCCCACAGCCGCTCGATGCCCTCGGCCGTCGTGAACAGCGTCCGCTCCCCCTTCATCGCGTCGAGGATGAGCCGCTCGTACGCCTCCAGGACGTCGCCGACGCGGTCGGTGTCCTGCGTCGCGAACTGCATCGACAGCTTGTCGAGCCGCATGCCCGGACCCGGGCGCTTGCCGTAGAACGAGAGCGAGAGCTTCGAGGAGTCGGCCAGGTCGAACGTCAGGTGGTCGGGTCCGGACAGCCCGACGCCCGAGCCCGACGGGAACATCGACTTGGGCGGCTCCCGGAACGCGATCGAGATGATCCGCGCGCCTTCGGCCATCTTCTTGCCGGTGCGCAGGTAGAACGGGACGCCCGCCCAGCGCCAGTTGTCGATCTCGGCCTTGAGCGCGACGAAGGTCTCGGTCTCGGAGTCGGCCGAGACCCCCTGCTCGTCGCGGTAGCCCTGGTACTGCCCGCGCACGACCTCGGCCGGGTCGAGCGGCAGCATCGAGCGGAAGACCTTGTTCTTCTCCTCGCTGATCGAGTCGGAGTCGAGCGACGTCGGCGGCTCCATCGCCATGAAGGCCAGGATCTGGAACAGGTGCGTGACGACCATGTCGCGGAACGCGCCCGTGCCCTCGTAGAAGCCCGACCGTCCCTCGAGCGACAGCGTCTCGGGCACGTCGATCTGCACGTGGTCGATGAAGGTGCGGTTCCAGATCGGCTCGAAAAGCCCGTTCGCGAACCGGAACGCGAGGATGTTGAGCGCCGCCTCCTTGCCCAGGAAGTGGTCGATCCGAAAGATCTGCTGCTCGTCGAAGACCTCGTGGATGCTCGCGTTGAGCCGCTTGGCCGACTCCAGGTCGGTGCCGAAGGGCTTCTCCATGATGATCCGGGACCGCTCGACGAGGCCGGCGGCGTCCAGCGTGCGCACGACGTCGAGCGCGGCCTTCGGCGGGACGCTCAGGTAGTGCAGCCGGCGCGGGGAGCCGCCCAGCTCGGCCTCGAGGCCGGACGCGACGGCGGCGAGCGCGGCCGGGCCGTCGGCGACGTTGACGTAGTGCAGCTTGGGCGCGAAGGCGTCCCACTGCTCGCTGCGCACCGGGCGGGAGCCGAACTCGCGGCAGGCCTGCTGCGCGAAGGTCCGGAAGGAGTCGTCGTCGTGCTGGTCGAGGCCGACGCCGATGACCCGGCAGTCGTCGGCGAGCCGCGACTGCAGCAGGTGCAGGATGCCCGGCAGCAGCTTGCGCCGGGCGAGGTCGCCCGTGGCGCCGAACAGGACGATGAGGTGCGGCTGCGGCTCGCTCATGCGCCCCAGGCTAGACCCGTCGCGTCACCGTCGGGTGAACGCGACGTCTCAGATCAGGCGGCGGTCGTTGGCCCACCGGGTCAGCTCGTGCCGGCTGGAGAGCTGGAGCTTGCGCAGCACGCTGGAGACATGGGTCTCGACGGTCTTGACCGAGATGAACAGCTCCTTCGCGGCCTCCTTGTAGGCGTAGCCGCGGGCGATGAGCCGCATGACCTCGCGCTCGCGCTCGGTGAGCCGGTCGAGGTCCTCGTCGACCTGGGCGACCTCGATCGTGCCCGCGAACGCGTCGAGCACGAACCCCGCGAGCCGGGGGCTGAACACGGCGTCGCCGGCGGCCACGCGAACGAGCGAGTCGACGAGCTCGTCGCCGGAGATGTGCTTCGTGACGTAGCCGCGGGCCCCCGCCCGGATGACGCCGATGACGTCCTCGGCGGCGTCGCTCACCGAGAGCGCGAGGAACCGCGTGCGCGTCGCCGGCCCGACGCGGCGCAGCACCTCGGTGCCGCCGCCCCCGGGCATGTGCACGTCGAGCAGGACGACGTCGGGGTCGACCTCTCGCACGAGGGCCAGGGCGGAGTCGACGTCCTCGGCCTCCCCGACGACCTCGACGCCGCCGTGGCGCTCCAGCTCGGTGCGCACGCCGGTGCGGAACATCGCGTGGTCGTCGACGATCGCGACGCGCAGGGGCGTCCCGGGGCTCGGGTCGGTGGTCATGCTCGCTCCTGGTCGGGGACGGGGGCCTGCGGTGGCGGGACGGCGCGCACGGGCATCCGCAGCGCGACCTCGGTGCCCTCGCCAGGGGCCGAGCGGACGGTCGCGGTGCCGCCGTGCCGCTCCACCCGGCCGACGATCGACCCGCGCACGCCCATCCGGTCCTCGGGGACGTCGGTCGGGTCGAAGCCGGCGCCGCGGTCGCGGACGAACACTTCGACCTGGCGGCCGTCGGTCTCGCCGTAGACGTCGACCCGGTCGACGCCCGCGTGCCGGGCGGCGTTCACCAGGGCCTCGCGCGCGGCGCGGACGAGCGCCGCGAGGTCGGCGTCGAGCGGCGCGTCGCCCACGACGACGACCTCGACGGCGACCTGGTGCGTCTGCTCGACCTCGGCCGCCACGGCCCGCAGCGCGGTGGCCCACGTGTCGCCGTCGGTCTGCTCGTCGCCGTAGAGCCACGCACGCAGCTCGCGCTCCTGGCGCCGGGCCAGCGTCGCGACCGTCGCCTGGTCGCCGGCGTTCTTCTGCAGCAGCGCCAGGGTCTGCAGGACGGAGTCGTGCAGGTGCGCCGCGACGTCGGCCCGCTCCTGGCTGCGGATGCGCTCGCGGCGCTCGCGGCCGAGGTCGGTCACGAGGCGGACGATCCACGGTCCCAGCAGCAGCGCGATGCCGACGAGGGCGACGACGGTGGCGGAGGCGAGGTCGACGAGCGCGTTCCACCCGCGCTCCTGCGTGACGAGGTAGAGGCCGGCGAGGGCCACGAGGGCGACGCCCGCCCCGACCCGCCCGGCGAGCGCCCAGCCGTTCGTGCCCCGCATCCAGCGGCGCATCGCGGCGTCGTCGAGCTGGCGCCACACGACGGCGATCCCGACGAGGCCGACGGCGGCCGGCACGACCAGCCGGTCGCTCGGTCCCACGCCGACGACCTGGAGCAGGACCAGGACCCCGACCCCGAGGGCCACGACCGCCGCCGTCTGCAGGACGTCGCGCGCGCCGGTGCGGACGGGCGGGCGCAGGCCGCCCCGGGTCGCGGCCTCGACCCCGGGCGAGGAGACCGGCTCGGCGAGCGGCAGGAAGCGCCACAGCAGCAGGTAGGCCAGCACACCGGCGCCGTTGAACCAGGTGGCCACGACGAAGGCAGCCCGCACGCCGACGACGGGGACCCCGAGGTGCTCGGCGACCCCGGCCGCGACGCCGCCCAGCACCCGGCGGTCGGCGGGACGCACGGCCCGACGTCGACCGGCTCCGGCCTGCGGGGGCGTCGCGGTGGACGACTCCCCTGGCTCGACGTCGATCACCTGTCGATCGTCACACGCGCGCGGGCCCGGGCGCCACACCCGTCGACCCGGGTCCGACCCCGAGAGCGCCCGTCTCAGGACCAGGGTCCTCCCTGATAGTCCCGAGGGGTCGGTCCGCCCCACGATGGGCCCATGGACACCCAGGAACAGGCCGGCCCGACCGCCGCCGGCGACGACACCGGTCGGCACGGGCCGACCGCCGAGCGGTTCCGCACCCTGACCGAGGCCCGCCGCGACGACGGCGACCGGATGATCGCCGGTGTCGCCTCCGGCCTGGCCCGCCACCTCGACCTCGACCCGGTCCTCGTCCGGGTCCTGCTCGCGGTCCTCACGATCGTCGGCGGCGCCGGCCTGATCCTCTACGCGGGCTGCTGGCTGCTGCTCCCGTCCGACTCGGCCGACCGCAGCCTGGTCGCGGACTGGTTCCGGCTCGACGCCAACGAGCGGCAGGTCCGCGTCGTCGGGCTGGCCGTGACCGCCGCGCTCGCCGTCCTGAGCGTCGTCGGGGACGGCGGCTGGGGTCCGGGTCTCGGCTGGGTGGGCTGGACGGCGTTCTGGGTCGCGGTGCCGGTCCTCGGCCTCTACTACGTCTTCGGCGTGCTGCCGCGGCGCCGTCGTGAGGGGAGGACGGCGACGGCGACGGCCGCCCAGGCCCCGCCGACTGCGCCGGGCGCGGTGGCCGCGACCACGACCGCTCCGACCGGACCTGCCGACTCGGCCGCCCCCGCCGGTCCCGCCGGTTCCGCCGGTGCGCCGCCGGCCACGACGCTGCCCCCGCGACCGTCGGTGCCCCCACGGCCCCCGCGACCGCCGCGACCGCCGTGGTCCCCCGCCCTGCTCGTCCTGGTCGCCGCCACGACCGCGATCGCCCTCGGCGGCCTCGCGCTCGTCGAGCTGCTCGGCGGCACGGACCTCGCCTGGCCGACGTACGTGGCGACGGCGCTCGGCGTCGTCGGGCTGGGCCTGGTCGCCGGCGCCTGGTGGGGCAACCCCGGGGTCCTCGTGCCCGTCGCGCTGCTGCTCGCCGCGGCCCTCACGCTCGGCACCCTGCTGCCGAACGCCCGCATCGGGCAGTCGGTCGAGCGGCCGACGACCGCCGCCGAGGTCGAGCGCGCGTACGACTTCGGGATCGGCGAGCTGAAGCTCGACCTGAGCGCCGTCGACGACCCGACCGCCCTCGAGGGCCGCACGATCGAGGTCCACCAGGGCATCGGCCGCGTCCTCGTGACCGTGCCGGACGGCCTGAAGGTCCACGTGCTGAGCCGGGTGCGGGCCGGGGACCTCAAGGTCCTGGGCGCGGAGGTCAACGGGACCGAGCGCCGGCTCGAGGTCGGTGACCCCTCGCCGACCGCCCTGACGATCGACGCCCGCGTCGGGCTCGGCCAGGTCGAGGTGGTCTCGCGATGACCCGCCACCCGTTCCGTCCCGGCGCGCTGCTGCTCGGCGTGCTCGTCCTCGCCGGCGTCGCCGGCTGGTTCCTGCACGACCTCGACGTGGCCGGCGCCCGCGACCTCGCCGTCGCCGGGGCGGTCGCCCTCATCCTCGCCGGCGCCGCCGGCATCGCCCTGACCTTCAGGAGGACCTCATGACCACCGACCGACTCACCCGCAGCCGCGGTGACCGCTGGATCGCCGGCGTGTGCGGCGGCCTGGCCCGCCGCTACGGCTGGGACCCGACGCTCGTCCGCGCGGTCGTCGCGGTGGCGACCCTCCTGGGCCTCGGCTCCCTCGTCCTGGTCTACCTGGTGCTGTGGATCGTCACGCCGCAGGAGGACCCGTGGGCGACGGCGGGGACGACGGGGACGGTTCCCGGTCCCGCCAGCGCCGGGCCACCGCCACCGCCGTCTGCGTGAAGTCCGAGAAGACCCCGTCGACGCCCGCCGCGAAGAACCGTTCGTACTCGCGGCGGGCGTCGCCGTGCGCGGCCCGCGCCGTGCCGCGGCGCAGCTCGAGCGGCAGGAAGTTGTTCTCGTCGCGCATCGTCCAGACGTGCACGAACAGGTCGCGCTCGTGCGCGAGCGCGACGAGCCCGGTCTCGCCCGTCAGCCGGTGCTCGGCGTCGCGGCCGATCACGAGGCTCTTGTTCGGCCCGATCCCGTCGGCGTACTCCGCGACGGTCGACAGCCCGGCCGGGGTCACGAGGTCCGCGTAGGTCCGGGGGTCGCCCGCCGCCAGCAGGTCGAACGGCGCACCGGCGCGGTCGACCAGCTGCACGAGCGGGACGGACGTCCGCTGGCGCAGACGCCGCAGGTTGCCGGTCTCCATCGACTGCACCACGACCGGCACGTCGCTGTCGGCGCGACCGAGACCGAGCCGGTCGAACGCATCGAGAAGCAGCTCGTCGAGGTCGAGCCCGAGTCCGCGGAAGTACGTCGGGTGCTTGGTCTCGACGTAGACGCCCACGCGGTAGTCGAGGACGGAGTCGTTGGCGGTGCGGGCGACCTGGACGACCTCGTCGAACGTGCAGATCGGCTCACGGCCGGCGAGCGGCAGGTTCTGCGGTCGAAGCTGCGGCAGCCGCTCGCGCGTGCGCAGGGTCTTGAGCTCGGCGAGCGTGAAGTCCTCGGTGAACCAGCCGCTGAACGCGACGCCGTCGATCACCTTGGTCGTGCGGCGCTCGGCGAACTCCCGCCGCTCCCCCACGTCCGTCGTGTGCCCGATCTCGTTCTCGTGCCGGACCACGAGATGGCCGTCCTTCGTCGCGACGACGTCCGGCTCGATGAAGTCGGCCCCGAGCGAGATCGCGAGCTCGTACGACGGCCGGGTGTGCTCGAGCCGCAGGCCGGGCACGCCGCGATGGGCGATCACGACCGGCGCACCACGCTGGATCGCGGTGGGGACGACGGGTGCCGTGGCGGCGTCGGTCATGCCTCCATCACACCGCACGCGGGGCCCGGACGACGCGCACCGCGCCGTCGCGTCGCGGGTCCGCGGCGGCCTCGAGGTGCACGCTGCCGTCCGGGAGCGGCCGGCGGACGGTCGCGCCGACCCCGCCGAAGTACATCGTCGGGACGGTCTCGCGCTTGACGTCCTCGTCCGGCCGGCCGGCCCGGTGCACGTGCACCCGACGGCGGTCGACGGCCTCCTGCAGCGGCAGCCCACCGAGCACGTACCCGGCCAGGACCTGGGCCACGGCCGTCGAGATCCGGTCGGCCCCTGGCGACCCGATGGCCAGGGTCGCGCCGTCGCGGTGCCGCCCCACCGTCGGCGCCATGTTCGAGAGCAGCCGGGTGCCGGGGGCCGTCCCGTGGAGGCCCCGCGGGTTGAGCTCCTGCTCGCCGAGGCAGTTGTTGAGCCAGATGCCGGTGCCGCGCGCGATCATCCCCGCCCCGTAGCCCGAGGAGACGGTGACGGCGCACGATCCGCCGTCGGAGTCCGAGGCCGAGACGTGGGCGGTCGACGCGGGCCGCTCGGGCTGGGTGACGGCCGGCAGGTCCGCGAGCAGCGCCGCGACGTCCGCGGCGAGGTCGTCGGAGTGGTCGAGGGTCGACAGCCGGTACCCGAGCACCGCGCGCTGCACGGCCTCGTGCCGCAGCAGCGGGTCGGGGCCCTCGTCGCCGGCGAGCAGCGCGAGCATGGCGGCGACGCACGCGCCGCCGACGGACGGCGGCGGGGTGGTGCCCAGGGTCCAGGGACCGACCGTCGTCTCCAGCGCCGGTCGCAGCACCGGGCGGTAGGCCGCGAGGTCGTCCGGACCGAGCAAGCCGCCGCGCGCCGTGACGTCGGCGCTCACGCTGCGTCCCACGTCGCCGGTGTAGAGCTCCTGGGCCCCGTGCGCGGCGATCGCGTCGAGCACGTCGGCCAGGTGCGGCACGACGATCGGCTCGCGGGTGACGGCGCCGGGGTCCGCGGGGTCGTGGACGGCGGCGCGGCTCGCCGGGTCCCAGCCGAAGATCGACTCGTGCACGTGGTCGAGGTAGTACCGCGACGCGGTGCCGAGCCGGAACCCCCGGCGGGCCAGGTCCGCAGCCGGCGCCACGACCTCGCGCCACGGCAGGGACCCCCACCGGGCGTGGGTCTCGCCGAAGGCCGCGACGGCCCCGTGGACGGCGACGGAGCCGGGACCGATGGTGATGTCGACCCCACCCCCGTAGGCGGTGTGCACGTCCCACGTGCTGCCCGGATCGGCCGACCGTCCGCCGCGTCCCGGCATGTCCATCCAGCCGTCGACGGTCGTGATCGGCTCGGCGCCCCCGGGCGGCTGGACCGTCAGGAACCCGCCCGAGCTGAGCGAGACGATCCCGACCTCGTTGACCATGGTCGCGAGGCTCGTCGCGAGGGCCACGTCGATCGCGTTGCCGCCCGCCCGGGCGACGTGCTCGCCGGCGTCGGCCGCCGCCTCGCTGGGCGCGGAGAGAGCGACGTCGGGCACCTGCGCAGACTACCCGTGGCCGGTAGGATGCACTCCGGTGTGCCGGGAAGTCTGGTCGGCGTCGTGCCGTCGACCCCGAAGGACCCCATGAAGCGCTCATCCTCCCGTCCTCGCCTGCTGTCCCGCGGCTCCTGGCCCGAGACCCGGCGGCTCTCGGACGTCCTGCGCGGCGAGACGGTCGGCGGGTTCCTGCTGATCGCCGCGGCCCTGCTCGGGCTCGTGGCCGCGAACGCCGGCGACGGCTACGAGCAGGTGCGGGACACCGTCGTCGGGCCGAAGGCGCTGCACCTCGACCTGAGCATCGGCGCGTGGGCCGCGGACGGCCTGCTCGCGATCTTCTTCTTCGTGGTCGGGCTCGAGCTCAAGCGCGAGATCGTCGCGGGCGACCTGCGCGACCCACGCCGCGCCGCCGTCCCGATCGCCGCGGCCGTCGGCGGGATGGCGGTCCCCGCCCTGGTCTACGTGGCCGTCAACGCCGACGGAGCCTCGCGCGGCTGGGCGATCCCCACGGCGACGGACATCGCGTTCGCCCTCGCGGTGCTGGCCGTCATCGGGTCGCACCTGCCGACGGCACTGCGGACCTTCCTGCTGACGCTCGCGGTGGTCGACGACCTGCTCGCCATCACGATCATCGCGTTCTTCTACACCGCCGACCTCGAGCTCGTCTGGCTGCTCGCGGCGCTCCTCCCGATCGCCGTCTTCGGTCTGCTCGTGCAGCGCCGCGTCCGCTCCTGGTACCTGCTGCTCCCGCTGGCGGCCACCGCCTGGACGCTCGTGCACGCGTCCGGTGTCCACGCCACGGTGGCCGGTGTCCTGCTCGGCTTCACCGTCCCGGTCCTGCGCCGCGACGGCGGCGAGGGCCCGGGGCTCGCCGAGCACCTGGAGCACGTCGTCCGGCCGATCTCCGCGGGCGTGGCCGTGCCGCTGTTCGCGTTCTTCTCGGCGGGCGTCGCGGTGTCGGGCGTGGCGGGCATCCGCTCGGCCCTCGCCGACCCGGTCACGATCGGCATCGGACTGGGGCTCGTCGTCGGCAAGACCGTGGGCGTCCTCGGCACGACGTGGCTCGTCTCGACGTTCACGGGGGCCGACCTCGACGACGACCTGTCGTGGTGGGACGTGCTGGGCCTGTCGCTGCTGGCCGGCATCGGCTTCACCGTCTCGCTGCTGATCGCCGAGCTCGCCTTCGGCCAGGGGTCCGAGTTCGACGACCACGCCAAGATCGGGATCCTCCTCGGCTCGCTCGTCGCGGCCGGGCTCGCGTCGGTGGTCCTGCGCTCACGCGAGCGGGTCTACCGCCGCATCGACGCGCTCGACCGCGTGGACGCCGACGGCGACGGCGTGCCGGACGTCCACCAGAAGCGACCCTGAGGGCGGGGTACCCAGAGGTCAGTCGCCGTCGGGCTCGTTGTCGAGCGAGAGCCACTCGCGCGACTTCTGCGTGCGCTCGGTCCCGTCGGGCGACGTGATCACGAGGTCGCCGTTGTAGCCGAGCACGGCGTACTCGGTGCCCTTGGACTCCCCGACGAAGGCGTCGGCCCGGGGCGAGTAGCGCCCCTTGAGGTCCAGCACCGGTCCGCCGTTCGGCTTGACGACGACGCGGAACTTCTCGCCCGAGGCGTCGACGCCGCACACCGACACCTTCGACTTGTCGGTGGTGGTCTTGTAGAGGATGACCGGGTAGCGACCGCCGCAGCCGAGGTCGAGGCCGGACTGCTTCTCCTGCGCGAGCGTGACGACGCGCGTGCCGCAGTCGGGCAGCAGGCTGTCGGGCGTCCTGCCGTCGAGGTTGACCGGGGTCCGCGAGCTCTCGCACCTCGGGCTCGCGCTGGGCTTCGGCGTCGGGGTCGACTCGGTGGCCGACGGCGACGCGCTCGCCGAGGGCGTCTCGGGGGTCGAGCTGGGTCCGGCGTTCGTGGCCGTGACCTTGTCGCCGTCACGGATCACCATGAAGGCGATGACGGCGGCGACGGCCAGCAGCACGACCACCAGCACCCGCAGTGCGCACGCGCGCCTGGGCGGTGGAGCTCACGATGTTTCCTCCCCGATCGACTCCGAGAACCCTAACAAGCCGGTCCTCGGGCCCCGCGGTCACGCCGGGAGGCTCACTTCCCACTCGATGGTGCCCGGCGGCTTGCTCGTGACGTCGAGAACGACGCGGTTGACCTCGCGGACCTCGTTCGTGATGCGGGTCGAGATCCGCTCGAGCAGCTCGTACGGGAGCCGGCTCCAGTCGGCCGTCATGGCGTCCTCGCTGGAGACCGGGCGCAGCACGATCGGGTGACCGTAGGTGCGGCCGTCGCCCTGGACGCCGACCGAGCGGACGTCGGCGAGCAGCACGACCGGGAACTGCCAGATGTCGCCGTCGAGCCCCGCGGCGGTCGTCTCCTCGCGCACGATCGCGTCGGCGGCGCGCAGGATCGCGAGCCGCTCGGCGTCGACTGCACCGACGATGCGGATGCCCAGCCCGGGGCCGGGGAACGGGTGCCGGCCGACGATCGCCTCGGGGATGCCGAGCTGGCGTCCGACCTCGCGGACCTCGTCCTTGAACAGCGCGCGCAGCGGCTCGATGAGCGAGAACTCGAGGTCCTCGGGCAGGCCACCCACGTTGTGGTGGCTCTTGATGTTGGCCGCGCCCTCACCGCCGCCCGACTCGACGACGTCGGGGTAGAGCGTGCCCTGCACGAGGAACTT
>JAQIJP010000008.1:0-71784 GCA_036946185.1 Aeromicrobium erythreum
ACTTCGCTATCCGTCGGATCCCAGGAAAGTTCGCCATTCTGCAGGCGAAGCCTAAAGTGAGAACCTTCCTCATCGCGTTCATATGAGACCCGGGTCCCGTCGTCGTAGTCGATCGAAGCGGAACGAAGCGGCATCTCCATCAAGTCACGCACCGCAAGCTTGGTAAGTGCCTGGATCGCCTCAAGGAATCGGGTTTTTCCAACTCCGTTCGGCCCATAGATGATGCGAAACTCGTCTCCCGGGGGGGAACGCCACTTCGATTCGTGATTCTCGATCAAGCAGGCCACCGACCACGAAGCGGACAGGTCGCGACATAGAAGTCCTCGCAATTGATGTGAGATTTTGTCGGACGTTACACCCTGAGTGGTCTGGTGGGGACAGTCAAGCTCCTACAGGTTGCTTCAGGTGACCGGGCTAGGCGACATCTTGGCGGTCATCCAGGCAGTCGCCAGATGCCACCCGGGTGTTGACGCAACGCCGGGTACGGCGCCCCTCGCCGAGTCAATGAGACTGAGAACAGATGCGCGCCCCGGCCCTCCGCTGTCCAGTCCGCCATCCAGCTCAGTTTCGCCGCCCTCGGCACGTCCCAATGGCGCCGTGCCCTCGGCGACCGCTTGTTCGGTGGCTGGGCCGGACCATGCCTGCCACGACCAGCCCTCTTCAGACTGTCGCGATCGAAAAAGTGAACGTCTGGGACGGGCGATCTCAGCCGTCGTCCCGAGTGTCCGAATCGGGAGGAGGTCGGATGATCGGATGCATGCCGAGGCGGCGCTCCGCCCAAGCCCCCACGATCAGACAGCAACCCCCTCCGGCCCATCGGTCGCGAGCTCGTCGTGCTTGACGCTGAGCAGGAGCCAGATGATGGCGGAGGCGGTCCAGATCATGAAGGCGCCGACGAGGAAGGCGTGGGTCGCGCCCTCGGTGAAGGCGGCCTGGCCGATCAGGGCGTTGAGGCGGTCGGCTGCGTCAGCCGACGGTGCGCCGCCGGAGCCGGCCGCCTCCTTGATGGCGCCGCCGATCTCCTCGCCGCGGTTGGTCGAGAAGTGCAGGGCCACGGTCGACAGGGCGGCGAGGCCGATGGCGCCACCGACCTGCTGCATCGTGTTCAGCACGCCCGAGCCGATGCCGGACTCCTCCGAGGGGATGCCGTGCACCGCCACCAGGGTCATGGTCACGAAGACCAGGCCCATGCCGAACGCCATCAGGACGATGAACGGCGCGATCGCGGTCCAGTAGTTGACGTCGTCGCTCAGCGACCCGTTGCCGCCGGCGATGCGGAGCAGGTTGGCGGCGCGGTCGTCGACGTCGATCCGCGAGAAGCCGAACAGGGCGATGCCGGCGAGGATCGTGCCGGTCCCGGCGATGAAGCGCGGGTCGATGCTGGCGATCAGCTTCGACGCGAGCGTGGCGCCCAGGACGATGCCGACCGTGAACGGCAGGAACGCGAAGCCGGTGTGCAGCGGGCTGTAGCCGAGCACGTTCTGCACGAACAGCGACAGGAAGAAGAACATCGCGAACATCGCCGCCGGCGTGATCATCATCGACGCGAACGCCACCGAGCGGGCCCGGCTGGCGAAGATGTTCAGGGGCAGCAGCGGGCTCTTGACGGAGCGCTCGATCACGATGAAGCCGACCAGCAGCACGGCCGCGACGACCAGCGGCACGATCGTCGAGGCGTCGTCCCAGCCGTAGCGCTCGTCGCCGGCACGGGACAGGCCGAAGACCAGCGAGGCCAGGCCGAGGGTGCCGCTGAGGGCGCCGGGGATGTCGAGGGGCAGGCGCTGCGGCGCGCTCTCGGGCAGGAACCGCGGCGCGAGGAACGCCGCCACCAGGCCGATCGGCACGTTGATGAGGAACGTCAGCCGCCAGCCCTCCAAGCTGCCGAGCTCCAGCCCGGTCAGCCAGCCGCCGAGGATCAGGCCGATCGCCGCGCCCACGCCCGACAGGGCGGCGTAGACGCTGAACGCCCGGTTGCGCAGCGGTCCCGCCGGGAACGTCGTGGTGATCAGGGCCAGGGCGGCCGGAGCGGCCATCGCGGCGCCGATGCCCTGCAGGCCGCGGGACGCCAGCAGCATCGGCTCGTTCTGGGCCAGGCCGCCGAGCGCCGAGGCGACGGCGAAGACGACGAGGCCGGTCATGAAGATCCGGCGCCGGCCGTACAGGTCGGCCAGGCGGCCGCCGAGCAGCAGCAGCCCGCCGAACGCGAGGGCGTAGCCGGTGACGATCCACTGGAGGTTCGCCTCGCCGATCTTCAGGTCGGTGCCGATGTAGGGCAGGGCGATGTTGGCGATCGTCGCGTCGAGCACGACCATCAGCTGCGCGATGCAGATGATGACCAGGGCCCAGCCGAGCCGGCGGTTCGTCTCGGGCGAGAGGTCCTCCGGCTCGGTGAGGTGGCTCCCGGTGTCGGGGGTGGTGTCGGTCATGACGGGTCCTTGGGGGTCTGGTCGGGGGAGTGGCGCAGGACGGCGGGCAGGATCACCTGGTCGATGACGGCGGTGATCCGCTCGGGGGTGGGCACTTCGCCCATGACGAACTCGCGGTGCAGGACGATGCCGGCCAGGGCCGACCCGACGATGTCGAGGTCGACGTCGTCGCGGAGCTCGCCGCGCTCGCGGGCGCGGACGAACATCTCGCGGGTCAGCTCGACCTTGGGGCCGAGGAAGCGGGCGCGGAAGCCGTCGGCGAACTCGGCGTCGCGACCGAGGGCGGTCAGCACGCCGCTGAAGATGGCGATCTGACGTTCGTCGGTCAGGCCGCCGCGGCCGCAGTGCGAGGCGATGAGGTCGCCGCGCAGGGTGCCGGTGTCGGGGAGCTCGGGCAAGGGGCCCTTCTGGGCGAGGACGGCCTCGAGGACGAGGCTCGCCTTGGTGTCCCACCGGCGGTAGAGCGTGGCCTTCGACGCCCGCGCGGCCGTGGCCACGGCGTCCATCGTCAGCCGGTCGTAGCCGACCTCGGCCAGCACGTCGAGCGCCGCCTCGAGGATCTCCTGCTCACGTTCGCCCTCCACGCGAGGACGGGCGGCTGCGACTTCTGCCGGGGTCATGGGGCTCCTGGGTCGGGACGAAACATGGATGAAACGAAACGGTTCCGTTCCATTGGATGGTACGGGCTCGTTTCATCGGAGCGCAAGCCCAGGGACGAGAACTACTGGTGACGGGACGGTGTCAGCCCCGGTCGCGCGTCGCGTTCGTCCGTCGGGTCGCCTGCGCCGTGCGGGGGTCGTCGGGCCAGGCGTGCTTGGGGTACCGGCCGCGCAGGTCGGCGCGGACACCGGGGTAGCCGTTGTCCCAGAACGACTCGAGGTCGGCGGTGACGGCAGCCGGGCGGCGGGCGGGGGAGAGCAGGTGCAGCAGCAGCGGGACGCGGCCATCCGCGAGGGCCGGGGTCCGCGTCCATCCGAACACCTCCTGCAGGCGGACGGCGAGGACCGGCTGCTCCTGCGCGTAGTCGACCCGGACCGTCGAGCCGGTCGGCACCTCGATGCGCTCGGGAGCCAGCTCGTCGAGGCGGCTCGCCTGGGGCCAGGGCAGCAGGGCGCGCAGGGCTGACGTGACGTCGATGCGACGGAGGTCCTGCGCCGAGCGGACGCGCGCGAGCTGCGGGCCGAGCCAGGCGTCGAGCCCGGCGGTCAGGGCCTCGTCGCCGACGTCCGGCCACGGGTCGCCAAGGGTGCGGTGCAGGAAGTCGAGCCGGGCGCGCAGTGCGGTGGCGGACTCCGACCAAGTGAGCAGGTCGATGCCCTCGGCCTCCAGCGCCTCGCGGATCGCCGCGATGACCGACTCGACGGGCGGCTCCTTGATCGGCGCGGACGACAGCTCGATCGCGCCGAGCAGGGTGCGGCGGCGCGCGACCACGCGGCCATCGGTCCAGCGGACGTCCTCGACCTCCGTCCACTGCGAGCCGGCCGCCTCGAGGGCCAGGTCCTCGGTCAGCGGCGCGGCGGAGCGGATGCGCGCCTCGCGCTCGCCTGAACGTCGGTCCGCGTCAGCGACCGCGAGCCACTCCAGCCCGGCCAGCGGGCTCGCGTCGCGCCGATCGAAGGCGGCGCCCGTGCCGGACGTCATCAGGTAGCTCGACCCGTTCGGGCGCCGGCGCGCGACGCGGTCCGGGTGCGCCAGCGCGACCACCAGGCCGACCGCGACGTCGTCGGTCAGGGAGTGGTCGTCGCCGTCGCTCGCGTGCTCCCGGGCGATGGACTCGAGGCGCTTGACCTGCGTGCGCCACGAGCCGGACCGCTGGCCCGAACGCAGGGCCCGGAGGGCGGCGACGAGGTCACCGCCCGGTGCGCGGACGTCCTCGCTGAGCATCGCGACGACCTCGGCGGCGCGTCGTGTCCCGACGTGGCCGCTGCCGTCGAGGAGTGCTCGCGCCAGTCGTGGGTCGACGGGGACTCCGGCCATCGTGCGACCGCGGCTGGTTGCGTGGCCGTCGTCGGTGATCGCGTCGAGCTCGAGGAGCGTCCGGCGCGCGGTCTCCAGGGCATGCACCGGTGGTTGGTCGAGCAGCGCCAGGTCGCTCACGTCGTGGGTGCCCCAGCACGCGACCTCGAGCGCGAAGGCGGTCAGGTCGGCCGTCGCGATCTCGGGCTCGGGATGGGCGGCGAGGCGCGCGTGCTCCTCCTTCGACCAGCAGCGCAGGACGGCGCCGGGTCCGAGCCGCCCCGCGCGTCCGGCGCGCTGCTCGGCGGCGGCCTGGCTCACCGCGACGGTGACCAGCGACGACAGCCCGCGCCGGTGGTCGGTGCGCGGCTCGCGGGAGAACCCGGCGTCGACGACGACCCGCACACCGGGCACGGTGAGTGACGACTCCGCGACGGCGGTCGAGACGATCACGCGGCGACGCGGGCCCTCGGTGAGCGCGCGGTCCTGCTCCGCACCGGAAAGCCGGCCGTGCAGGGGGTGGACGTCCGCGTCGACGCCTCCGAGACGGCGGATGGTCGCGTCGACCTCGCCGACGCCCGGGACGAAGACCAGGACGTCGCCCTCGTGCTCGGCCAGGGCACGGCGGACGGTCGCGGCGACGTGGTCGTGGAAGGCCGGGGTGATGCCGCGGTCGTCGGTGCGGCGTGCGCCGGGCGGCAGCGGGCACCAGACCGGCTCGACCGGGTGCAGCGCGCCGGGTACGTCGATGACCGGCGCGGAGTGGTCGCCGCCGATCAGGGCTGCCGTCCGCTCGGCCTCGACGGTGGCCGACATGGCGACGAGGACGAGGTCGTCGCGCAGGGTGGCGCGGACGTCGACCAGGAGAGCGAGGGTCAGGTCGGCGTCGAGGTGCCGCTCGTGGACCTCGTCGAGCACGACGGCCCCGACCCCGGCCAGCTCGGGGTCGTGCTGGATGCGTCGCAGCAGCAGGCCGGTCGTGACGACCTCGACCCGCGTGCGCCTGCTGGTCTTTCGGTCGCCGCGGACGGCGTACCCGACGGTCTCGCCGACCGGCTCGCCGAGCAGCTGGGCGAGTCGCCGGGCGGCGGCCCGGGCCGCGATCCGGCTCGGCTGCGTGACGACCACCCGTCCCCCCACGGCCACCGCGACAGCGGGCGGCACGAGCGTCGTCTTGCCGGTGCCCGGCGGTGCCTGGACCACGGCTGTCCCTCGACCGCGCACTGCCTCGTCCAGCGCCGGCAGCCCCGCGACGACCGGCAGGTCGGGCGGTGCGGCGAGCAGGCGGCGCAGCGGGTCGGACACGTCAGCAGTCTGACGGACGAGGTCGCGGGCGCCCCGGACCGCCGCCCCTAGGCTGGGACGACGCTCCCGTAGCCCAACCGGCAGAGGCAGGCGGCTTAAACCCGCCCCAGTGTGGGTTCGACCCCCACCGGGAGCACCACGTGCGCAGGCCCGCCGGCGATGTCGTCAGCGCCTCGCAACTGCCTGTCGCCTCAGCTGACGGCGAGTCGCCACCGTGCCCACCGCCGCAAAGACGACCGCGAACAGCAGCAGCTCGACCGGTCCGATCTGGTTCTTGAACGGGACGGCGACCAGGAACACGAAGAACAGGCCGACGGTAGCGGCGGCGCCGCAGAGGATGATGAGTGCTCGCATCGAGGGACGTCCTTCTCGTGGATGACCGGTCGCCGTTGCCGACCAGTAGTCAATGTCCGCCCACGATAGACGTCGTCGCAGGCTGAGGGGATCGAATCCGTGCAGAGGGGCTCGCCGCGCGGCTTGACGACGTCGCGCCGAGCCGGCTGACGCGGGCGCTCGTGCAGCGGTACCGAGCGGCCGGCGCGCAGGTCGAGGCCCGCTGGTGGCGCAGCGGTCACTCCGGCGTGCTGAGCCCACGCCACGCCCCGCGGCCTGCCGCGCAGTGGGTGGCCGGTCCCCTGCACGACCGTTCGTGAGACCTGGGTGACGTCGCGGAATACCTGACCCTGCCGGACCGCTGACCCTCGTATGAAGGCTGTCGCATACGAAGAGTTCGGTGGATCCGACGTCCTGCAGGTGACCGACCTGCCCGACCCCCACGTGGGGCCGGACACGCTGCTGGTCGAGGTGCGGGCCGTGGGGCTCAACCCGGTCGACTACAAGGTCCGCGAGGGATACCTGCAGGGGCTGATCGACACGCGCTTCCCGGCGGTCCCCGCGTGGGACGTCGCGGGCGTCGTCGTGCAGCCGGGGCTCGACACCCCGGAGTTCCAGGCCGGTGACGAGATCCTCGCCTACGCGCGCAAGGACGACGTGCAGGGCGGGACGCTCGCCGAGAAGGTCGCCGTCCCCGTCCGCACCGCCACCAAGAAGCCCGCCGGCGTCTCGTTCGAGCAGGCCGCCGCCCTGCCGCTCGCAGGCCTGACCGCGCTGCAGGTCGTGCGCCGCTCCGGCCTCGGCGAGGGCTCGACCGTCCTCGTCCACGCCGCCGCGGGTGGCGTCGGCTCGTTCGCCGTCCAGCTCGCGAAGCGCGAGGGCGCCCGCGTCGTCGGCACCGCGTCCGCGCGCAACCACGACTACCTGCGTGAGCTCGGCGCCGAGCCCGTCGAGTACGGCGACGGTCTCGTCGACGCCGCGCGCGAGCTCGTGCCCGACGGCTTCGACGTCATCATCGACCTCGTCGGCGGCGACGCGATGGACACCGTCCCGCAGCTGCTGAAGGACGGCGGCACCGTCGTGTCGATCACCGACGCCCGCGCCCGCGACGAGTTCGGCGGCCACTACGTGTGGGTCCGCCCGGACGCCGACCAGCTCGCCGAGCTCGCGGCCCTCGTCGAGTCCGGTGACCTGAAGGTCGAGATCGCCGAGACCTTCGACCTCGACCACGCCAAGGACGCGTTCGCGACCCTCGAGGAGGGCCACGTGCGCGGCAAGGTCGTCGTCACGGTCTGAGACAGGTCCGCGACCCGGTGCCGCGCGCACCGGGTCGTGGTCCAGACTCGTCCCCGGGGATTCCGCGGAGACGAGGAGCACGATGAGCTGGCAGCTGCACGGTGACGGACGGACGGTCCGCGACGGCGAGATCGTCGCACCGGGGGAGCGGCTCTCGTGGCCGCGCACGATCGGGCTCGGTGCCCAGCACGTCGTCGCCATGTTCGGCGCGACGTTCCTGGTGCCGCTGCTGACGGAGTTCCCGCCGTCCACGACGCTCTTCTTCTCCGGTGTCGGCACACTGCTGTTCCTCGTGATCACGGGCAACAAGCTGCCGAGCTACCTCGGGTCGTCGTTCGCGTTCATCGCGCCGATCACCGCCGCCACCGCGTCCGGCTCGATGGGCTCGGCGCTCTTCGGCATCCTCGCGACCGGAGTCCTGCTCGCGGTCGTCGGCCTGGTCGTCATGGTCACCGGCACCGGGTGGATCGAGGCGCTCATGCCGCCCGTCGTCACCGGCGCGATCGTCGCGCTCATCGGCCTCAACCTCTCGGGCGTCGCGACGGCGAACTTCCAGAAGGCGCCGTGGACCGCGTTCGTGACGCTCGCCGCCGTGCTGCTGATCGCCGTGGTGTTCCGCGGCCTCGTCGCGCGGCTGTCGATCGTGCTCGGGGTCGTCGTCGGCTACCTGTTCGCCGGGTTCGCGGGAATCCTCGACTTCTCGACCGTCAAGAAGGCACCCCTCTTCGGCCTGCCCGACTTCACGACGCCCGAGGCCACCTGGTCGGTGCTGCCCGCGTTCCTGCCGGTCGTGCTCGTGCTCGTCGCCGAGAACGTCGGCCACGTCCGCAGCGTCGCGCACCTGACGAACGACGACGAGCTCAACGCCCGCACCGGTCGCGCGCTGCTCGCCGACGGCCTCGCCACGACCCTCGCGGGCGCCGGCGGCGGCTCGGGCACGACGACGTACGGCGAGAACATCGGCGTCATGGCCGCGACCCGCGTCTACTCGACCGCCGCCTACTGGGTCGCCGGCATCGTCGCGGTGCTGCTCAGCCTGTCGCCCAAGATCGGCGCGCTCATCAACACGATCCCGCAGGGCGTCCTCGGCGGCGTGACCGTCGCGCTCTACGGCCTCATCGGCATCATCGGCGTCAAGATCTGGGTCGACAACGGCGTGGACTTCTCGCGGCCGGTCAACCAGTTCACCGCCGCCGTCGCGCTCGTCATCGGCATCGGCAACCTGACGCTGACCTTCGGCGACCTGACGATCACCGGCATCGCGCTCGGCACGATCGCCGCCGTCGTCGTCTTCCACGTCATGAACGCGATCGACCGCGCGCGGTCCGGTCGCAGCGACGGGCTCGTCGCCTAGGAGGTTTGCGCGCTCATCCACCGTTCTCGCTCAGAGAACGGTGGATGACCGCGCACATCTCGGGACCCCGGGTCAGGCCTGCTCGACGGGGAGGGCGAGCCAGTCCTCGTCGAGCTCGACGGCCTCGCCCGCCGTCCAGCCGTAGTCGTCGACGGCGCGGGCGATCGACGCGGGGTCGCCGTGGTCCTGGCTCAGCAGGATCCAGACGAGCCGGACCGACCCGAGGCGCGGCAGGGTGTCGTCGAGCTGCTCGGCGGCGGAGGCCGGGTCGTCGATGACGACCAGCGCGGCGTCGACGCGGGAGTCGTCGACCTCGTCGGGGTCGCGGACGACGTCGGTGCCCGGCGGCAGCGGGTCGAGCAGCGCCGACTCCTCGACGGTGTCGCCGACGATCCAGACGAGCTGGTCGGTGCCGATGCCGAGGCGTTCCGCGTGCGAGGTCATGGCCTCAGTCTAGGAGCGTGCTGCCCGGGCCTCGAGGTCGTGGATCTCGCGCCCGACGGCGAGTCCCTTCTGCTCGAACTTCGTGACCGGACGCCCTGCGAAGCGCTCGACACGACCGCCCTCGACGAGCGGCGACGCGGCGATGACGTCGGCCATCTGCTCGGCGTAGTCAGCCCAGTCGGTGGCCATCCGCCACACGCCGCCGGGCTCGAGGACGCGCAGCACGAGCGGCACGGCGTCCTCGGTGACGAACCGGCGCTTGTGGTGCCGCGCCTTGTGCCACGGGTCGGGGAACCACAGCCGCACCTCGCGCGCGCAGTGCTCGGGCAGCATCGTGCGCAGCGCCTCGGCCGCGTCGACCACCGCGAGCCGCACGTTGGGCACCTGCCGGTGGCGCAGCTGGACTAGGGTCTGCGCGACGCCGGGGACGTAGACCTCGAGCCCCAGGAAGTCGACGTCCGGCTCGGCCTCCGCGGCGGCGACGAGCGCCTCGCCGCGCCCGCTGCCGATCTCCACGACGAGGGGTGCCTCGCGACCGAACACCGCCGCGGGGTCGAGCCGGAAGTCCGGCGCGACCGACGTGCTCGCGTGGTGGCGCGGGACGTCCAGGACGTACTGGTCGGCGACGTCGTCCCAGGCGTCCTGCTGCCGCTCGGTCAGCCGCCCGCCGCGGCGCGTGAACGAGACCGTCCGGCGGTGGAACGGCTCGGGCGTGGCCGGATCTCGACCGGTCTCGGCGGCTTCGGGCATGGTCACCAGCCTAGTGAGCACGCCATCGTGGTCGGCATGACGATCGAGCCGGACACCAAGGACTGGACGTGGGTGCTGCAGGAGCGGTGCCCCGAGTGCGGACTCGTCGCCGCCGACGTCGACCCGCGGACGCTCGGTGATCTCGTGCGCGGTGCTCTGCCGCGCTGGCGGGCGGTGCTGGCGCGCCCCGACGCGAGCCGCCGACCGGACCCGACGACGTGGTCGCCGGCCGAGTACGGCTGTCACGTGCGGGACGTGCTGACGGTGTTCGAGGGTCGCGTCGCCCTGATGCTCGCCGAGGACGATCCCGAGTTCGAGAACTGGGACCAGGACGCCACGGCGGAGTCGTCGCGCTACGCCGAGCAGGACCCGGCCGTCGCCGCGGACGAGCTCGCCGCGGCGGGGGAGCGGACCGCCGCCGCGTTCGACGCCGTGCCGGACGACGCCTGGGAGCGCACCGGCCGACGCTCGAACGGCTCGCGGTTCACGGTCCGCACGCTCGGCCAGTACTTCTGGCACGACGTCGCGCACCACCTGGTCGACGTCGACGGCTGAGCCGGCCGCGGGCGACGCAGTCTGAGGGTTTGCGGTCGTCCCCGCCGCCACGAACCCTCAGGCTTCGTCGTCCGCCGATCGGGTCTGAGGGTTCCTGGCTGCTCCCGCCGCCACGAACCCTCAGGCTGCGTCGTCCGACGCGCCGATATCTCGTTCCGCACGGTACTGCGCAATCCGTGGTACTGTCCGACGCATGGATGCAACTCAGCTCTTGAAGGGCGTGCTCGACGTGGCTGTTCTGGCCGTGGTCGAGCAGGAGGACGGGTACGGCTACGACGTCGTGCGCCGGCTCCGATCGGCCGGGCTCGACGACGTCGGTGACGCGTCGGTCTACGGCACGCTGCGACGGCTCTACGCCGCGGGCGCGCTCACCTCGTACGTCGTCCCCTCGGAGGAGGGGCCGCACCGCAAGTACTACGGCATCACCGACCAGGGGCGCCGGATGCTGCGTGACCAGCGCAAGGTCTGGACCGACTTCGCCACCACCATGACCCAGCTCCTGCAGGAGGACGCAGCATGACGACCCAGGTGATCCCCGCCGAGATCCTCGCCTTTGCTCGCGCCGTGCGCGCCGAGCTCGCCGACCTCCACCCCGAGGAGATCGAGGAGCTGACCGGCGGCCTCGAGGCCGACCTGACCGAGTCGTACGCCGAGGACCTGCGCCGCGAGCTGCCGGCCCCCGCGGTCTACGCGGCCGAGCTGCGCACCGCGGCCGGCCTGCCGCACCGGGCCTCCAAGGGCACCGGGCTGCTCTCGCTGCCCCAGGACACCTGGCGCGCTGCGGGTGACGTGCGTCGCCGGGTCGCCGAGTCGATCCGCGAGAACCCGACCGGCGCGGACGTGCTCGACTTTCTCTCGAGCGTGCGCCCCGTGTGGTGGGTGCTGCGAGCCTTCGTCGCCGCCTGGGTGCTCTCCGAGCTCGTGGGCAACGGCTACTTCACGTGGTTCTGGTTCGGGGTCGCGCTCGTCGGCGCCGCGATCAGCGTGCAGCTCGGGCGCGGCCGGCTCGGGGCGAGGCGCGTGCCGTTCCTGATCCTCGTCGGCGACGTCATCGCCGTGCTCCTGCTCATGCCGCTCCTGGGCCAGCTCACGCAGGAGGAGACGTACTACGACGACAGCATGCCGATGGCCGAGCAGTCGTCGCAGGGCGTCACGCTCGACGGCGCCAGCGTCACCAACATCTTCGCCTACGACGCGAAGGGTCGGCCCCTGCAGAACGTGCAGCTCTTCGACCAGGACGGCAAGCCGCTCGTGCCGCGCCTGGACACGATGCGCGACGAGTGCCTCGACGCCGAGTGCACCGTGGCGGCCGACGGGCAGCAAGCAGCGCCGCGCACGCTCGAGACCGGGGCGCAGGTCGGCAACGTCTTCCCGCTCTCGTTCTTCCGTCGCACCATGCTGGACGGCGGCGCGCTGGCCCCCGAGACGGGCCCGGCCACCCCTCCCAAGGCGCCGTTCGTCAAGGTCCCCGCGGTGCAGCCCGAGCCTGCGCGCTGACGAGGTCCTGGTCAGACGGCGTGCGGTGAGCCTAGAGTCCAGGCAGCGGCTCCGTCGGGGGGCCCGTCTCCAGGGGGAACCATGAAGGTCACGTCCACGCGCCTGCTCGTGGCGGTGCTCACCGCCTTGGCCGTCGTCATCGGCACGGCCGGGTCGGCCTCGGCCCACGAGTGGCGCGCGCCGTACGACAAGGACGACATCAGTCGCAGCTCCGTGTCCGGCAAGGCGTACACGAAGGGCACGCTCTCGTGGCAGCGCGAGCACGTCCACCGCCCGAGCCTGCAGGTCGAGGACCGCAAGGCGTCGTACTCGCTGCGCCTCTACGTCGCCGGTTCGAAGAAGTCGTGCGGGAAGTTCCGGATCACGACCTACAAGCGCAAGAACAAGGCCGGGTCGCCGAGCGCGGTCTCCAAGCGCTTCCCGTCGAACGGCGGCTACTACTCCTACTGCCCGAGCAGCGGCAAGGGCAGCAAGGCCTACTCCGGGGCGGACCGCCTGGACATCGGTCAGAACAGCTACTACACCCAGATGGACCGAGCCGTGGTCCGCGTCTGCTGGACCAGGTCCTCGAGCGTCCCGCCCGGCGGTGACTGCTACCAGTTCACGGTCCGCTCGGGCGACTGAGATCCACAGCGGTTGCAGCAAGAAACCGCTGCTCACGGGATAGATCGACACCCTTCGTGCGTTGTATAGGGTGAGGTCACCGACCTCGACCTTGAGGCCAGTTCTCCACGGAGGAGCCATGCAGAGCAACAACCCCGTCTTCAACCGCTCGGAGGGGTTCAACGGCCGCGGCACCACCACCGCCACGCCCACCGACCCCTCGCAGTGGCACATCGACCTGAACAACCAGCAGGCCGGCTACGCCCCGACCACCGTCGGGGACCGCATGACGATCGACTCGGTCGTCCAGAAGACCGGCATGACGCTGGGCCTGGTCGTCGCGTCGGCCGCCGTCACGTGGTTCCTCATCGGCGACATGTTCGACAAGGACGGCTTCGCCCAGTCGGGCGCCGTGCAGAAGGCCTTCGCCTTCGCCATGGGCGGCGCGATCGTCGGCCTGGTGCTGTCGCTCGTCAACTCGTTCAAGCGGGTCATCAGCCCCGCGCTGGTTCTCGCCTACGCCGTCGCCGAGGGCGTCTTCGTCGGCGCGTTCTCGAAGGTCGTCGCCTCGTACGTCAACGACACCTCGATCGTCGCGCAGGCCGTCGTCGGCACGATGGTCGCCTTCGGCGCGACCCTCGCGGCGTACAAGTTCTTCAACATCCGGGTCACCGACAAGTTCCGCAAGGTCGTCACGATCTCGATCTTCGCGTTCTTCGGCGCTACGATCATCAACTTCGTGCTGAGCATGACCGGCGTCATCAACAACGGCGGCATCCGGGGCTTCAACACCCTCGGCCTCGTCGTCTCGGCCATCGCGGTCGTGCTCGCGGTGTTCATGCTGATCATGGACTTCGACTTCGTCGAGCGCGGCATCGAGTCGGGCCTGCCGGAGCGCGAGTCCTGGCGTGCGGCCTTCGGCCTCACCGTCACGCTGATCTGGCTGTACATCGAGATCCTGCGCATCCTCGCGATCCTGCGCGGGCAAGACTGACGCAGCACCTGAACGGACGGCCGGGCTCCTCGGGGTCCGGCCGTTCGTCGTTCCTCAGGTCCAGCGGAACCGGTCGAGAGGTCGGTGGAGGCGTGCGTCGTGGGACAGCAGGGCGAGCAGCCCGACGCCGACCGCGCCGCCGACGACGTTGAAGAACAGGTCGTTCACGTCCGCGACATGGCCGGCGCCGAGCGTCCGGGCCGTGACGAGCTGGACGGCCTCGATCGTCAGGCTCACGGCTGCGGCCGCAAGGACCGCCCGCAGCCAGGCGCCGCGCGGAAAGACGAGGGCGACCAGCAGTCCCAGCGGCACGAACACCAGCACGTTGGTGACGGCATCGGCCGGCTCGTAGCCGACCAACGGCTCGAGGTTCAGGCCGGTGCTCCAGGTGGTGTCACGTGTCGGCAGGTCGAGGTAGATCGGGAAGACGGTGTTCGCGACGATGCCGGCCACGTAGACGGCGAGCGCCAGCCCCACGGCCGACCGGGGGACCGTCAGCGTGCCGCGTCGACGGAGCACGACCAGCAGCGTCGCGAGCGCGAGCACCGCGAGCGGGACGACGACCGGCAGCACGGGCACCGGCCGGAACACGCTCACCGGCGACGGCGCAGGATCGTGGTCGCCCAGCGACCCTCGCGCGCGACCTCGGTGCCGTCGCGGCGACCGGCACGCTCCGCGGCCTCGGCCAGCGACATCGTGTCCTGGTGGCCGAGGGAGTGGGCGACGGCGTAGTCGCGGTCGCGCTCGCGCCAGCTGGCCGCGAGGGACGGCACGAGGACCGAGACCATGTTCGCGTAGCCGGTGGCGGACGGGTGGAAGCGGTCCTCGCCGAACATGACGTCCGACATCTCGGCGAAGATCGGGCCGAGCAGACCACCGAGCGACACGGCGCGACCGCCCTCGCGGACGGTCGCGATGGTCTGGCGGCGGGCGAGGGCCCGGCTCTTGCGACGGGCCACCCAGCGCAGCGGCTGGGGGATCGGACGGACGGTGCCGAGGTCCGGGCACGTGCCGACGACGACCTCGGCGCCCGCGTCGCGCAGGCGCTTGACGGCCGCCGACAGCAGGCGCGACGACACGTACGCCGGCACCCGGTGGGTCACGTCGTTGGCGCCGATGATGATGACGGCGAGGTCGGGACGGTGCTCCATCCCGATGTTGATCTGCTCGCGCAGGTCCGGGGTCGTGGCGCCCACGACGGCCTGGCTGCGCACGTCGACCGGCTGGCCGAGCACGTGCGACAGGCTGATGCCGATCAGGGCGGGCGGGGTCAGGTCCGCTCGCTTCATGCCGTAGCCGACCGCCGCGGAGTCACCGAGGACGAGGACGCGGACCGGGGTCCCGCCCTGGTCGACGCCGTAGACGCCGTCGGCACGCGGGGGACGCTCGTCGGTCGTGCCGATGACCTTGCGGGCCACGAGCACCTCGCTGAGGAGGACGCTCCAGTAGCCGACGGTCGCGGCGCCCCCTCCGATGGCGGCTGCGCGAAGAGACCTGCGCACCGACACCATGCTCTCAAGTCTAGGGTGAGGGCCACGTCACAGCCGGGTCGGGACGTCCGCGACGACCGCCCGGTCGGTGTCGGCGCGGCGGGCTAGGCTCGCGGCGTGCCCACCGAGCTGCCGAACCTGCGCGACGTCGGTGGCCTGCGGGCCGAGGCCGGACAGGTCGTCCGCCCGGGGCGACTGCTGCGCAGCGCCCTGCCGTTCCCGGACGACGTCGTCCCCGACCACATCGTGTGGCCGCCCGAGGTCGTCATCGACCTGCGCTCCGCGCCCGAGATCGGCGACGGCCACCCGCTCGCGGGGCACGTCCCGCGCACCGTCAACCTGCCGCTGCTGTCGGCCCTGCGGCCCGAGCGTGGCTGGGCCGAGTCGTTGCCCGCGCTGTACGGCATGGTCCTCGACGACGCCTCGCACCTGCTCGTCGACGTCGTCCGCGAGGTCGCGGCCGTCGACGGTCCGGCGCTCGTGCACTGCGCTGCCGGCAAGGACCGCACCGGGGTCTCCGTCGCGCTCGTCCTGCGGCTGCTCGGCGTCGACCGCGACGCCGTCGTCGAGGACTACCTGCTCACCGACCGGGCGCGTGAGGCCATCGACCGCCGGCTGCGTCGCGACGACCGCCACGGTCCGGTCCCGCCGTCGTTCTTCGAGACCCCCACCGAGGCGATCGAGCTCGTCCTCGACCGCTGGGACGCCGTCGACGGCGGTGCCGAGGCGTGGTTCCTCGGCGTCGGTGGCGAGGAGGCCCTGCTCGAGCGGCTGCGCTCCTCGATGCTCGGCTGACCCGACGTCAGTCGAGCGCGGCGACGCGGGTGAGGGCGTCGTCGGCGAGCCGGTAGGTCAGCCAGTCCGCCTGGTGCTGCCCGCCGAGCCGGTCGTAGAACGCGATCGACGGGGTGTTCCAGTCGAGCACCGCCCACTCGAGCCGCTGCCAGCCGTTGGCCTCGACGATCCGTGCGAGCGCGCTGATCAGCCGCAGGCCGAACCGGTACCCGCGCGCGGCGTCCTGCACGAACAGGTCCTCGAGGTGGATGCCCGGCACGCCGGTCCAGGTCGAGAACGTGCGGTACCAGACCGCGATGCCGACGACCTCGCCGTCGAGCTCCGCGACGAGCCCGCGGGCGACCGCGTCCTCGCCGAACAGGTGCCGGTGCAGGTCGTCCTCGCTGGCCTGAGCGGCCTCGGGCTCCTTCTCGTACTCCGCGAGCTCGCGGATCAGTCGGCCGATCACGGGGACGTCGTCGGGCGTGGCGGGACGGATGCCGGCGGGGAGCTCGGGGATGCGCACGCCCCGAGCGTAGTGACGACGCGCGTACGCTGGGCGCCATGGTCGCCGACCGCGTCATCGACGCCCGCGAGGTCCCGCTCGGAGGGCTGCGCGCCCTGACCGTGCACCGCACCCTGCCGCACCGCGAGCTGCCGACGATCGGCGCCTGGTGCTTCGTCGACCACTTCGGCCCCACGGCGGAGTCGATGACGGTGCTCCCGCACCCGCACACCGGGCTGCAGACGGTGACGTGGCCGATCGCCGGCGACATCCGTCACCGCGACAGCCTCGGCAGCGACGTCGTCCTGCGGCCCGGCGAGCTCAACCTCATGACGTCCGGCGACGGCATCTCGCACTCGGAGTTCTCCGTCGGCGACCCGGACGCCCCGATGCACGGCGTGCAGCTGTGGGTGGCCCTGCCGCAGGAGTCGCGGTTCGTCGCTCCAGGGTTCGAGCACCTGCCCGACCTGCCGCGCGCGGCGGGGGAGGGCTGGTCCGCGATCGTCATGGTCGGCACGTTCGGCGGCTCGACCTCGCCGGCGACGACCTACTCGCCGCTCGTGGGCGCCCAGCTGAGCGTCGAGCCCGGCCGGGCCACGATCCCGCTGGACCCGGCGTTCGAGCACGGCCTGCTCGCGGTCGACGGAGGGTTCCGCGTCGACGGCACGGACGTCGCGCACCGCCAGCTGCACTACCTCGCGACCGGACGCGACGAGGTGGTCGTGCAGGTCGACGCGCCGACGACCCTCCTGCTGATCGGTGGCGAGCCGTTCGAGGAGGACCTCGTGATGTGGTGGAACTTCATCGGCCGCAGCCACGAGGACATCGAGGACGCGCGCCGTGACTGGCAGGCCGCGGCGGCGCGCTTCGGCCACGTCGAGGGCCACGACGGCGCCGTCATCCCGGCCCCGCCGCTGCCGCAGACCCGGTTGCGTCCGCGGCGGCGCGCCGCCTCCGCCTGAGGGAGACCCTTCCGCTGGCCCGACGGGTGCGATACCGTCGTGCATCGAGATACCGTCGGTATCCGAATCTTGGAGGTCCCCATGGGTCACTACACGGGCAAGGTCGTCGTCGTCACGGGCGCGGCCTCCGGCATCGGACGGGCCCTGGCCCTCGAGCTCGCGCGGCGCGGCGCGGCGGTCGCGATCAGCGACGTCGACGTGCAGGGTCTCGACGCCACCGCGGAGCAGGCGCGCGCCCTCGGCGCCACCGTCCGCACCGACGTCCTCGACGTCTCCCAGCGTGAGCTCGTCGGGCAGTACGCCACCGACGTCGTCGAGCAGTTCGGCGTCGTGAACGTCGTCATCAACAACGCCGGCATCGCGTTCACGGGCACGACGCTGGAGGAGAACTACAAGGACCTCGAGCGGATCATGGACGTCGACTTCTGGGGCGTCGTCAACGGCACCAAGGAGTTCCAGCCGCACCTGATCGCCTCGGGCGACGGCCACGTCGTCAACATCTCGAGCGTTTTCGGCCTGTTCGCGGTCCCGAGCCAGGGCGCCTACAACGCCGCCAAGTTCGCGGTCCGCGGCTTCACCGAGGCGCTCGCGATGGAGATGCGCATCGGCGGCCTGCCGGTCGGCGTCACGTGCGTCCACCCCGGCGGCATCAAGACGAACATCGCCCGCAACGCCGACCAGGCGGCCGGCCGCGACCACGACGCCCTCGCGAGCTCGTTCGACAAGATGGCCCGCACCTCGCCGGACAAGGCGGCGAAGGTCATCCTCGACGGCGTCGAGAAGGGCCGCGCCAAGGTCCTCATCGGCGGCGACGCCTGGCTGCTCGACAAGATGGTCCGCGTGGCCGGCTCGCGCTACCAGGGCCTCGTCACGCGGTTCGCGTCGCGCACCGGCCTCTGAGTCCTCACTCCGGGGGATTGCGCGGCACGCCGGCGCGGTCGGCGACCTCCGCGTAGGCGTCCGCGAGCGACGCGATCGTCTCGTGGGCGTTGAGCCCGCTCGGGTTCGGCACGACCCAGAGCTCGGCGCCCGCGAGGTCGTCGGGCTGCCGGCCGGGTCGGGCCCGACGGGCCGCGAAGGCGACCCGGTACGCGCTGATGCCGGCGACGGCCACGACCCGCGGACGGTGCTCCGCGACCAGGGTGGCGAGCCGGTCCGGTGCCCCGCGCAGCTCGTCGTCGGCGAGCTCGCTCGCACGGGCGGTCGGCCGGGTGGCGAGGTTGGAGATGCCGACCCCGGCCCGACGGAGCGCGACGGCCGCCCGGGCCGGGTCGGTCTCGTCCGGGCCGATGATCCCGGCGCGCGCGAGCGCGGGGTAGAAGCGGTTGCCCGGGTGGGCGAAGTGGTGGCCCGTGTCGCTGCTGAGGATGCTCGGGTTGATGCCGACGAGGAGCAGGCGCAGGCCCGGTCCGAGCAGGTCCGGCACGGGGCGCAGCTCGCTCACCCGGCCATCCTGGCCGAGTCCGCTCAGGCGGGCACGCGCTCGCGCGACGGACGGCGCAGACCGAGCAGTCCGGCGGTGGCGCACGCGGCCGCGACGACGACCATGAACGGCGCGAACACCGACTCCGGACGCCAGACCGTGCTCGCCCAGCCGGCCACGACCGTCGGGACGGCCATCGCCGAGTAGGCCAGGACGTAGAACGCCGACATCACCTCGCCGCGGTGCGCGGCCGGGATGTGCTGCGTCAGGTGCCGCAACGACCCGCCGAAGGCCAGGCCGAAGAAGAAGCCGAGCAGGGCCGAGACGGCGCCGATGACCCAGCCGTTGCCCGAGTCGACCGCCGGGATCGCGAGCAGCAGGAACACGCCCGTGCCCAGGTCGCCGACGACGGCTGCGGGCTTCGCGGGCCAGCGACCACCGACGAGCTGGCTGACCGCTGCCGCGCCGGCCGAGGCGGCCACGACCGCGCCGCCGAACAGCACGTGCTCGGCGTGGACCGCGCGTGCCGCGATCGACGGGAACAGCGACAGGAACACGCCCAGCACCGACCAGGACGCCATGACGCCGAGGGCCGAGAAGCGGAAGTGCTCGCTGATCGAGCGCGGGACCCGGGGGCGGGCGATGTGCAGGCGGGTCGTGCGCGCGTCGCGGTGGGTCTCGCGCATGACGGCGACGAGCAGGAACAGGGCCACGGCGAGCGCGGCCAGCACGAGGTACGGCGTGACGAGCGGGTCGGGACCGACGTCGGCGATCACGGCGGTCCCGAGGATCGCCGCGGCGATGCCGACGTTGAACGCGACGCCGGTGCGCTGACCCGTGCGCTGGCCGTCGTCGGGACGCAGGTCGAGGAGTGCGGCGGTCGCGGCGACCACGGTCGCGCCGACGCCCAGGCCGTGGAGGACGCGCGCGAGGACCAGTGCGCCGACGCCCTGGGCGGTCATGAAGACGACGAGCCCGACGAGGATCAGGGCCAGTGCCGACAGCAGGACCGGCTTGCGGCCGTAGCGGTCCGAGATCGAGCCGGTCACGAGGACGGCGACGAGCGCGGCAACCGCGTAGGCGGCGAAGACGATCGTCGTCGTGAGCGGCGCGAAGCCCCAGTCGTGCGCGTAGATGCCGTACAGCGGCGCGGGCGCGCCGGACGTGCCGAGGGCGACGACGACGAGGGCCATGAGGGCGGGGTAGGCCCACCGCTGCGGGGTCGGTGCGGACATGGGAGACCTTCCGGCGCGTGCTAGGTTTGATGATGATCGAACAAGCGCCAGCCTAGGGCATGTTCGATGATCATCAAACTTCGTGGGAGCGTGACATGGGCGACACGAACCAGCCCGAGCTGCCGGCGTCCATGCCGGTCGCGCCGGTTCAGGACGTGCTGCAGGCGCTCGCCGACCCCGTCCGCCTCGAGATGGTGCGCCGGCTCGCGGCCGACGACGCGCCGGTGCGCTGCTCCGCGCTGTACGACGACATCAGCAAGTCGACCGCGAGCCACCATTTCAAGGTGCTGCGTGAGGCGGGCGTGACCGAGCGCATCTACGTCGACGGCGTGCTGCACCAGCGGTTGCGCCGTGACGAGCTCGAGGAGGCGCTGCCCGGCGTGGTGAGCTCGGTCGTCAGCACCCTCCAGCCCACCTGACGCCACCCGCCGGCTCACGTGGCGGCTGAGGCCGTCGAAGCCCGACCCTCCGACGAGCTCAGCGTCCGTGGGTCGGCTCAGGGTCCGTGGGTCGGGTCAGTGGGCCCGACCGCGGAGCAGCCCCTAGCCTGGTCGCGTGAGCGTCCCCGCCGGGCTCCAGCGCCGGATCGGTCTGCCCGGAGCGATCATGCTCGGGCTCGGCTCGATGCTCGGCGCCGGTGTCTTCGCGGTGTGGGGCCCCGCCGCCGCGGTGGCCGGGACCGGTCCGACCTTGCTCGTCGCCCTCGCGATCGCCGCGGTGGTCGCGTCGCTCGACGCCTTGTCGACCGCCCAGCTCGCCGCGCACCTGCCGACCTCCGGCGGCGCGTACTCGTTCGGGCGTGAGCTGATCGGTCCGCGCGCCGGCTTCGCGGCCGGCTGGATGTTCTGCGTCGGCAAGTCCGCCTCGTGCGCCGCGATGGCGCTCGTCGCCGCGGGCTACCTCGTCGGTCCCGGAGCGCCGCGCGTGGCGCTCGCGGTGGGGTTCGTCGTGCTGCTGACGCTCGTGAACTGCCTCGGCATCACCCGCACGACCGCTGCGGCGATCGTGCTCGGGTCGATCACGGTCGCCGTCCTGCTGCTCGTCGTCGGGGTGGGTGCGACCGCTCCGGCGGCGCCGTCACGCGGTGGCCTCGAGCTGGTCGACGCGGTCCAGGCGGCGGGCCTGCTGTTCTTCGCGTTCGCCGGGTACGCCCGGATCGCGACGCTCGGCGAGGAGGTGCGCGAGCCCTTGCGCACGATCCCGCGCGCCGTCGTCGGGGCGCTGTCGCTGACGATCCTGCTCTACGTCGCGGTGGCGCTGACCGTCCTGCACGCGGTCGGCGTCGCGGCGCTCGCCGACAGCGCGCGGCCGCTCGGCCTGGTCGTCGAGGCGGCGGACGCGTCGTGGGCCTCGCCCGTCGTGCGGGTCGGCGCGGCCGTCGCGGCGCTCGGCGCGCTGCTCGCGCTCGGTGCGGGCCTCGGCCGGACGGCGCTCGCGATGGCCCGGAACCGCGACCTCCCAGGTGTCCTCGCGACGGTCGACTCGCGCTGGTCGACGCCGGTCCGCGCGGAGGTCGCTGTCGCGGCCGTCGTCGTCGTGCTTGCGCTGTCGGGCGACGTGACCCGGGTGCTCGGCCTGTCGTCGTTCGGGGTGCTGCTCTACTACGCGGTCGCGAACCTCAGCGCCGCGCGCCAGGACGTCCCGGGACGCCGGCTGCTGCCGCGCGCCGCGAGTCTGCTCGGCCTCGTCCTGTGCGTGGCGATCGTCGCGCTGCTCCCGCTCGCCTCCGTGCTCGCCGGGCTCGCGGTCCTGCTGCTCGGCCTCGCCGCCCGCGAGCTCCGCCCCGCACCCCGCGATTCGTGACCTTCCGGTCGCTTCAGCCGTCCTGAAGCGACGACAACGTCACGAATCGCGGGGCGGGCGCTCAGGCGTAGGAGACGCCGGTGGCGTGCAGCGGGCAGTAGCCGAAGGGGTTCTTGACCAGGTACTGCTGGTGGTACTCCTCGGCGTAGTAGTAGTCCTCGAGCGGCTGGATCTGCGTCGTGATCTGCCCGTAGCCGGCCTTGGTCATCTGCTCCTGGTAGCGGTCGCGCGAGGCCTCGGCGGCGCGCTGCTGCTCCTCGCTCGTCGTGAGGATGACCGAGCGGTAGTTGCTGCCGCGGTCGTTGCCCTGGCGCATGCCCTGAGTCGGGTCGTGGTTCTCCCAGAACACCTTCAGCAGGTCGTCGAAGCTCGTGACGCTCGGGTCGAACACGACGCGCACGACCTCGGCGTGGCCGGTCCGGCCGGTGCACACCTCGTCGTACGTCGGGTTCGGGGTGATGCCGCCGGCGTAGCCGACCGAGGTCGACCAGACGCCCGGCTGCTCCCAGAACGTCTTCTCCTCGCCCCAGAAGCAGCCGAGGCCGAACACGGCGACCTCGAAGCCCTCAGGACCGTCGGTCTCGATCGGGTTGCCGGTCACGAGGTGCTTGTCGCCCACGGCGAACGGACGGTGGTCGCGGCCCGGCAGCGCCGTCTCGGCGGTGGGCAGCTCGGTCTTGCGGGTTCCGAAGATCATGTCGTCTCCTTCAGGTTCAGGACCGCTCGAGGATCCTGGCGATGGCGGTGAAGTTCTTGGCGCGGGCGTGCTGGAGCGGGGTGACCCCGTTGCGGTCGGCGAGGTCGGGGTCGGCGCCGGCGTCGAGGAGCGTGCGGACGATCCGCTGCCAGCGCTCGGTCCCCTTGCCGAGGATCACGGCCTCCAGCAGCGCCGTCCAGCCGAGGTCGTTGACGTGGTCGACGCGGATGTCGGTGTTCTCGACGACGAACGCGACGTAGTCGGCGTGGCCGCGCTCGCTCGCGGGGATGTGGGAGACCCCACCGAAGCGGTTGCGGATCGTCAGGTCCGGGTCGGCCTCGAGCAGCACGCGGGCCATCGGGACGCTGCCCGTGACGCCGGTGACGAGCCACGGGGTGTCGTGCCGCTCGTCGAGCGCGTCCGGGTCGGCCCCGGCGTCGACGAGGACGCGGGCGACGTCGACGTGGTCGTCGGTGACGGCCAGCAGCAGCGGGGTCCGACGCCGGTCGTCGCGGACCTCGAGCGGCGCCTTCGCCGCCACGAGCTGCTGGGCGCGGGCGGCGTCGCCGTCGGCGGCCGCGCGGAGCAGCAGTCGCCCCAGCTCGTCGCGGTCATGGCCCTCGAACGGGTTCGGCTCGGTGGTCGCGGACGGCGTCGGGGACGGGGCCGGCGAGGCGTCCGCGCGCGACGTCGAACCGCCGTCGCTGCACGCGACGAGCAGCGTCAGGGCGGTGGCCACGAGGAGGGCCGTGCGGCGGGGCGTCATCGACTGCGTCAACGTGTCGCGGAGCCGGGGTGTTCCCGTAGGGTCGTCGTGTGAGCAGTCGTGGTGGGGAGTCGCGGTACGAGGTCCCGATCGGCGTCGAGATCGCGGCCCAGTGGTCGTGGCGGCTCGTCGTCATCGCGCTGGCGGGTGCGGGGGTGTTCCTCGGCCTGCGCTTCTTCTCCGAGGTGACCGTGCCGATCGCCGTCGCGATCCTGGGCACGGCGCTCACGATCGGGGCCGTCGACTGGCTCGACCGCAAGGGACTGCCGCGCCTGCTCGCGACCTTCGTCGTCGTCATCGCGATGCTCGTCGGCTTCTTCGGCCTGCTGACGATCGTCGGCACCTCGCTCGCCGGCCAGTTCGACGACCTGCGCACGAGTGTCATCGACGGCATCTCGCAGGTCCAAAACTGGGCGAAGAACGGCCCGCTCGGCCTGACCGACAGCCAGATCGGCGCCTACGTCGACCGCGTGCAGACGTCGATCGCCTCGTTCGGTCAAGCCGGCCTGGCCGAACGGGTCGCGGCCGTCGGCACGTCGCTGACCCACTTCGTGACGGGCTTCTTCATCGCCCTGTTCGCGGCCTTCTTCTTCCTCTACGAGGGCGACCGGATCTGGGCCTTCGTGGTGACCCTGTTCCCGCGCGCCGCCCGCGCGAAGGTGCACACCTCGGGCCAGGAGGCGTGGCGCAACCTCACGAGCTTCGTCCGCGCGACCGTGCTCGTGGCGCTCGTCGACGCGATCGGCATCGCGTTCGCGGCCTGGGTGCTCGGGGTGCCGCTCGCGCTCGCGATCGGCGTCCTCGTCTTCCTGGGCGCGTTCGTCCCGATCGTCGGCGCGCTCGTGTCGGGTCTGGTCGCGGTGCTCGTCGCCCTCGTCGCCCAGGGCCCGATCACGGCGCTCATCATGCTGGCCGCGGTCATCGCCGTGCAGCAGCTGGAGTCGCACGTCCTGCAGCCGTTCCTCATGGGCCACTTCGTCGCCGTCCACCCGCTCGCGATCATCGTCGCGATCGCGGCCGGCATCACCGTCTCCGGCGTCGTCGGGGCGCTGGTCGCGGTGCCGCTCGTCGCCTGCCTTAACGGCGTGGTCAGACACCTGGCCGCCGAGGCCGGGACACCGCTCGAGCCCGACGGGCTGCCCGCCAGCGCGGCGGAGGCCGCCGACCCCGACGGCGTGGAGGGCTCTGCCTCGTGACGGTGCACCTCCCCGACGTCGAGCGAGCCCGGACCCTGCTGGCGCCCGTCGTCGAGGTGACGCCGATGGCGCACTCGCGCTGGCTCAGCACCCGGGCGGGAACGCCCGTCCACCTCAAGTGCGAGAACCTCCAGCGCACCGGGTCGTTCAAGATCCGCGGCGCGTACACGCGCATCGCCGGCCTGTCCGACGCCGAGCGCGAGCGCGGTGTCGTCGCGGCGAGCGCCGGCAACCATGCGCAGGGCGTCGCGCTCGCGGCGTCGCTGCTCGGGACGCGCGCCACGATCTTCATGCCCGAGGGTGCGGCGCTGCCCAAGGTCGCGGCCACGCGCGGCTACGGCGCCGAGATCCGCTTCGCCGGCACCGGCGTGACCGAGGCGCTGGTCCACGCGCTGGCGTTCGCCGAGGAGACCGGGGCGGTCCTGATCCACCCGTTCGACCACGAGGACATCCTCGCGGGCCAGGGCACGGTGGGGCTCGAGATCGTCGAGCAGCTGCCCGAGGTCGCGACGATCGTCGTGCCGCTCGGCGGGGGAGGCCTGGCCGCCGGCATCGCCCTGGTGAGGGAGCGCCGACCCGACGTGCGGGTCGTCGGCGTGCAGGCCGCCGACGCCGCGGCCTACCCCGGCTCGCTCGCGGCGGGGTCGCCCGTCGCCGGGGTCATGGGACCGACGATGGCCGACGGCATCGCGGTCGCCGAGCCGGGGGTCGTCCCGTTCGAGGTGATCAAGGAGCAGCTCGACGCCGTCGTCACGGTCAGCGAGGAGTCGATGAGCACCGCGCTGATCGGGCTGCTGGAGCGCGCCAAGATGCTCGTCGAGCCCTCCGGCGCCGCCGGGGTGGCGGCGCTGCTGGACGACCCGACGGCCTTCGAGGGGCCCGTCGTCACCGTGCTGTCCGGCGGCAACGTCGATCCGCTCGTCCTGAGCGAGGTGATCCGGCACGGCCTCTCGGCGGCCGGCCGGTTCACCCGGCTGCGGGTCCGGTTCTCCGACCGGCCGGGCGAGCTGACCCGGCTGCTCACCGACCTGGCCCAGCTGCGCGTCAACGTCATCGACGTGACCCACGACCGCTCGGCCGAGGGCCTCGGCGTGCGCGAGGTCGAGGTGGCCGTCGAGTTCGCGACCAACAGCCAGGAGCACGGCGACGAGGTCCGCGAGCGGCTGGCCGGGCTCGGCCACACGCTGCTGTGATCCCGCGCGATCCCGTGGCGCCCGCGCACGACGCCTGGCAGGGTCTGACCCGTGGGTGAGGTGTTCGCGGGCCGCTACGAGCTGGTCGACCTGCTCGGCGACGGCGGCATGGGCAGCGTCTGGCGCGTGTGGGACCGGCGCGACCACGCCTACCGCGCGGCGAAGGTGCTCAAGCAGTCCGACAGCGTGTCGCTGCTGCGCTTCGTGCGCGAGACGTCGTGGCGGGTCGAGCACCCGCACGTCCTGGTGCCGCTCGGCTGGGTGGGCGAGGACGACCGCGTGCTCTTCACCATGCCGATCGCCGCCGGCGGCTCGCTGGCCACCGTCCTGGCCGACCACGGGGTCCTCGACCCCGCGTGGGCCGTCATCGTGCTCGACCAGGTCCTCGACGCGCTCGCGGCCGTGCACGACGCCGGGATCGTCCACCGCGACGTCAAGCCGGCGAACGTCCTGCTCGAGGCCACCGGTTCGTACCGGCCGCACGCCTGGCTCAGCGACTTCGGCATCGCCGTCGCGGAGGGGGAGCCGCGACTGACCCGGACCCACGAGGTCGTCGGCACCCGGGGCTACCAGCCGCCCGAGACCGAGCTCGGGGACGACCCCGAGCCGAGCCACGACCTCTACGCCGTCGGGGTCATGCTGCGCGAGATGGTGGGCGACCGTCCGGAGGCCGCCGAGCTCGTCGCCGCACTCACCGGACCGGCCGACTCCCGCCCGCGGTCCGCCGCAGCGGTGCGGACCGCCCTGGCGGCGATCGTCTGGACGCCGGAGCCGCACGAGCCGGTCGAGGTGTTCGACCAGCGGCCGCCGCTGCCCGAGGGCTGGACGCCTGATGGGCCCGGCCGGACGCCGGTGGCGCCCGTCGCCCCCGTGCCTCGACCGCCTCGGCCACCGCGGTCACGGCCGACGGTGCGGGCCGAGGTCGTCGTCGCGGGGTTGCTGGGCGTGCTCGGCGTCGGCCTGATCGTCGCGGCGATCCTGGCGCTCTAGGCCTTTGCGAACGCGAACGTGGTCCTCAGCCGGCCTGCGGGCGTAGGCTGGCGACGTTCCCGATGGCAAAGGTGAAGACGTGGACCTGGACGGCAACCGCGAGGCGCAGCGACGGCTCTACGGCGCACCGCTGGGCGAGCTGCTCGGTGGGTACGCCGACCGGCTCGGCCTGACCCAGGCACGGCTCGCCGCCCTGCTCGGGGTGTCTCCGCCGATGCTGTCGCAGCTGATGAACGCGCGGCGCATCAAGATCGGCAACCCGGCGGCGGCCCAGCGGCTGCAGCTCCTCCACGACCTCGTGCCCGAGGTCGAGTCCGGCGCGATGGACGTCGACCAGCTCGTCGCGGCGGTGGAGTCCACCCCAGGGCGCCGACGTCCTGACGCGGACGTCGACGCGCACGTCGGTCCGGGAGCGCGTCAGCACGGTCCAGGAGGTGTTCCGCGAGGCCGCGTCGGCGGCCCGACTTCCTCGACGCTGCGGCGACGCTCGAGGCCACGCACCCGCGGATCGCCGAGCTGCTGCGGGTCTACGGCGCCGAGCGGACCGTCGACGCGATCGCGCACCACGAGGCGCACGCCCGAGGCTGACCGGCACCGCGGGCTCCGGGGGCATCGGCGGCCTCAGAGTGGTTAACGATGGTTAACCTGGTGGCGTACGATGGCGCCATGACCCAGCCCCTCGAGTCCGCAGAGCACCGCGACTTCCGTCGCCTCGTCCGCGACTTCGCGGTCGCCGAGATCGCGCCGCACGTCGCGCAGTGGGACCGCGACCACCACTTCCCGGTCGACGTCGTGCGCCGGATGGGCGACCTCGGCTTCTTCGGTCTGACCGCGCCGGAGGAGTTCGGTGGCGCCGGGGCCGACTTCACGAGCCTGTGCATCGCGATCGAGGAGCTCGGCCGGGTCGACCAGTCCATCGGCATCACGCTGGAGGCCGGGGTCGGCCTGGGCATCAACCCGATCCTCACCTTCGGCACGCAGGAGCAGAAGGAGCGCTGGCTGCCGGACCTCGTCGCCGGGCAGCGGCTCGCGGGCTTCGGGCTGACCGAGCCGGGCGCGGGCTCGGACGCCGGGGCCACCGCGACCAAGGCCGTGCTCGACGGCGACAGCTGGGTCGTCGACGGCGCGAAGCAGTTCATCACCAACTCCGGCAGCGAGATCACCTCGCTCGTCACCGTCACGGCGCGCACGGGGACCCGCGAGAACGGCGCCCCCGAGATCTCGGCGATCACGATCCCCTCGGGCACGCCCGGCTTCGAGGTCGGACCCGCCTACGACAAGCTCGGCTGGAACATCTCCGACACGCACCCGCTCACGTTCGACGGCGTGCGGGTGCCGGCCGACCACCTGCTGGGGGAGCGCGGTCGTGGCTACGCCCAGTTCCTCGCGACGCTCGACGACGGCCGGATCGCGATCGCGGCGCTCGCGGTCGGCTGCGTGCAGGGGTGCCTCGACCTCTGCGTCGAGTACGCGGGTCAGCGCACGACGTTCGGCAAGCCGATCGGCGCCAAGCAGGGCGTCGCGTTCCAGGTCGCCGACCTCGCCACGATGGCCGAGGTCGGGCGGGCGATGACCTACCGTGCGGCCGCGATGAAGGACGCCGGCGTCGGCGGCGCCGAGCTCAAGCAGGCCGCTTCCATCGCCAAGCTCTACACGAGCGAGGCCGCCGTCACCGCGACCCGCATCGCGACGCAGGTCTTCGGCGGGTACGGGTTCATGGAGGAGTACCCGGTCGCCCGGTTCTACCGCGACGCCAAGATCCTCGAGATCGGCGAGGGCACGAGCGAGGTCCAGCGCATGCTCATCGCCCGCGGCCTCGGCCTGCCGGTCGAGTAGACGTCGACGGGCCGCCCGCCCCACGGGGGACGGACGGCCCGTGCCGCGGGTCAGACGGTGCGGCGTCCGGCCCGGACGAGGATCGCGATCGCGGCGGCGATCACCAGCACGCCGGCCAGGCCCAGACCGATCGGCAGCCAGGGCAGGCCACTGGCTGCCGGCGAGGAGTCGGCCTTCCGCGCCGACGTCGGCTCCTGCCCCGGCTCGTCGCCCGCGCCGGACACCAGCCGCGAGTCGGCCACGGGAGCCCGGAGGCCCTTGACCTTCTCGTAGTCCGGCGCGCCCGTGCTGTCGCCGCCGCGCTCGAGGGTCAGGCGGTAGGGGAGGTTCGCCTCGTCGCCGCGCACGTTGAAGCTGACCTTCACGTACCGGACGCCGGCGACGGCCCCGGCGCGGGTCCGCTCGTCCGACGCCGCGCGGTCGAGGTAGGCCACCGTGTTGCTCATGGCGCCGGTCCGGTAGGGCTGCGGGGTGTTGCGGATGCCGACGAGCGACCGGTCGGACCAGTCCTCCGGCTCCTTGGCGTACTGGCTCACCGTGTCCTCGCCGCCGAGCGGCGACAGGACCGACACCTCGATGTTGCTGCCCACGGCCGCGGCGTCGCGGACCTGGTCGGTGATCGTCGCGTCGAGCTGGGCGGACACGTGCTGGCCCCAGCCGACCGGGACGGCGAACACCTGCGACTCGCCCGGGTTGAGGTCGCCGGCATACGTGCCGTCCTCGACGACGGGGGCGTTCGTGATGCTCGTGCCGGCGACGACGTCCTTCTTCGGCTCGCCCGGCTGGAGCGGGGTCCAGGCCGGGGCGTCCGGAGCCGGCGGCAGCGACCCGGTCGATGCGACCGGCGGCTCCTCGTAGACCATCAGCTGGACGGGCTGCTGCGCGAGGCCGGCGTTGCGGCGCGAGGACCGGATCTCGATCGTCAGCTCGTCGGCGGTGTTGCACGTGTCCTGGGCGTCGGCCTTCCACGAGTCGGCCGAGCCGTAGAGGATCGGGGCCCGCTCGCCGTACGAGCTGTCGAACGCGATCGCGCTCTCGCACGCGACGGCGTCGCCGGGTGCCTTGATCGAGGTCGTCAGCCCGCTGCCGGCGGAACCGCCCTCGCCCTTGAAGATCACGCCGACGTGCAGCGTGGAGCCCGGCTTCGTCCGCTCGAACCGGTAGTTCAGGGACCCGTCGACCGGGACCGTGTCGAGGTACTGGCCGGTCTTCACGACGGGGGCGTCGGCGGGCGACGGTGTGCCCTTGATCGGCGTGCCGGTCAGGTCGAACGGACGCGACGCGCGGGTCTGCGCAGTCGAGAGGCTCTCGGTCAGCGAGTCGGCGTCGTCGGCGTCGTAGTACGTGCCGCGGCCCTTGTCGGCGATGCAGCGCAGCTTGTCGCGCGCGGCGCCCTTCACGTCGAGGCCGACGACGTCGATCTTCAGGTCGATGCCGTTCTTCGCCAGGTCGGCGGCGACCTTGCACGGGTCGGGGTCGCACGTGGGCTCGCCGTCGGAGACGAGGACGATCGTGCGCTGGCCCTCGGACCCCAGGTCCTTGCCGGCCTGCTGCAGCGCGTACCCGATGGGGGTCTCGCCGTAGGGCTTGTAGTCGTCGATCGCGTCGGTCAGGGCCTTGCGGTTGTCGGTGCCGAGGTCGACGACGCGCTGGCTGTCCTTGCAGGCACCGGGCTTCGAGCGGTCGAACACCTTGGCGCCGTACACGCGCAGGCCGACGGCCTGCTCCGACGGAAGCGACCCGACGACCGACCGCAGGGCCTGCTTCGCGGCCTGGATCTTGGTCTGGCCGCCGGCGGCGGGCTCCTTCATGGAGCCGGACGAGTCGAGGACGAGCATCATCCGGCCGGACCCGTCGTCCGACCCGTCGGCGGCCGAGGCGGCAGGAGCGCCGACGACGGTGCTCGCGAGCACGACGGCCGCGGCGGCGACGGCTGCCGTGGTGGAGATGAGGTTGCGGTGCATGGTGACCCCCGGATCAGGATTTGCATTAGCAAACAACACGACGATCGTGACGCCTTCGTACCGGGATGTCAAGCGCTGGTGATTTGCACCTGCACACTCAGATCCGGTTCCAGAGGTCCGTCCAGCGCACGTCCAGGTCGGCGGCGAGGTCCCGCAGCAGCGGCAGGCTCAGGCCGACGACCGTGTGCGGGTCACCCTCGATGCCGCGCACGAACGCTCCACCCAGGCCGTCGATCGTGAAGGCGCCGGCGACCGCCAGCGGCTCGCGCGTCGCGACGTACGCGTCGATCTCCTCGTCGCTCACGTCGGCGAAGTGGACGATCGCCGAGGCGCTGTCGACGACCTCGCGCTCGCCGCGCCGCACGCAGTGACCCGTGTGCAGCACGCCCGAGCGGCCGCGCATCCGGCGCCAGCGCTCGACCGCCTCGGCGGGGGACGCCGGCTTGCCCAGGATGTCGCCGTCGAGGGCCAGGACGGAGTCGCACCCGACGACGAGCGCGTCGTCGGTGACCCGGGGCGCCACGGCGCGGCACTTGAGCTGGGCGAGCGCCGCCGCCAGGTTGGCCGCGTCGTGCGAGCGGACCTGGGACTCGTCGACGCCCGAGACGATGACCTCGGGCTCGATGCCCGCGGCGCGCAGCGTCGCGAGCCGGGCGGGGGACTGGGACGCGAGGACGACTCTCATGCGGGCTCCTGGGAGGGGTCGAGGCCGTAGGGGACGGGGGCGGCGTCGAGGTCGGGACGGGCCACGACGGCGTCGACGAAGGCCCGCGACCCGCCGACCGTGAACCAGTCCGGGTCGACGTCGGCGGCGATGCACCAGGCGCGGTCGGCGGGCCAGGTGAAGGCAGCCGGGGGCAGGTCGCGCGGCCAGTCCGGCGTGTAGGGCCGCGCGCCCCAGTCGCCGGCCGCGGCCAGCGGGCCACGGAAGACGAGGTAGCCGAGGTCCGCGAGCCGGGCGCGGGGCCCGTCCATGACCTCGGGCCCGAACGCGGGCAGCGTGCGCGGCCCGGCGTCGCGACGGAACATCCGGCCGAAGTGCCGGCCGGGATCCATCGACGCGTAGACGCGTCCCTCGTGGAGCTCGCCCCAGCCGTCCCACAGCGCGAAGAACGCGTCCTCGGGCGTCGTCGTGTGGGCGGCACCCAGTCGGGCGACCTCGGCGACGAGGTCCGGGTCGGGCGCCGCCTCGCGGTCGGGTCCCGCGTGACGGACCCGGGCGTGCGCGGCGAGCCCCGGCGGTCCCTGGGTCGCCAGCACGGCCCGGTCGCCGCCGGCGCCCACGACCCAGTCCGCGACGGACACGTCCGGCTCGAAGGTCAGCGGCATGCCGGGCAGTCTGCCAGGACCGGCGTGCTCAGGCCCAGGCGGAACGACGCCACTGGTCGGGGCCGACCCGCAGCGGACGCCGCACGGCGCGCGCGGGGTGACCCCACTCCGTGCGCGGCGGGCGGACCTGACGCGCCGCCGCCGCAGCGGCGGCAGCGCCCCGAGCCTGCACGACCGCGACGAGCGCGGCGAGCTCCTCCGGCGTGGGGTCGCCCTTGACCACCCGAAGGACCGGCTTGGCCGGCTCCGGGGTCTCCTCGGGCGTCGTCTCGTCGGCCATCAGAGCGGGATGTTCCCGTGCTTCTTGGGCGGCAGCGTCTCACGCTTCGTGCGCAGCAGGCGCAGGGCCTTGACGACCTCGGCGCGCGTCTGCGACGGCTGGACCACCGCGTCGATGTAGCCGCGCTCGGCCGCGACGTACGGGTTGCACAGCGTGTCCTCGTACTCGGTCATGAGCTCGGCGCGGCGCGCCTCCGGGTCGTCGGCCGACGCGATCTCACGGCGGTAGAGGATGTTGACCGCGCCCGACGCGCCGACGACGGCGATCTGGGCCGACGGCCACGCGATGTTGATGTCGGCGCCGAGGTGCTTGGACCCCATGACGTCGTAGGCGCCGCCGTAGGCCTTGCGGGTGATGACCGTGACGAGCGGGACGGTCGCCTCGGCGTAGGCGTAGATGAGCTTCGCGCCGCGGCGGATGATGCCGTTCCACTCCTGGTCGGTGCCCGGCAGGAAGCCCGGGACGTCGACGAAGGTCAGGACCGGGATGTTGAAGGCGTCGCACGTGCGGACGAACCGGGCGGCCTTCTCGGACGCGTCGATGTCGAGGCAGCCGGCGAGCTGCATCGGCTGGTTGGCCACGACGCCGACCGCCCGACCCTCGACGCGGCCGAAGCCGATGACGAGGTTCTGCGCGAACAGCGGCTGGACCTCGAGGAAGTCCTGGTCGTCGAGGGTGGCCTCGATGACGGTCCGGATGTCGTAGGGCTGGTTGGCCGAGTCCGGGATGAGGGTGTCGAGGGCGAGGTCGACGTCGGTGGGCTCGAGGTCGACGACCTCGTCGTAGACCTCGGCCTCCTCCATGTTGTTCTGCGGCAGGTGCGCCAGCAGCGCCTTGACGTACTCGAGGGCGTCGGCCTCGTCGCTCGCGAGGTAGTGGGCGTTGCCGCTCTTGGTGTTGTGCGTGCGGGCGCCGCCGAGGTCCTCCATCGAGACGTCCTCGCCGGTGACCGTCTTGATGATGTCCGGCCCGGTGATGAACATGTTCGACGTCTGGTCGACCATGACGACGAAGTCGGTGACGGCGGGGGAGTAGACGTGCCCGCCGGCGTTCGAGCCCATGATGAGCGAGATCTGCGGGATGACGCCCGAGGCATGGACGTTGCGCTGGAAGATCTCGCCGTACAGGCCGAGCGAGACGACGCCCTCCTGGATGCGGGCGCCGGCACCCTCGTTGATGCCGATGATCGGGCAGCCGGTCTTGATGGCGAGGTCCATGACCTTGACGATCTTCTCGCCGTACACCTCGCCGAGGCTGCCGCCGAAGACGCTGAAGTCCTGGCTGAAGACGCACACCTGGCGGCCGTCGATCGTGCCGTAGCCGGTGATGACGCCGTCGCCGAGCGGGCGGTTCGCGTCGAGGCCGAACGACGTCGCGCGGTGCCGGGCGAACGCGTCGAGCTCGACGAACGAGCCCTCGTCGAGCAGCTGGTCGATGCGCTCGCGGGCACTCTGCCGACCCTTCGCGTGCTGCTTCTCCGCGGCACGCTCGGCGACCTCGACGGTGGCCTCGTGCTGACGTCGCTGGTACTCGGCGATCTTCCCGGCGGTCGTGTGCAGCTCGGGCTTCTCGCTGAAGTCGTCCTCGATCTGTGCTTCGCTCACGGCGGACAGCGTAGCGGCGTTCTCCGGATCCGCATGTGTGAGTCTGGTCCCATGGACGGCACCCGTGCACCGCTCGACGTCGACCGGCTGACGGCGCAGGTCGTCGCGCCCGGGTCGACCTGGACGCAGGTCGAGGCGCTCGCCTCGGTGCCCAGCACGAACGACCACGCGGCGCAGCGGGCGCGCGAGGGTGCCCCGCACGGGCTCGTCGTCACGACCGAGGACCAGACGGCGGGCCGTGGCCGGCTGGACCGCGGCTTCGTCACGCGGCCCGGTGCCAACCTGGTCGTGTCCGTCGTGCTGCGTCCCGACGTCCCGCTGCGGCGCTGGGTCTGGCTGCCGCTCCTCACGGGGCTCGCCGTGCGCGACACCGTCGTCGCCGCCGGGGTGGAGCCCACGCTCAAGTGGCCGAACGACGTCCTCGTGGGCGGCCGCAAGATCTGCGGGATCCTGCTCGAGCGCGTCGAGACGCCCGCCGGCGGGGCGGCGGTCCTCGGCATCGGGCTGAACGTGTCGCTGCGCGAGGACGAGCTGCCGGTGCCGACGGCCACCTCGCTCGTGATCGAGGGGGCCCGCACGACCGACCGCACGGAGCTGCTCGTCGACCTGCTCGGCCACCTCGACGGCTGGTTGGGCCGGTGGTCGGCCGCGGAGGACCCGACGCCGGAGCTCGCCCGCGCCTACCGCTCGGCCTGCTCCACGGTCGGTCAGCAGGTGCGCGTCGAGCTGCCGGACGGCACCGCCCTGACGGGTCGGGCCGACGACGTCGACAGCGACGGCCGGCTCGTCGTCGACGGTCGTCCGCTGAGCGCCGGCGACGTCACGCACGTGCGGCCGCACCGCCCGTGACCTGCACGGAAGAGGGGTCAACCCCGGGACACCGGGGTGCCCGTGGTGAGAGGATCACGCCATGACGTTGTCCCGCAAGCTCATGGTCGAGGGCGAGCAGTCCCTGACGACCACCCGGACCCACGTGAAGGTCCTGGCCCTCCCGTTCCTCGCGATGCTGGTCGTCGCCGGGGCCGCGGGCTACCTGGCGGCGCGCCTGGGGGACCGCGCCGACGGCATCCCGCGCTGGATCGTGATCGGCGTCGCCGTCGTGCTGCTGCTGTGGCTCACGGTCGTGCCGTTCCTGCGCTGGTACCTGTGGACCTACACGCTCACGAACAAGCGGCTCGTCGAGCAGAAGGGCATCCTCACGCGCACCGGCCGGGTCATCCCGCTGAGCCGGATCAACGACGTGTCCTTCGAGAAGAACCTGAACGACCGCATCCTCGGCTGCGGGACGCTCATCGTCCACGACGCCAGCGAGCAGGAGGGCCTGCGACTGCGGGACATCCCGGGCATCGAGGACTTCCACCGCACCGTGACGGGCCTCGTCGACCAGGCGCACGCCCGCGGCGAAGGCCTGTGACCGTGTGAGCCTGGACCGAGAGGAGCTGCGCGAGGAGCTCGCCCGCCTGATCCTGGGCGCGACGGGCGGCCTCGACGCGACCGAGGTCGCCGAGAAGGGCGGGCTCGACCGGGAGAAGGTCGAGCGGCTCTGGCGTGCCATCGGCTTCCCGGACGCCGGCGACGCCCCCGCCTACGGCGAGTCCGACGTCGAGGTCGCCCGCCTCGTCGCGGACGCCCTCGACTCCGGCCTGCTGCGCGAGGAGACCGTCGTGCGGCTCGGTCGAGCGCTGGGCAACACGATGGCCCGGCTGGCCGACTGGCAGGTCGCGATCGTCGTCGCGCAGATCGCCGCGGACGTCGCCGAGGGCCGTGCGCCGAGCCGGCTCGTCTCCGCCGTCACGCTTGCCCGCGTCGCGGAGCCGGGCTTCGAGAAGGTCATGCTCTACGCCTGGCGACGCCACCTGGCCGCCGCGGCCGCGCGGGTCGAGGCGCTGGGCGCGATCGACGCCGAGCTGCTGTCGACCACGATGACGGTCGGCTTCGCGGACCTGTCGCGGTTCACCGCGATGACCAACACGATGGACGAGGCCGAGCTGGGCGACCTCGTCGAGAACTTCGAGACCCGCGTCAGCGACATCATCACCGCGGGTGAGGGCCGGGTCATCAAGGCCCTGGGCGACGCCGTGCTGTTCGTGAACCTCGACGCCCGCGCCGCCGTCGACACCTCGCTCGAGGTCGTCGCCAAGATCAGCGCCCGCGACGACCTGCCGAACGTCCGCGTCGGGCTCGCCACCGGGTCGGTCCTGAGCCGCCTAGGCGACGTGTTCGGCCCCCCGGTCAACCTCGCGGCCCGGCTGTCGAACGTCGCCCGCAGCCACCGCGTGCTGGTCGACCGGCACACGGCCGACGCGCTGCCGCCGGACGCCTACGACATGCGGTCCCTGCCGCCACGGGTCCTGCGCGGCTTCGGCGAGGTCTCGCCGATCACGGTGTCGCGCCGCCGCGCGTTCCGGGTCCGCCGTTGACCTCGTGACGGCCCCACTATCCTGGCGCGCGTGACCGACACCCGGCTCGCCGTCATCGGCGGAGGACAGCTCGCCCGGATGATGCAGCAGCCTGCGATCGCGCTGGGCCTGCGGCTGCGTCTGCTCGCCGAAGGACCCGACGTGAGTGCGGCGCAGGTCATCGGCGACCACGTCGTCGGCGACCACACGGACCTCGACGACCTGCGGACCGCGATCGACGGGCGACCGGTCGTCACGTTCGACCACGAGCACGTGCCCACCGAGCACCTCGAGGCCCTCGTCGCGGACGGGCACGCGTGCCGCCCGGGTCCGCACGCGCTCGTGTTCGCGCAGGACAAGGCGCTCATGCGCGAGAGGATGGCCGAGATCGGCGTCCCCGGGCCGCGCTCGGCGCGGATCGCGACCGCCGACGACCTCGAGGCCTTCGCGGCTGCGGGCGACGGGTTCCCGGTCGTCGTCAAGACCACGCGTGGCGGCTACGACGGCAAGGGCGTGTGGGTCGTCGACTCCGTCGCCGACGCCGCGGACGCCTTCGCATCAGGCCGCGAGCTGCTCGCGGAGGAGCTCGTCGACTTCCGGCGCGAGCTGTCGGCGCAGGTCGCCCGACGGCCGTCCGGCGACGTCGAGGCCTACCCGGTCGTCGAGTCCCGCCAGGTCGGAGGCATCTGCTCCGAGGTCGTCGCGCCCGCGCCCGACCTCGACCCCGCGCTCGCCGCTCAGGCGCGCGACCTCGCGGTGCGGGTCGCGACCGAGCTCGACGTCACGGGCATGCTCGCGGTCGAGCTGTTCGAGACGTCCGACGGACGCATCCTCGTCAACGAGCTCGCGATGCGGCCGCACAACACCGGGCACTGGTCGATCGACGGCGCCGTCACGAGCCAGTTCGAGAACCACCTGCGGGCCGTCCTGGACCTGCCGCTCGGGCCGTCGACCGCCACGGCCCCGTGGTCCGTCATGGTCAACGTGCTGGGCGGGACCGTCACCGACCTCGACGCGGCCAAGGCCGAGGCGCTCGCGGCCGTGCCGCACGCGAAGGTCCACCTCTATGGCAAGGACGTGAAGCCGGGGCGCAAGGTCGGGCACGTCACCGTCACCGGCGACGACCTCGAGGCCGTGCTCGCCGACGCCCGGCGCGCGGCCGGGCTCCTGATCGACGGACGCTAGGCTCCCGTCCATGAGCGCTTCGCCCCGCGTCGGCATCGTCATGGGCTCCGACTCCGACTGGCCCACCATGCAGGCGGCCGCGGAGGCGCTCGCCGAGCTCGACGTCGCCTACGAGGCCGACGTCGTCTCGGCGCACCGGATGCCGGACGAGATGATCGCGTACGGCCGCGAGGCGCACGGCCGGGGCCTCGAGGTGATCATCGCCGGAGCCGGCGGTGCCGCGCATCTGCCCGGCATGCTCGCCGCCGTCACGCCGCTGCCGGTCATCGGCGTCCCCGTGCCGCTCAAGCACCTCGACGGGATGGACTCGCTGCTGTCGATCGTGCAGATGCCCGCGGGCGTCCCCGTCGCCACCGTCTCGATCGGTGGGGCCCGGAACGCGGGCCTGCTGGCCGTGCGGATCCTCGCGACCGGCGACCCGGACCTGACCCGGCGGATGCTGGACTTCCAGGAGGGCCTCGCCGAGGTCGCCCGCGCCAAGGGCGCCAACGTCCGCGACCGCTGACCCGCCCGGACCGTCGTGGCATCCGTCGGTCGAGGAGGCGGACGGCGAGCGCCAGCGAGCGCGTCCGACGTATCGAGACCACCTCTGCAGCTGGTCTCGATACGGGGAACGGGCTCCTTCGTCGCCGTTCCCCTACTCGACCGACGTGCCACGCCGGTCCGGGGGCGGAGGCGGACGGCGAGCGCGTCCGACGTATCGAGACCACGACGCGGTGGTCTCGGATCGCGGGGCTCAGGCGAGCTTGAGGCTCTTGTCGGTCCAGGCGCGCAGGTCGGCCAGCAACGACGGGTTGTCGCCGAGGGTCACGCCGTAGGACGGGACGAGCTCCTTGAGCTGCGGACGCCAGGCGTCGATCTGCGACGGGAAGCAGCGCTCGAGCACGTCGAGCATCGCCGAGACGGCCGTCGAGGCACCGGGGGACGCGCCCAGCAGGCCCGCGATCGACCCGTCGGCGGCGTTGACGACCGTCGTGCCGAACTCCAGGACGCCACCGCGACCCTTCTTGCGCACGACCTGCACGCGCTGGCCGGCGGTGATGATCTCCCAGTCGTCGTTCGCGGCGAGCGGGGCGAACTCGCGCAGCGCCTCGATCTTTCCCTTGCGCGTCTTGGCGAGCTCGGCGACGAGGTACTTGATGAGCGACCACGAGGTCACGCCGACGGCGGCCATCGGCACGACGTTCGACGGGCGGACCGAGAACGGCAGGTCCGTGAAGGAGCCGTTCTTGAGGAACTTGGGCGTCCAGCCGGCGTAGGGGCCGAACAGCAGCGAGCGCTGGCCGTCGATGACGCGGGTGTCCAGGTGAGGGACCGACATCGGCGGCGCGCCGACGGCCGCCATGCCGTACACCTTGGCCTCGTGCTTCGCGGTGACGGTCTCGTCGAGCGAGCGGATGAACTGGCCGCTCACGGGGAAGCCGGCGAAGCCCTTGATCTCCTCGATGCCCGACTTCTGCAGCAGCGTGATCGCGCCACCGCCCGCGCCGACGAAGACGAAGCGCGCGGAGAGGTTCAGCGTGCTGCCCTCGGCGCGGTCCTTGACCTTGACCCGCCAGGTGCCGTCGGTGTCGCGGTGCAGGTTCTTGACGTCGTGGCGGTAGCGGATGTCGGCACCCTTGGCCGTCAGGTCGGCGAGCAGCTGGCGCGTCAGCGAGCCGAAGTCGACGTCGGTGCCGTGGTCGTTCCAGCTGATCGCGACGTCCTCGGACTCGTCGCGGCCCTCGGCCATGAGCGGGAGTCGACGGGCGAACTCGTCGCGGTCGTCCACGAAGTCCATGCCCGCGAACAGGGGGTGGCCGGCGAGGGCGTCGTAGCGGGTGCGCAGGTACTCGACGTTCTCGGCGCCGCGCACGAAGCTGACGTGCGGGACGGGGTTGATGAACGTGCTGGGGTCCTTCAGGACGCCGTTGTCGACCGCGTGGGCCCAGAACTGGCGCGACAGCTGGAACTGCTCGTTGACGACGATCGCCTTGCTGACGTCGACCGAGCCGTCCGGCAGGCGGGGGGTGTAGTTGAGCTCGCACAGGGCGGAGTGGCCCGTGCCCGCGTTGTTCCACGGGCCGCTGCTCTCGAGGCCGGCCTCGTCGAGGCGCTCGAGGACGGTGATCGTCCAGTCGGGCTGCAGGGTCTTCAGCAGCGAGCCGAGGGTGGCGCTCATGATGCCGGCGCCGACCAGCAGGACGTCGGTGGTCACGCGGCCGGGTACGCCGGCGGACCGGGGGGCAGGCAGGTTCGCGTCGCTCAACGCAGACATCTCCTGAGGGTCGAGGGAGGCGGGAGCCGCGCTGCTCTCGCCACCTTCAAGTGTCCCGCCGGACGACGCCCGCGGCGACGCGAGACGGTGTGATCTTGTCGGTCCGCGGTGTGACCTTCGTCGCTCCCTGGAGCAGGGGCAGAGGGGGCGTGCGGACGAATTGATCGGAAGTCCTAGTATCGAGGGTGAGACCAGCTGAGGAGCCACGCATGAGCACCGACCCGACCGAGATGTTCGCCCTGTCCGAGGAGCACCAGGCCATCCGCGCGGCCGTCCGCGCCGTCGCCGAGGACAAGATCGCGCCCTACGCCGCCGCCGTCGACGAGGAGGCGCGGTTCCCGTTCGAGGCGAACGAGGCGCTCATCGCGTCGGACTTCCACGCGCCGCACGTGCCCGAGGCGTACGGGGGTGCCGGGGCGGACGCCCTGGCGACGGTGCTCGTCATCGAGGAGGTCGCGCGCGTCTGCGTGTCCAGCTCGCTGATCCCGGCGGTCAACAAGCTCGGCTCCCTGCCGCTCATGATCGGCGGCAGCGAGGAGGTCAAGCAGAAGTACCTGCCCCGGCTCGCCGCGGGTGAGGGCTTCTCCTACTGCCTGTCCGAGCCCGACGCCGGCTCGGACGCCGCCAACCAGCGGACGCGAGCGGTGCGCGACGGCGACCACTGGGTCCTCGACGGCGTGAAGCGCTGGATCTCGAACGCGGGGGAGTCGGAGTTCTACACGGTGCTCGCGCAGACCGACCCGGCGAAGCGCTCGAAGGGCATCACGGCCTTCGTCGTCGAGAAGGGCGACGAGGGTGTCTCGTTCGGTGCCCCGGAGAAGAAGCTCGGCATCAAGGGCTCCCCGACGCGCGAGGTCTACCTGGACAAGGTCCGCATCCCCGAGGACCGGATCGTCGGCGAGGTCGGCGAGGGCTTCGCGATCGCCATGAAGACGCTCGACCACACCCGCGTCACGATCGCCGCGCAGGCCGTCGGCGTCGCGCAGGGGTCGCTCGACCACGCCATCGGCTACGTGCAGGAGCGCGAGCAGTTCGGCAAGCCGATCGCCGACTTCCAGGGCCTGCAGTTCATGATCGCGGACATGGGCATGAAGATCGAGGCCGCGCGCCAGCTCACCTACGCGGCCGCGGGACGCTCCGAGCGCGGCGACGCCGACCTGACGTTCTTCGGCGCCGCGGCCAAGGCGTTCGCGTCCGACACCGCGATGCAGGTCACGACTGACGCCGTGCAGCTGCTCGGCGGCTACGGCTTCACCCGCGACTACCCGGTCGAGCGGATGATGCGCGACGCGAAGATCACCCAGATCTACGAGGGCACCAACCAGGTGCAGCGCATCGTCGCGGCCCGTCAGCTCCTGGCCGGGGTGCAGAGCCGGATCTGAACGACGACGACGCGACGACGCGGCCGCCCCGGGACCACCGGGACGGCCGCGTCGTCGTTCGTCGGTGCTAGCCCTTCGTGACGGTGACCGTCTTGGTGACGCTGTTCGACGCGGACGTCGCCGCCGTGCCGCGGTAGCGCACCGAGATCGGGTGCTTGCCGGCCTTGAGCTTGCCCAGCGTCACGACCGCACGGCCGTTGGCCGCGACGGTGCCCGACGCGATGCGGCGGCTGCCGTCGTAGACGTCGACCCGTGCGCCGGCCTTCGCGCCGGTGCTCTTGGTGGTCGACGTGAGCGTGAGCGAGCGCTTCGTGGTGCGACCCGTCGCGGGGCTGACGGTGTAGGTGGTCGACGACGTCGCCTTGGCGACCGTGACGGTCGCCGTCGCGTTCGCCGACCCGCCCCGACCGTCGCTGACGGTGTACGAGATGGTCCGGATGCCGACCGCGTCAGCGGGCGTGGCGAGACGCAGGGCTGCGCCGTCGACCGTCACGTTCGGCGCGTCCGTCGCGTAGGTCAGGTCGTCGTCGTCGGCGTCCGACGCGGTGAGCGGGATCGTGACGGGGACGCCGGCCGTCGTCCGGGCCGAGACGTTGGTCGCCTGCGGCGCCCGGTTCCTGCCCGTGAACGCCCAGTCCTTCGTGCCGACCGAGATGCGACGCACGATGCCGTCGCCGAGGACGCCCGACCCGAGCGACCAGCCGGCGGTCACCACGGTGGCGCCGGGGAGCTTGTCCCGCCACTCCGCGAGGGTGCCGTTGTACTCGGAGCCGAAGCCGCCGCCGTTCGAGGGGGCGAGCGCCTTGAACGCGGCCGACGAGCTGTTGGTCAGCCACCAGTTGCGTCCGTAGAGCAGGGTGCCGTCGGCGTACGTCGGCTCACCGACGAGCGTCCCGTCGGCGACGCCGTCACCGTCGATGTCGATCCGCAGCTGGATGCCGGGCTTGACGTTCTTGCCGGCGTTGCCGTTGTTCGGGGTCCACTCCATCGACGGCTCGCCGGCCTCGGCCAGGCGCGTGCCGACGGGGAAGAAGCCCTGGGCGCGGTCCTCGCTCGAGTCGCCCTCGGTCCAGACGCGCACGCCCGACGTGGGGCGGAAGTCGTTGTGGCCCTTGGACCGGGTCCCGGACAGGTCGATGTCGCTCTCGTAGAGCACCTCCGACGTGCGCTCCGCGCCCTTCTCGAACAGGTGCTGGCGGTCGCCGACGGTGATGCCGTAGATGACGCCGTCACCCTTGACGCCGGACCCGAGCGACCAGCCGCTCTGCAGGATCCGCGCGTCGGGGAACACGTCGCGCCACTGGTCGAGCGTGCCGTTGTTGGTGGAGCCGTAGCCGCCGCTGTGCGACGGGGCCTGGTCCTTGGCGAACGCCTTGGAGCCGTTGGTCAGCCACCAGTTGTCGCCGTAGAGCGGCGAGCCGTTGGCGTAGGTCGGCTCTCCGACGAGGGTCCCGTCGATCGTGCCGTCGGCGTCGAAGTCGACGCGCAGCTGGACGGACGGCTTGACGTTGCTGCCGCCGTTGTTGTTGCGGGCGACCCACTCCATCGAGGGCTCGCCGGCGTCCGCCAGGTCGACGCCGACGTCGAAGTAGCCGGCCGCCTTGTCGGTGGAGGTCGAGCCCTCGGTCCAGACACGCACGCCGTCGTCGAGGAAGTCGTTGTGGCCCGTCGCGCGGGTCTCGGACAGGTCGACGAGGTCGCTGGAGACGACCCGGGTGTCGGCGTGGGCCGCGGGGGCGACCAGGAGGGCGGTGCTGCTGAGTGCTGCGACGCAGGAGGCGATGCCGGCGCGACGCAGCCACGAGGGAGTGGCGTGCATGAGGGACGTCCTTGGTGGAGTGGCGGGACGGAAAGGGAATGGGAAGGTTCCACGAGCAGCCAAACATGGACGACCGTCTTGATTCAGGGCCTCGTGGCGGAATGGTCCGGACGAGCCAGGCAGATGATCCTTTCGGGCCATGAGCCGTCCCGCGACGCCGCCGCGTCGTCGTCACCGGCCCCGTGCCAGGCTCGACCTGACGCACCCCACCCCGAGGAGAGCTCCCGTGACCACCACCCAGATCCGCCTCGCCCGCCGCCCGCACGGCGAGCCGCAGGACAGCGACTTCGAGACGGTCGAGGCCGACCTGCCCGACTTCGAGGACGGGCAGGTCCTGCTGCGCACGATCTACGTCTCGCTCGACCCGTACGTGCGCGGCCGGATGAGCGACGCGGAGTCGTACGCGGACCCGATGCAGATCGGCGACGTGGTCGTCGGCGGCACGGTGTGCGAGGTCCTCGAGTCGCGCTCGGACCGTCGCGCGGTGGGCGACGTGGTGCTCGCCTACACCGGCTGGCAGACCCACGCGGTCGTCGACGCCCGGGCGACCCGGCGGCTCGACCCCGAGGCTGCGCCGGTCTCGACGGCGCTCGGCGTGCTCGGCATGCCGGGCTTCACGGCGTACGGCGGCCTGCTCGCGATCGGCCGGCCGGTCGAGGGCGAGACGCTCGTCGTCGCCGCGGCCGCGGGACCGGTCGGCTCGGCGGTCGGCCAGATCGCCAAGGTCAAGGGGCTGCGGACGGTCGGCATCGCGGGCGGTCCGGAGAAGGTCCGGCTGCTGACCGAGGAGCTCGGCTTCGATGTCGGTCTCGACCACCGCGACCCGGCCTTCGTCGAGCAACTCGCCGAGGCCACCCCCGACGGCGTCGACGTGTACTTCGAGAACGTCGGTGGCCCGGTCGGCGAGGCGGTCCTGCGACGGCTGAACACCTACGCCCGCGTGCCGGTGTGCGGCCTCGTCGCGGGCTACAACGCGACTGAGGCGCCCGAGGGTCCGGACCGCGCGCCCGCGCTGATGCGACGCATCCTGACCAAGAGCCTCACGATCCGCGGCTTCATCCAGGACGAGTTCGTGCCCACGCACCACGAGGAGTTCCTGCGCGAGATGTCGGCCTGGGTCCGCGACGGCTCGGTGCGCTACCTCGAGGACGTCACCCAGGGGCTCGAGAACGCGCCCGAGGCTTTCCGTGGCCTGCTCGCCGGTCGCAACGTCGGCAAGGCCCTCGTGCAGGTCGGCGACGACCCCACCCGCTGACCCCGATTCGCGCGCTTTCGCCCCGATATCCCCTTCGGGAGTGGGGCGAAAGCGCGCAGATCTGGGCGGGGAGGGTCAGGACTTGGGCAGGCCGTCCGGGGTGCAGAGGCTGCCGATGGCCTGGGTCCGGTCGGCCTTGACGAGGTCGAACATCCGCTGGCTGCGCTCGGGGTCCCAACGCACCGAGAAGTCCGCGAGCGGGACGGTGCAGCTCAGGCCGTCGGGGCCCATCGCCGAGCGCAGGCCCAGGGCGAACTTCACGAGCGCGTACGGCCCGGTGCCCTCGCCGACCTGGACCGAGCTCGCCGCGCCGGTGTTGACGCCCCAGTACCGGATCGGGTCGACGAACGTCCACGGCGAGGCAGCCTTCTTGGCGATGCCCGACATGACCTCGCGCTGGCTCTGGACGCGCTGGATGTCCTGCGTCGCGTAGGAGTGACGGTTGCGCGAGTACGCGAGCGCCGTGCGGCCGTCGGCCTCCTGGCAGCCCTTCTTCACGTCGAGGCCCGAGTCCTTGTCCTTGATGTCCTTCTTCGGGCAGATCTCGACCCCGTGCAGGGCGTCGACGACCTTGACCAGGCCACCGAAGCCGATCTCGACGTAGTCGTCGACCCGGATGCCGGTGTTCTTCTCGACCGTGCGGACGAGCAGCTTCGGGCCGCCGTAGGCGTAGGCCGCGTTGATCTTGGTCGTGCCGTAGCCCGGCACGTCGACCATCGAGTCGCGCGGGATCGACATGAGCAGCGACGGACCCGAGCCCGTGTGCAGCAGCATGATCGTGTCGGTGCGGCCGCGGCCCCCGCCGTCGCCGCCGGTGCTGAGCTCCTTGCGCTCGGCGTCGCTCAGCCCCTTGCGGCTGTCGGACCCGACGATGAGGAACGTCGTACCGGGCTGCTCGTCGGGGCGACCGTCGCCGGGGTCGGCGTCGACCTTCGAGATCGTGGAGTAGGCGTACAGCGGCGTCGCGACGAGGAACACGATCCACGCCAGCAGCAGGAGCAGCAGGACGCGCACCGCCCGACGGGCCTTGCCCGGCCGCCGGGACCCACCGGAGCCGTCGCCGCCGCGGCCGGATCCCGGCGGGGGCAGGTTCGGGGGCGGCAGGTCGGCACGGCGCGGCTCGTCGCGGACGGGGGTGGTCGTCGTGCGATCGCCGCCGCCGTAGAGCCAGCCGTACTGGTCCTCGGGACGCTCGGGGGGCATGTCGCGAGCGTAGACGACCCCCGTGCCGCCTCCGTGGCACCGACGACGCGCCGTCCCGGGGTGTCGCGCGAAGTCGCCCGGCGTGTCGCGGCCAGGACTCGACTTCAGGTCGAGAGTTCTGTGTGAGGATCGTCGGGACCTCACACCTTCCCCAGCGAGGACACCATGCTCGACACCAGCGCCGAGCCCCGACCGGGCTCGGGCCGACCCCACCCCGCGGAGTCGGCCTCCGACCGCATCCAGTTCCGTCGCGGCCTGACGCTCACGCTGATGACGCTCGTCATGCCCGGCTCGGCCCAGCTCGTCCTGGGCAACAAGCGCGTCGGCCGCATCGCGATCCGCATCTGGCTCGGCTGCCTCGCCTTCGGGCTGCTGCTGCTCGTCCTCGCCCTGACGTCGCGCTCCGGCCTGTTCGCGCTCTTCACCAACCCGCGCCTGCTGACCCTCGGCCGCTGGCTGCTCATCGGCGGCGCGCTCGCCTGGGTCGCGCTCATGATCGACGCCTGGCGCCTGGGCCAGCCGCTGCGGATGGCGCGCCGGCACCGGCTCTGGATGACCGGCCTGAACGGCGTCCTCTGCATGGCGACGGCGGGCGTGATGTTCTTCGCCGCCCACCTCGTGAGCGTCCAGAGCGGCTTCATCGACACCGTCTTCGCGGCCTCGACGACGAGCAAGCCCAAGGAGGGCCGCTACAACGTCCTGCTGATGGGCACCGACTCCGGTCCCGACCGCAGCGGCTTCCGCCCGGACTCGATGACGGTCGCGAGCGTCGACGCCGAGACCGGCCGCACGGTCCTCATCGGCCTGCCGCGCAACCTGCAGGAGGTGCCCTTCCCGAAGGGCTCCTTCATGAAGAAGAAGTTCCCGCGCACCTTCGACTGCGAGGGCTGCTACCTCAACGCCGTCAACACCTGGGCCAACGACCACGCCGCGGAGCTCGGCGCCGGCAAGCAGCCCGGCATCCGCGCGACGATGGACGCGATCGAGGCGATCACCGGCCTGAAGCTCAACTACTACGCCCTGGTCAACATGCACGGCTTCTCCGAGCTCGTCGACGCCGTGGGCGGCGTGACCGTGAACGTCCGCGAGCGCACCGCGATCGGCGGCATCGGCTCGCCCATCCGTGGCTGGATCGAGCCCGGCAAGCGCAAGCTGACCGGTGACCAGGCGCTCTGGTACTCCCGCAGCCGGGTCATGAACGACGACTTCTCCCGGATGGGCCGGCAGAAGTGCGTGATGAACGCGATGCTGCAGCAGATGAGCCCGAAGAAGGTCCTGCTCAACGTCGAGGCGATCGCCGACTCCAGCAAGACCCTGCTCAGCACCAACATCCCCGCGAAGGACCTCAACGTCTTCATGGACCTGGCGCTGAAGGCGCGGCACGAGAAGGTCTCGACGGTCTCGCTGGTGCCGCCGGTCATCTACACCGGCAACCCGGACTACCCGAAGGTGCGTCGGATGATCTCGACGGCCATCGCGAAGGCCGAGGGCCAGAAGGTCTCGTCCGCGAAGGGCGGCATCACGACGGCTCGCCTCTCGATGCCCAAGGTCGACGACGACCCCGCCGACACCCGCAAGGCCAACCAGTCGGACGACCTGGCCAGCGCCTGCTGAGGTGATCGGGCCCGCCGCTGCGGACGGTTCCGTATGATGAGGCGGATTGCCGCCCGTGACACGTGAGGGACCATGACGCATCGCGCGACACTGCTGGGCCGCGGCTACGACGACGACCTCGATCCGCCGCGCGTCCGGTTCCGTCGTGCCCTCCTGCTGGCGCTGCTGTCGGCGGTGCTGCCGGGCAGCGCGCAGGTGGCCAAGGGCGTCCGGTGGATCGGCTGGCTCGCGCTCACCGCGTGGTTCGCGATCTTCGCCGGGCTCGCCGCCCTGCTGTGGCACTTCCGTGACGACCGTGCCGGCCTGTTCTCGGTCGTCACGGACCCGCAGAAGCTGCTCTGGCTGCGGATCGGGCTGGCGGTCCTCGCGCTCGTCTGGTTCGGGCTGTTCGTCGACGCGATCCGGCTGGCCCGCCCGACGAGCCTGCCGCGGTGGCGCCGGGCGTTCGTGCTGCTGACGGCGACCGTCACGAGCGTCGCGATCGTCGGCGGCACGGCCTATGCGTCGCAGCTCGTCAGCGTCCAGCGCGACGTCGTCAAGCAGGTCTTCGTCGAGAAGAAGGTCAAGCCGCCGCTCGAGGGGCGCTACAACATCCTGCTCATCGGCTCCGACAGCGGCAAGGACCGGATGGGCCTGCGCCCGGACTCGCTCACCGTGGTCAGCATCGACGCGAGCACGGGCCGCACGGTCCTCGTGTCCCTCCCGCGCAACCTGCAGAACGTCCCGTTCCCGGACGACTCGCCGATGCGCCGGATCTACCCGAACGGCTACAACTGCGGGTCGGAGTGCCTCATCAACGCCGTCCACACCCAGGCCGCGAACCGCAAGGACCTCTACCCCAAGAGCAAGGACCCCGGCCTGGACGCGACGATCGACGCCGTCCGGGGGGCCACCGGCCTGGACATCAACTACTACACGATGATCAACCTCAAGGGCTTCCGCGACCTGGTCGACGCGGTCGGCGGGGTCGAGATGGACGTCAAGACGCGGATCGCGATGTTCGGCCACGACGACGCCTGGAAGCAGAAGTACATCGAGCCGGGCAAGCAGCGTCTCGACGGCCAGCAGGCGCTCTGGTACGCCCGCAGCCGGGTGCAGTCCGACGACTACACCCGCATGGGCCGGCAGAAGTGCCTGATGTCGGCGATGCTCTCCCAGCTGTCGCCGCAGAAGGTGCTGCTGCGGGCGCAGCAGATCGCGACGTCGAGCAAGGCGCTGTTCACGACGAGCATCCCGGCCAAGGAGCTCGGTCCGTTCGCCGACCTGGCCCTCAAGGCGCGCGGCCAGAAGATCACGACGGTCTCGCTCGTGCCGCCGGTCGTCGACACGGTCAACCCCGACTACGCGCAGATCCACCGCATGGTCAAGAAGGCGATCGACGCCTCCGAGGCCCTCGACGAGAAGCCCTCGTCCTCGCCGTCGGCGTCCGCCTCCTCGCCCTCGCCCTCGCCGTCCCCGAAGCCGTCGTCGACGGCGAACGAGTCGCAGTCCTCGGCCAACAACGCCGAGGACCTGACGACCGCCTGCTGACGGTGGAGGTCCACGCGCGGTTCGCCGCCGAGTCCGTCGTCGCCGAGCCGGCGGCGCGCGAGGCCCTGCGGATCGCCCCCGTGGTCGACGGCCACAACGACCTGGCCTGGCAGGCGCGCGATCGCGTCGACTACGCCACGGACGGGTTCGACCGCGACCGGTCCGACACGTTCGACACCGACCTGCCACGGCTGCGGCGCGGCGGTGTCGGCGGGCAGTTCTGGTCGGTGTTCGCCGAGTCCGAGCTCGTCGGCGACGCCGCGGTCGTCTACACGCTGCAGCAGGTCGACTTCGTGCACCGGCTCGTCGAGGCCTACCCCGACGACCTGGCGCTCGCCTGGTCCGGTGACGACGTCCGGGCCGCCTGGGCGCAGGGCCGGATCGCGTCGCTGCTCGGCGCCGAGGGCGGGCACTCGCTCGGTACCGACCGACCCCTCGCCGTCCTGCGCGCCCTGCGCCGGCTGCACGTCCGCTACCTGACACTGACGCACAACCACAACACCGGCTGGGCCGACTCCGCGACCGACGAGCCGGAGCACGGCGGGCTGTCCGACCTGGGTCGCGACGTCGTGCGCGAGATGAACCGGCTCGGGATGCTCGTCGACCTCTCGCACGTCGCGCCCAGCACCATGCGCGACGCGCTGGACGTCACGTCGGCGCCGGTCGTCGTCAGCCACTCGGGCTGCCAGGCCGTGACCGACCACCCGCGGAACGTCCCCGACGACGTGCTGCGGGGGATCGCGGCCGGAGGCGGGGTCGTGATGATCGCCTTCGTGCCGCCGTTCGTGAGCGACGAGCAGGCGCGCTGGTGGCAGGGCGGCCGGCTCGGCCGGCGTCCGGCCGTCACGGTCGAGCACGTCGTCCGGCACGTCGAGCACGCGGCCGAGGTCATGGGGGTCGCGCACGTCGGCCTGGGCAGCGACTACGACGGGTTCCCCGAGTTCCCGCAGGGTCTGGGCGACGTCACCGGCTTCGCCGTCCTGCTGGACGCGCTCGCGGCGCGGGGCTGGTCGGCGCAGGACCTGGCCGCGCTGGCCGGCGGCAACGCCCTGCGGCTGCTCGACGCCGTGGCCTGACCTGTCGGGCCTACTTGGACTTCTCGTACTCCGGGATGACGTCGTCCGGCGCGCCGTCCATCATCAGGACGCCCTTGTTGATCCAGATGACGCGGTTGCAGGTGTCGTAGATCGAGCGCATCGAGTGGCTGACGAGGAACACGGTGCCGGCGTTGTCGCGGATCTCGCGGATCCGGCTCTCGCTGCGCTCGCGGAAGCCCTTGTCGCCGACCGCCAGGGCCTCGTCGACGATGAGGATCTCGTGGTCGCGGGCCGTGGCGATCGCGAACTTGAGGCGGGCGGTCATGCCGGAGGAGTAGGTGCGCATCGGCAGCTCGATGAAGTCGCGGATGCCCGAGAACTCGACGATCTCGTCGTAGCGCGCGGTGATCTCCTCCATCGACAGGCCGAGCGCCAGGCCGCCGAGGATGACGTTGCGCTCGCCCGAGAGGTCCTTGAGCAGCGCGGCGCCGACGCCCAGCATGCTCGGACGCGACGCGGCGTAGATGGCGCCCTTCGAGGTCGGGGTGAGCCCGACGATGGCGCGCATCAGGGTCGACTTGCCCGAGCCGTTCGAGCCGATGACGCCGATGCTGTCGTTCTCGTAGGCCGTGAACGAGACGCCCTTGAGCGCGTGCACCGACCGGGTGGAGCGGGTGCGCTGCATGAGCCGGCGGCCGGAGTCGGCGCCCGTGGCGCGCTTGCCGGTCGCGAGGACCTTGTACTCGACGTGGACGTCGTCGGCGACGACGACGGGCTGTCGATCAGTCGGTGCGGCCATAACGCTCCTCGGCGGACCAGAAGAAGAGGGTGCCCAGGACGAGCAGGGCGGCCGACCAGCCGGTCGCGTAGAACCAGAAGTCGATCGGCATCGTGTACTGCGGCCCGTCCAGCAGGATGGACCGGCCGAGCGTCAGGAACTCGTGGATGGGCTGCAGGTCGGCGATCTTGCGGAAGGTCGAGCCCTCGGGGAAGCGCTCGTCGATGCTGTAGAAGATGCCCGACGTGTAGAAGAAGAACCGCGCGATGAAGGGCAGCAGCTGCGTCAGGTCGCGGAAGTGGACGGTCAGGCGCGCCGTGAAGAGCGTGATGCCGACGTTGAAGGTCGTGAACAGCACGACGAGCGGCAGCAGCATGATCCAGTGCCACGACGGCCAGTTGCCGAAGCACACGGCGACGACGGCCATGATCCCGATCATCGGGACGAACTGGAGCAGCCGCTGGGCCACGAGCGCCAGCGGCAGCGACATCCTGGGGAAGCTCAGGCTCTGGACGAGGGCCGCGTTCGACGTGATCGACTTCGACCCGGTCGTGAAGCACGTCGAGAAGTACTCGAACATGAACACGCCGATGACGAGGAACGCGATGAAGTCCTCGACGTCGCGGTGCGTGCCGAGCAGCAGGCCGAAGACCAGCCCGTAGACGCCGGCGTTGATGAGCGGCTTGAGCACGACCCAGGCCATGCCGAGCCGGTTGCGTCCGTTCTCGGCCTCGATCTTGAAGCGTGCGAGCGCGTAGATGAACTCGCGGCGTTCCCACACCTGGTGCAGGTACGCGCCGAGCGGGGGCCGTCCGCCGACCTTGTGCAGGCCGGCGCGCGCGGCCTCGTCAGCCAGGCTCATCGGGGGTTCGACCTCTCGGGACGGGACAGGACGGCCGATCCACGCGGACCCGGGGTCGGTGGTCACGGCCTGGACGAGTCTAGAGGATCGTCCGTGGGGATCCGGGCCTGCTCCTGCTCGGCGATGCGGGCCACGGCCTCGGGCTCGGTCCGGACCACGAGGACGAGCGATCCCGCCCCCGAGAGCGCGGCGACGAGGCGGATCGCCTCGGTGACCAGGTCGGCGTCCTGCAGCAGCAGCCGGGCGTCGTCCGCGGGTGCCGCCGCGAGCAGACCCGCGTGGTCGAGCCGGACGGGTCGCGGCGCGGCGGCGGCGAGGTCGAGGGCGGGAGAGGTGGGCGCCGGCGGGTCGAGCGCGACGAACACGTCGGGCTGGCCCGGGACCTCGCGCGCGACGTCGACGAAGCCGGCGGGCGGCTCGGCGAACGGGCCGCCGAGGGGGCGCAGCGACGCCGCCAGACGGACCGGCTCGTCCGCCACGAGCTCGGGACCGCTCAGGCCCACGGCGGCGTCCCGGTCGACCACGACGGCGCCGACGCTCCACGCCGCGAGCAGCCAGACCGGACGCAGCCAGTGCGACGGCAGGCCGATGCGCAGCCGCGTGCCGACCTCGACCTCGTCGACGAGGAAGCCCGCCGTCTTGGCGACCCAGTTGGCCAGGGTCGTGCCGCTGAGCTCGACGCGCTCACCGGTCGAGCCGTCGTAGAAGGTGACGGCGGGGGCGGCCGGGTCGCGCCGCAGCGGCAGCAGGTCGGGCAGGGTGGCGGGGGAGCGGGTCACGTCCGCCATCGTGCCGCATCGCCCGGGAGAGCGGGCGACACGCCGGGGCCCCGGGCATTCTTGTCATTCGGCTTGACGTGTGTCAGGTGAGGGCGTGTAATTACGGCCATGTCATTCGATCTGGAACTGTCGCTCGAGCCCGACGAGGAGCTCATGTGGCAGGAGCGTGCCTTGTGCGCCCAGACCGACCCCGAGGCCTTCTTCCCGGAGAAGGGCGGATCCACCCGCGAGGCGAAGCGCGTCTGCCTCACGTGCGACGTGCGGTCCGAGTGCCTCGACTACGCCTTGGCGCACGACGAGCGCTTCGGCATCTGGGGCGGTCTGTCGGAGCGCGAGCGCCGCAAGCTCAAGAAGCGGGCCTGAGCCCCGCCGGCGACGGGACCGACCGGTCCCGTCGCGGTCTTGAGCGCGTCCACTAGCGTGACGTTCCATGGAGGACGAGGTACCGGTGCGCCCGTGGCTGGCGGACCCGCCGACCGTCGGAGCCGTCCTCGTCGTCCACCACGGGGGCCGCTGGCTGCCGAAGGTCCTGGCCTCGTTCGCGCAGATGGACGTCGCCCCCACCGCCTGGCGGGTCGTCGATGTCGCGTCGAGCGACCGCGGTGCCGACCTCGTCCGTGAGTCCTTCGGACCGGACCGGGTCCTCTACGCCGGCAGCGGGACCGGCTTCGGCGAGGCCGTGCGGCGCGGGATCGAGGCGCTGCCGCCGACGGACTGGGTCTGGCTCCTGCACGACGACGCCGCGGTCACGCCGGACACGCTCGCCGGGCTGCTCGACGAGGCGACGACCGCCGACGACGTCGCCGTCGTCGGACCGAAGATCCGCGAGTGGCCGTCGCTGCGGCGCCTGCTCGAGGTCGGCCTGACCATCACGTCGACCGGGGCGCGCGAGACCGGGCTCGAGACGGGCGAGCCCGACGCCGGTCAGCACGACTGGGCCGAGGACGTCCTGGCCGTCAGCTCGGCCGGCATGCTCGTGCGTCGGTCCGTGTGGGACGAGCTCGGCGGGTTCGACCCCGACCTGCCGCTGTTCTTCGACGACATCGACTTCGGCTGGCGGGTGGCGCTCGCCGGCTACCGCACGCGGACGGCCCCGAACGGCGTCATCTTCCACGCGGAGGCGTCGCGGCGCGGGTCGCGTCCGCGGACGGCGGGCGACCCGGAGCCGTGGGAGGCGCGACGGGCCGCCCTGCACACGATCCTGACGAACACCCGAGGGCTGCGACTGCCCTGGGCCGCCCTGCGGCTGGCGGTCGGCACCCTGCTGCGCGTGCTCGGCTACCTCGTCGCGAAGGACCCCGAGGCGGCCGGCGACGAGCTCGTCGCGCTGCGCGAGGTCTACGGCCGGCCGGGCCGTCTCCGGGCGGCGCGTCGCCGCAAGGCCGCGACGGTGCGACGACGCCACCGCGACGTCAAGCACCTGCTCGCGCCCGCGTGGCTGCCCTACCGCCACGGGCTCGACGCGATCCGCGAGGTCGCCGTCGCCCTCGTCCGGCCGGAGACGATCGAGACGACCGGGCGTCGCTCGACGCTCGGTGACACGGCCCCCGACGAGGCCGAGGACCTGGACGACGGCCCGCCGCTGTGGCGCCGACGCCCCTGGCTCGTCACGGTGCTGCTCCTCGTGCTCGGCTCGTTCGTGTCGGCCGGAGGCCTCGTCGGCCTGGGGTCGCCGCTCGTGGGCGGCGCCCTGCCCCCGACGCCGGAGACGACCGGAGCCTGGTGGCAGCTCATGGTCGGCCGCACCCCCGACGTGGGGCTCGGCAGCACGGACTTCCCGCCGACCTACGCCGGGCTGCTCGCCCTCCTCGGGGTCCCCGTCTGGTTCTCGCCCGGCCTCGTGGTCACGGTCCTGCTGCTGTTCTGCGTGCCGCTCGCGGCGATGACGGCGCACCGTCTCGGTCGGCTGCTGACCCCACGGCGCGGCCCGCGCATCGTGTGGGCGGTCGGCTACGGGCTGGCGGTCGCCGCGACGGGAGCGGTGCAGCAGGGGCGCCTCGGGACCGTCGTCGCGCTCGTCGTGCTCCCGGTCGTCGTCAACACGGCCCTGCAGCTGCACGCGCGCCCCGGCCGTCAGCTCGCGCTGCGCCTCGGGCTGTGGGTCGCCGTGGCCGGGGCGTTCGCTCCGGTCGTCGTGCCGATGGTGCTCGTGGCCCTCGCGGTGCTGGCCGCGCGACGGCTGCTCGCGGCCGTCGACGCCGCGGTCGTCGCCGCCGTCGCCCTCGTGCTGCTCGGCCCCTGGACCGTCGGCCGCGCGCTGCGGCCCTGGCGGACCTGGTGGGAGGCGGGCTACCCGGTGCCCGGGCGGGCCGATGCGCTCGACGTCGTCCTCGGCCGCGCCGGCAGCCTCGGCGCCCCGGCCTGGCTCACGGTGCCGGTGATCGTCCTCGCGGTCCTGGCGCTGCTGCCCACCCGCAGCCGCGGGACGGTCGTGCGGTGCTGGGCGGTGGCTCTCGGCGGGCTGGTGACGGCGGTCGTCGGCACGCTCGTCACCTTCGGCACGGGCGGTGGCGCGCGCGACCTGACCGCGTGGGTCGCCGTGCCGGCCGTGGTGTGGTTCGCCGGTCTCGCGACCGCCGTGCTGATGGCGGCCGTCGACCTCGACCTGCGCTCCCGTCCGGCCGCGGCGGGCCTGGCCCTGGTCGCGCTCGTGATGCCGGTCGGCGCCGCGCTGTGGTGGCTGTCCGGGCCGTCCGGTGCCGTCGACCGGGCCGAGCCGAGCGTCGTCCCGGCGTACCTGACCCAGCGCCCGGGCTCGACCCTCGTGCTGACCGGCAGCCTCGACGACGGGGTGCGGACCCGCGTCGTGGCGGGCGACGGCCCGTTCCTCGGCCAGGAGGCGCTCGAGCCGCCGCGCGACCGGGCCGAGGAGCTCGACGCGGCCGTCGCGAGGCTGCTCACGCGGCCGTCGCCCGACGACGTCGCGACGCTGGCGCGGCTCGGGGTGGGTGCGGTCTACGCGCCCGACGCCGACCCCGGTGTCGCCGACCGCGTCGACGCAGCGCCCGGCGTCGAGCAGGCCGGCAGCGACCGGCCGGGGTCCCGCGTCTGGACCCTCGACGCGACGCCACGGCGCCCCGAGGTGTCGGCACCCGTGTGGCACCCGCTCGTCACGGGCCTGCAGGGCGTCGTGTGGGTCGTCGCCGTCGTGATGACGGCTCCCGTGCGCCGTCGCCCCGTCGTCGAGGACGTCCCGGAGGACGTCGACCCCGAGCCCGTGAGGATCGCGCCATGAGCCGCCCCACCCGCCCCGAGGGCGCCGAGGCCCCCGGTGCGCGCAGCACGGGTCGCCGCGTCGCCGCCCGCGCACCGCGCCGCAGGGTGCCCGTGGCCCTGGCCGTCGTGCTGCCCGTCGTGGCCGCCCTGGTCGTGGGACTCGCCCAGCTCGTCGGTCCGGCACGGACCGCCGCGACGCCGCCGCGCCAGGTCCCGCTCGACCGCGCCGCGTACGCCTGCCCCGCCGACGAGGGCCTGACGGTCGCGGCCGGACAGGTCCGTGCCGGTCGGTCGGCCTCCGTCACGACCCCGGGCGGCGACCCGCCCACCGGCCTCGACGCGCCGGGTCGGTGGCGCACCGCGCCCGGCGCCGGCGGCGTCGTGACGATCGACCAGGCCGGCGCGGGCAGCGGCCCGGTCGGCTTCACGGCGGGACGGGCCCCGCGCTCGGCCGGCCGCGGCCTCGTCGTCGGGTCATGCCCGGACGCGAGCGGTGACGCCTGGTTCACCGACACCGGCAGCGGCGGCGAGCACACGACGACCCTCGTCCTGACCAACCTCGGCGACACGCCGGGCGTCGCGGACGTGCGGCTGTGGGGGCCGGCGGGTCCGGTCGACGCGGTCGACGCGAAGGGCCTGCTCGTCGAGCCGCGCAGCACCCGACGGGTCCGACTCGCCGACCTGGCCGCGGGGGAGCCGCTGCTGGCCGTGCACGTCGAGCGCGTGCGCGGGGCGCTGGCCGTCTCGGCCCTGGACGGCAGCACCGCCGACAGCGCCGGCACCGAGCTCCAGCGCTCGACGCTCGCCCCGCGCCGTCAGCAGGTGCTGGCGCCGCTGCCCGTCGGCGAGACCGGGCGACGGCTCACCCTCGTGAACCCGGGCGACCAGGTCGCCCGGGTGCGGGTGCGCGCGCTCGGACAGGACGGCGCGTTCACGCCCGAGGGCCTCACCGCGCTGCGGGTCCCCGGGGGGCGCGTCGTCGCGGTCGACCTGCCGCAGGCCGTGGGGTCGGGGCGCGTCGCGCTGGAGCTGTCCGCCTCCGAGCCGGTCGCCGCCTCGGTGCGCGTCGCCCCGACGGGCGAGGACTTCGGGACCGCGACGGCGACGACGCCGCTGACGGGTCCGGCGGTCGTGCCGGTCGCCCTCGACGAGTCCCGGCGCCCTGAGCTCGTGCTCGGCGCGACGTCCGGACGCGCCGTCCGCGTCGGGCTCACGGCGTACGACGCCTCGATGCGCCGGGTCGACGCCGCGACCGTCCGGGTCGCCGGCACGAGCACCCTCGGCGTCGACCTCGCGAGGACGCTCGACCTCGGCGACGCCGCGTACGTCGTGGTCCGGCCGGCGTCGGCGGGGGTCGTCGGCACGGCGTCCTACACCGACGGGGACCGCCTCGCGCTGCTCCCGCTCCGACCCGCGCCGGTCACCGCCGCCGGACCGCAGGTCCGCCCCGCCCCCTGAGTCCCTCCCGTCGGGAGCCGGGCGGTCAGCGGGGGCGCGGGTCGAGGTCGTCGGGCGAGACCTGCCAGATCTCGGCCAGCCGGTCGAGCACGACCTCCCACACGAGGTCGGTCAGGTCGGCCTCGTCGCGCGCGCGTCCGCTGACGGGCAGCCGGTACACCACGAGCCGCGCGGCGTCGCCCGTGCGGGTGACGGAGCTCAGCGGCACGGGCTCGTCCCACTCCGGCGGCAGCAGCGGGACGTCCTCGACGACGACCTCGACGTCGTCCGGCTCGGCGGCGAAGTGCTTGTCGAGGGCCGCCACGACCGAGCCGACCAGGTCGTCGAAGCGGGTCCGGGCGCTGCGGTGCGCCGGGACGCCGGCGGGGGAGAGCGGGCCCGGCAGGGCCATCGGGCCGCGGTGACCCCGGCCGCGCCGGTCCCGCATCGTGCCGGGCCGCGGGCCCACCACGACGGGTCGTTCGCCGGGCCGCGGGACGCTCATGCGGCCGAGCCTAGTCGCCGGCGTGACGCATCGGTGAGTCTGACCGCGCCGTGCGACCGGGGCGGCTACGCTCGACCGGGTGGGAGCATCCCGACGTTGCACGCGCGCCGCGTGCTCGCAGCCGGCCGTCGCGACGCTGACGTACGTCTACGCCGACCAGACCGCCGTCCTGGGTCCGCTCGCGACCGCCGCGGAGCCGCACACGTACGACCTGTGCGCCGACCACTCGGCCCGGCTGTCGGCCCCGCGCGGCTGGAGCGTCCTGCGCCTCGCCCCGGACCCCGCGACGGTCGAGCCGACGCGCGACGACCTGCTCGCGCTCGCCGACGCGGTGCGTGAGGCCGGCCGACCCGCGCCCGAGCCCGACGACGACGGACCGCGACTGCGGCTCGTCCAGGACCGACCAGGAGATCCTCGCTGATGGACCCGCGCCTCGCCGCCGTCGTCAAGGCCTACGACGTCCGGGGGGCCGTCCCCGAGCGGCTGGACCCGGTGATCGCGCGCGCCATGGGCGAGGCGTTCGCCGACGAGACCGGCATCAGCGACGGCCGGGGCCGCGCCGTCGTCGGGCGCGACATGCGCACGACGTCGCCCGACATCGCCCGGGCGATCAGCGACGGCATCCGCTCGCGCGGCGCCGGCGTCGTCGACGTCGGTCTCGCCTCGACCGACCTGCTGTACTGCGCGTCGGGCGTCCTCGACCTGCCCGGCGTGATGGTCACGGCGAGCCACAACCCGCCCGGCGACAACGGCCTCAAGATGTGCCGCGCGGGAGCCCGTCCGATCGGCATCGACACGGGTCTCGGCGCGATGGCCGAGGCGGCCGGCCCCCTGCTCGACCGCGACGACCTGCCGGAGCCGGCTGCGCCGATCGAGCACCAGGACTTCCTCGAGACCTACGCGCAGCTGCTGCTGCGGCTCGCCCCCGTCGAGGGGCGGCGGCTGAAGGTCGTGGTCGACGCGGGCAACGGCATGGCCGGGCACACCGTGCCGTCGGTGTTCGACCACCTCGACGTCGAGCTCGTCCCGCTCTACCTCGAGCTCGACGGCACCTTCCCGAACCACGAGGCCAACCCCCTCGACCACACGACCCTGGTCGACCTGCAGGCGCTCGTGCGCTCGTCGGGCGCCGACGTCGGCCTGGCCTTCGACGGCGACGCCGACCGCTGCTTCGTGATCGACGAGACCGGCGCCGTCGTCGCGCCGTCGGCGATCACGGCGCTCATCGCCACGCGCGCCCTCGCGGTCGAGCCCGGTGCCACGATCCTGCACAACGTCATCTGCTCGCGGGCCGTGCCGGAGATCGTCACCGAGCACGGCGGCACGCCGGTGCGCACGCCCGTCGGCCACTCGCTCATCAAGGCCGAGATGGCTCGGACCGGCGCGGTCTTCGGGGGCGAGCACTCCGGCCACTTCTACTTCCGCGAGTTCTTCCTCGCCGACTCCGGCATGCTCGCCGCGCTGCACGTCCTCGGTGCCCTGGCGCAGTCTGACGGCACCGTGAGCGAGCTGATGGCGGAGTTCTCGCGCTACGTCGCCTCGGGCGAGATCAACAGCACCGTCGACGACCAGCAGGCCGTCGTCGAGGCGATCGCGGCCCGGTACGCCGACCTCGCGCAGGACCGGATGGACGGCCTGACGGTCACGGCCGACGACTGGTGGTTCAACGTCCGCGCCTCGAACACCGAGCCGCTGCTGCGGCTCAACGTCGAGGGCGTCGACGACGCGACGATGGCGCGCGTGCGCGACGAGGTCCTGGCCCTCGTGCGCTCCTGAGCGGCGCTAGGCTCGCGACATGAACCTCGACCCCGCGCTCCTCGACATCCTCGTCTGTCCCCAGTGCCGCGCGACGCTCGCGGTCGACGACGAGGCGTCCGAGCTGGTGTGCAGCGCGTGCGCGCTCGCCTACCCCGTGCGCGACGACATCCCGGTGATGCTCGTCGACGAGGCCCGCGCGGTCTGACGACCACGCGGGCCGCGCGCGGTCAGGTCGCCGGGGGCGTCTGGATCGCGTCCAGGTCGTCCTCGACGTGCGGGTCGCCCGCGTCGACGAGGTAGTCGGCCGGCCGCGTGTCGTCCACGCCCGCGGAGACCTTGAGGGCCCGCAGCACGAAGGTCAGGGCCACCGACACCACCAGGTTGAGCACGAGCGCCGTGAGGCCGAAGTACACCAGGTTGTCGCTCAGCCGGACGCCCAGGACCTCCAGCGGCGCGACGGACCCGCCGAAGTGCGTGCCCGGCTTGCCGACGACGGGCGTGCTGTACGCCGCGTACGTGCCCCACACCATGCCGACGGCCCAGCCGGCGAGCAGCGCGTGGCGGTGCAGCCAGCGCGTGTAGAGCCCGATGACGATCGCCGGCAGCGTCTGCAGGATCCAGATCCCGCCGAGGAGCTGCAGGTTGATCGAGAACTCCTTCGGCAGCGCGAGCACGAAGACCAGGGCGCCGAACTTGACGAGCAGGCTCGCGAGCTTGGACTGGCGGGCCTCGTCGGCCTCGCTCGCCTGCGGTCGCAGGAACGCCTTGTAGATGTTGCGGGTCCACAGGTTGGCCGCGGCGATCGACATGATCGCGGCGGGCACGAACGCGCCGATCGCGATCGCGGCGAACGCCAGCCCGGCGAACCACGGGCTGAACTCCTGCTCGAACAGCTGCGGGATCGCGAGCTGTGCGTTGTCGACCTTCACGCCGGCCGCGATCGCGGCGAGGCCCAGCAGGGCCAAGAGGCCGAGCAGGAAGGAGTACGCCGGCAGCAGGGCGGCGTTGCGCCGGATGATGTTGCGGTTCTTGGTCGAGAGCACGGCCGTCACGGAGTGCGGGTACATGAACAGCGCGAGCGCCGAGCCGAGGGACAGCGACGCGTAGGCCCACTGCGCCGCCCCGGTCGTCGGGAACAGGCCCTTCGCCGATGCGTCGCCGGCCGCGATGGCGTCGGCGTTGTCGCGGTTGAACAGGTCGAACGAGGCCTGGGCCTTGTCGAAGATGCCGTCCCAGCCGCCGAGCTGCGTCGGCAGGTAGACGACGGCCGCGATGATGACGACGTAGATCAGCGTGTCCTTGACGAACGCGATGAGCGCCGGCGCCCGCAGCCCGGACGAGTACGTGTACGCGGCGAGCACCGCGAACGCGACGAACAGCGGCAGGTCCTTGCGGAACCAGCCCGCGTCGGGCCCGCCCCCGAGACCGAGGACGTCGAGCACGGCCTGGATGCCCACGAGCTGCAGCGCGATGTACGGCAGCGTCGCCAGGATGCCCGTGAAGGCGACGGCCGTCGCGAGCGCCTTGGAGTCGAAGCGGCCCTGGACGAAGTCGGCCGGCGTGACGTAGCGCCGCCGGTGCGAGACGGACCACAGGCGCGGCAGGAACATGAAGATGATCGGGTACAGCACGATCGTGTACGGCACCGCGAAGAAGCCCGTGACGCTGCCGGCGTAGAGCGTCGCCGGGACCGCGATGAACGTGTACGCGGTGTAGATGTCGCCGCCGATGAGGAACCAGGCGACGAACGTGCCGAAGCTGCGGCCGCCCAGGCCCCACTCGTCGAGGTTGTCCAGGCTCGCGGCCTTGCGCCAGCGCGACGCGAGGAAGCCCAGGACCGTGACGAGGCCGAAGAAGAACAGGAAGATCGTCAGCGCGACCGGGTCGATGCCGCCGCTCATGCGACGTCCCTCCCCTCGGCGCGACGCCGGTCCCGCTCGTGCGAGATGACGAGCCGGTAGGCGATCGTCGTGAGGACGACGCACACCACGACGAGCAGGAACTGGTACCAGAAGAAGAACGGGATGCCCGCGAGCTCCGGGCCCCGTCGGGCGTAGGTCCACACCAGCAGCGGCACGACGACCGCGACCACGAGGGCCACGCCGGCGGCCACCAGTCGGGCCGGTCCCGGCGGTGAGCCCGGTGCCGGTGCGGGGCGTCCCGCGGTTCGCTCGTCCATGCTGATCCCCCTCGATCGACCGACGTCACGGACGTGACCTGCGTCACGACCGCCCGACAGGTTACGCCTGCGCCCCGCGTGGCGTCGCGCGGGTCGCCCCGCAGAGCCCCGGACAGCCGGGGTGAAGAGCGCCGACTCCGCACCGCGGACCGGGTTCGTGCCGTTAGCATGGAGCCATGGATTACAACGTCGCAGACCTCTCCCTCGCCGAGTTCGGCCGCAAGGAGATCGCCCTGGCCGAGCACGAGATGCCCGGCCTGATGGCCATGCGCGAGCGCTTCGGTGCCGAGCAGCCCCTGGCGGGCGCGCGCATCGCCGGGTCGCTGCACATGACCGTCCAGACCGCCGTCCTCATCGAGACCCTCGCCGCCCTCGGCGCGGACGTCCGCTGGGCCACGTGCAACATCTTCTCGACGCAGGACCACGCGGCCGCCGCGGTCGTCGTCGGCCCGGAGGGCACCGCTGACGACCCGCAGGGCATCCCGGTCTTCGCCTGGAAGGGCGAGACCCTCGCCGAGTACTGGGACGAGGCCGAGAAGGTCTTCGAGTTCGGTGACGGCCAGGGCCCGAACGTCCTGCTCGACGACGGTGGCGACATCACGCTGCTCCTGCACAAGGGCGTCGAGTTCGAGAAGGCCGGCGTCGTGCCGCCGCTCGACTCCACCGACAACGAGGAGTACAAGGAGGTGCTGCGCGTCCTCGCCCGCTCGCTCGAGAACGACCCGCAGCGCTGGACCAACCACGCCGCCGGCATCAAGGGCGTCTCCGAGGAGACCACGACCGGCGTCCTGCGCCTGTACGAGCGCTTCAAGGAGGGCACGCTGCTCTTCCCGGCGATCAACGTCAACGACTCGGTCACCAAGAGCAAGTTCGACAACAAGTACGGCTGCCGCCACTCGCTCATCGACGGCATCAACCGCGCCACCGACGTCATGATCGGCGGCAAGGTCGCCGTCGTGTGCGGCTACGGCGACGTCGGCAAGGGCTCGGCGGAGTCGCTGCGCGGCCAGGGCGCGCGCGTCATCGTCACCGAGATCGACCCGATCTGCGCGCTGCAGGCCGCGATGGACGGCTACGAGGTCCGCAGGCTCGAGTCGGTCGTCGAGTTCGCCGACATCTTCATCACGACCACGGGCAACTTCGACATCATCCGGGTCGAGCACTTCGAGAAGATGAAGAACCAGGCCATCGTCGGCAACATCGGCCACTTCGACAACGAGATCGACATGGCCGGCCTCGCCCGCATCCCGGGCATCGTCAAGGACGAGATCAAGCCGCAGGTCCACCAGTGGATCTTCCCCGACGGCAAGAAGATCATCGTGCTGTCGGAGGGCCGCCTGCTCAACCTCGGCAACGCGACCGGTCACCCGTCGTTCGTCATGTCGAACTCCTTCACGAACCAGGTGCTCGCCCAGATCGAGCTGTTCACGAAGGCCGACGAGTACGAGCTCGGCGTGCACGTGCTGCCCAAGCACCTCGACGAGGAGGTCGCCCGTCTGCACCTCGACGCCCTCGGCGTCGAGCTGACGGAGCTCACCAAGCAGCAGGCCGAGTACCTCGGCGTCGACGTGGCCGGCCCGTACAAGTCGGACCACTACCGGTACTGAGTCCTTCGTGGCAGGTGCGACGGGCTATCGCCGGAGCAAGCGCGATCGGGTCCTCGTCGTCGACGACGACGCCTCCCTGGCCGAGATGCTGGGGATCGTCCTCGACGGCGAGGGCCTGACGACGCAGGTGGTCCGGTCCGGCACCGAGGTGATGGACGCCTTCGCGTCGTTCAAGCCCGACCTCGTGCTGCTCGACCTCATGCTGCCCGGCATGGACGGGATGGCCGTGTGCCGACAGATCCGGGCGACCTCGGCCGTCCCGATCATCATGCTCACGGCCAAGTCCGACACCCCGGACGTCGTGCGCGGGCTCGAGGCCGGCGCGGACGACTACATCACCAAGCCGTTCAAGAACACCGAGCTCGTCGCGCGCGTGCGGGCCCGGCTGCGCCGCTCCGACACGGGCCGCGACCCGCTCGAGTTCGGCGACATCGTGCTCGACCCGGGCGCGCACACGGTGACCCGCGCCGGTCAGCCGCTCGAGCTGACGCCGCTCGAGTTCGACCTGCTCGCCTGCCTGTTGGGCCGGCCCGAGCACGTCTTCACGCGCGAGGAGCTGCTGACGACCGTGTGGGGCTACCACCACCCCGGCGACACGAAGCTCGTCAACGTCCACATGACGAGGCTGCGTTCCAAGATCGAGGACGACGCCGAGGACCCGCGCGTGATCCGGACCGTGCGCGGCGTCGGCTACCAGGCGATCGCCCCGGACTGACGGCGAGGACCGCATGAGGCTCCGCGGGGCGGTGGGGGTGTGGCGTCGCTCGATCCAGGCCCGGGTCGTCGTCAGCACGATCGTGCTGAGCGCGCTCGTCGTCGTGCTGACCGGCTGGGCCCTGCTCGCGCGGGTGTCGGACGGGCTGACCGACAGCCGCCGGGACGCGGCGATCGGCGAGGCCCGCGTCGGGTTCGAGTCGGCCCAGGCTCAGTTCGACGCCGCCGTCGTGACCGACCCGGCCACGCAGGCGCAGACGCTCAACCAGCTGGTGGACTCGCTCACCGGCCCGCGCGACGCCCCGCGCAGCCACGAGGTCGTCCTGGCCGGCCCGCTCGCCGGCGCGGGCCAGCAGGTGCCGGTCCGGTCGTCGTCGGCGCTCGACGAGTCGGCGATCCCTGCGGACCTGCGGCGCTCGGTCGAGCGTCGCTCGGGCGTCCTGTGGCGCTACTCCGCGATCCCGCGCGAGGGCGGGGGCACCGAGCCCGCGCTCGTCGTCGGTCAGCGGCTGCGCTCGCCGGGCACCGGTGACGCCTACGCGATGTTCTACGTCTACTCGCTGCGCGACCAGCAGCAGACCCTCGCGCTCGTGCGGAACGCGCTGCTCGCGGGCGGCGGGGTGATGGTCCTGCTCGTCGGGGCCGTCGCCTGGCTCGTGTCGCGCCAGGTGCTCAACCCGGTCCGGCTGGCGCGCCGCATCGCCGAGCGGTTCGCCTCCGGCAGCCTCGAGCAGCGGATGCTCGTGCGCGGCGAGGACGACATCGCGCGGCTCAGCACGTCGTTCAACCAGATGGCGTCGAGCCTGCAGAACCAGATCCGGCGGCTGGAGAACCTGTCGCGGCTGCAGCAGCGGTTCGTCTCGGACGTGTCCCACGAGCTGCGCACACCGCTCACGACGGTGCAGATGGCCAGCGAGGTCCTGTACGACGCCCGCGGCCGGTTCGACCCCCAGACGGCGCGCTCCGCAGAGCTGCTCAAGCGCGAGCTGGACCGGTTCGAGGAGCTCCTCGTCAACCTGCTCGACCTGAGCCGCTTCGACGCCGGCGCCGCCCAGCTCGAGCTCGACCGCGTCGACCTGTCGGCCGTCGCGCGCCGTGCCCTCGACGACCCCGTCCTGGCCCGGCACGGGATCCGGGTGCGGCTCGTCGGCGCCGACACCCCCGCGGTGGTCGAGGCGGACGTGCGGCGCGTCGAGCGGGTCGTGCGCAACCTGCTGGCCAACGCCGCCCGCTACAGCGGGTCCGACGTCGTCGAGGTCGAGGTGGGCCGGGCGCCGGACCGGGTCTCGCTCGTCGTGCGGGACTTCGGCATCGGCCTGTCGGGCGACGAGAACCTGCGGGTCTTCGACCGGTTCTGGCGCGCCGACCCCGCCCGGGCGCACGGCGGCACCGGGCTGGGCCTCGCGATCTCGCGCGAGGACGCCACGCTCCACGGCGGGTCGCTGCTGGCCTGGGGCCGCGAGGGCCAGGGGGCCGAGTTCGTCCTCACGCTGCCGCGCGTCGTCCGTCGTGACGGCACGATCGTCTCCGAGCCCGCGGCCACGGCGGTGTTCGCATGAGGTGGCGGCGCAGCCTCGCGCTGGCGGTGCTCGCGGCCCTCGTGCTCGCGGCCTGCACCGGCATCCCCGACGACGGCCCCGTCACGACCGCGCGCGGCGACGACGGCCAGGCCCGCACGACGGTGCGGTACTCGCCGGCCGGCCCTCGGGTGGGCGCCTCGCCCGAGGAGATCGTGCGCGGCTACCTCGACGCGATGCTCGCGTACCCCGTGACGACCGCGACGGCCTCGGAGTTCCTGACGCCGGGTGCGGCGCGGTCGTGGCGCGCGAGCCGGCGCACCGTCGTGTACGGCGCGCACGAGGTGAGCCAGGTGTCGGCCCGTCCGGACGAGGTCGACCGCACCCAGGACGGGACGGGGGCGATCGTGCGTCTGACGGCCTCGACGCGGGCCGTCCTCGGTCCCACGGGTCGCTACGGTCGCGGTGACGACCTCGACGAGCGGCTGCGGCTCGTGAAGGTCAAGGGGCAGTGGCGCATCACCGACCCGCCCAGCGGGACCCTCGTGAGCAGCCGGTTCTTCGACGACTACTACCGCGCCTTCGACGTGTTCTTCTTCGACCGCCCCGGCCAGCGGCTCGTGCCGCGCGTCGTGCACCTGCCGATCGGCGGCCAGCTCCCGACCGCCCTCGTCGCGGCTCTCGCCGCCGGGCCGGACGACGACCGGTTCCTGCGAACGTACGTCCCGAGCCGCTCGTCCCTGCGCCCGTCGGTGCCGGTCGCCGACCGGGTCGCCGACGTCGCGTTCACGGTCGAGCTGGGTGGTCGCACCGCCGGCGACCTCGACCGGCTCGCCGCCCAGGTCGTGTGGACGCTGCGCCAGGTGCCCGACCTCGACGGGGTGCGGATCACCGGCGGCTCGCCGGTGCTGTCCCCGAACGGCGAGCCCGTCAACGACCTGAGCGACTGGGGCCGCTTCGGGCCGTCGGGCGGGAGCCCGGTGGCCTACGCGCTGGCCGGCGACCGGTTGCGCCAGGTCGACGGCGACTCCGCCGAGCCGGTCGACGGCCCGTGGGGACGCGACGCCGCCGGGGCGTCCCGAGTCGCGGTCGGCGACCGCGACGCCGCCGGCATCGTCGACCAGGGCGGTGCCGTGCGGGTCCAGGGTCTGCAGGGCGGCACCGTCCGCCGGTTGCCGGCCGTGGCGGCGAGCGCGCTGACGTGGGACGGGCAGCGGATGCTGTGGGTCGCGGACCGGCCGGGCGGCACGCGGCTGCGGGTCGGTCCACCGGCGCGTCTGCGCACGCTGGAGGTGCCGGGCCTGGACCAGGTCGTCGTCACGAGCCTCGCGGTGTCGCCGGACGGCGGCCACGTCGTCGTGACGGGCCGGCGCGACGGACGGACCGAGCTGCTGCTCGCGCCGGTGGCCCGCGACCGGGCCGGCGAGGTGACCCGCGTCGGCGACCTGCGCCGGCTCGCGCCGTCGGTGTCGACCGTGCGCTCGGGCGGCTGGCTCGACGCGAGCGTCGTCGAGCTGCTCGGCACGACCCGACTCGGGCTGCAGGTGCGCCGGGTCTCGATCGACGGCTCCGGGCTCACGAGCGGCGTGGCCGGCGGCGTCTCGCTGCTGCCGGACGTGGGACCGCGGCTGCTCGCCCGCGGCTCGGCGGTCGACCCGCCGCGCTGGGTGCTCGACGACCGCGGCCGGCTGTGGCACCAGCCGCCCGGCGACACGTGGCGCGTGCTCCGGACGCGCGACGTCGTCGACCTGTCCACGTCGCCCTGAGCGACGCCCGGACCCCACAGCCGCCGTCGCGGACCGTGACGTCCGACGCCGTCGCGACCACGCTGGACGACGTGGGCGGACGGGCGTGGGCGACGGCGTGGGACGACCTCGTGCTCGGGGCCCGGTGCCCGGGCTGCGGGGCGGGGGAGCGGGGCCTCTGCGGGACGTGCCGGCGGCGGCTGCGGCCCCGCCCGCACCTCGTGCCAGGCGACGAGCTGGTGCGGGCCGCGGTCCCGTACGACGCCACGGCGGCCCGCGTGCTGGTGGCCTGGAAGGAACGGGGGTGTCGCGTGGTCGCCCCGGACCTGGGGCGCCTGCTCGCGGCGTCCGTCGCCGCCGTCGTCGCCGACGCCCGGGCGCCGGGGACCTTCGTGCTGGTCCCCGTGCCGACGACGCGGGCCAACCGTCGCCGGCGTGGTCGCGACCACGTGCGCGAGATCGCCGACCACGCCGTGGACACCCTCGCGCAGGTGGGCCTGCCCACGCAGGTCGTGCCGCTGCTGCGGCTCGTGCGCCAGCCGCGCGACCAGGCGGACCTGTCCGCCGCGGAGCGGCGACGCAACGTCGCGGGTGCGTTCGCGGTGCGCCGGGCGACCGACGGTGGCGGACCGGCGGCCGTGCTCGTCGACGACGTCACGACGACCGGGTCGACGCTCGCCGCCGGGATCACGGCGCTCGCGGGCGCCGGGGTCCCGGTCGTCGGGGCCGCGGTCGTCGCCGCGGTCGAGATTGCTCGGCGCCGAACCCTGGCGGGTCGTGGGCCGCAGGGCTAACGTCCTAGCCATGTGATGTTGGTCGATCGTTTGGAGGATCCCCATGGAAATCGTCGTCAAGGGCCGCAACAGCGAGATCTCGGACCGCTTCCGCCAGCACGTCGAGGAGAAGCTCCACCGGGTCGAGAAGTACGACCAGCGCCAACGGATCCAGCGCGTCGAGGTCGAGGTCACGCACGAGAAGAACCCGCGCCAGCACGACAAGGCCGCCCGGGTGGAGATGACCCTGCGCTCGCGGGGCCCTGCCGTCCGGGCCGAGGCCGCGTCCACCGACCAGCACTCCGCGCTCGACGCGGCCATCGACAAGCTCGAGTCGCGCCTGCGCAAGGCCGTCGACCGGCGGCGGACGAGCCGCGGCCAGCACCGGCCCCAGTCGCTCGCCGAGGCGACCGCCGACGTCCCGGCCGCGCTGCTGGAGGAGGTCTCCGGCGAGACGCCGACCGACACCCACCACGTGGGACCGATCGAGGTGCAAGGTGAGGACTGCCCCCTCGTGGTCCGCGAGAAGACCCACCAGGGCGCGCCGATGACGCTCGAGCAGGCGCTCTACGAGATGGAGCTCGTCGGCCACGACTTCTACCTGTTCCTCGAGAAGGACTCGATGCGTCCGAGCGTCGTCTACCTGCGCAAGGGCTACGACTACGGCGTCATCCACCTCGACGTCACCGACGGATCCTGACGCATGACGGGACACCCGGATGACCGGCGGTTCCTGGGCGTTCGTGGCATGATGCCTGCGTGACCGGCGCCGAGGCGAACATCCGGGTGCTCCTCGTCGACGACCAGGAGCTCTTCCGCCGTGGCGTCTCGATGGTCCTCGGGGCCGACGAGACGCTGGAGCTCGAGGAGGTCGACGACGGCGACAAGGCCGTCGCGGCCGTCGAGACCACCCCGCCGGACGTCGTGCTGCTCGACGTCCGCATGCCCGGCCGCTCCGGCGTCGACGTGTGCCGGGCGATCAAGGCGATCTCGCCCTCGACCGGCATCATCATGCTGACCGCGAGCGACGACGAGTCCGACCTCTACGAGTCGATCAAGAGCGGGGCCTCCGGCTACCTGCTGAAGGACGGCTCGACGTACGACCAGGTCGCGGAGGCCGTCCGGCTCGTCGCGGCAGGGCAGTCGCTCATCTCGCCCAGCATGGCCACGAAGCTGCTCGACGAGTTCGTGCAGATGTCGCGCACGCCGAACCCCACCCCGGCGGCCCTCACGGCGCGCGAGCTCCAGGTCCTGCGCCTCGTGGCGCGGGGCCTGAGCAACCGCGAGATCGCCGAGGAGCTCTTCATCAGCGAGAACACGGTCAAGAACCACATCCGCAACATGCTCGAGAAGCTGCAGATGAAGTCGCGCATGGAGGCCGCCATGTACGCGGTCCGCACGAACCTCATCGACGGCTGAGCCGGCCGGTCGCCGTCGCCCCGTCCCGGGTCGGGCCCGTCGTGTCGGTGGGGTGCGCCACGATGGGCCCATGACGACGCTGACGCGGCTGCAGGCCCGCCGGACGGCGCTCGCGGCGCAGGGGTTCACCCGCCCGCGGCCCCGGGCGACCCCCGGGGCGTCGCACCTCAACGCGGTCGTCCGCCGCCTCGGCTTCCTGCAGATCGACTCCGTCAACGTGCTCGTCCGGGCGCACTACATGCCGCTGTTCTCCCGGCTCGGGCCCTACGACCGCGAGCTGCTGCACCGTGCCGCGGGTCGCGCGCCGCGGCGGGTCGTCGAGTACTGGGCGCACGAGGCGGCCCTGCTCGACGTGCGGCTCTGGCCCGCCTTCCGGTGGCGGATGCAGGAGCGTCGGGGCTTGTGGGGCGGGCCGCGGCGGATCGCCGAGGAGAAGCCCGAGCTCGTCACGAGCGTCCTCGACGACGTGCGGGCGCGCGGGCCCCTCACGGCCCGTCAGATCGAGGAGGACACCGAGCGGGTCCGCGACCACTGGGGCTGGAACTGGTCCGAGGCCAAGCAGGCGCTCGAGTACCTCTTCTACACCGGCGAGGTGACGGCGGCCCGCCGCACCGCCCAGTTCGAGCGCGAGTACGACCTGCCCGAGCGCGTGCTGCCGCCCGCCGTGCTCGCCACGGAGCCGCCCGACCCCGAGCAGGCCCACCGCCTTCTCGTCGAGCACGCCGCCCGGGCCCTGGGCGTCGGCACGGTCCCGTGCCTGCGCGACTACTTCCGGCTCGCGCCGGAGCCCACCGCCCGCGCGGTCGCGTCGCTCGTCGACGACGGCGTCCTCGAGCCGGTCGCGATCGAGGGCTGGTCCCGTCCGGCCTACCGGCACCACGAGGCCGTCACGCCGCGCCGGGTCGGCGCGCGCGCCCTGCTCAGCCCGTTCGACCCGCTCGTCTTCGAGCGCACCCCGCACCGAGCAGCTCTTCGACTTCCGCTACCGGATCGAGATCTACGTCCCCGAGGCCAAGCGCCAGTACGGCTACTACGTCCTGCCGTTCCTGCTCGGCGACGCGCTCGTCGCCCGGGTCGACCTCAAGGCCGACCGCGCCGGCGGCCGGCTCCTGGTCCACGGCGCGTGGTCCGAGCCGTCCGCGCCCGGGCACACCGTGCCGGAGCTGGCCGCGGAGCTGCGGCTCCTGGCAGGGTGGCTCGGCCTCGAGCAGGTCGTGGTCGGCGAGCGCGGCGACCTCGCCGCCGACCTCGCGCACGCCGTCGGCGCGTGAGCCACGCCACGTCCGGTGGTCCGCCCGCGCCCTCCACGTCAGGACGCGAGGCATAGACTGCGGGACGGTCACACTTTCCAACCCAGGAGTACGTTCCCGTGCCCAAGGTCATCGACAAGATCCTCCGCATGGGCGAAGGCAAGATCCTTCGTCAGCTCGAGGCGATCGCGAAGCAGGTCAACGCGCTCGAGGACGAGTTCCGCGAGATGACCGACGACGAGCTGCGCGGCATGACCGCGGAGTTCAAGGAGCGCCTCGAGGGCGGGGAGACGCTCGACGACCTCATGCCCGAGGCGTTCGCCACGGTCCGCGAGGCCGCGAGCCGCGTGCTCGGCCAGCGCCACTTCGACGTCCAGGTCATGGGCGGCGCCGCGCTGCACCTGGGCAACATCGCCGAGATGAAGACCGGTGAGGGCAAGACCCTCGTCGCGACCCTGCCGTCCTACCTCAACGGCCTGTCCGGCAAGGGCGTCCACGTCGTCACCGTCAACGACTACCTGGCGCGCTACCACGCCGAGTGGATGGGCCGCGTCTACACCTTCCTGGGCCTGACCGTCGGCATGATCCTGCCGTCCATGACGCCCGCCGAGCGTCGCGACGCCTACGCCTGCGACATCACGTACGGCACGAACAACGAGTTCGGCTTCGACTACCTGCGCGACAACATGGCCGACGACATCGAGTCCTGCGTCCAGCGCGGCCACAACTTCGCCATCGTCGACGAGGTCGACTCGATCCTCATCGACGAGGCCCGCACGCCGCTCATCATCTCGGGCCCGACCGAGGACGAGGTCAAGTGGTACGGCGAGTTCGCCCGCATCGTCGGGGCGATGACCCTCGACGAGCACTACGAGGTCGACGAGAAGAAGCGCACGATCGCCGTCACGGAGGACGGCATCGAGAAGGTCGAGGACCAGCTCGGCATCGACAACCTCTACGACGCCGTCAACACCCCGCTCATCAGCTTCCTGAACAACGCCATCAAGGCCAAGGAGCTCTTCAAGCGCGACAAGGACTACGTCGTCATGGACGGCGCCGTCCTCATCGTCGACGAGCACACGGGCCGCATCCTCGACGGCCGTCGCTACAACGAGGGCCTGCACCAGGCGATCGAGGCCAAGGAGGGCGTGCAGGTCCGCGAGGAGTACCAGACGCTCGCGACCATCACGCTGCAGAACTACTTCCGGCTCTACGACACGCTCTCCGGCATGACCGGCACGGCGATGACCGAGGCGAGCGAGTTCGACAAGATCTACAAGCTCGGCGTCGTCCCGATCCCCACCAACCGTCCGGTGGCCCGCGTCGACCAGCCCGACCTCGTGTACCGCACCGAGGAGGCCAAGTTCAACGCCGTCGTCGACGACATCGCCGAGCGGCACGAGAAGGGCCAGCCGGTCCTCGTCGGCACGACGAGCGTCGAGAAGTCCGAGCGGCTCTCCAAGCTGCTCAAGAAGCGCCGGATCCCGCACGAGGTCCTGAACGCCAAGCAGCACGAGCGTGAGGCGTCGATCGTCGCGATGGCCGGCCACAAGGGTGCCGTCACGGTCGCCACCAACATGGCCGGCCGAGGCACCGACATCATGCTCGGCGGCAGCGTCGAGTTCCTGGCCGACGCCGAGCTGCGCAAGCAGGGCCTCGACCCGCTCGAGAACGCCGAGGAGTACAGCGCGGCCTGGCCCGCGACGCTCGAGAAGATCGAGCAGCAGGTCGAGGACGAGAAGGAGGAGGTCGCCGCCGCCGGCGGCCTCGCCGTGATCGGCACCGAGCGGCACGAGTCGCGGCGCATCGACAACCAGCTCCGGGGTCGCTCCGGCCGTCAGGGCGACCCGGGCGAGACGCGGTTCTACCTCTCGCTCGAGGACGACCTCATGCGCCTGTTCAAGGCGGACTGGGTCAACTGGATCCTCCAGACGATGAAGATCCCGGACGACGTCCCGATCGAGAACAAGCGGGTCACCGGGGCCATCGCGTCGGCGCAGTCGC